>DATGHC010000066.1:0-29441 GCA_035308165.1 Candidatus Acidiferrales bacterium | reverse complement strand
TGCAATCGCAAACGCGCTTGGATTGGTTCCTCCCAGCGCTACTGTAGCCAGGTTCAGCGTTCCGGTCCCGCCATTGCTCAACGTGATGGTCTGCGGCGCACTGGTAGTTCCATTGGTTTGATTGCCGAAAGCCAGAGGACTCGGTGCTGGCGTGGCCTGGGGGAACACTCCCGTCCCGGTCAGGTTCACTACCTGCGAAGTGGGATTAGCGTCGTCGGTGAAGGTCACCGTTGCCGTTCGACTACCCAGCGCGCCCGGCGTAAACGTCAGCTTCACGATGCAGTTGGCTCCGGCCAACACCGTCGATCCGTTCGTGCACGTGGTTCCTGCGGCGATGGCAAAATCACCCGCGTTGGTGCCGCCCAAGGCCACCGTCGTCAGGTCCAGCGTTCCCGTCCCGCCATTGGTCAGCGTCAAGGTCTGCGCTGCGCTGGCAGTATTCAATCGCTGGTTCCCGAAGGGCAGCGGACTGGGCGTCGGCGTGGCCTGGGGGAACACTCCCGTCCCGGTCAGGTTCACTACCTGCGAAGTCGGATTAGCGTCATCGGTGAAGGTAACCGTCGCGGCTTGAGCTCCCAATGCCGTCGGAGTGAAGGTCAGATTCACAATGCAGGTCAATCCTGCGGCCACCGTCGATCCGTTGGTGCAGGTCGTTCCTCCTGCTATCGCAAACTGGTTGGCGTTAGCCCCACCCAGCGCCACCGTGGTCAGATGCAGCGTGTCGGTCCCGCCGTTGGTTAATGTTAGAACTTGCGTTGCGCTGGTGGTGTTCTCTCGCTGGTTCCCAAAGGCCACCGGACTGGGCGTAGGCGTCACTTGTGGAAATACCCCCGTCCCGGTCAGGTTCAGCACTTGCGTCGTCGGGCTGGCATCGTCCGTGATCGTAGCGGAAGCGGTCCTGGATCCCAGAGCCGACGGTGTAAATGTCGCTGCGATGGTGCAAGATGCGCCTGCCGCCACCGTTCCAACTGTCCGGCAGTCGGTCCCGCTCGCTGGTGTTGCCAGGGCATAGTCCGCCGAATTGGTTCCCCCCAGCGCAACGTTCGAAATTGTGAGCGGGCCAGTTCCGTTGTTAGTGAGTATTGATGTGGATTGCGCGCTGGTCGTATTTTGCCGCTGATTTCCAAAAGGAATGGTCGCGGGGTTAAGGCTCACTCCGGGCTGCGTCCCTGTTCCCGAGAGGTTTATCACCTGTGATGTCGGAGTGGCATTGTCGGTCAAAGTGATTGTTGCGGTCAGGCTCCCCGTCGCAGCGGGAGTAAATGTAGCCGCGACAACGCAACTGGAGCCGGCAATAACGGTTCCCACAGTGCGGCAATCAGTCCCGACGGACGGCGTTACTTGAACAAATGAACCTGGGTTCGCGCCGCCCAACAGTACGCTCGAAATGGTCAGCGACGCATTGCCGTTATTCGTCAGCGTCACGGATTGCTGCGGACTGGATACGCCCGTATTCTCGTTCGGAAAAGAAATCGAATTCGAATTGAAACCTACGATTGGTTGCGCGGCGGTACCATTCAAGACCACGACATGCGGGCTATTCGGGTCTGAGGCGGCGAACGTGAGGTTGGCCGTCCTGCTTACTCCGCCGGCGGATGCGGGCTGGAAGATCACATTGATCGTGCAGGAGCCGGTGGACGCGGGCAAAACTGCCCCGGTACACGTGTTTGTTCCGAATGAGAAGTCGCTTGCGTTGGTGCCCGTGATTGTTGCCGCGGTCCCTGAAATTGTAACAACGGACGGGCTGAAATTATTGACAGTGATCGGTGTAGGACTGCTTGCTGTGCCCACATTTTGGCTGGGAAAATTCAGTGGGTTGGGGCTGGGGAAGACGACCAGATTCACGGCCGTGCCGCTCAAATTAACTGGATGCGCGCCAAACACATTGTCGCTAATGGTGAGAACGGCCACGCGTGGATTGCTGGTGGCCGTCGGAGAAAACGTGATGTTGGCAATGCACGACCCGGTCAGTGCAGGGATTTGTGCTCCGACAGTGCACGTAGTGCCTGCGGCGATAGCATACTCTGCGGCATTCGCGCCGCTGAAGCCGACTGCCGTCAGCATGACCGGACCATTCGAGGTGTTCTTCAACTGGACGGCCTGAGATCCGCTGGTTGTTCCGATTTGCTGCGATGAATAAGTGAGTGTCGTGGGGGAAACCGCGACCGTGCCGGCGACTCCGGTACCATTCAAGACAACCGTTTGCGGCGCAATGGGCGGAGTTGGAGTTACGGTCAACAACCCCGTGCGCGCCCCAGGAGCAGAGGGTGTGAACGCGATTTCGATCGTGCAATTCGATCCTGGCGCGACCGAGAAACAGGAAATAAACGATGGGAACGAGAAGTCATCTCCATTTGTGCCCGTTAAAGTTTCTTTCGAAATGGTGAGAACGTTGTCACCCGTATTGGACACCGTGACAAACATGGATCCGCTCTGCGTGTTCACAATCTGCGCCGGGAAGTTTAGCGGCGAAGGCGCCAGGCCCATCACCGGCCCGGTTGCTGTTCCATTGAGAGTCAGCGTGACCGGGCCACCAGCGGAAAGCGTGTACACCAATTGAGCGGTACGGCTCCCTCGAGCCGTGGGATTGAAATTAATGCTGACCTGACATGAGGATGAGCCGCTCGAAATCACAAACCCAGTTGTACATGTAGAAAACCCGACGCTGAAATCAGAAGCGTTGGTTCCCGTGACCGAGGGAGTGTTCGTAACGGTAACCGAGCTTCCGGTTCCGTTGGTAAGAAACGCAGATATGGGTGATGTAAATCCGCCCAGGGGAGTGGATGGAAATGTCACGGGGTTGGGGGAAAACGCCACCACAGTGCTGCCTGTGCCAGTCAAATTCACAATGAGGGGATTTGGGAAGCCCGTTGGGCCCGAATACGGGATTTGCATTTGACCCGACCGGGCTCCAACGGCAGCGGGACCAAACTCCGTAAACGCAATGGAACAAGTACCGCCGAAGGCAGCGATCGTCCCGCAACTCTGGGGAAATGAAAAACTGAAATCGCCAGGGTCAGCGCCGGCGAACGTGATTGCGCCGGTGACCATCGGCGTATTGGTATTGTTCGTGACCGTAAAATTCGGGGCTGTGCTCGAGGCGCCCACTGCCACCGAACCATAGTCGAAGCTGGCGGGAACAACCGTTATTCCGCTGATGATGGATTGGCCGCTTAAGCTGACAGTGCTAAGAGTGTTGGGGTTATTCATACTATTGCTGGTGATATCCAGACTGGCAGAGAGGAAACCTACATCTGCGAGCGCGGGAGCGAATGCAATATTGAATGTGCATGTATTTCCGGGCCCCGGGGCGGGTGGAACTGGCGAGCCGACCGTGCAAGTTGATCCCGATGTGGTGAAATCCCCTGGATTGCTGCCCACGACCGAAATATTGGATAGCATCAACGGCGCGTTTCCAGTATTCGTTAGCGTGACGGTTTGCGGCGCGCTGGTCGTACCCACCGGTTGCGGATTGGCGAAGGATATAAATGTTGGAGACAGAGAAATTTGTGGAGTTAAAACACCAGTCCCAATCAAATTCACTACTTGAGTCCCACCAGCGCTGGGCACAAATGTCAACGTGGCGGTTTTTGGTCCCGTCGATGCGGGCGCCAATGTGATGGAAATTGCACAAGTCCCTCCGGACCCGAGCACCTTTGCCCCGGTTAGGCATGTGGTCGCAGCCTTGTTGGAAATTACAAATTCGGTGGAGTTTGTCCCGGTCAGATTTCCGCCGGTGGTAATTGTAATTTGGCTGGCTCCGCCATTGATCAGGAACACCGAACGGGGGGCGCTGGTTTGTCCGACGGTTTGGTTTCCAAAATCGAGCGTGGATGTCGAAACGGTGATTGCCGGGGGTTCGCCAACGCCACTGAGGGCGACGTTGCGGGGACTGCCGGGCCCATCGTCGGTGAATACCAACGTAGCGTTTGCTGCGCCGGTCGCAGTTGGAGCGAAAACGACATCTGCGACGCACGAGGCGCCGGCTTTAACCGTTCCTCCGCTGATGCAATTCGTCGTGGCCGCCAAAGTGAAAACCGCGCTGCCAGTCGATACGGTCGAAATATGCAAGTCGGCAGTCGAAAGATTGGAGAGAATTACCCTCTGCGGCAGGCTCGTGGTCCCGGTAATCTGCCCTCCATAGGTCAGGGACGATTTGGACAAAAGGATGGGGCCGGGGATCCCGGTGCCCGTCAGGTTGGCAACAAGTGGGCTCCCCGGCGCGCCTGTATAACTGACCGTCCCCGTGGCGGAACGCGGTCCAAGAGCCGACGGGGTAAACGTTGCGTCAATCGGACAACTCGAATTCGCAGGAACCACGCCCCCAGGCGCGCAACTTGCGTTCAGGGTAGATGTAAAATCCGAAGGGTTAGTCCCGCCAAGCACGATGCTTGAAACTGTGATAGCGCCGCTCGTTGCGTTGTAGAGCAAGTCGCTGCCCGAGGTGGTGAATCCCACGAATTGATTGCCGAAATTAGGATTCGTGTTGGCCAAACTTACGCCCACGAGTCCATTTCCGGTCAGGTTTACAACGATCGGACTGCCGGCAAATCCCGTGTAAGCGAACGAGATAGTGGCAGCGCGTGGTCCGGCGGCCACAGGCAAGAATTTGGCTTCGACGAGGCAAGTATTGCCGGGTTGTAACACCACAAGGTTTTGGCAGGTCGTGTTCGCCAATGTGATGGGGAAGTCTCCGGGGTTGGCGCCTCCTTCTGTGGCCGCCGGGTTGCCCAATGTAATTGCAACGCCCGAACCATTAATCAGGGTAAAGTCACCCGCAAAAGTCGCCACGCCAACAATTTGTGAACCGAAATTAATTGCGGTCGGCTGGACAATAACCTCTGCCACGCCTGTGCCGGTTAATGGCAGTATCTGTGGACTCCCGGCTGCGTCACTGTTAATCAACATGGAGGCGCTGCGCGCTCCAGCAGCCACTGGGATAAATGATATCGAGACAAAACACGCTCCGCCGGGAGCCAGTGTCACGATGCATGAGGAGGTAGTGAACTCCGAAGCGTTGGTCCCGCTGAATTGAATGCTGCTGATATGAAGCGGTACTCCGCCGGTGTTCGTTATCATGACGCTGTTAAAGGTCGGATAATTGAGCGGTGAATTCCCAAAATTAATTGAAGTCCTGTTCAGGCTGATTTCGGGTACGGACCCTATCCCTGAAACGGACATGGTATGCGGACTGCCCGCACCGGTGTCGTCTACAGAAACCATCGCGGTGCGCAAGTCCTGCGCGGTCGGAGAAAACGTCACATGGATGATGCAAGAAGCGCCATTGGCAAGTGCTGCGGGAAGCGTCCCACAAGTGCTCGTTTGCGCGAAGTCGCCCGGATTTGTACCCGTTAGTGAAATGGTATTGACGGTAATCGTCGCTCCGGAATAATTGCTGAGGGTGACCGGTTCAGTGAAACTGGTTTGTCCAATGCCAAAGGTTCCGAAGGAAAATGCCGATGGGAACAAGGTAACCGTGGTTGGATTCGTCGGCGAAATTTCGGCCACAAACGCGTTCCCGGTGCTGTTCAATAGCCCAGATTGGAAGGCCCCCAGGACAGGAAAGTTGGGTGAATTCGTGACTCCGGCGATGGAGGCGTTGCCCGTCGCGGGATCGACAGCGATTCCTTCTGCTTGATCCGTTCCTATTCCACCCAGGTAGGTTGAATAATCGAATGCGCTCCCTGCTCCATTGATCCGCGTGATAAACGCGTTCTTGGTTCCCGCCAGCGCGGCCTGCATCGGATTGACCAGATTGAAGGCGGTGGACTGCGTCACGCCCGTGACGTATGCGTTCGGCGGCGTGGCTCCATCGATACCAATCCCAGTTGCGAAATCATTACTCTCGCCGCCAAGAAGGGTGGAGTACACCAATCCAGCACCGGTAGGATTGAATTTGGTAATGAACGCGTGCATTACTCCGGTGCCGCCAAACGTGCTTTGCGCCGGGCCTTGCAGAGGGAATGTGTTCGAAGTTGTTTGGCCGGTCACATAGGCGTCAAAGCTGGAATCAACAACGATACCGTTCCCGGCCGAAGTGTCATTTGTCCCTCTTAAATACGTGGAGTACTCGATTGCTGAACTGGCGGGATTAAATCTAGTAACAAAAGCATTTTGCGATCCACTTAACGTGGATTGGAATCCACCGGTCACCCCGGGGAAATCACTGGAACTCGTTTGACCGGTTATGTAAGCCCTATGAGTGCTATCAACTGCAACGGCATTGGCCACATCCAAACCGCTGCCGCCGAGATACGTTGAGTTGAGCAGCTGTCCTGACGGATTGAATTCACCAACGAACGCATTCTGGAAACCATTAAGAGTTCCCTGCAGTGGATTGAGTGTTGGAAAATTGGGTGAAGTTGTGTCGCCCACAACGTAAACATTGCCAACGGGCTCCACGAAAATGCCATTTCCGTGATTGTCGTCGCTCGAGTTGCGCCCACCGTAAAAGGTCGAAAACACAAGCATCGTGCCATCGCTTGAAAGCCTTAAGACGTACGCGCTCTCAAAGGGTGCGCCAAAAGTCGCCTGGAACGGATTTACGGTCGGAAAATTCGGCGCCCCTGTTGTCCCCACGACGTAAGCGCTGCCGGTTCCGTCCACGCCGATACCGCTGCCGCCATCCCCAGAGTTGAATGAGGCGCCTCCAATAATGTCGGAGAAGATCAACAGGTTTCCCGCGGGATTAAACTTGGTTACGAAAGTGTCGATGAAAAAAAAGAGTTGCTCTTTTGCCGGAAACAACACAGTTCCCGGAAAATCAACTGAGGTCGTCTGCCCCGTGACATATGTACCCGTCGCATCCTTTGCGATCGCGTTGGCAAGATCTCCAGCTAGACCGCTTCCGCCCAGATACGAGGCGTGAACCAATGTCGGATCAATGACCAATGGCTTCCCGGTGTCATAAGGGGCCACTTCAAAACCGATTCGATTCTCCGACTTCAAAACATACCGGCCCGCAACTTCGCGGCGGGATCCGTTTTCCATCTGATAGATTCCCGGCCGCAGCAGCCGCACTTCTCCTGCATCCGTGCCAAGAATCAGATTTCCTTGTGCATCAAGATGCAAGCCGCTTGCGCCTTGCACTTCAAATTGAATCTGGTTGGGATCGGCGCCGGGCGCCAGGACGAAATCGGATTCAATTCGCTGCTGGTTTCCGTAGTAAGTTAAATCGATTCCGGGATAAAGATCATGGTAATTCACCTTCGCAAAATTGCTGACGTTGGTTTGCCACTTCTTTGGATCATTTCCGATGAAGTAGTTTGTTTTTCCCGGCAGCGCATCGAGCCCTTCCACCCGTACATTCGAGTTGGCGCCCAACATTTTCAGCCATAGGACAGCCTCTTGGCGCGGGGCACTCGGGCCGTCCGGGGCGCAGACGCTGTTGCCCTTCCCTTTCAACCCGCAATCTTCGCCCTCTGCCTTTTGCCAAAGAGCCAGGACAGCTTCGTCAGCCGTAAGGAACAGGTTGTACCCCGCGCCTCTGGAAATGAATTCCACGCGGTTGTCGCTCTGCCCCTTGTTTTTCTCAAACGTCAGAGGAAGGCTTGGGTAGGAGGCGCGGGCGAGTGCGGAAGTCGCGGGTGCCGTGCTGGTCTGGGCCGCTTCCTGCGGGTTCGTAGGGACCTTTTGACTTTCGCTTCTTTTCGATTGGGCGATCCCTGGTGAGGATATGCACAAAATGAATATTGCAAATGAGAGGATTTTTTTCATGGCTGGACTGGGCCTCCACGACTGAAAAAATGTTCCGGTAAATCTTTGCATTTCGCGGGTTCTTCCCGCCTATAACTTCAAACGGCGCCGAAATCCTCGAGAGAAAAACACGACGGACGGAGGAGACTCAAATTTTCTCTGGGAAATGCAAGAATGCAGGCTCACGTCCGGTACCTCTCGCAAACCCGGTAAATAATCCAGGCTTGATACTCAAATCGCCAACAGCCGAGGGCGGGACCTTGGCGATTATCCCCTAATGCCGCGTTTCTATATCACGAATGGCTGTGGAAAGGTAGAAATAGTCAGGGTCAACTGCCAAATATCGGGCAACTCCATTTCCAATGCCCATCGGCGTGAGATCAGAGGTGATCTTATGGATGTCGCAGCAAGGGAGACAGGAAGATCGGATGGCCGCCGCCGAGAGTAGCTTGGACGACGTCGCGTGCAGCCTCCAAGCCATTTTCGCCGTTGCAGAAGAGGACCAGTCCATTGCCGGTCTTGCGCGATGCGATTACCAAGGCGGAAAATCCCGGGTGTCCCGACCAGTTAAAAAAATATGAATCTCCGGCCGATTGTTCGAGTCCCCAGCCCATGCCCCACGAAAATGAGTTGGCGCTGTCCACCGTTACGGTCGGGTTCAGCATGAGGGAGACGACCCCTTCGTGGAGCCGTTGGCGTGGGGAACTCGCCACGACCATGCACACAAAACGCGCGTAATCGGCGACCGTTGTGTACAGTGTCATCGGCCCGATCGCCCGGCGATAATGATTGGGGGGAACCGGATGGCCGCCCCGTTCGTACCCCGTTGCGATGGAAGCCTCATACTCGGGTCGCCAGACATAGCTGCTATGGGTCATTGCGAAGGGTCCAAGTACGGAGCGCGAAACGAGGGAGTCAAATGGCTGCCCCGTGAGTTGTTCAGCGGCACGCTGAAGGTAGACTTCGCCCTCGCCTGAGTAAGACCACCTCTCCCCGGGGTTAAACAACAGGCGCAAATGATCGTTTAATACCCAATTCGGCATTCCAGACGTGTGGTTCAACAGGCGGATGCCGGTGATTTGCTGGAAGCGGATATCGGTGATTTGATCCGTTTGGACCGGCGATGGGTCGGCCAAAAAAGGGTTCGCGATGCGGCGATATGGCAATGGAAAATATTGAGTCACGGGTGCGCCAAGGTCCAGGCGGCCTTCGGCAGCAAGCTCAAGCATTGCATATGCAAAGATTGGCTCGCTCAGCGATCCTGCCTCAAAAATGGTATTTTCAGTAATAGGAGCCTTGGACTCTTCGTCTCTCACACCGTACACTTCGATTCCCGCCACATGACCCTGCTGAATTAATGCCACAGCCAAACCGTGAACTTTATATTTGGTTCCAGCCTCCTGTACGGCGCGATGAAAGGTAGCCGAAATCTGGTTTGGTTCATTACGGATTCGTTGCGCGCCGCCGCTATTGCTCACTACCATCGCTACGGCAAGCAGAAGGCAGCCGATTCGCGAAAATAAGTGGACTTCTCCCTGAAGGTGTCGCATAGCCATTTTGCGGGATGAAGCATAGCAGACGCCGGGGCCGTTCTGGTATTCGCTTACGATTCAAGCTTGAAGATTCGCTCCATCAGCAGCCATTTCTCTCCCGGGCGCGCGTTGGCCAGCGGTTGCTGAAATTTCCACATCAATTGCTCCCACTCGCGCACCTTTGGATCTCTGGAGTCGGATTTGGCTTTGGCCTCGAACGAAAATCGTTCGTTTACCTCGAGGATCATGAACAGGCGCGTGCCCAGCAAATAAATCTCCAGATCTTCGATGCCGGATTCATGGATGTTTTGGGTAATCTCGGGCCATATCTTTTCGTGATGGCGTTTGTATTCGGCGATCAGCTCAGGGTCGTCCTTCAGGTCCAGCGTCAGGCAGTAGCGCCGGTTCATCGCTTTTCAAACCTCCATGGCCGGTATTGGAGCGGCGGCGCCAGCAGGTTTGTAGCCGGAAACCGCAAAATAAAAAATGTAGATGTAACAGATCAAGGGAACAATGAAGGCGCGCTGAATGTTGGAGGTGTCGGAAATTTTACCCATAAGCGCGGGGAAAATCGCCCCTCCCAGAATGGCCATCACCAACAATGAGGATCCGCGTTTGGTCAGCGGGCCCAGATTCTTGATGCTCAATGCAAAAATTGTCGGGAACATGATGGAATGAAAGAAGCCGATTAGAACAACGCCCCAGATGGGAATCAACCCGGTGGTAAACAGGGCGATGCCCGCGCACACCAGGCATGCGACAGCGAAAATGGCCAGCAGACGCGGCGCCGGAACATGCTTCATGATGGCCGACCCGGCGAATCGGCCCACCATGAATCCAACCAAGTGATAGAAAAGAAATGCGGCAGCAGGCTTCTCGCTCGTCCCCGGAACGTTGTGCTGGGCAAATCGAATCACAAAGCTGGCCACGCCCACCTGTGCTCCCACATAAAAGAATTGCGCAATCACACCCTTCACCAGATGTCCTTGCGAGAGAACGCTTCCTAATCCGCCGTGTCCTGGAGCTTCTTCATGATCCCTGGTTTCCACTACATCGGGCATGGGCGTGAAATAAATCAGTGCGGCTACCAGCAGGAAAACCCCAGCGATAAGCATGTAAGGCAGCTTCACCGTGCTGGCTTCGGCGGATTGGTAGGCTTGGAGTTGCGCTGCGGTCATGGATGCGATTTGGGTGGGGCTATAGGAAACGCCGGTGAGTATCAGTGAACGGCCCAGCAGGGATGCGACGACCGCTCCTGTGGCATTGAAGGATTGGACGAAATTGAGCCGCCGCTCCGAACTTTCCGCAGGGCCCAAAATTGTGGCGTAGGGATTTGCGGCCACTTCCAGAAAACTCTGGCCGCAGGCCATGACGAATAACGCGAACAGAAAAACTTCATACACTCGGATCGACGACGCAGGGATAAAAAGCAGCGCGCCCGTGGCGCAGATGGCCAAACCCGCCAAAAACCCCTTCTTGTAGCCGATCCGCTCCATGACCTTACCCGCCGGAAACGCCGCCACGAAGTAGCCTCCAAAAAACGCAACTTGAATGAACGAAGACTGAAAATCCGTGAGTCCGAATGCTTTTTTCAAGTGAGGGATGAGAATGTCATTGAGATTGACGCCGAAGGCCCACAGGAAGAACAGGCTGGTAATCAGGATAAACGGCACAACGTATCGGGGGTCAGTGATAGGAGCGGACCTTCGCGTCGCCCTTCCAACCGGGTTAGGAGCGGACATCCAGCGTCTCCCTAAGTTAAGGCGCGGTCCAGGTGCGTGTATCCGCCATCCACGAAGAGATGCTGTCCGGTGATGTGCGAAGCTTTGCCGGACAATAGGAAAACTGCCGCGGCAGCGATCTCTTCCGCGGTTGTCATGCGATTGCCAAGAGGAACCTTGGAAACGATGGCAGCCAACTTTGCCTCTGGATCGGGAAAGGTCTCTAGCCACTGACGGTAGAGTGGCGTCGAAACCTCAGCAGGCACGATGGCGTTCACGCGGATTCCGAATGGAAGCAGCTCCGCGGCCCATTCGCGCGTCAGCGCCAGCACGCCTCCCTTGGAGGCGGCATATCCCGACGTCCCACCTTGGCCGGTGAGCGCAACTTTCGAAGCGATGTTGACGATGGCGCCCTTGCTGTATTTCAGCGCGGGCAAAGCGTTGTGAGCCATGGCGTAGTAATGGTTTAAATTGCGCGCGAGCGAATCGACAAATTCCCCCGGGCTTCCGCTTTCCAGGCCGACTCTATC
Source organism: Candidatus Acidiferrales bacterium (assembly GCA_035308165.1). Taxonomy (GTDB): domain Bacteria; phylum Acidobacteriota; class Terriglobia; order Acidiferrales; family UBA7541; genus DASTCZ01. Next base: position 17,963 of record DATGHC010000066.1, on the reverse strand, counting down.
GTTGATTCCGGCGTTGTTGACCAACGCATCCAGACGGCCACATTGAGAAATGACTTTCGCCACTGCCTGCTCGCATTGTTGCGCTGAGGAAAGCTCGGCCACAAACGCGTGGCACGCCGCGCCTAACCCCAGGAGCTCCGCCTGCAATTTCAAAGCGGCTTCACCATCATGGTCAACAATCGCGGGGATGGCCCCCTCGGCTGCGCACGCCGAGGCAATCGCGGCGCCAATTCCCTTCGCGCCACCGGTCACCACAACTACTTTGTCTTTTAGCTCCAGGTCCACAGATCAGTTCTTCAAGCCATAAAATTTCTGGGCATTGCCCCCGAAGATTTGCTCTTGCTCCGCAACGGAAAATTCCCCCACATATTTCTGGATCACTTCGCGCACGCGATGATAAGTGCCTGCCAGAAGACATACCGGCCAATCCGACCCGAACATCAGCCTATGCGCGCCAAAGGCTTCAAACACCGTATCCAAATAGGGCCTGAAGTCCTCAGGGCGCCAACCATTCCAATCCGCCTCCGTGATGAGCCCGGAAAGCTTGCAAGAAACATTGCGATGGGCCGCAAGGAATTTGATGTTTCGCGCCCATTCCATGTTCTCTGTTGAGCGATGGCCGGATTTGATGTTCGGCTTCGCCATGTGATCCAGCACGAACGGTTGTTCTGGGAATCTCGCCACGAAATCTATCGCTGCCGGCAATTGTTTCGGAAAGATGAGAATGTCATACGTCAGGTTAAATTGGGCGAGGCACCTTATCCCGCGCATGAAATCAGCGCCAAGCAAGAAACGGTCGTCGGCTTCGGACTGAACAATGTGGCGCACCCCGCGCAGTTTTTCAAACTGAGAGAAGTACCGCAGTCTTTCCTCCACATTCCCGGCGCAGAGATCCACCCAGCCTACCACTCCGGCAATCCAATCATTCCTCTTCCCAATATCCAGCAAGAAGAGTGTTTCCTGTTCGGATTGGTTTGTCTGCACGGCGATGCTTCCGTCGATGCCGTTCGCACTCATCTCTGGCAAGAGATCGGCCGGCGTAAAGTCTCGTTTCAAAATGGCCATCTCCTTCGTGATCCAGGAATCGCGCGCCGCATCATATTTCCAGAAGTGCTGGTGCGCATCAATCCTCTTCATGAAATCCCGCGGCGTCCTTGTGATTGGAACTCAGAGTGATACGCCTCGTTTCCAGGGAATGAAATCGTCCTGACCCAGAATCTCGGCCTTGGTTCTGAGTTGGCCGCTGGCAACGCGCAACATTTGTTCCAGCAGAGCGTCGCCGGCCTGCGCGATGGTCATTTCGCCTGAAATTATGCCCCCGGCATCGAAGTCAATGATGTCCCCCATGCGATCCGCGAGCGTCGAATTCGTGGAAATCTTCATCACCGGTGCAACCGGGTTGCCCGTCGGCGTGCCCAGGCCCGTGGTGAACAGTACGATGTTCGCCCCGGCGGCAACTTGTCCTGTAACGCATTCCACATCATTGCCCGGCGTGCACAGCAGATTCAAACCTGCCTCGGAGGAGTATTCGGGGTAATCCAGCACCGCGGTTACAGGCGAGGTGCCGCCTTTCTTCGCCGCGCCCGCCGATTTCATGGCGTCAGTGACCAGACCGTCGCGGATATTGCCCGGCGAAGGATTCATATCGAATCCGGATCGCACGGCTTTGGCCCTCGCCGCGTAATCATGCATCAGTTGAATGAACCGCGCTCCGATTTCGGGCCGCGCGGCGCGATTGATAAAATCTTGCTCCACGCCGCACAACTCCGGAAACTCCGCCAGAATTCCCCGGCCACCCAGTGCGGCCAGTGTGTCCGCGACGTGGCCCAGCGCCGGATTGGCGGAAATTCCGCTGAATCCGTCCGAGCCCCCGCATTTCAAACCCACGGTCAGCGCCGAAAGCGGCGCCGGCTTCCGCGAACTTTTGTCTGCCTGAATCATCCCCAGGAATGTCGAGCGGATCGCATCCGAAAGCAACCGGGACTCCGAGCCACTTTGCTGCTGCTCAAATATGTAGAGAGGCTTCGCAAACTGCGTGTCGCGGCGGTGGATTTCTTCTTTCAAGACGGATATCTGCGCGTTCTGGCAGCCCAGGCTCAGGACGGTTGCGCCGGCCACGTTGGGATGATGGATGTACCCGGCCAGAAGCGCGCACAGATTGTTGGAATCTTCGCGCGTGCCGCCGCATCCGCCTTCGTGCATCAGGAATTTGATTCCATCAATATTTGCGAATGGTTTCACCTGGGTTGCATTTTCGCCTGAAGCCGCATCACCAAAGGAATAATCGCTGATCTCGCGCTCTCGTCCCTCGCGGAGCATTTGGACAAGTTCGGCCACCTGTTTGCGATAGACCTGCGATCGGGCAAAACCGAGCTCTTCTTCAAATGCCTGTTTCAGTACCAAAAGGTTTCCGTTTTCGCAGAAAACCAGCGGTATCACCAGCCAATAATTGCGCGTGCCGACTTGCCCATCGGAGCGGAGATAGCCGAGGAAAGTTTTCGACCGCCACTTCGACACATCCGGCGCACGCCAATGATAAGGAACCGGGTTTTCGGCAAATGGCGCGGCCTGGTGCTTCACATTTCGAGTGGTGATCGCTTCGCCCCGGCGAATGGACGCAACCGCCTTGCCGATCATGACCCCGTACATGAAAACGGAATCGCCGATGGAGAGGTCTTTCGTGGAAAACTTGTGTTTTGCCGGGACGTCGGTCACCAGCGCATAGGTCTGGCCCCCAAAGGTCACGCTCGTGCCGCTCTTCAAATCGGTGAGAGCGATCAGAACATTGTCTCGGTCATCGAGTTGCAATGACGGATTTCGCATCGATGGCGGCTTCGTCCCCAACTTTTGCGAGCGTTAAACGAAGTTCGCTGCAAAGCGGCATCTTCCGTCGCACTGTCTCCGAATGCAACTTTTTTCCTTATGTTCGCTACAAGGTCCGACCCAATGACGTCGAGCGATCAAAACGGTGTGCCACCAACCGTGCATCTTGCGTTTTGCGATTCACTCACACTCGACCCTCCACTCCACATTCTCCGTGGCTCCTCAGCGCTCTCTGTGCCCCTGCGGTAAGAGATTTTGGATCTGCTTCCGGCCTTTCTTTCTTTTCGATCCGTGCCACAGGCAGTTGGCCGCAGTATCAGTTCTGAATTTCTTTGATTTCGGGTGCCCCTCGAGCCACTCCAGGGATAATTACCCGCCTGTTATACTCCCTCCCCGGGCCATCGTCATGAAATCAACTTCACAACTAAGTCCACCCACACACGTGAAAAGAATTAATGATTCAGTTGATTCCATTATTGCCGCTGCGGGAAAACGGGTTGCGGTAAACATCGCAGTTCTCAAAGGTCGAGTCACTGGCCGAACCAACGCCGCCATCCCTCATTTGAGGTTCGATAAGGTTGCGACCAGGCTCATAAACCGTCTGCAAGCCGGCCTTCACGATTCCGTACCGCCCGGCATGATCGTGTTGCTGACCCTCACCGCTCCAATTCGATTGCCATCGAAAACCGCTGCCGCGTTGCAAGACAGAATAAATGCTCTTATCCAACGGGGAGCGCCCCGACGGGACGTGAAAGACAAGATTTGCGACAATCGTATCCAGGTTCGGTTTTTGAGAGAGGTGCCTGAGCAAGCGCCAAAAATGATTGGGTTCGTGCACAATTCCGACTCAGGCCCACTTCCCTTCTTCCATATGACGCGTCAGTTGCTCGAGCTAGCCGGCGACGAGGCTCTCAGGCGGGCGACAAGGCGCGCGGGTGATCGCTGGCTCGTTGTAAAAACTTCCGAAGGATCCTCATGTTTGCAGGCGTATCAGTACATCCATTCGCGGCTGCGTATGCCCACCGGCTTTAAGAAGACCTTGATCGTTTTTGGCGACGGCCGCGTCGCCACGTTGAATGAATGACTTCGGAGTGGACTGATGCCCACATACCATCCAAATCTTTGCGTCATCCGGGCAAACTCGTGAACCAAACAGAGTGTCCCGAAGGGGACAGACAGCAGCCTTTCGACGAGTGATTATCTTCTCAGTTGAACTAGCGAAATTGCAGAACTCCAAGTTCGAAGTTTTGGTCCGGCAAGAAAGGTAGGAAAATTCGTATGAATACTATGAGCACAACGACCTTAATTATTATCGCCAGCGTGATTGTTATTGCCATCGTGGCAGTGGCATTCGTCGCCATGGGTTTGTTCCGAAAGCGCCACAGTCGGCAACTCCGCACCAAATTCGGCGGCGCTGAATATGACCGGACTCTTCAACAAGGCGACGGCCGGCGCAAGGCCGAGGCCGGCCTTGATCAGCGCACAGATCGTGTCGAGAGTCTTAACATCCGCCCGCTTGGTTCGGCCGATCGCGCTCGGTTTGTGGACGCCTGGAGCAGGGTGCAGTCGCGCTTCGTGAATGGACCCGGAGGTGCCGTAACGGAAGCCGATCAGCTTCTAAGCGATGTAATGTTGGCGCGAGGTTATCCGGTAAGCGCCTTTGAACAGCGTGCCGCGGATATCTCGGTCGACTATCCTTTAGTTCTCCAGAATTACCGATCCGCCCACGCCAGCGCCCTGCGTCAAACGCACGGCCAGGCCAGTACGGAAGAATTGCGCCAGGCGATGATTTCTTACCGGACGCTCTTTGATGAGCTTGTCGGAGCCCCAGAAATTGCCCGCGCGCAAAGCGCTTAACTGAAGCTAACAAAAAGCCGGCTGTTCCACCGGCGTGTCGCACAGCATTAAATCAGAATTTCCTCATACATTGCACGTGGTTGCCACACCCTTTGATGTTAAGGGGCGCGGTTGTTGAATTATGCCGTTCGGTTCCCCTCAAGGTGCTCCGCGGATAATTCCCCGGATGTTATGCTTCATCCGTAGGCGATCATCATGAAATCAACTTCTCACCTGCTCCAAATCTGGTATGTCTCTGTTGCAATTTCGGTGATTACCCTGGCCTTTTTGGTGATGAGCCTTGCGGCGTGAATTCGAGTTCGGGTGTGGCCAATTGGATGACGCCGTCATCCAATCCATCCTCAGTGTTCGCCTCCGCATCACCGGCTAACCGGAAACTGACCGCCGCCCAAATTTAAGCCTCCTCAATGTATACTCCCCGTCTCCGAGAGGTGATTCATGACACTTCATCGCGCCGCCAAGCCTTGCGCCTTAATTGTCACATGCGTGCTGGCCACTTTTATGTTGTCCGCGGCCGCCCTTCCAGCGCCTCAGCAAACCACGCCCTACTTCCCCGCACGTCTCGACTGGCAGCACAAAAAACCCGAAGAGACCGGCATGGATCCCGCGCGCCTCGACGAAGCCGTGAAATTTGCCATCGCCAGCGAGAATCCCGCCACAAAGAACATGATGCTTTACAACGCCACCACATTCGGCGCGCGCGAGCCATTCGATACGCCCATTGGCCGCGTAAAGGACCGCGGCCCTGCGAACGGCCTGATCATTCATCACGGATATATTGTCGCCGAGTGGGGCGATCCCACCAGAGTGGACATGACCTTCAGCGTCACCAAGACTTTTCTTACCACCGTCGTGGGCCTTGCCTGGCAACGCGGTCTCATCCGCGACCTCAACGATTTCGCCCGCGACTACATGCCGCCCGATGTCGACCTTTTCGACGCCCCGCACAATCAAAAAATTAAGTGGGACGACCTGCTCCGCCAAACCAGCGATTGGCAAGGAACTCTCTGGGGCAAGCCTGATTGGGCCGACCGCCCCGAAGGCGAAAAGCCCGCGGACTGGCCCAACCGCAAGCTTTGGGATCCGGGCGCGCATTACAAATACAACGACGTGCGTGTGAACGTCTTGGCTCTGGCTGCCCTCAATGTTTGGCGGCGTCCGCTCCAGGATGTCCTCCGCGAAGAAATCATGGAGCCGATTGGCGCCTCCTCCACATGGCGCTGGTACGGCTACGACAATTCCTGGGTGGAAATCGACGGCCAGAAAATGCAGTCCGTCACCGGTGGCGGCCACTGGGGCGGCGGAATGTTCATCAATGCCTATGACATGGCTCGCTTCGGTTTCCTGTTTCTCCACGACGGCAAATGGAACGGGCGTACACTCGTCTCGGATAAGTGGATTCAGATGGCCCGTACTCCAGGTCCGGCCAACAAGGACTATGGCTTCGCGAATTGGTTCCTGAACACGGATAGGAAGCCCTGGCCCAACGCGCCCGCCACGGCCGTTTGTTTCCTTGGCAACGGATCAAACGTCATCTATGTTGACCAGCAAAACGACATCGTGGCTGTGGTCCGTTGGATCAGCAGCGGCACAGCACTCAATGATTTTCTCGGCAAGATGCTCTCGTCACTTTCTTCGACTTCAAAGTAGACAATGAGGACAAAACTATGACTTTCATTTCACGGCGTGCAGTTTTCTCTCTGTTGACTCCTGCAGTTTGCCTCTTGGCTTTCCTGGTTTCCGCGTGCGGCTCAACTTCAAACCATTCCGCCGATGCCGTCCTTGCCGCGCGAGAGGATTGGGCCCGCGCGCTTCACGCCAAGCAGCTCGATGCCATCACTAATATGTATGCGCCCGACGCCATGTTCATCAGACCCGATGGCGGGCGTTCCACAGGCCGTGACGCCATCCGCGCAGTCACTCAGCAGGCCATGAATTCCTTCACCAGCGACATTCATTTCCAAACCGCCGCCATGGTTGTTTCCGGAAATTTCGCTTACGACAGCGGCGATTTCAACGAAACTCTCGTCCTCACCGATGGCAGCGGAACACTTCCGGGCGCGGGCGCTTACCTCACCATTTACTCGCGCCAGGCAGACGGCAAATGGCTCATCGCCCAGCAAGTCTGGACACAGAAGACCAATGATTCTCCGACTGTCCCGCCAGGCACTCACTAAGACCCATCCTCAAATTCGTAACCGGGTGCCCCTCGATAAGAACGTAGGCGTCGTCAAGAGACACCCATACTTTGCAATGCTTTTCCGCAAAGCTCCGCGTACCGTAGGAACGGCCATGAGACTCAATCTGGTGACACTGGCGGTGGTAATCATCGGCTTATCGCTCTACGCCATGCGTGCCCCGCATCTGCCATGGACTGCATGGCGCATTGCAGGAATTGCGATTGCTGCGCCAGCCTTTCTTTTGTTCGTAATTGCGCGCATTGAGCTGGGAAGCGCCTTCAGCGTGCAGGCTAAGGCGACGACGCTGGTGACGACGGGCGTCTACTCGCGCATCCGCAATCCAATTTACATCTTTGGCGCGATGTTCATCCTGGGAATCATCCCCTGGATGGCACGGCCGTGGCTGCTGGTGATTTTTGCGATCATGATTCCACTGCAGGTGGTGCGCAGCAGGAAAGAGGAGCGGGTGCTGACAGAAAAGTTCGGCGCCGCGTATCTCGATTACAAGAAAAAGACCTGGTTCTAATCTATTCGGCGTCATGTGCATATACGCCGTTCAGGCTTTTTGGCAAGGAAAGATGGGCCGAGTGTCCCGGACGTGGCGCAGCGAAAGGCTGACAGGGGCACCGGCGTCGATGCCCAAATCCAAACCGTTGTATTCTAACGGTCCGGTGAGTTGAGCTAGTGGTATTCTTCCGCCGACATGGTCGGTCAAAAATGAGAGGGGATACGTGCGGGCGACCCGTCCAATGGAGCCACGTAGATTATGCTTACGCCGTCTATTTGTGTTCAATCGGGAAGTGCCCATGACTACTAGATTGCCCCGTGGGTTGATTGTTTTGGCGGCAAGCATACTGTCCCAGGCGCTATCGACCCCGGCGCACGCGTTTCCTGCTGGTGGGTATTCCGATCCGCAGGAAACAACCCCCGGCCGCCAGCTAGCCCGAGAAATGGAGGCGGAGCAAAAGCAAGAGGGCGCAGAAAACAAGGAATTTCTTGAGCGGTTTCGCACCCTTTCCCCCGAGGAGCGCGTCAACATTTGGAAGCAATCAAGTAATGCCAAATACCAGAAATCAGTCGCCTTTCGCATTGCTGATAAAATTCAGGACTTGCTCATTATCGAGGGCACAGATACTGCGCCTCAACTTGCTGTGATTGTTCGCGACCGAAAGCAACCATACTCTTACCGGTTCTGGGCAATGAGAATTCTCGTTGACATGGACCGGTACATCCCCGAAGCAGATTTTCCGATGGGAGCAGTGGAAACGCTCTCTATCAAGCAGCTAAATCTTTCTGGTGCAGTAAATCCATTTTTGCAGGTGACAGGCCGAAGGATCGGGGACGAAGGGCGAAAGAGCCTGGAATGGGCGGCAAAGGAAGCCGATGACAAATGGCTTCAATTCTTCACTCGAGATAACTTGGGCCTTGTAGAGCAGGAGCTAGGGGGATACACCATTGATGAACAGGTGCGACGATGGCGGGATCTCGCTGCTCATACTAATGGAACGGAGGGCCGGCCAGAGAGCTTTCTGCGAAGAACTCTTTCGAATTTGATAGTGGAACGGGCTCCGGACTCGCTTCCGGCTCTGGTCAATTTGCTGAATAACGATAAGGACCGAGCCGTTAGATCTGCCGTGGTAGGTCTGATCGGCAGCGTGGATTACTATCGCTTTCGTCTTCGAAAGACGGATTTAGGTCGTTCAGCGATAGAAGATATCCACAAGGCCCTGATCCGCCGTGAGGTCAAGTTAAATTGTCTACACTGCGATACTCCCGAAGCAGCCTGGACCGAGATTTCCAACCGATTCAACAACGATAACTTCGTCAACTTCGACTTGAATCCGGGCACCCTATGCGCCCATTATGCGCAAATGCTTCATGTTCTCTATGGGGAAGACACAATAAGGGTTGTGCCAGTCGGCACAGAAGTCCGGCAGGAGTGGGCCATCCCAGAATTCGCAGGGTTCATTACATTCTTAACAGACAAGGACCCGTTCTTTCCTAGTTGGGAATACACATATTTTGGACCCTTGAATTCTGAGGCATTCCATCCGCTGTTCGCCGAAAAGATGGCTCGAATCGAGGATGCTTGGAAGCAATATGAGGCGAGTAGAACAGCCGCACCAGTAAAATAAACAGACCCGTGACATTACGTCCATTTTGGGGTTGGTTTTAGGAGTGCAGACCTAAGCTCAGAGGCGATCTCATTTGTGAAGCGGAAGGCGGTGCGAAATCTGTGAGATTCGTAAGGTATGATTTTCCGGGTCATATGGGCGGCGTGGTGGGAGCCTTGATGGGTGCTATCTGGGGGGCGTTTCTTAGACGATTTACTGGCCACATAATTTTGGAGACCGTGTTATTCGTGTTTGGGGTCCTGACAATCAGCATAGCCTTGTACTACCGCCCTAGCTTTCAAACTAGAACAGATGGGCGGGTGCCCCAGAAGTAGCGCAGCGAAAGGGTCTCACTGGTTGGGCGCCCCAGACGCCGCTTTTGCGCCTGGGGTGCTTGCATGGAAAGAACACTAAATTGCGAAGAAATGTTGCCCCACCCGTCAAAACACTCCACATTCTCAGTGCTCCCTCAGCGATCTCTGTGCCTCTGCGGTAAGTGATCTTGAATTTGCTGCCGACTCTACTTTCTTCTCGCCAGGTGGTACAACCTTTCGGATGTGGCGGGACGGGTGGCGCAGCCTTTGGAGGTGGCCCATCCTTTTCTCGCCGCGAGAAAAGGGTGGGGCTTTTGACTCTAGATTGTCGCCCTACTGTTTCACCTCTTTCTCACGAACCCCTACACAACATCGTCAATTCTATATAGTCCTTTCTCCCCCTTTACATAGTCTGAGTAGCTGACGAGTGCCCCTCGATAAGAACGAAGGCGTTTTCAAGTTACACATGTGCGCTGCAATGCTTTTCCGCACCGCTCCGTGCGTCCCGCTTTCATCGCAGCCTCGCATCACTCGCGAGTCCCTTTCTTCCGGCTTGTCCGCGCGAATCCGAACATTGTTGGAACCGCCCTTGGAACATTACAAGGCGACAAGATGAGTCAATAGGTCAAATAAAAATTACGATGAGGTCTCGAGAGCAGTGTTCGAGACCACGCTCTCGGATTGTGCGTTACAGGGGGATTCACAACTCGACGCGGCGGACTCAGCCAACGCTTGGCGTTCAGCGGACTCAATTGCGCTGGCAAGAAAAAGCAGGTATTCAAACTCGAAGTCCTGCCTACTCCGATTCTTCTGCGATTTGCGTAAACGGAATTTGAACATGATGACCCTCGGCTCAATTGCCAATCCAAGTGTGAATCGTCACTTTCGATTATCAGTGAGGTTCTTTCCATACCGCAAAACCTGTATTTTGGCTGGTCGATCGGCTCATGCTATGCCACTTATCCACAGTTCAAACTATTGCGTCATCAGAAAGTCTGCGCGTGTGCTCTCGGAACGGTTCGATCGAAGTTTGGTGCATGCAGATTAGATTGCACTTCATCATCGCCGGGATTGGCTTGTGCGAAAGTGCACGCCGGCAGCCAGCATGTAAACAACCCGTTGCCCGTGTGGTCGCATCACATCAATTTCTGCCGCCATTGGCGCTCGGAAAGCATTGATCCAATGAATGCAGCAGTCCGCCCCGGATCACGCCATTTGCTTGTTCACATCGTGCGATCAGTATTTGGGTAGACGGTGGCGCGGATCAAATTCAGAATCAATGTTTTAAGCCCCAATCTTTCAGCCAAGAAAGGCCCAGCCCGTGCATCGCACTCTTGTGGTTGCTGCGTTTTTCATAAGCGGTCTCATGGGCTCTGTGCGAGCGCAAAAAACTGATCTTGAACCTCTTCACGTAACCTCTGGCACGGTTTTGACATTCCATCTGCAGACTCGGTTGCATGCCACCGGTGAGGACGAAACCGACAAATTACCGAGAGGAACGAATCTGCGTGTGAAAATGCTGGAATCTGTGGATTCTGCCGTGGACCGTGATGGAACTGAATTTCGCGGCCTCGTAGTGTCCGCTGTGGTTTCTGGAGATGAAATCATCGTTCATCCCAACGCGGAAATACATGGAGTTCTCGTCCTATTGAGGAGCAAAAGCCATCCGGATGGGTTCCGGTATGAGCTTCTGATTACAGGCATGAAGGATCAGGGAAAGTTTTATGATGTCACTGCTTCACTGAACCCGTCGCTTTTCGTTGAGCCCAGCGATCCGACCCCCACAACCAAACCACCAACAAATTAGGGCCCCTTCAGGGATCGGACTCGATATGGCGGAATCGCTGTAGTGGAAGATTCTGCAGCTCAACCCGAAGAGATTACCAATTCTTTATCTTACACACTATTTTCAGGCGTCCACTTGACAACTCATTTTCGCTGATAAGTCTAATTCCCTCTGCTAGATCGCAAGTACAGGAAAAAAGTTCTTAAAATGGCTCTTATCATGCTTCTTCAAAGAGCGGCCAGCCAACAACTCTTGGGGGGGCAGGAAAATGAAAAAACAGACGCGTCTAGTGATGATCGGTGTTGTTGGTTTGATTTTTGGCGCCGCGGTTTCGGCTTTTCCGACAACCACGCATGAGTCCGGTTCACGTTTAACTGCGGCGATCCAGGAAAACGTTTCACAAACACAATCAGCCTCAGGGACGATCTCCGAGGTTAATAAGACAAACTTCGTTCTCACCGTGCAAGCCATCAAGGGCACTAGAGACCAGATGATCGCACAGGAGGATACTCCGAAGTCTATGACCTTCCAGGTTGACAACAACACCACCATCGAAGGCAAGCTGGCAGTTGGATCCAACGCGGAAGTCACTTACCGCGACGACCGTAGCGGAAACCATGTGGCGATCGGAGTCAAAGTAACCCCTCCGAAGCCATAAGCTGCGTTGACATGTTCGTATTGTTAGTCTTGGGGGCCCGGCGAAGATTTGCTGTCACCTTCGCCGGGCCCCAGGTTTGTGATGGCCCCAAATATCGCATCGCACATTTCGCGGAATTACGTAATTCGAGTTGGGTGGTTTTTCCAGCTCTTTATTCTGACGGCAGATCAATCGGTTGGCCATTTGGTCTCGCGAAAACCGGGATCACACACTGCCAGGCCGATCATGCATAGCCCGCATCGCAATCCAAGACACCCACGTCGCCGCGTCGGAAAGCCCGTTGAGTCACGCAGCTTTGGGCGAACTGGCCTCTCCAGGACCGGGGCCAAAACCTTTCAGGTAAGCAGCCCATAAGGCACGTTTGGTGGTCTCGGCAATTTTGGGCAGATCGCGCAGGGCATCTAGGACATCAAAAACCCCGTCCTCGAACGCCTCCGCTCGCTGGTCAAAGTTAAAACTTCCGGCCATCAGAATGACCACAAAACCAAGATCATAGTGAGAGGCAATATCAACAAGGCGTCTCCACGACCCGTCCCCTAGGAAAGGTGTTGTTAGGACCACCTGAAACCGTCCGGTTTTTGCGAATTCGCACCCTGCCGTGATGGTCTTCACGCACTCCGATGATAGGCCCGCCTCACCTAGAATTAAATTGAGCCGTTCAGCTATCGAGTTGTCTGCACAAACAATCAGGATTCTCGGCTCGTCAGAAGCCATCAATTTCGGTCGCATCGAAAGACTAGTGTTTTCGATCGCTTCTTGGGTTTGGCATTTCAAATCCATGGCGTACCCTCCCTTACCTTTTAAGTGTTCCTCGCCGACGCGCATCCTCTGGCCATTTCAAATCTGTCCCACTTTTCGGGGACAGAGCCTGCCGGAGCAAAAATGGCTTTGCACCCCTGTCCTCAATTGGGAGATGTACCATCCCCATCGGGCGGCGCAACTCAGGGAAACCCTGTATTTTTAGAAGACAAAATATTTGTGCCCAATCATTAACCCGCCGGGTGGCCACGGCGGGTGGCGCAGCCTTTGGGGGTGGCCCATCCTTTTCTCGCTGCGAGAAAAGGGTGGGGCTCTTGACTCTAGATTGTCGCCCTCCTGTTTCACCTCTTTCTCACGAACCCCTACACAATATCGTCAATTCTATATAGTCCTTTCTCCCCCTTTACATAATCTGAGTAGCTGACGAGTGCCCCTCGATAAGAACGAAGACGTTGTCAAGAAACACTTGTGCCCTGCAATGCTTTTCCGCACCGCTTCGTGCAGCCCGCTTTCATCGTTACCTCGCATTACTCCCGAGTGAAAACTCGTGGCGGTATCATCGCTCCGTGATCGAGGAATGAAGACTAAAATACAAAGCAAAGCTGCGCCACCCGTCCATTAGACTACAATTGTCCAATTCAGATGAACAACGAAGCCAAAAACGATTTCTGGCGTATGCACCTCGCTGGCGTTGAAAATCCTCTGATACACTTCTTGCCGCCCAACTGCGTGGACCTTGACGGTCTAAGGGCGGCGAGCAGCAAGCTTGGTTTCGCCTTTTTTCTGATTGATGCCGGTCACACTCAGTCCGTCTCACCTTTGCTTGACAGGTTCGCCGAAGCAATGAACTTTCCGAGCTACTTTGGACTCAACTGGGATGCTCTTTTAGATCTGCTCCAAGACCTCTCGTGGGACAGCGCAAAAGGCTATGTCTTGACCTTGTCGAACGCCGACCCACTTCTGCGCTTAGAAAACAATGGGTTTTCAGTGCTCTTGCGCGTGCTGGAATCGGCCATAAGGTCGTGGAGGGATGGACGCGGCGAATACGGTGAACGAACGGATGCCGTCCCGTTCCACGTAATTTTTTCAGGCAGTGACGCCGTACGAGAACAGCTGTTCGGCCAAATGTTAGAACCGTTCTGCGACCATCGGTCCGAGTCGGAAGTGAGAATTGAACGAATTCCCGGGGGAATTGGGCAAAAGGACTACTTCCATGATGCTCAGCGGCTCGTTCAGGGGGGCGCTGATCTGGAACAAGTTTTGGTGTTCTTAAGGGATCGCCGATACTTCCATATTGATTCGATTTATGCGATCGCCGCACTAATGGGGAAACCGATCCCGGAAGCAAAAACCATGGTCGACCAGAGCCACCTTTGGTCAACGATACTACGTGAAGAGGAGATGAAGGGGCGAGAGGTGGCCCGAAAAGCTCTTCGTGATTTGGGTTATTTTTGACTATCTTCTCTGCGAAGTTTACGTACTTCTTGCACGCCCCGAGTGACCAGCCCCCAAACTCTGACGGGTCGCCCAGAAGTAACGCAGCGAGAGGGTGTCACTGGTTGGCTGCCCCAGACGCCGCTCTTGCGCCTGGGGCCTTTGACTTCTCAGCCTGATTTGTTCGGATATTTCTAATCAACCGGATCGATCTGAGCCAGACCTTTCTCTCCCCTTTCGTAAAACAAACAGCTGCTTCAAATCCATTGTGCGGGGTTCCTCTAATACGAAGGCCTCGGAAACGCCAAGCAGACTAAGTTCAGCTATGATGCCTGGGGGAACATTTTGTCCATTGTCCCGAACCAATGTTCGGCCCCTGGGTTAGGTCCGACCGTGAACAGTCAGAATCAGTTGGTAGCTTTGGGTGCGAACGCCGTCTTTAACGACATTGCAGGCAATCTCACCTTCGACGGCTCCTTGAATTACGCTTGGGACGCTGAGAATCGGCTCAGTAGTGTCGCTGGAGTGTCTTACAGCTATGATGGGGACGGCCAGCGCGTGCAAAAGTCCTCCGGGACCACCTACTGGTATGGGCCCGATGGCGCAACCTATGAGGAAACCGATGCCTCAGGGAATACCATTGCGGACTATATCTACTTCGGCGGCAAACGATTTGCGCGGCGGGACGCCTCCAACAACACCATCTACTATGTCCCAGACCAACTAGGTACCACTCGGGCGATCCTGAACTCCATCGGGTCTCCTTGCTACGACTCGGACTTCTATCCATTTGGTGGAGAAATCAATTACACCAACACCTGTCCGCAGAATTACAAGTTCACTGGCAAAGAACGCGATTCCGAATCCGGCCTGGATAACTTTGGGGCTAGGTACGATTCCTCCAGTTTGGGACGCTTCATGACTCCCGATCCACTGGGCGGAAGCCTAGCGAATCCGCAGTCGTTGAATAAGTACGCCTATGCTCTAAACAACCCACTCAGATTCACCGATCCAACCGGCTTGTATGTCTGCGCAGACGATCCAAAGGATGGTTCTTCGCACTGTGCTTCGAAGCAGGACCAGGCTTTTGAGAAGGCCCTTGACAATCTTCGTGGTTCGAAAGGGGACGTTGGGCGTGCCGCAGCCGCATACGGGGGGGTGAACGAGGCGAATGGGGTTACGGTAGGATTCGCTGACGTCTCCAAAAAAGGTGAAGGTGGCGACACTGTTTCCCATCTCGGGACGCTTGACGGCGGGAACACTCCATCTGCTATATCGAATGTAACGATTAGCACCCAGATCTCAGGCTCGGAACTCGATGCTGCGATAGGCCACGAAGGGAGCCACGTAGCTGATGCCCAAGATGTGGTGAAGAGTGGTATCGACTTCAATGCGCTCACGCCTGGCTCTGACATCACGCGTTATCAGTCCGAGCAGCGCGCCTATGGAGTCAGTAATGCGATCCTAAGCACCGAGAACGATTCTAAGAAATTCGATTGCGGGATGATGAGGACGTGTTCTTTGGGCACGGGCACCATGATAGGCCAGCTTCCAAGCATCATCGATGATATTTTGGCCCATAATCCCAAATACAACGTCAACGGCCGGTCGATGTCTTCAACGAACCAAGGCGGGTCGATTGTGAATGGCGTGAATCACGTCCCGAGCACAACAGTTCCTCACTAGTTGGCGGAAGAGATCATGCGAATCCCACTCTGTCTTCTCGGTTTACTCGCGACCGGCTTAATCACCACGCGTGCGGCGGCGGCCCATCCCCCGCTATCAGTCACTTCGCTGTGCGAACTTCAAACGAAGGTTGCTGAAGGGGACCATGAGAACGTTCGAGTGGAGGGTGTGTTTCTACCAGGACTGGAAACTCAAGGCGGACTTGTGAACGCTGGCTGTTCGGGGCGCAGCACACGCGTAGAGCTCGCTCTCAAGACTCACAAGAACTGGAGAAAACTTCAGCAAATGTCGGACAAACGTGACGAGCTTCTAGTTGTCTTCGAGGGGGAGTTTTACGGGCCTCCAGAGCCGGACCCTAACCTGCCGGAGGCGATCCGCAAGAACTACCATCCGGGATGGGATTACAACTCGATGACAAAGCTGGTTGTGCAGGCAATCCAGAGCGTCGAGCCTCTTCCTGCGAATCACCCATGTGCATCGTCTCCAACTCAAAAATGGCCTTGCTTCCAGCATGACCCTGCGTCTCACAATGGAAGTACAGGCGCAGGGTTGGACCAACAGACGCTTGGACGAGTGTCACGACCTTTGAGGGTGGCCCTCGATAAGAACGAAGGCGTTGTCAAGCAACACTTGTGCACTGCAATGCCTTTCCGCACCCCTTCGACATCAAAGTTGGCGGAGAACCGAAGCTCTGGATACCTCACGGCGAATCAATTCCAGGTAAAGCCGTTCCACCAACCATCGCATTGGCAAATTGCATCGAAACCCGGAAACCCGGGGACAGACGGGACGTTTTCTGATAAATTCTCAGAGTGGCTCGATTGGCTCGTGTCGTTGTCGCCAACATTCCCTACCATGTCACTCAGAGGGGCAACGCCCGGCAGTTCCTCCTGACCGAGGATGCCGCAAGACTCGTCTATCTCGATCTTCTCAACAAGTACGTCGAGCTTTATGGATTATCCCTGCTTGGCTACTGCTTGATGTCCAATCACGTGCATTTGGTTCTGATTCCGCAACAGGCGGAGTCTCTGGCGCTGGCATTGAAGCAGACGCACGGGCGGTATGCCTCTTTTTGGAATGCCACGCACGCCTCGAGCGGGCACGTCTGGCAGGGCCGATACTACTCCTGTCCTCTGGACGACACACACCTGTGGATCGCACTCAGGTACGTGGAACGGAATCCGGTCCGCGCGGGAATGGTCGCGGCTGCCGAATCGTGGCCTTGGTCGAGCGCCCCCGCCCATTGCGGACAGGCGGAAAGCGCCCTCAGCCTGGACATGGAAAAATGGAGGAAGCGGTGGACCTCCAGGGACTGGCAGGTTTTCCTGCTTGCAGGTGAGACGGTAGAAGACCTCACGGCTATCCGGCAGAACACTCATACCGGTCGTCCTCTTGGAACACCTGAATTCGTGAAGCAATTGGAAGGTGCTACGCTTCGGCGCCTGACGCCCCAAAAAGGTGGGAGGCCGCCACACGCTAAAAGGAACGTTGAGACACAACTGGACATAGATTTTGCGTAATCCCTTTGGCCAAAAACAGGGTAACGTCCCGTCTGTCCCCGGGTTCCACGATCAAAATGGCAACCAGACCCACCCAGAAACAACGCCACATAACCCTTGGCCGAATTGAGATCCACAGGAGTAGACCCATGAAAAGCACTGTTTTTTGGCGGGCATTCGTGACATCAACTGTTCTATTGGTTCAGGGCTGGGCCACATGTGGGCAGCAACCGAAAGTGGCTCTGCCGATGATATCGTCAGCCCAAGTCCCCCTCTATCCTCAGGTGGCGCGCATCGTGAACGTTGAGGGTGTCGTGCACATTAGAGTCACTACCGATGGGCACCGAGTGGTCTCGGCGCAGATTAAGGATGGTAATAAACTGCTGTCCGCCTCAGCCGAAGAGAACATCAAATCGTGGTATTTTTCACCCCACGAACCCACTACGTTCACGGTAACCTATACCTACAAGCTCGTTACGGACCTGCAGCCCGTGCAGAACAATCCCCGAGTGTTACTCAAGCTACCTACAGAAGTCGAAGTCGACGCCTTGCGTTGGCCCGGTACTGTTGATATGCCTGGAGAGGGGAAGCAGAATCCGGCCTCGCCTACTATGCACCGACCTACATGAACGGCGACACAGCTCATTTTGGGCCCACAAATTCACCGGCGGGTGGTACCGCCTTTGAGGGTGGCCCTCGGAAATCGGGGAAACCCGGGGAAACCCGGAAACCCGGGGACAGACGGGACGTTTTCTGATAAATTCTCAGAGTGGCTCGATTGGCTCGTGTCGTTGTCGCCAACATTCCCTACCATGTCACTCAGAGGGGCAACGCCCGGCAGTTCCTGCTGGTC
>DATGHC010000065.1:0-126611 GCA_035308165.1 Candidatus Acidiferrales bacterium | reverse complement strand
TTCTTACAGGGCTCGTTCCACTTTCTCGCATGAGTTTCCCTCTAGTGCCCGCGAGGTTTCTTCACAACCTCACAGCTACAATCGCCTTGATCTCCTCCATCCTCAAAAATAGTTCTGGCCTATCCCCTCAACTCGTGATAATATGTTTTTGGTTGAATTAGATAACTTAAGAAGTAACCATCCGCCCATATTCCCCACCCTCAAAAATCCACTTTTTCGGAAAATTTCGTTTTCCGCTTATTTGGTTGGTCACCCAACCAAATAAGCTAACCGCCGCATTATGAATATCTTACGGAAGATTTGAACAGCTGGATAAAGAAATCTCTCAACGACCAACTTGGACAGTAATCGGCTGCCCGCTAAACTCAACTGCCTTCGTTGAAGTCTCTCCGGCAACTCGCACTTCGATCTTCCGCCGCGCCGGCGGCAACATGTGCGAACCAGTCGCGAGTCGCAGAGTCAGTTTGCGATCCGGGTCGTTCCATTTCATTTCTGTCTTCATGAATTCACCGCGCCGATAAGCAAAGCTGACGCCATCATCTTCATAGAGCGAATAATTTCCGTCCGTTCCAGGATAAATAACAATCGTCATCGGCTCATCCACTTTTTCCGAAGTGTATTGTTTCACCGGACCGAGTGGAAGAACGCTCCCCGCGCGGACATAAAGTGGAATCGTAGCAAGATCAATATCGCGGCCGATTTCGCGGCCTCCCGCAATTTTTTCCTCGGTCCAGAAATCGTACCAATCTCCTTGCGGTAAATAAACTTTGCGTGAAGTCACGCCCTTTTCCGTAACTGGAGCGACTAAAATATCGCGCCCCCAGAGATATTGATCGCCGCGCTGCACCGCAGCCGCATCATCCGCGTAGTGCAGCCACATCGCGCGCAGAATTGGCAACCCCGTTTCGTGGCCTTCGCGCACCGCGGAATAAATGTACGGCAACAATCGGTAGCGGAGCTCAAGATATTTTTTGCAGATGGGTTCGACGGCCGCGTTGTGGAGTTCGCTGGGATCGGGATTTGCGACTTCACCGCTGTTGGTGACTTCGGGCGTTCCGAAATCGCCGGTGTTCCATCCCCACGGCAAACGCAATTTCCAATCGCGCCCATGCGAGCGAAAAAGCGGACAGAAGGCACTGAACTGAAACCAGCGCACAAAAAGTTCTCCGTTGAATTCTTTGGTGGGAATAAAACCGCCGGTGTCGGTGCCCCACAGAGGAATTCCTGAAAGACAAGTGTTGATGGCGGTGGGCACGTGAGTGCGCAAAGTTTCCCAGGTGGAGTTGACGTCGCCGGACCAAAGGAAAGGCGCGTAACGCTGCATGCCCGCGTATCCGTTGCGATGAAGCGCGAAGGGGCGCTCATTGGGGCGATCGATTTGAGGCGCCTCGTAGTACATGCGGATGCGCGTGAGGCGAGAGGCAGCATCGAGTGGGTCACCCTCGTCGGGCCACCATCCGTCCACGCCCAAAGCAAACACTTTGCGGTGCGCGTCCCAGTAGCAGGACACTTCTTCTTCGTCGAAGCGCTGCAGATTGCAGACATCGTGTGCGGCGCCGCGCAAAGTGCGCGTGAGGATCACAACATGCAATGCGACTTTGAAGTGCATGGAGTGAAATTCGTCGAGGATTTTTTTCGGCTCAGGGAAAACACGCGGGTTGAATTGGAAGGAACCGTTCTCCGAGTTCCAGCCTGAGGGAGTGAATCCCGTGCCCAAATAAATGAGCAGGTCGCAGGGAAGTTTTTTTTCGCGGAAGGTGCGCGCGACGGTGAGAATTTCTTCGCTGTTGGCGATGGTGCGGTGCGACTGCTGATATCCCAGCGCCCAGAGCGGAGGCATTTCCGGATGACCCGTCAGATGAGCATATTCGGACATTGCTTGCGCGGGATTTTTCGCGTCCACAATAAACAGATCCAGGGGAAAAGGATTTGGTGGAGTTGATGATGGCGGCGCGAATGGCGAAGGCGATGAAGGTGTGAATTTGCCTTCGCTGCCGCTCAAATCAAAGCTGCCGGGCGGCCGATGAATGAACATGGCCCAACCGGAAGTGCCGATGAGCCACTGGATGGGAACGCGTCCGCCATTGGTGCGAAGACGGTAGCCGCCCTGGCCGCTGTGCATGTTGTCATTGTCGCCGCGCCGATCGAATTGCGGGCCGCCTTCGCCCAATCCCAGCACGGGCGCGGCGCCCAGCGCGAAAGTGAGAGAGCCGGATTCGGAGTCCACTTTTAGTTCTTGAATGGGTCGGCCGTCGAGAGATTCGACGCGAATGGTGAGCGGATCTTCGGTGATGTGGACGTGCAAATCGCCGAGCCGGGCGCCATTTTCGGATGGTGTGAATGGCGCGGCAGCGGGAATATTTTCGAGGAGCGATCCATCGTCGGGAACTTTTGCCGGCGCGGGGGTTTCTTCCGCCAGAGTGATCCGGACAGTGTGACGAGTGACGGAGGAGACCAAAACGCGCACGGTGCGGCCGGCGACGGTGATGCGGCGAGCGGATGCGTAAAGAAAAGTTTCTCCGGCGAAGGAGGCGGCGGCACTGACTCCGAGGAGTCTCAGGATTTGGCGTCGTGTAAGCGCTTCCAGCATAGACAGACGCGGCGAATTCTATACTGGATGCGGCAAACTTGTCATGCTATTGTTCCCCTTCGTGCGGACTCAATTGAGCGGAGGAACTCCCGCGAGTTGCGCGCGCAGTTTGAAAGGCAAATCCGTGAAGCTTGCGATATTCACTCTCCTGATGATGGCCACAACCATGACTGTTACTGCTGAACCCACCAGTGTCACCAAAGAAGCTTTTGGAAAAATGCCGGACGGCACGGCAATTGATATCTACACGCTGAAGGACGGCAAGATCGAAGTTCGGATCATGACGTATGGCGCGATCGTGGTGTCGCTGAAGGCGCCGGATCGCAACGGAAAAGTTGCCGACGTGGTGCTGGGATACGACTCGCTGGATGGATATGCCGGCGGGAACAAGGCATTTTTTGGCGCGATTGTGGGGCGGTATGCGAATCGAATCGCTCACGGTACGTTTGAACTGGATGGAAAAAAGTATTCCTTGCCAAAGAACAATGGCGAAAATTCGCTGCACGGCGGGACGCGCGGGTTCGACAAAGTGGTGTGGCAAGGAAAACAGATTGCAAATGGAGTGGAGCTGACTTACGTGAGCCAGGATGGCGATCAAGGATATCCGGGAACGCTGACCGCCACCGTGCAATACACGCTGGCCGGGAATGCACTGCACATCGACTATTCGGCCACGACGACGGCGGATACAGTTGTGAATCTTTCCAACCATTCTTATTTTAATTTGGCGGGAGCGGGAAGCGGGGATATTCTCGGCGAGCAGATCCGGTTGAATGCCAGCCGGTACACGCCAATTGATTCAACACTGATTCCAACCGGCGCCTTGGCTCAAGTTGAAGGGACGCCATTTGATTTTCGTAAAGCGACGGCGATCGGCGAGCGTATCAATGCCGATAACGAGCAGCTACGGTTCGGGAAGGGGTACGACCACAACTGGGTGCTGGACAGCGGTGGCGGAAAACTCGCCGAAGCCGCCGAAGCTTTTGATTCCGGGAGCGGGCGCGTTTTGCAAGTGTGGACCACGCAGCCGGGAATCCAATTCTATTCGGGGAACTTCCTCGACGGCACAATTACGGGCAAGGGTGGCAAGGTCTATGGCCAGCGGACAGGATTCTGCCTGGAGACACAACATTTTCCGGATTCGCCCAACCATCCGAGTTTTCCTTCCACTGAATTGAAGGCCGGGGCGCGATACCACACGGTGACAGAATTCCGATTTTCGACGCGCTAGCGCGCAAGCATTTTGAGTTTCCCAGGGTTGGGTATGCCGAAATTCCTGCCAAGGATTTTGATTACCGGACTCCCATGCGCCACGCTGGCACTCTGCGCTGCCGCACAAACCCAAACCACGACTCAAAAACCCGGAATGGATCCAGCCGCCGCCACGCAACGAGCGGTGAGCCTTGCGGAACGCGGCCAGTGCGCCGAAGCGTTGCCGGTTTTGAAGAGAAACATGGCCCACCTGGCAGACAAAGACCTTCGTTACCGTTCGGGAATGGCCGCGGCGCGCTGCGCGATGAGCATCGATGACGCAGCTACGGCAGTGGATGCGCTGGTGATGTTGCGCCACTATTTTCCGAATGATCCAGAAGTGCTTTATGTTTGCACGCATTTTTATTCCCAACTGGCAAACCGCTCCGCGCAGACACTGGCCGAAGGATTTCCGACATCCCCGCAGGTAAGCAAACTGAACGCAGAGGCGCTGGAATCGGCGCAAAAGTGGGATGAGGCAATCGCAGCGTACCGCCAAATCCTTTCGCAGAATCCCGAGTTGCCGGAGATTCACTATCGCATCGCGAGCATCCTGCTGGACAAATCTTCCGACGCGGACACAGCCGCGGAAGCAAAGAAGGAGCTGGAGGAAGAACTAAAGATAAATCCCGATAGCGCGACGGCCGAATTCGCGCTGGGGGAGATCGCCCGGCGCGCGGGGGATTGGGATGTTGCGGTACGGCATTTTTCGCGCACGGCGCAGCTCGACGTGGGATTTGTGGAGGCGGATCTGGCGCTGGGGATGTCCCTTAGCTCTGAAAATAAATTTGCCGAAGCCATCACACCTCTGGAACTTTATGTCAAGGCGGTGCCGGAAGATCCGGCGGGACATTATCAACTGGCGATGGCCTACTCACGCACAGGAAATAAGGCCGGCGCGGACCGCGAGTTGCAGGCGCAGCGGGATGCTTTGGAAAAAGCGAAGATGCGGCGAGCCCCCAATGCACCGCCGCGGTAACGAAATCCAGGAATGATTCCGTCATCCTTGTTGCGCTCGATGGCCTTATCCCGGCGACGATTCCTTCATTTGCTGAGCGGCGCGGGGTTGGGCGCGGCTGTACCACGGTTTTTCCCTCCGGCTTTGGCCAGCCCGGCAAATCCTCCAGCGTTTGAAGAAATCCCGCCTGCCACGAGTGGAATTCATTGGACGCACGTCGCGGGAATTTCTCCGCAGATGTACATGCCGGAGACCGCCGGACCGGGTTGTGCGTTTTTTGACTATGACAATGACGGTTGGATGGACATTTATCTGGTGAACAGCGGGAGGTGCGACTTTTACGATCCGCCACAGCGTTTGCGGAACGCGCTCTATCACAACAACCGCGATGGAACCTTTACGGATGTAACCGACCGCGCCGGCGTACAGGGCAATGCCTACGGAATGGGAGTGGCGGTGGGCGATTACGATGCGGACGGGAACCCCGATCTGTATGTGACGCAATACCCGCGAAATATCCTTTATCACAACAATGGAGACGGAACTTTCACCGACGTGACAACCAAAGCAGGGGTGGCTGCGCCGGGCTGGGGCACAAGCGCCGTCTGGTTTGACTACGACAACGATGGGCGGCTCGACTTGTTCGTGTGCGGATTCATTGATTTCGACAAATCCAAAAACATTTATTGCGGCGACGGGTCCATGCGCTGGTATTGCATGCCGAATGTTTACAAGGGAACAACATGCTGGCTCTTTCACAATAATGGAGATGGGACGTTCACGGATGTCAGCAAGGAATCGGGTATCGGCAAGATGCCGGCCAAGGCCTGGGGAGTGGTGGCGGCGGACATCAATAATGATGGTTGGGTGGATTTGTTCGTGAGCAACGACAAGATTCCTAATTTTCTTTTTGCGAATCGCAAAGGGAAATTCGAGGACATCGCCCCACTTGGCGGCGTGGCCTATAACGCCATGGGGGCAGCGCGTTCGGGAATGGGCGTGGATGCAGCGGACTTCGATCAGGACGGCTGGCTGGATTTGTTTCTTACGAATGTGGATCACGAAATGTTCTCTCTTTATCACAATCGAAAAGATGGAAGCTTCGATGATCTGGCCGTTCCGACCGGAATCGGAGGAGCGACCATGCTTTTGAGCGGGTGGGGATGCGGGTTTTTCGATTACGACAATGATGGAGAGCTGGACTTGATTGTCTGCAATGGTTACCCCGACACGATGGTGGAGAAGCGGCTGCCGGATGTGAAGTACTTTGAGCCGATCTTGCTGTTTAAGAATTCAGGCTCGACGGATGCGCGATTGAAATGGAAGAACGTGAGCGCGGAGAGCGGGGCGGTTTTTGCGAAGAGTCTTGCGGCGCGAGGGCTGGCCTTGGGCGACTTCGATAATGATGGCTCGGTGGATGTGCTGGTGGCGGTGAATGACGGTCCGCCTGTGTTGATGCGAAACAACGCAGGGAGGCAGAACCACTGGCTGGGTGTGAGGTTGATTGGCCGCAATGCCAACGTGGACGCAATCGGAGCGAAGATCACTTACCGGTCAGGAGATCTTCAAAGAGAGAGGACGATCGTGGGCGGCGGAAGTTATGCCTCGGCTCGCGATCCTCGAGTGGTGCTGGGGTTGGGGCCGAGGACAAAACTGGATTGGGTGGAAGTGAAGTGGCCGAAGCCCAGTAGCGTGGTTGAGCGGATTGGCGGGCTACCTATCGATCGGTACATCACGATTGTCGAGGGCGAGGGGAAATGGAAGTGAGTTCTGAAGGAGAGCCATGGATAAATCGGATGCGATGAAGGAACCTTCGAGGCGGAATTTCCTGAAAGGAATCACCGCGTTGCCGGTGATGGCTCTGACAGGTGGCGCGGGATTCTTGGGGAATGAAAGCGGGCTGCTGGCGGAGGAAGGAAACGGAGCATTACCACTCGTTACACCGGCGGCGCCGAATAAGAAGATTGTGGCGATTCAGATTGGCGCTCGGTCGTTCGTAGATGAAGGCGTGGATAAGTGCCTGGATACGCTCCGCGAAAAGGGCGGAGTGAATACGGTGATGGCCACAGTGTTCACTTACGGGCGCGGTCTTGCGGGGAGACAGAGTCCCGGCCAGCCTCTGCCGGACCACGGCGTGCAGGAATACGACACGATTCATGGCGGCAGCTACACCAAAGTTCATCCCGAATTTTATTCCAAGTCGGTGATTCAAGAGGTTCGCGCGCCGGACCTGGGCGAGTTCGACATCCTGGCGGACGTGATCCCCAAGGCCAGGGCCCGCGGTATGCAAACTTATGCATTGTTTGAAGAGGCTTACAATCCGCGGCTGATGCCTAACTTTGAAAAAATTGCCGAGGTGGACATCAACGGCAAGACCGGCGGTAGCACCTGCTTTAACAATCCCGAGGCGCGGGATTTTCTGTCTGCGCTGGTGACCGATTGGGTTTACTCGAATGATCTGGACGGGTTGATGTGGGAATCCGAGCGGCAGGGCCCACTGAACAATACGATCGGCGCACACTTCGGCCGTTTTACAGGAAATGCATTTATCAATTGCTTTTGCCCGTTCTGCGTGAAAAAGGGAGCGGAGCGGGGGATTGATGTGCCACGGGCCCGCGAAGGATATCTCGCGTTGCAAAATTGGGTGAAGGCAACACTGGGTCAGCCTGCTGATTACCGGGACAATTTCGTGATGTTGTGGCGGCTGCTGCTGGAATATCCCGAGATCCTGGCCTGGGAAAAATTCTGGTTCCAAAGCCAAGAGGAAGTGTACGCGCTGCTTTACAGCACGGTAAAAAAAATCAATCCGAAGGTACAAGTTGGCTGGCACATCATGCATCTGGTAACGATGAGCCCGTTTTTCCGCGCGGAACAGGACTTTTCGCGGCTGGCAAAATCCGCGGATTTCATCAAGCCATGCACGTACAACAATTGCGGCGGACCGCGCTTTGCGCAATATATCCGGAATGTGCAGTCCACAGTTTTCCGGGACTCCACACCTGAAGAAGTCCTGGAGTTGCATTACAACTTGCTGGGACTGGAGGGCGAAGCGAGTTTGGACAAGCTGCCCACCGCGGGATTGTCGGCCGAGTCGGTGGGAAGAGAAACCCGGCGAGCGATCAGGGAAGTCCAAAGCGCGAAACCGATTTATCCTGGGATTGACATCGATATTCCGACCGCACTCACAGAGAAACGGACGCAACCTTCAGACGTCAAGGCAGCAGTTGTGGCGGCGTTCAAGGCCGGGGCATCTGGAGTGGTGTTGTCGCGCAAGTACGCGGAAATGAAGCTTACGAATCTGGCGGGCGCGGGGGAAGCGATTCGCGAACTCGGCATCGGTTAGAGGCAGAAACGCGCGGAAGCTAGTGACGCAGCGAGCCCTGGCGCGCGATGTGATTGGCCAGAAATCTTGATTTCGACTGGAACGTGGACTAATCTCAAATTCACAACAATGAAAGCGCTTACTTCGATTTCACTCCGGCGTGTAATCCTCTCAGCCGCAGTTTGGATGTGGGTAATGAGCGCGTCTTCGACGTCGTTCGCGCAGCGCGGGCAGCGCGGCCGCCCTGACGACGCGAGCTCCGCAGAATCCGAACTTCAAAAAGGGATCGCGCTGACGCGAAGCGGCAAGTTCCAGGAAGCCATCCCGCACTTATTGGCTGCAGAAGGACAAGTGAGCAATGAATTCGCAGCCGGTTTCAACCTGGCCCTCTGTTATGTTGCGACCGATCAATACAAGCCGGCAATCGATGAGCTGAATGACTTGCGGGCGCATGGGCAAGCAAATGCCGATGTTGAAAATCTGTATGCGCAGGCTCTGCTGGGCAACCGGCAACCGACGGAGGCGCTGGCCGCGGCGGAACGCGCCGCGAAACTTGCGCCGAAAAACGAAAAGCTCTTTGTCCTGCTGGTCGAAGCGTGCATGGACGACGGCTATGACGACGTTGGATTGAAGGTGGCGGAGATGGGGCTGGAACATTTGCCGAAGTCTGCAAATCTGGGATTCGAGCACGCGATGCTGCTGGTGGGGCTGGACCGGCTGGATGAAGCCAAGGAGGAGTTGCAGAAAGTTACCGGACTGGCGCCGGGAAGCGACGTGGCCTACATCGCGGAGACGCAGAAGGAACTTTTCGAAGGCAATGCAGCAGCCGCCAAGAAAGCCGCGCGGGAAGGAATTGAGAAAGGAATCCAACACCCGGTGCTACTTACGTTGTATGGCGAGGCGGCTATGCAGGCTGGAGTGCAACCCACCGATGCTGAATTTGCGGATGCCCAGGCGGCATTGGAGCATGTGGTCACGGTGCGACCCAACTATGCAAGCGCGCAAATTTCACTTGGCAAACTCTACCTGCTTGAGGGGCGAGTGGATGATGCTATCGCGCACTTGAACAGCGGGCGGGAGCTCGATCCACGAAATCCGGCGGCATATTCCAACCTTGCAGCGGCATATCGCAAGAAGGGCGACACGCAACAAGCGGAAGAGATGCTGGCAATTTTAGCCAAGCTGAATCAGGAACAAATTGAAAAGACCAGGTCCGCTCCGGGGGATCGCAAGAAAGGTTATCAAGGGCAAGGCCACTCCTAGCTTTGCATGCGGCCGGCTTCGCGCTTGCGCCGGCGAAGAATCATTTTGGCTTGAGAGGAGGGAACGGCCTGTCGATTAATCCCACCCCTTCCTTCACGGCAATACACTGATCGCTCTTCAAGTTCGAGAGGCGAGTAACCACTCCGCTGGGCCAGATGATTTCGACCGAATCAATTTGTGCGTGGCGACCGAGCCCAAAATGAAGTCGAGGATCCTGGGCCGATTGGTAGCTCATGCCGCCCTTCTTCTGATCAAATTGAACAAGGCTGCCAGCGGACACTTTGATGCGGGCACCCACGCCGTCGCGATTAGATTTAACGCCGATGAGCAGAATTTCCAGCCAGTGATTTGAATTCCCACCGTCATTGCGAAGCAGTTGTGGAGCCTGTCCGTTGTTGTTCACCAAAATGTCGAGGTCACCATCGTTGTCGAAGTCTCCGACGGCGACGCCACGGCTGACCCGGGGCAAGAGCATATCCGCGCCCAACTGATTGGTAACGTTTTCAAACCTGCCGCCACCGATATTGCGGAACATGAGTTTCGGCTCGGAGTAGAAGGTGTCGGCGTTGTATTTCTGAATGTTGTCGAGAACGTGTCCATTGGCCATGAAGAGGTCGCGGGCGCCATCGTTATCGTAATCGAAGAAGCGAGTGCCGAATCCGCTGAGGTGAAACGTGGCGTAGCCGATGCCGGAGCGCACGGTGGCGTCGTCGAAGCCCTGGTTGCCCATATTTCTGTAAAGGCGGGCCAGTTGCTGGTCAAGATGGGTGACGATGAGGTCGAGCCGGCCGCTTCCTGAAATATCCGCCGCGTCCACGCCCATACCGGCCTCGGCCCGGCCATCACTACTGACAGCGACGCCGGCGAGATAAGCGGTTTCACGAAAGGTGCCATCTCGATTGTTGTGAAAAAGAGAATTGGCCATGGAATCGTTGGCGATGAAGATGTCTTGCCAACCGTCGTTGTCGTAGTCGAAGGTCACAACTCCCAAACCATTTATGCCTTTGGCTGCCAGGCCGGAGGACTTGCTTGCATCGGTGAAGGTGCCATCACCTTCATTATGATAAAGCGTGGGAGGCTGGCCGAGGTAATCATCGGGATGGCAATAGCTGCGCATTCCCGGGGCACGATCGCCGCAGTAGAAATTCTTCTCAGGAGACCAATCCAGATAATTGGCGATAATCAAATCGAGACGGCCATCGTTATCGTAATCGAACCAGGCGGCGCTGGAGGCCCACCGGCCGCGGTTTTCTACGCCCGACTTGGCGGTGACATCGGTGAAGGTGCCGTCCCCATTGTTGCGGTACAAAATGCAGCGGCCATAACCGAGCACCAACAAGTCCGGGAAACCATCATTATTGAAGTCACCGACGGCGACTCCCATACCGAAAAGCCCTTCGGCACCCACGCCTGCGCGCGTGGTGACATCTGTAAATGTGCCGTCGCCGTTGTTGTGGTAGAGGGCGCTGCGAAGTGGGTGATTGGGAGTGTAGAGCGGCGTTGCGGCGCCGTTGACGAGATACAGGTCCAAAAGGCCATCCTGGTCGAAGTCAATCCAGGCGCAACCTGAGCCCATCGTCTCAATGAGATATTTTTCGGGCGACGCGGCGTTGTCGTGAACGAAAAGGAGGCCCGCGGGGCGCGCGATGTCCGTGAACGTCACCGGGCTCGGCTGGACCGCCTGACTCAGGCGCAGATTCGCGCACGAAATTCCCAAGATTTTGAGCAGGTCTCGCCGCGAGACAGTGGACATTCATTCTCCTTGCAAGCGCTCTCACGAAACAGGGAAATTATGTCATCGAGCGGTTCATCTTGTCCTACCTATCCGAATGAAATCTGCCCATCTGTATTTAGGAGTATGCGCGCCGTTATCGCTCTGGCAATACCTGCGCGAATATTTGTGATGCCGAAAAGGAGTGATAGAATCTCTACATCCTGACCGAGCCGGAGGCGAGGATGATACGGTCCTGGATAGCTGGGTTAATACTAGCAATCCTTTTTTGCGGCGCGGTTCCAGGCTGGGCGCAAGTCCGGCGGCCCCCAACAACGGATCAATCCACATCTCCACCGCCTCCTCCAACAAATGTGCGCACTTATTCGATTCGGGGCACGCTGCGATTAAGCGATACGAATCAGCCCGCGGGAGTGGTCAAACTGGATTTGACGTTTTACAACGGGGAAAATGCCACATCCGGATTCACTCAATCCAATGGGGAGTTCGACTTTGAGGATCTGAAACCCGGTTCTTACAACCTGACGGCTGAAGTCGAAGGGTATGAACCGGTTCGAGAGCGGATAGATGTCCGCGGCTCCTCGAAAGATGGATTGACAATTTATTTGAAGAAGCCGGCCGAGGCCCGGCCAGGTCCCTTGTCCCCGACTGTGTCC
Source organism: Candidatus Acidiferrales bacterium (assembly GCA_035308165.1). GTDB lineage: Bacteria > Acidobacteriota > Terriglobia > Acidiferrales > UBA7541 > DASTCZ01. Next base: position 114,839 of record DATGHC010000065.1, on the reverse strand, counting down.
GCGCATTTCCTGGCCCTTCCCCAAAAAGCTCAGGAAGCCTATGAAAAGGGCATTCAACGACTCTACGAAAAAAAGGATCTATCGGGGAGCATGGAATTATTTCAGCGAGCAATTCGGGAGGCAGCGGACTGTTATGAGGCATACCGGGAGGTCGGAGTTATTCATGCCCACCTGAAGGAATATGACGAAGCGGAGAAGGCTTTCCGGAAATCGATGGAGCTAAGCCACGAAAGTTTTGCTCAAGCAAACTTCGGGTTGGCCGAGGTTTTGTCCAATACTGGCAGATATGCGGATGCGGAACCGGTGGCTGCCAAGGCTGCCGAGCTGCGTCCAGACATGTGGGAAGCTCTTATGGAATTAGCGCGCGCTGAAGCAGGTTTGGCGAAGTGGGACGCGGCGGAGAAAAACGCGCTGGCGGCACGCAGGATCAACGCTTCCGTGGCGCCGCTTTATCTGGTGCTCGCAAACATACACATTCACAAGGCCGAATACCAATCAGCGGCCGAGGATCTGGAAGCCTACCTGCGGATACAACCTGATGGCCCAGCAAGTGAGAAAGCCCGAAGCACACTAGATGAGGTACGGAAAACACTCGCCGGTCAAAAAACGCCTCCACAAACCATAAAGTAGCAGGGAGAAAGCCGAATGAAAGCTCCTGAAAACGGACCGATGGGAGGAGCGTGCCCTGAAAACGATATCTAAATCTGACTTCCGGCCGATTTTGGAGTCGATTGTTGGAAACGCTTTCACCAATGAGTGATTTACAGTTTGGAAGGGCGAAAATTAAGCCCTTTTGAGGGACTAATACAGAAGTGTGAATATCCGAAAAAATAGGTGTTGACAGGCCGAAAAACCAAAGTGTATGCTGCGCCCACGTCCAGGGGTGGGGGTGCCACGATTTATGCAAGCGCTTTCATTAGCGCAATTGGGGCTTTGGCCGGGAGTTAATCGGATTCCTGCCAGTCCTTTCAGCAGACTAAACGCGCCGGGCGTGGAAAGCGACGGTGAGTCCCTGGTCCCCTCGCCCCGCATCATTGGGTACAAGCACAGCAAATCTCAAAATTTCTTTGGAGGCTCCATGTCACGACCTCTCTTCGGAAAATTCGCAATGTGCGTGGTGATCGTCATGATGGTGTTGAGCATGGCGACGATCACTTGGGGACAGGCAACCCAGGGGAGGGTTGACGTCACCGTGCTCGATGAAAAGAACGCCTACGTGCCCGGCGCTAAGATTGCGCTCACCGACGTAGCGACCAACATTGAGCGCACTGCGGACACGCAGAAAGGAGGCACCTATAGTTTTGTCAACCTGCCCTTGGGCAAGTACAAGCTGACGATTTCGAAGGATGGTTTCGAAACTTCGGTATACGACGTCGAGGTCGACGTTGCAAAAACGACCAGCCTCCAAGCCACGCTAAAGGTCGGATCGGTAACTCAGGTGGTTGAAGTTGGCGCGGTGGCGCCGGTAATGGACACAACTTCGAACGCGGTTGGACAGGTTCTTAATACGAAGTCGATCGAGGATCTACCCCTCGGCGGACGAAATATTACGAGGATGGCGTTATTGAGTCCGGGAGGGCAATTCACTTCGGGCGGCACGGGCACATGGAATGGACTGCCGGCAATCGCCCAGGGCAACAATGTGGACGGTGTGATGGGCAGCCCCAGCCGGATGAAGTTCGGTGGCGATTCGTCTCCGTCAGTGCAGGTGCGGCTTGAGAACATCGAAGAGATGAGCGTTCAAACGGACTCACTCGACCTGAATCAGGGTTTTGGGCAATCGAGCATGCAGATCAATTACACGACGCGCCGGGGCGGTAACGATTTCCATGGACGCCTCTTTGAGGACTTCCGAAACAATGATTTGAACGCCAATACCTGGAGGAATGACGCTTCCCTTCTTCCCAGAAACCGCCTCGAACTGAACGAATTTGGGGGCAGCGTTGGTGGCCACGTAATCAAGGATAAGCTGTTCTTCTTTGCCAGCTTCTCCACAGCCCAACAGCCAGGCACGGCATCCGCCAGCGCAACCGTACTCACGGCTGCTGCTCAGGCAGGCAATTTCACCTACCCTTCGTCAGCGTGTGGCGGAGCCACTTGCACTGTAAATCTATACACGGCTGCGTCGAATTGGAATACGGCGAACCCCGGCCAGACGATCGTCAACAACGTCCCCAACGCCGTGATCGCCAGCCAGATGGCAGCGGTCAATGCCGTGACCTCCGGCAGCGTAACACCAACTACCGATCCAATCATCAATTCGCTGAACTTCCTGACTCCGGCACCGACCCAAAGTTATTTTCCAACATTTCGCGTGGACTACACGCCCAGGAAGAACCTGCATTTTGATGTGGCGTATAACCAGACCATCCAGATACAACCCGTGGCTAATGCCCCCTATTTCCCTGGGGCAGCCTTCACGTCTACCGGCGCGGGAAATCAAAACGTAGCTTACCCCGGAGCGGTGGGAATTGAGTGGACGATTTCACCAACCCTGGTGAATCAGTTCAACGGGGGCTTCCTCTACAATACGACTCAATTTGGATATAACTCACCCCACGCGTATCTTCAAACCCCAGAGACCGTAGGGTGGAATCTGGTTACCTCTCCGATGAACTACTATCTGCCGGTCATAACCTATTACCCGGTTTGGAATGCTTCGGATTCGATGATCTGGCAGCATGCGTCGCACGCGATTACTTTCGGGTTCTCGTTTTATCGCGAGCAGGATCATTACTGGAATCCGCCGGAAGGGATCACCCAGATTTCTCTGGGCTTGGTAACCGGTGATAACGCGCTTGGCCCTTTTACCGGCACGACATACTTGCCGGGTGCGACCACGAGCCAACAGGGCGAGGCGCAAAGCCTGTACTCTCTCTTAACCGGACGGGTTTCCAGCACATTCGTGCGAAATACATATCAGCCCTCCACGAATTCGTATACAACGGCGGTTACTGAACATCCGCTCGATGAAGTCGCGCAGGCCACGGGCATATTCGCGCAGGATTCCTGGCGCATTAGGCCATCCTTGACCTTCAATTACGGCCTGAGGTGGGACTTCACACAAGCAACGAAGGACATCAGTTTCGGCGGTCTTTACCACAATGCCGACGAGTCGTCTTTGTTCGGGCCATCCGGTATTGGAAACCTGTTCAATCCCGGCGTTCTTACAGGGAACATGAACCCGTCCCTTGACGAACGGCCCCAGCCATATGGGAACTGGTTCGTGGCACCCCAACCGACTGTGGGGTTTGCCTGGTCTCCGCAGTTCAAGGGAGGAATCCTGAACAAGCTAGCGGGGAATAGTGACACTGTGATCCGCGGCGGCTTCTCGCTGCGAAACTTCACAGTTCCCTACCAGTACTTCTGGGATAACGCCTCTGACTTTGGGACATTCTTCTACCAATTCGGGACACTCACCGCCAACAACACTGGTCAAGTGGGAACGTTTGCGCCAGGTAGTCTGACGTTGGGGCCACCCACTAGCGGGCCGGCTGGAAAGTTGCCGTCGTTCTGCACCACTCCCTCAACTTGCGGGCTGATTCAAACAGCTCTCTCGCCAGCGATCTTCCAAAAAGTGGCGCCGGAATCGCAATTCACGTTCATTTCAGAAAACGTGAATGGATTTCAGAATGATATCCATCAGCCGTACACAGAGGCCTGGAATCTTGGGATTCAACACAGATTTGGGACGTCCCGGGCGCTGGAAATTCGCTACAACGGCAACCACACGATCCATCAGTGGATCTCCGAAAACATAAACGAAGTGAATGTGTTCGAGAATGGATTCCTTAAAGAATTTATGAACGCGCAGAGCAATTTGGCGATATGCAATGCCAATCCGGCAGCGTGTTTGACGGCGGAGATCGCAAACGGGACGCTTCCAGCGAGTGCAACCAAGTATGCTCCTGACTTCGCCAACCTTGGCCTTGCTGGTCAGGTGAATTTGCCGATCATGACGGGGGCATTCACGGGGAGCCAAAGCGGTTCACAGGCCAACTCCAACTTCAGGGGTGCCGGCAACTCGTTTATCACTAACCTGACCACTGGAGCCGTGGGGAGCTTTGCTAACACTCTAACAACGCTTCGCGCCACCCCTTATTTCTGCAACCTTGTCGGGTCGTCATTTACGCCTTGCGCGACAAACGCAGGCTACGTGGGTGCGGGAGCAGGCTACCCCATCAACTTCTTCCAGGCGAACCCCTACGCAACCGGAAGCAGTGTCGGCATGATGACCGACGCCGGCTACTCGAATTACAACAGCTTGCAGGTGGATTTCCGACAGAGCGAGTGGCATGGATTGCAGTTCGACGCGAACTATACCTATAGCCATACGCTGGGTGTCTCAACACCGAATGACTGGACGGGGGCCTACCCCGCTTTCACCTTGCGGAACCTGCGAGATGGTTATGGGCCAACGCTGTTTGATTTGCGCCATGTTTTCCACCTCACAGGCACTGGCGACCTGCCGTTCGGCCGGGGCAAGCGCTGGTTGAATCGCGGTGGCACTCTCAACAGGGTTGTAGGCGGGTGGAATGCGGGCACCATCCTTACCTATCAGAGCGGTTTCCCATTGACTGTGGGTGGCGCATACTCGACTTTTAACAACATCGCGAACGGTGGTGTAAACCTGACCGGCATCAGCAGAGCCCAATTGCAGTCGGATATTGGTGTGAACCCTGTGCCGGGACATAACTTCGTAACCCTGGTCCCAGCGAGCCTCCTCGTGAGTCCAACGGGTGGCGGCGCGAACCCGAGTCTCATTACTCCCAACATAACCCCGGGCATTTTCGCGCCACCGATTTACCTTTACGGACCCCGCGGATTCTACGACGACATCAGTATCTCCAAGGCCATTCCAATCACGGAGCGGTGGAAGTTCACATTCCAGACCGAGCTCTTGAATGCCTTCAACCACCCGGTGTTCGCAAACACTACAACACCAATCAGTGGCAGCATTCTTGGCAGCGGTTGGGCCACCGCCTCTAGCACTGGGTTCGGGGGGTTCGGCCGTCAGATCGAATTCCGTGCGAACATTTCCTTCTAAAGTTTCCCCACCCCGGGAAAGTAAAACTGTGCCAGGCCACCCGGCCTGGCACAGTTTTTTTGTTCTAGTGAGCCTTTTCGTGGAATGGCTGTTGCAGAAATATATTCGGCTGGACCACAAACGAAACACGAGACCGTGGGACCCTTCCAGTGGTGAGATTTCTACTTTGAAGCAGCGGTGTCTTCAAGTTCGAGGGGCTGGTCCGGTTGATTCCCGCAAAACCAATTCCGTGTCAATGCGGATTTCGCGGCCTTTCTGCCGCGTCTTTTTGGGATCTGGAACCAAGGACTCGAAGATGGTGCGTCCGATAATGTCGCGCGGGATATGAACCGTGGTGAGCGACGGAGAGCAGAATTCCGACAAGCGAATATTGTCGAAGCCGGTTACTGAAATTTCCTCCGGAACCTTTATGCCTTGCGCGCGGAGCTCGCGCAAAACTCCCACGGCCATGAAATCATTCACGCAGACAATGCCTGTGGGCCGGAATCCCGAAGCAAGTAGTTCACGCGCAGCCTCGCGGCCGCCTTCCAGGCCGTCCGCCCCTTCCACGATACGTGTCTGCGCGCGCGGGGCGAATTGTGAAACTGCATCGAGGAAGGCGGTGCGGCGCTCGTTAATCGGACCCAAAGTGGAGTGGTGACCAATAAAAGCGATGGACTCGTGACCCAAAGAGTGCAGGTATTCAACGGTCCTTTCAATTCCCTTCCGGTAATCCACGCGCACATTGGTGATATTGCGGCTGGGAGTGCCGACGTCATAGAACACGCAGGGAATTCTGCTTTCAATAATGGTTCGGATAAGGTCGGTGTCCATTTCCGAGACGATAGCGGCGATGCCCGCTACGCGCCCGCCGATCATCAGGCGAATGCTGGAGACAAGTTGTTCCGATCGATAGCCGGTGTTGGCAACCACCGATTCATAGCCGCGCGCACGAGCGCTGGATTCAATGACTTTGAAGATGTCGAAGAAGAAAGGGTTCTCCATATTGGAGAGGATGATACCCAGGGTCCGGCTGCTGCCGCGCGCGAGGGAACGCGCATGAAGATTAGGATGGTAATTCAGGTCCTGGGCGGCGCGCATGACACGAGCGCGGGTCGAATTCTTCACAGTGCTCGCGGCGTTTAGTGCTCGCGAAACTGTGGCCGACGACACTCCAGCTTTTCTTGCCACTTCCGCCAGGGTCATAAGTTCTTAGCCGCGCCTCCCCCGAAAATAACTTAAAATTCTTGCGGGAGATGTTACCGCGCTTGGCTCAGGGTGGTCAACAGGACAGAAGGTAATTCTGAGGCGGTGAAAGTGCTGGAGACCGCATGGAATGGCCCTTGCAAGCGCTTACAGTAGGTCTTGACTTCCCCCTACCCCTGAGTTACAAAGACAGGTTCCCGGAGATTAGTAGTAAACTCCGAGGCGTCCATCGCGCTGGACGTTTTTCCTGCCGCCGGCGAGCTATTGCGCGGGAGCACCCATCTGAGAGGCATGACATCGGCAAATTCGTGCCGAGAATCTGACGCGGATTGGGCTGAGTCCCAAGGGAGTCTTGGTGCGGCCCTTCAGGACAATCTCCGGATCGCGGGCGCGGTAAGTGTGAAGCAGAGGCTGGCATAGACGATGCTCCTTGAACAGTTGCGCAAAGAGGTTCTGGAAGCGAACCTGGAGCTGGTCCGGCGAGGACTGGTGCTGCACACCTTCGGAAATGCCAGCGGCATCGCGCGCGCGGAAAAACTTGTGGTGATCAAACCCAGCGGTGTTCCTTATGAAAAGATGAAGCCGGGGGATCTGGTCGTGACTGATCTCGATGGAAAAATCGTCGAGGGGAGCCTGCGACCTTCCTCGGATCTTGCGACTCACCTGATTCTCTACCGGGCCTTTCCTGGAATTGGCGGCGTGGCTCACACCCATTCGGAGTATGCGACCGCGTGGGCCCAGGCGCGGAAGCCCATCCCCTGCTACGGAACAACGCATGCGGATTATTTTCATGGGCCGGTGCCGGTGACCGAAAACCTGACGGCTGAAGAAATAGGATCGGACTACGAAAAGAATACCGGCGAAGTGATCGTCCGCGCATTTGAAGGGCGGGACGCGATGGCCGTGCCCGCGGTGCTGGTGGCCAATCACGGCCCCTTTGCGTGGGGCAAGGATGCGGCGGCAGCGGCGCATCAGGCGGAGATGCTGGAAGCGGTGGCGCGGATGGCGTGGCTCACGATCACGATTGAGAAGGACGCAGCGGCGATCAGCAAGCATTTACACAACAAGCATTTTCAGCGGAAGCACGGGCCGAGCGCCACTTACGGACAGATCGAAACTTTCGTGGCAACAAAGAAGGGCCAATGATGCTGGCGGTGGCGGTTCCTCCTGCGGGCCGGCTGGTGCACCTTTCTCCGGTGGATCTGGCCATTGTGGTTTTCTATTTTGTGCTGGTGTTGGCGATTGGGTGGTACCTTCGCGGAATTTCCAAAACAGGCGATGATTTTTTTCTGGCCGGGCGGGAGATGACCGCCTGGGTGGCGGGCCTCAGTTTCCTCTCTGCAAATCTGGGTGCGCTGGAATTGATGGGTTGGGCAGCCGCGGCCTATCAGTACGGAATTCTTGCGGTGCATTGGTATTGGATCGGGGCGATCCCGGCGATGCTCTTCCTGGGGATCGTGATGATGCCGTTTTATTACATCTCCAAAACCCATTCTGTGCCCGGCTATCTGAAGCTGCGATTTGGCGAGTCGAGCCGCGCGCTCTCTGCTGTTTGCTTTGCGTTTATGACCGTGTTGATGAGCGGCATCAATATGTACTCGATGGCCCTGGTGATGAAGGTGGTGCTGGGGTGGGACATTCATTTCAGCATCTGGGTGTCTTCACTCACGGTGGCGATTTATGTGGCCCTGGGCGGGCTACGTTCCGCGATTTTTAATGAAGTGCTGCAATTCGTTTTGATTTGGGCGGGCGCGCTGCTGATTCCGATCCTAGGGCTGGTGGAGGCCGGGGGATGGAACAATTTGAAGGTTCTGATCACGCGCAACGCGTCGGCGGAATACACGCACGTATGGTCAACGTTGGGATCATTTAACGGCAATCCGATGGGAATTCACTGGACCGGGATTGTGCTTGGGCTGGGGTTCGTGATTTCCTTCGGTTACTGGACAACGGATTTCCTGGTTGTGCAACGCGTGCTGGCGGCGAAGGATTTGCGGTCGGCAAAAATCGCTCCGATTATCGGCGCGGCATTCAAGATGATGGTGCCGTTCATCGTGATTCTGCCCGGCCTGCTGGGAATAGCGTTGCTGCCGATGAAACTGACCGGTGAAACGGCGGCGCTGGCGAGCGGGGGACACAGTTACAACGAAGTGCTGCCCTTGATGCTGGCGCGTTATTGCGGGCCGGGACTGCTTGGATTGGGCATCACCGCATTGATCGCGGGATTCATGTCCGGCATGGCGGGAAACGTCAGCGCGTTCACGACGGTGTGGACCTATGACATCTACCGGGCGCTGATGAACAAGAATGCGAGCGACGCCCACTATGTGACGATGGGCCGATGGACGACTGTGTTGGGCGTGCTGATCAGCGTGGGCACGGCATATCTGGTTATGTCGTTTGCAAGCATCATGGATTATGTCCAAGCGCTGTTCAGTTTTTTCATTGCGCCGCTGTTCGGGACGGTGGTGTTGGGCATGTTGTGGAAACGAGCGACCGGGCCGGGAGGGTTCTGGGGATTATTGGCGGGGACGGTTTCTTCGATTGGGATGTGGGCGTGGGTGAAAATGGACCCTGCGGCGTTGCGAATCGTCGCGCTCTCGCCGAATGCCAAGGACATGGCTGAGAATATGTACCGCGCGCTGTGGTCGTGGATCGTGTGCGTTGTGGTTACAGTGGCCGTCAGTTATATGACCCAGCCGAAGCCCGAAAGAGAATTACGAGGGCTGGTGTATGGCTTTACCGACATGCCGCATGAAGCGGCGGTCCCGATGTATCATCGGCCCGCGTTCTGGGCAGTGGTAGTAGGCATAGGCTTTGTGGTGCTCAACATTATATTTTGGTAGAGCGGCGAGGTGCGGTCTTGCACGAAGGCGGAATTTCGATTTGGTTTTTTATAGGAGTGGCGCTGCTGGTGAACGGGGCGCTCATCCTGGGGGCCGGCGTGTGGGAAATATTTCATACACCTGTGAACCCGGTGGTTCTATTTAATTTGCATGCCAGCGTGTGGTGGGGAGCGCTGTTGCTGGCGCTGGGAATATTTTATTCGCTCTATTTCTCGCCGCGGCGAAGGTCGTAGAGGTTTTGCAGGGGGCTCCTATGGCTGAAGGAAAAATGACGTTCGGGTTGATTGTGGGCAACCGTGGATTTTTTCCGGATCACCTGGCCAAGAGCGGCCGGGAAGAGATGTTGCGTGTGCTGCAAAAGGCGGGAATGGAAGTAGTGGCACTGAGTCCCGAAGAGAGCAAGCACGGGGCGGTGGAGACGCGGGAAGAATCCCGGCGATGCGCGGATTTGTTCCGGAAGAACAGGGACCGGATCGATGGGGTGATCGTCACGCTGCCGAATTTCGGAGAAGAGCGGGCCATCGCCGACACCCTGCGGTGGGCTGATCTGCACGTGCCCGTGCTGGTGCAGGCGACTCCTGACGATCCAGCGCGAATGACCATTGCCAATCGCCGTGACAGCTTTTGCGGAAAAATGTCCGCCTGCAACAATCTGAAACAATATGGGATTCCCTTCTCGCTTACCAGCCAGCATACCGAAACGCCCGGGTCACCGGAATTTGCGCGCGATCTGGCGTGGTTTGCGTCGGTGTGCCGCGTGGTGAATGGCTTGCGTAATTTGCGGATTGGAGCCATCGGCGCGCGGCCGGCGGCGTTCAACACCGTTCGTTACAGCGAAAAAATCCTCGAATCGCAGGGCATTTCCATTGAGACGCTGGATCTGTCCGAAGTGTTGGGTCGGATTGAGCGAATGAAGGACAGCGACGATCGTGCACAAGCGAAGCTGGCGTCCATTCAGAAATACGTGCCGTCCAGCAACGTTCCCGCGCCAGCACTGATGAAGATGGCGAAGCTGGGTGCTGTGGTGGACGATTGGATGCGCGCGACGGAGGTCACCATCAGCGCGGTGCAGTGCTGGACATCGATTGAAGAGAATCTGGGCGTGGTGCCGTGCACGATCATGAGCATGATGAGCAATGAATTGCTGTCCAGCGCGTGCGAAGTGGATATCTGCGGCGTGCTGGCGATGCACGCGCTGCGACTTGCGTCCGGGACGCCGTCGGCGCTTCTCGATTGGAATAACAACTACGGCGCGGATCCCAACAAAGCGGTGTGCTTTCACTGCTCGAACCTGCCCAAGCATTTCTTCCGGGATGTCACCATGGACTATCAGGCCATCATCGCAGGCACGGTGGGGATCGAGAACACCTACGGAACTTGCGTGGGCCGGGTGAAGTCGGGGCCCATGAGTTTCGCGCGCTTTTCGACCGATGACACTGCGGGCCGCATGCGCGGATACGTGGGCGAGGGGCAATTCACTGACGATCCGCTGGAAACTTTTGGCGGCGCTGGGGTGGTGGAGATTACGCGGATGCAAGACCTGCTGCACTACATCTGCGAAAACGGATTTGAGCATCACGTGGCCGCGAATTTCTCAACCGTGGCAGCGTCGGTGCACGAAGCGGCAACGCGCTATCTGGGCTGGGATATGTACTGGCACCAAGCACTGCGAGGGTGCTGATGGCCGCCGTAGCGGGAGTTGATTTCGGAACTCTCAGTATGCGCGTATCAATTGTGGATAGCGAGAGGGGGCTGCTGGCCTCCGCCACAGGCGATTATCCTCTCCATCGAAAACGCGAAGACCCCGACTACGCTACCCAATCCCACAGCGACCACATGCGCGCTCTCGTGGCGGCGACACGGGAGGCAGTTCAGAAGGCAGGCGTCCCGGGAGAAAAAATTCAGGCAATCGCTCTGGATACCACCGGCTCGTCGGTGGTCCCGGTGGGCTCCGGGCTTCAGCCCCTCGACGACTATTATTTGTGGTGCGACCACCGCGCCAAGCGAGAAGCCGCGGAAATTACCAAGGCCGCACATCGCGAAGGCTTGCAGGCCATCCACTGGTGCGGCGGAGTTTATTCTTCGGAGTGGGGTTTTTCCAAGCTTTTGCACTGGCTGCGCAACAATCCCGGGAAGCGCTCTGCGTTTATTTCCGCATTTGAGCATTGTGATTATGTCGCCGCCGTACTTTGTGGGATCACCGACCCCAAAAAAGTTAAGCGCAGCATTTGTGCAGCCGGCCACAAATGGCTCTGGAATGCCTCCCTTGGCGGACTTCCGCCGGAAGAATTCCTGGTCAAAGTAGATCCCCTGCTTGCAGGCGTGCGCGAAAAACTAGACGGTGAGTTTGCGACTTCCGAGGAAATCGCGGGGACATTATCTCCCCACTGGGCAAGCGAGCTCGGTTTGAAAGCCGGCATCCCCGTCCCGGTGGGCGCATTTGACGCGCATTGGGATGCCATTGGCGCGGGTTGCCGCACCGACGACATGGTGAATGTCGTCGGCACTTCCACTTGCATCATCGGCATTACGCGGTCGGTACAGCTCGTCCCCGGCGTGTGCGGTGTGGTGCAAGGCAGCGTCCATCCCCATCGCACAGGGATTGAAGCAGGCCTCTCGGCCGTAGGCGATATCTTCCAGTCCATAGCGACTCGAGCCGGCACAGATGTGGTGACGCTCACCCGGGGCCTGGAAAATTATCACGCCGGGCAAACCGGCCTCCTGCGCCTGACCTGGGACAACGGCGACCGTACCGTGCTGGTCAATCCCAATCTGAGCGGGATGACCATTGGATGGAAGCTGCAAACTACGGCGCAGGATGAATTGTTCGCCGCCGTCGAGGGCACGGCATTGCACACGCGCGTTATCCTGGAGCGCATGTCCGAAAATGGAGTGGAGATCAAGCGGGTGATCAATGCCGGCGGTATACCGCAAAAAAATGACGTCCTCAATCAAGTCTATGCGAATGTATTCGGCCGCCCCGTTCTGGTGCCTGCAAAGAGTGTTCTGAGCATGGGCTCGGCCATCTTCGCCTTTCTGGCCGCGGGAGCATTCAAGACCATCGAGGAGGCGCAAGAGAAAATCTGCCCGCCGTTCAGAGTATTTGAACCGGAAGCTTCCGCGCAAGCTGTGTATGACGTGCTCTATCCGCTATACCGAAAGATTTATTTTGAATTCGGCCAGGCATCAAAGAGTGGATTCGGCGAAATTCTTCCAGCCCTGATTCGGACCGCGGAAGCGGTGAACGCGGCTGGCGCAAACCGAAAGACAGTTTCTGTGTAACGATCCTCAGTGCCTAAATGCGGGCGGGAACCGGAAGCGATAGGCAGGTGTTCCCACTTCTGATATCGGCCGCGTATTGTAATCAAACAAGTAATTCATGTGCGTCGCGTCGCCGGGATAGCTCTGCGTTGGCGGGTATGGATAGCCGGACATTTTGTGGAAGGGCAAAGGGTCAACCGTATAAGCATTCGCCGCATAGAAATCCATGTCCTTTGTGAAACCATCTGCGAAGAAGAAGTAGTCTCGTTTCCAACCAGCCGGCAATTGGGGTAGCCCAGCAGGGTCAAATTCCAAATCGTTTTCGTCACCGGAGGTGAACACGACGAATCGATCATCGGAATCCTTCAAGAGGGCGGTCACGTCGCCATAGCGCGTGTAATTTCCCGCCGGACGGGCATAAGGGCCGGTGGGACTCACATCTTCGTGAACGTAATAGATGTCCCCAGAAAGATCGCCATGCTTCTCGCGGGGGTACCCGTGAAAGGCCAGTGATGCTTCGGCCAGCGGGACTTCCGTGACGCGATAGCCAGATCCATCGGGGCCATCGGCGGTGTTGTCAATCAGGATTTGATCCCAATAGATCATCAGGTTTGTGACCAGGCGAATGGTTCGCGTTCCAGGCGGCAAATGACCGGTAAGGTCTGCCACCATGGTGCGCGCCAAACCAGCGGGAAATCCCATGTCGTCAATTACCCGAACCCATTTACCGGATGAATCGCGAGCCTCCACATATGGGGCAATTGGCTTCATGCCTGCCTGATCCGCAGCATACATGGAAGTGGCCGTGAAATAGTCCGTGAAGCCATGCATCAAGAGGCGCAGCGGTTTGGAGGAATCCCACTCGCCGAGGTCCAATTCCAATGCGTGCATCTTCGCGAACCCCTTGAACGGTACCAGGTCAAACCCGTCAACATAGTGACGGTTGGGGGCCAGCAGATTCGGCAGGACATTTCGGCCGCGATCATCGCGCGCGCCGAGAGGAGGGTGAGCCCCGCGGCTGGCGATAACTTTGAATTCAGGAAAGGGTGGATTACTGAGGAAGCGTTCGTTGGGAAAAACGTCAACGCCTGCCGGATGGTCAACCGCGAGTAGACGCACTTGATCGAGGTACACCACCTCTTCCATGGGCTCCGCAAACCGGAAGCTCAACCGGCCGTCTCGCGGACGCACCAGCCCGCCATCCACTTTCATATATTCCGTCGGGTCAGAGATGTTGCGCTCGCCCGGCGCGACCCAATGGCCGACAATCCCCGGCCCAATCATATCGGCGATAAATTCATAATGGTCTCCAGCCCAGGCGAAGAGCACCGGGCAGGAGCTTCCACGGCGGTCCAGTTCCGTAATGCTGCGCGTCGCGCCCGCGGCAATATGGATTTCGTCTTGAGGGACACCCGTGGGCCAAAGCAGGCGAACAATGTCTGCTTCGCGCTCGCTTCCCAACCCAACCAGAAGGTCGGTTGAGCTTTGCCCCAAGTACCCGGATCCGGCGGAGAGTTCCCACTTTTGATAGAGGGCGCCCGCGAAAACTTCCACTTTTGTCCCCGCTGAACTCTTGTTGTCGCCCACGGCTTTAAGTGAAATACGCAGCCAATGGTTTTTGTTTCCGCCATCGTTACGCAACAAAACCGGCGGCCCATCTGCCTGCGTCACCAGGAGGTCTGAATCGCCGTCGCCGTCGAAATCGGCCGTGGTTACGGATTGCGGATGCGTGAGCCTCACGCGATCCAGCCCCACAGCTTTCGTTACATCTGCAAATCCTGCCGGGCCCATATTGCGCAAGAGACGCAATTCCCCGCCGCTTGAGGTTTCGCCCGCGGCAACAAGATCGATCCAGCCATCGTTGTCATAATCGAGCGCGGCCAGACCGCTCCCTCGATCCCAATGGAAATCCGGCAAGGGTACGCGCTCCAATCGCTTGCCATCAACGTTGCGCCACAACGTCAGTCCGGGAGCGCCGGCGTGGGTGAAGGCCAAATCCATCCAACCATCCTTATCGAAATCGAGAGCGACAACTCCAACGGTGGGCGGCAGCTTTTCTTTTTGTGGATCCCACGCGGGAATTGATTTGAAACGGCCTTCCCGTGGATTCAGATAAATCACGGCCGTGTTTTCTGTTCCGGTGAGAACCAGATCCACGGCGCGATCGTTATTGAAATCCGTTGCCAGGACACCAGCCCCGGTGGCAGGGACGTCTAATCCCGATTGTTCAGACCAATCGGTGAAGGTGCCATTCCCGTTGTTGCGCCACAATTCATTCCGGGCAGGACCACCCGGGGCCGTCGAAGAATAAACAATGTAAAGATCCAAGTCGCCGTCATGATCGTAGTCGACAAAAGCGACGCTGACAGGATTTTTCGCGCGCCGGATGCCGGCCGATTCGGTCACATCTCGAAACGTTCCATCTCCCTGATTGCGAAAAAGGCGGATTCCATCGCGGTAGGCAACCACCAGGTCCGTTTTTCCATCGTTGTCGTAATCCCCCGCGGCGCAGCCCAATCCGGCGCCGGGTATATCCAACTGGGCAGCGTGGGTCACATCCTCAAAGTGACCTTCGCCTGTGTTCTTCAGCAGAACACTGCTGCCTTCTGCGGAGCCATCGACCAAAAACAAATCGGGCTGCCCATCGTTGTTGTAATCAAACCAGCAAGCGCCCGTGCCTGCCGACAAGGCTCCTACGCCTGGCGTCTTGCTCCGCAGACCTGCATCAGCGCTTACGGGCGTAAAGCGAACCGGAATCGCGGAGGGCACGCGGGGCGGTACGGCAAGCGCATTTTCCGCCAAAGAAAGTGGACCTTGGTCGCCGTATCTCAAACTGATGGGGGAGCCCAATTTATCCTGGACCAGTTTTTGGAAACGGGCGAGGTGTTCGCTGGCATTCGCCGGATCATTCTTGCGTTGATACGCCCGGCCCAATCCGAATTCCGCGGAAGCATGGAATGGATTGATAGCCAGGGCTCGATGGAAAGCCGAAATGGCCTCATCATATTTTTGAAGTTCGGTGTACATCACGCCGAGGAAATAGGGCGCGTCGGAGTCGCCGGGGGCGAGTTGTGCGGCGCGCTCAAAAGCATGCACGGATTTATCCGGTTGGTTTTGCGCCCGGAATAAAATTCCCAGGTTGTACCACGCGCGCGCGTCATTTGGCAGATGAGCAGCTGCATCCTGCAAAACCGTAAGCGCTTCATCCAGGTGCTGCTGATTCAAGAGAGCGATTCCGCGATTGAGCCGCGCCACATAAAGCTCGCTGTCCTGCGCATACGCCTGGTCAAATAGTTTTAGGGCTCTGTCAAAATCCTGTTGATTCATGTAGGCAACGCCCAGATTATTCAAACGAGCGGCATCGTTTTTGCTGTCCGATGGACTTGTTGATTTTGTCGCCCTACGGGTGACGACTCCGCCCTGAAAGGAAAAGTAACTGCCGGCAACGGGGCCATCGGCGAAGATCGCGACTCCCACCATCGCGAGAAAGCAGAATGGTAAGAGTATGCGACTCCCCGATTTCAAATCAGTTCCGTGGTTTGTTGTATGGCCGCTTCGCAATGATGCCCCCGCCTTCTTTTATCGTGACAGTTTGTCCGGCAGCGATACTCTCCATTTGGTCCACTTGCCCGCTGGGCCACCGCACTTCGAGATGATCCACAGCAACGCGCAGGCCCAGGCCAAATGTCAGCACCAACTCGCTTTGCGAAAGATAGCTCGACCCGCTTCGCAACATTAAGGACTGGCTTTCGCCTCCTGCCGTCGCCTTGACCACCGCGCCGATGCCGTCACGGTTTGACTTCGAGCCAATCAGCTTTACCCGCAGGCTGTGATTTACTCCGCCATCGTTACGAAACAGCTTGGCCGGGCCGCCGTTTGTGGTGATGAGCAAATCCAGGTCGCCATCGTTATCTATATCCGCATAAGCGGCGCCGCGGGCCACGCGCGGGGCGTCGAATGCCGCCCCAAGTTGCCGGGTCACTTCCTGAAACTTTCCTCCGCCTGTGTTGCGGAACAGGTGTGGCGGTTGAGCATAAGTGACGCGCTTCTGCACGCGTTGAATTTGATCCTCAATGTGTCCGTTGGCGACAAAAATATCCAGCCAGCCGTCCAGATCGTAATCGAAAAAAAAGCAGCCGAAGCCCAGCGTCAGCAAACTTGCGTGGCCCACTTCCGAGCGAGGCGCGTCATCCACAAATAATCCGTGGCCCTCGTTGTGGTAAAGCGCCAGCATTTGGTTTGAAAAATTCGTAATTATTATGCTCGGACGGCCGGAACGGTCGTAATCCGCGGCATCCACACCCATTCCCGCGCGTGCCACGCCGTCTTCGCTGAACGCAATTCCAGCGGTCACACCGGATTCCGTGAAGGTTCCGTTGCCGTTATTGTGGTAGAGCTTGTTGGGCTGGGTGTCATTGGAAATGAGCAAATCGGGCCAGCCGTCGTTATCGTAATCGAGAATCGCGATCCCCAAACTTTTGGAAGTTGGATCATACAGTCCAGCCTTACGCGTGGCATCCTCAAAAGTGCCGTCGCCGCGGTTTCTCCAGAGCCGGACGGAAGCCCCTTTATACGACTCCGGAGTGCAATAGGATTTTTGAGTGCCGTCGAGAGTGCAGAATAAATCGGTCTCGGGAGACCACTGCACGTAATTGCCCACCACTAGATCCAGGTGACCGTCGCGATCGTAATCCACCCACGCGGCGCTGGTGCTGAATTCATTCGGACCCCAGAGGCCCGCTTGTTTGGTCACGTCCGTAAACGTGCCATTCCCGTTGTTGTGGAACAGGTGGCTTTGACCAACCGCGGAAACAAAGATGTCATCATATCCATCGTTGTCGTAGTCCCCAATCGCAACTCCCATCCCGTACATTTCGACCGCCAATCCTGCCTGGCGTGTGACGTCGGTGAAGGTCCCGTCACGGTTATTGTGGTAGAGCTGGAGCGTCGAAGCGTGAGTGTGGTGGCTGGGCCAATCCATCCCATTGACAAGCAAGATGTCGGGCCAGCCGTCGTTGTCATAATCAATGAAGGCGCATCCCGGCCCCAAAGTTTCCGGCAGATATTTCTTTCCGAATGCGCCATTGTTGTGAATGAACCGGATTCCTGCCGCCTGCGTGATGTCATGAAACTGGATCCCGGGCGGCGGGGCTTGCGCCAGGCCCAACGAAGAGGCAAAGATTCCCGCAGCGCCAAGCAAAATCCACGATGTTAAAGAAGTGTGCTTCACGGATTCGCCGGCCCGGAGTTATCACGGGCGGAGGGGATGCGCGAAACCGATTTCGGATTGGCCGGCGGGCCGAGCGGAACCGAAACGTGCTCGTGAATGGGCTGCCGCTCGTTGTTGTCTTCAGGATGGAGGAGGCGGTAGTTCCCGGTGATGGACTGTGCAGCCTCATCGGCTTTGAATCGCAGGTAGCGCACTTCATGTTCCTTGGCTAGTTCGGGTTTGCCGAGACCGGTGTAACACAGCATCAGGTTGTAATGCGCTTGCAAGTCCTCGGGATCAATCGTCAGAACTTGGTTAAATTCCTTCACCGCCTCTGAGAAGTGACGCTGCAAAAACAAGATGCGTCCTATGTCGTTGTGCACCACGCGGTCCTCGGGATATTGGATCACGGCCTTCTGCAAATGGCTCAGGGCGTCATCGAAATTCCCCTCATCTTTTGCGACCCGCGCATAGAAGTAATTGGCTCGAGCGAGATCGGGCTGAAGCGCCAGGGCTTTTTCCAAAGCGTCGCGCGCGCCGCTCAGATTCCCTTCCTGCACGTCCGCCCGGCCGATATTCACCCAACCATCCGGATTCTTAGGGTCGATCTGCGCGACGTTTTGAAATGCCGCCTCGGCACCCTTCAAATCACCTTGAAGCAGCAGCCCGATGCCATAGTCGTTCCAGCGTTCCCAATCCTCCCTCACGAGTTCGACTTTCGGTGGGGGAAGCTTCGTGCCACGGGGAACAACGCTCAAGGTCTGAGTGTTTTCAGCGATTGTAATGATTGGCAGGGCCGGAATCTGTTTCACCTGTCCGGAAACTTTGTCGGTGGGACCTGTAAAGATCCACTGGCCGCTGTCGTAATCTGCCGAGGAATCAGGAGACGGTTGTGCAGGGTTGCGCACCCCGGCAAATGAAAACTGTGTGTTGAACCAGGAAAACTTTCGATAGTTCAGTTTCGCGGTCAGGGTGATGTGTTCGCCCGCCGATTCCGGGATGTGGATGCGGTAATGCACCGTATCCGCTGCGCCCGGCGGGATCAAGTGCACGTAGACCACCGCGCGTGCGGCCCAGGCATTTCGTTTATTGATGGGATTGCCACGCGCGTCCACCAGGAGCGAGCGATAAAAGTGGGCTCCCTTCTCTACCGGCCCCCTGCCGTCGTCTTCAACCTTGCCGCTCCAGAAGAGGACCTGGCCCTTCTCGTCCGTGGCTTTGAGTTCGAGCCACACATCAAAAGCGTCCACGGTGCCGCCGGGGAAAAAATGGCCCACCTTGCGCGTGCGCACCACCACGTCTACTCGCGCGGAATCACCTCGCCTGACAACTGCATCCGTTCGATTGAGCGGAGCCGTCACCGGCGTCGCCGGGCCGGCGTCCACCGAGGGCTGATTCACTTCCGCTTCTTCTCCGACGGCGAAAGTCGTCGACAACTCCTGCCGCGGCATCTCACCGCCGTGTTCCTGCGCGGCCGCAGTAGACAGCGCGAAAATATCCACGCTCACGATTTTATCTTTTAAGAATGCCTCGGTCATCGCGAATTGCCCGGTGTCCTGATTCACAAACGGCAAGGCGGTGTTCGCTGCCGGGAATTGATGCGAGTGGACAGCGCCCTGAATGTTTCCATAATCGGCGGACTTCGTCAGCGGCATGTGGCAGTCCGCGCATTTCTGCGGCTGCGGAGGATAGTAGAACGACCGAGCTCCCAGCCCTGAAACAGCGCTGGCTTGCCAGTTGTCGTATTCGTTGAACCCCCGCGTCCACCGGTAATGGTTCACCGGAAAATCCAGATGGACTTTATGGCATGTGGAACAGAAATCGGCCGTCTGTGTGCGCATAAACGGCTTCAAAAATGCCCGGCGATGTGGTTCGGGATTCAACTTGATCAGGAAATCGTGCAGCCCGCGGACCAATGGGTTTTCGCTGGATGCCAGCTCATGCATTTTCGGGTATTCCAAAACATAGTCGCCCTGGCCCATGGTGCTTTTCACCTGGACGATGGAGTGGCACATCATGCAGCCCATTCCCGCCTGAGCCTCGGGCGTATCCACCTGCCCTTTAATTGGATTGTCGAATTTCCCGCTGAACAGAAGCGCGGGATCGTGACAGCCCGCGCACCACTTCGAGGCCTGGACGCCGGCAACATCCTGCATGTACTCAATGCTCTTCCGGTACCACTGGTTGTTAAAGGAAGAGAAATGGTGCGCAGAGCTGGTCCATTGGTTGTAGATGTCTTCATGACAGCGCTTACACGCATCCGATTGCATAAAGAACTTGGAGGGTATGTTCCCGCCATGCAGAGTCTGCGCCGAGCTGGGGAAAAAGGGGCCCTGGGGGCCGTCACCTTCGCCATTCATGGTGACCGGCGGCTCGCTCGGGTTTCTGATTACATATGCCCGATCCCAAAGAACATTGCGAGTCCACCAGGCCGATCCCGCCAATGCAACAAAAATTAAGCATAAAGAAGCGTAGGCAAGGACTTGAGTAATTGGCCGCGAAGGAATCCACGCGTTGGATCGCATCCAATTCGCAATCAAAAAGACTACGCCACCAAAGCTCAGTCCAATGTGAAGATAGTAGATCGGATTAAGAGCTCGAAGCGCGCCTGTGAAAATAAGTGCGACACCGCAGCCCGCTCCGCCCGCCAATAGCAACCATCCAACACGCGCAATCCAATTCATCCGCTGTAAGTGACGCCAGAGCCGCAACAAGAGCGCGAGGGAGACCGCGACCCCGAGTAGAGCGTGCAAAAACACAATCGCATAGTAGGTGATCGTTGGCGATGGAAGCGCATACAAATATGCGCCCGATAATGCCAATACACCCACACCGCGAATGAGATTCTTCATCGGAGGAGGATCCCCGCCTAGCACGGTGGGCGTTCCCAGCCGTCGCAGCCCCGTTCAACACACCTGGCAACCGCTAGAATAATCTCTTCTTCGTAGTGCCTGCCGGCCAATTGTACTCCTATGGGTAAGCCCTCCGGTGACCTGCCGACGGGGACTACTACCGCGGGATTTCCCAACAAGTTGAACCATTGCGTGTAGCGCATCGAGTCCAGATATCCAACTTCCTTGCCGTCAATCTCCCATTTCCGTTCTCCGTGGCGAAAAGCCGGCACGGAACAGACTGGGGAGAGCAACACGGGGTACTTGCGCATTTGTTCCAGAAATCGAATCTTGCATTGATCCCGTTCCATCCAGGCATCCAGGAGTTGGCTCAAGGATAGTGGGGGGGAGGCGCGGACGAAGCCCATGAACTCCAACAATATAGGACTCAACTCCGCTTCATGGCCCTGAATCATCGACGCCAAAACCTGGCCACCTACCAAACCGAAGAAAAACCACCACAATTCGCGAATGTGCTCCAAGCCTTCGGGCCGAAAGGGCTCAAGAGTGAATCCCTGATCTTGGAGTGATTTCGCCGCCTTGCGAACCGCTTGACGCGTTTCCAGCGTGACCGGAGCAATCCCGTCATCCTCAAAATAGCCAATCCGGAGATCGCTCGGCAGCGCCTTCATATCGAGGCGCCGCAAGGGCACAGGCGCGGACCGGACGTCGCCGTCATCGGGGCCTGCCATTGCTTCGAGCAATAATTCGAGGTCGCCCACGGTGCGAGCCATGGGGCCAACCACTCCGAGTTGCGTAAAAGGCCCTAAAGAGCCTGGGAAGTGACCTGTTGCAGGAATCCGTCCAGGAGTCGGCTTCAGACCGCAGATGCCAGAGAAGTGCGCGGGCACGCGAATTGAACCCCCTCCATCGCTCCCCACGCCCCCCGCCGAGCAACCCGCTGCGATTGCCGCAGCCTCACCACCGCTTGATCCCCCGGGGGTGCACTCCAGGTCCCAGGGATTGTTCGTCCTTCCATCGAGCAAATTGTCGGTCTCATAGGCCATCAGGAGCTCGGGTACATTTGTGTTTCCCAAGACGATGGCCCCTGCCGCCTTAAGCCGTCTCACAAGCGGCGCGTCGGCTTCGGGGATATTTCCGGCGCGTAGCTTGGACCCGGTCTGGCAAGGCAAACCTTGCACATCTATAGAACTCTTAATGGTGATGGGAACGCCGTGAAGCGGCCCTAATGGTTCCCCGCGTAGCACGGCCGTTTCCGCCGACCGCGCCTCCCGGCGGATGCGCTCCGGATCCAGAGAAACGATGGCATTGATTCGCGGATTTACCCGATCGATCCTGGACAAGTGGGCTTCAGCCAACTCAACAATGGATATTTCCTTGCGGCGGATCCTGGCGGCCATTTCTGAGGCTGGAAGAAAGTTCAAATCGTCCATTGGGGCCCTTTGTAAGCGCTTACCTGAAGACCAAATATCCTGATGGCATTGCTGGCCACAGCATATCCGCTGCAAAAAGCCCAGCGCAAGGAGAATCACCAATCCCCCTTGACGGCCAGTCCCTACGACACCCCCAAAACCCCAACCGACACAAAGAAGCAAAGAAAGGAAATGTAAAGCGGTTTGATTTGCGTCAGCGGCCCTTATCGTACCTCCTTAGCCTAATCCCATCCAACCAATCCCACAGGTGTAGCCGAATTTCTCCCTACGTCTTCTTACCCCGCCACGACATTGACGGGTAGCCTCCCGCATGGAGGGCGGTGTATGCTTTGTTGAGTCTTTCTCAGGAGGTAATACGCGTGACAAACCCCAGCCCGCAATCGAACCTGGAAGAGAATAAACGCATGCTGATTCGCTGGTTCGAAGAAGTGTGGAACCAGGGCCGCAGGGAAACCATCAAGGAACTTTTCGCCGCCGAATGCGTGCTCCACGACGGCATGAACACCTTTCATGGTCCCGCGGAATTTATGCAATTTCATGACCGGCTTTGTGGAGAGTTTTCCGGATTTGTGATCAAGCCGATCCATGCGCTTGCCGAAGGAGACCTCTCTTGCCTGCACTGGGCGGCTGAGTTTCGTCACACGGGGCGAGGCAAGCCGGTGCGCATCACAGGAACGTCCATCGTGCGCATCAAGGATGGCAAGTTCGTTGAGGCCTGGCAGAATTGGGATGCTGAGGGATTGGCCCGGCAACTCGCTTGAATGATTCAGGCCGGGCGAGTTTTCTCGAAGAAAGCTTGACGTCTTTTCCGTGTGAAACCGGATGAAATAGTGAAGCACATTACGATCACTTGTCTGGGTGTGGATGGACGGGTGGGCGCATTTTCAGTTCGGTTTTGAATTCGAATTTGACTGTGGGCTCCCTCACGGCACTCCGCGGATAATTCTCCGGATCTTATATTCTGTCCCTGGGCATACGTCATGAAAACAACTTCACAATTGCGGCCACCCCCCAAAAGAGGATCGAGATGGTGAACCGACATGGATTGGGCACTCTACAGGGAAGCATTGATTCTTGAAGAAGCAGGAAAGCTAGAAGAAGCCATACTTGCGCTGAAAAAGCTTGTCGGGACATCGTCTGATCCTGGTGAGAATAGCCTGCCATATCTCGAAATCGCGAATTGTCTGAGGGGACTTGGTCGGCACGGAGAGGCGCGGGAATACTTAAGGAAGGCCTATGAGACTTTTGGTGAGGACCACAGGTATTACCCCAATGTGATGTTCATTGACGCTTCGATTGAGGAGGAGGTGGGAAACTACGACGCGGGACTCGAGAAATTGGATTCCATCATTAAGAGCTTTCCAGATTTCCTAACCAACTCCTTGCGCAAGCATAAGGCGGACACGATGCGCTGGAACAGTCACCGAGAGCGAGTTGCCCCTGGCAGAGAAGTTCTCATCCGTGACAAGGTCCTTCCACGTTCCAGAAGCTTGCGTGAAGTTCAGATCTTGGGGCGCATCGTCAACGTTTGCCGCCGTGAGGGCCGTCCCCTTAGGGCCGGTGAACCGCCAGCCCACTAAATGCGGAGATCGCACCTCTACGCGCGCCACCGAACTGCCGTGATCGATGACAGCAGACAAGCCGCGACGGGCCGTTAGCAAAGTCTTCAGATATTCCTTCGCAGACGGTGGCACGCGGCCCCGCAGCGCATCGTCGATAGCGGCGGCGCGAGGGCGCAGGCTCTCAAATATGCGCTGCTGCTCCTGGCGGGGTTTTTGCGGCTGAGGCCCGGCAAGCACGTCGGCTTCCTTCGGAGCGACGTCACCGAAGCCAGGCACTTGCAGACCGAGGATCAATGCGGCATTGCGCCATTGATGGAGGCCCCACATCAAATTGATTGTGAATCGATTGGTGTTTCCTTCGGGAACGCCTTTCGACAGGCACTTGTCAAGAAAGCCTGCCGCGGATGGTTTCGGCGGGCCGTCGAGATAGTTCCTGGGACACGCCAATTTGGCTCCGAAGGCTACAATCTGGTTCCAATAATCAAGCGGGTAGGCAGGTACAAACGTGTCCGTCTGTCCTTGAGCATCCCAAATCCAATCTAACGCGAAATCAGGAAGGCCCCAACTGAGCGAGCCGTCGATGAACTCAAAGAGCCCGTGCCTCTTGGTTGCGGTGCCCTCGGTCAGAATAATCGCACCCTCCGGCCGTGCTCTCTCCAGTACGGCGCGTATCTGCTTCGCCAGAGTAATCTGGCGGCGGTTATACACTTCCAGTTCGCCGATGGGATGGCCGTGTTTTCGGGAGTAGCACTGGTAAGTTTCGGGATCTCCCCAGTCGTCGAAGTAGATTCCGTCGGCGCCGTACGACGCTAAACGCCGCGCAACGTCTTCGAGATAAGCATTCCAGCCGCTCGCCGCCGGACACATCTTGAAGGATTGTGGATAAGGCATCGGGAGCGGCTGTTGATCCTGTTGAAGGATCGACCATTCTGCGCCGTGCGCCTTGCCGACGACACTCTCTTTTGCAATGAGGAGGCCCTCGACGTAGATGATGATGCGTCCCCCGGCGTCATGTGCTGCGGCGATTCCCTCTCGAAGGGCGTCCTCGCCCCCCAGCGCGGGTTTAGGTATCCAATCACCCAGGGTCGAAGCCCAATCCACGAGGTACACGAGGTTGGTCCCGAGAGATTGAGCCTCTCGGACCAGTTTGGGGAGATTCCGGAAATTTTGAATCTGTTGCGGGAGGTCGGGCGAGTGGGGGAACCGGAGCAGTCCTGCTCCTGAATCAATGCTGTTCGAAACGTACAACCCCGGTTCTTGCCGCGCCCATTCAGGCGTATTGGCGAAATGAATTCCCGCCGCCTCTCCGCTGGACGTGGGAAGATAGATAGGCATGGTTTGACTTGGATCGGACTTGGGGGCTCGTTGCGCGGGAAGGTACTGATTAGCCCAGAGAGCCAACAAGCCGGAACTGCTAAGGCGCATCCATTCGCGTCGTCTCATATCGGTTCCAACCCTTCCGGCGGCACTATTTATGCTGCCCGCCGCCTCGCCTCGATCCTCGCGACTAACTTGCCCATATTTCTGATTTGGCCTTCTTTCTCGCGCATCATACGTTTCGATTGGCCACGACACAACAGGTTAGAGCGGTACGGACTGATGGCGATGGCTGTACGTTGATGGAAGCTACCCTGAGCGCGTCCATCCGTGATGTGTGGATTGCTCGGAAACATAATTTGAAATGTCCGCAACCTATTCTCGCGCCTTCCCCAAACGAGTACAATCCCAGCCAAACACTGGGAGGTGCAAATGAATCCTCGAATCGCCCGCGCCGCGATCTACGCTTCGGCATTCCTCGCGGCTTCTACTCCGACTTTTGCTCAGTCTTCGCGCGACAATTTACAGGCGCTCACCTCGCCGCAGGACTACGTGCAGAATCGTTCCTCGAGCTACGACCGCACGGGCGGCAATGAAGACTACCGCGCCCTTCCCGCCGGGCAGACCTTGACTCTGCTCGATGTGGACGGTCCGGGTGAAATCACGCATGTCTGGATCACCATCGCCAGCGGCGAGCGCTTCCACTTGAAAAAAATTGTGTTGCGCATGTTTTGGGACGGGGAGGCAACTCCCAGCGTTGAAGCTCCCGTCGGCGATTTCTTCGGTCTGGGACTCGGCGATTATTTTCTCTGGCAATCGGAGCCCATTCAGGTGGGCGGAGATAAAGCCTTGAATTCATTTTTCCCGATGCCGTTTCGCAGACACGCGCGCATCGTCATTGAAAATCAGGGACGCGAGGCAGCCGGCGCCATCTACTGGAACATCGACTTCCGTGCCTATAGCAAACCTCTTCCCAACGATATTCTTTATTTTCACGCACAATACCGTCAGGCAGCTCCCAATCACGCAGTTCCCGACGCAAAGACGAACCTCGATGGCGCAAATAACTACGTCTGGATGGAAGCCTCCGGACGCGGCCATTTTGCCGGTGTCACGATGTCGGTGATCGAAAATGCCGATGGTTGGTGGGGAGAAGGCGACGACATGTTCTTTGTTGATGGCGAGCATCTTCCATCCATCAATGGAACCGGCACCGAGGATTATTTTCTAGGCGCCTGGGATTTCGGCGGAAGACAATTTAATTATCCGCTCTACGGCGCTCCCGTCGTCGGCCCTGAAAGGGAAGGCTCGCGCTGGTCCGTCTATCGTTTCCATCTCGATTCGCCGATTACCTTCACGAAATCCCTGCGCGCCACCATTGAACACGGTACGGCCAACGATCGCGGCGACAATTTCTACAGCGTTGCGTACTGGTATCAGACCGAGCCTCACGCGCCATTCCCCGCCCTGCCCGCCGTGGATGCTCGACTGCCACGAGTCCTTTCTTCCACCGGTGCGTCGCGATGAAACCGTTCGTCGAAGAGCGTGACAGGAAGCAATTGATGCCTTTGGCTCAAAAACTGGCGGACAAACGGAATGGACGCAACGGACAGAACTCCATCTCCGGCTAAACACAAGAGGTCGAGAATGTCACTCACCACTCGAAGAAAGTTCGTATATGAAGCCGCGGTCGCAGCGGCAGCACTCTACGGTTGCCCGATAAAGACGCTTGAAGTGCTCTTCGAGGCGCGTGAACAGAATGCGGCCGCCCTTGATCCACCGCTAGTGCGCAGATTTACGTCCGAGATCAGCGGCCACGTAATCACGCCAGAAGCACACGAATATGAAGCAGCACGCCTTGTTTTCAATCGCGCCTTCGACTTGCGCCCCGGGATGATTGTGCAGTGTGCATCCCCGTCCGATGTCGCGAGGTCTCTCGATTTCGCCCGGAGTCGGAATCTGCCGCTCGCGATACATGGGGGAGGCCATAGTCGTCTCGGCTACGGGATGTGCGATGGTGGCGTGGTGGTCGACCTCTCCGCGATGAAACAAGTTGAAGTTGATGCCGGAAAACGCGTCGCCCGCGCGGAGGCGGGCGCGCTCGTGCGCGACCTGGACGAAGCGACGCAGCGCTTTGGGCTTGCCACGACATCGGGGGGTTGCCCAACGGTAGGAATCGCCGGGCTGACTTTAGGAGGGGGAGAAGGCCGCTTGATGGAGAAATATGGCACCGCGTGTGACAACCTGTTATCGGCGCAGGTAGTCACCGTGGACGGAAAACAACTCCAGGCCAGCCAGAATTCCAATCCAGATCTTTTCTGGGCGATTCGCGGTGGAGGCGGCAATTTTGGCGTTGTGACCGCGCTCGAATACCAACTCCATCCGGTGGGCGAGGTTGTGTCGGGAGCGCTAATGTATCCGGTGGGACGCATGCCAGACCTTCTGCAGGCTTTCGTTAGGTTTCTTGATGGGGCCCCTGATGAAATGGATGCATTTGCCCAATTGATTCCGTCCGACCGAGGACCGAGACTGAAAATTGATGTCTGTTATCTTGGCGAACCGAGAATGGCGACTGACTTGATCAGGCCGCTGCGTGCTCTCAAACCGCAGAACGACAGCGTTAAGGTCATGTCCTATTTCGAAGCACAAGCGGCAGGCGGTTTTCTCTTAGAGCCGGTTGCAGAGTTCCAAACGGATCTTGTACTTCGGGAACTCGGCGATGGCGCCATCGCGGCGATTACATCGGCCATGAACAACGCGCCAGCCACGTGCAAGTTGATCATTATCCCCTTGCGCGGGGCTGTAAGCCGTGTCGCTGTGAGTGATACAGCGTTTGCTCTGCGGCATCCGGGGTACGAGGTAGACATAACGGGTGTATGGAGCACTGCCGCAGAAAAGGCCGATGCGGTGCGATGGGTCCAGGTCACGCGCGACAATTTGCAAGCTTTTGCGCATGGAGTTTACGCCAACCAGTTGGGCGATACGAGTGACCAGCTTGTCCGTGCAGCCTACGGACCGAACTATGCTCGCCTCGTGGATATCAAGAAAAAGTACGACCCAAACAACATCCTGCGACTCAACCAAAACATCAAGCCTGCTTAGTCGCCCAATTCTCGCGAGCGACCGCCAATTCCTCGTCAAGAATTGTTTCGTGCATTTGGGAGCTAAAAAGCTTTTCGAATCGGAATTTCACGTCTCGCCCAGGCCCTGTAAGCTTTGACCCGCGAATTGAGTGCCGCCCAAATGCAGCGCCGGAAGTAAGTCGCTAGCGCCGCCGCCCGCTAGAATTCCGGATGACGCCTTCGTCTAACTTGACGGAGGTTGCGCCGATGCTGCCGGAGACTTACCGGATATCCTTTGGAAGAACGACTGCGCCCCGAATCCCTCCAGTAGTATCATCACCCGCGCCGCAATGCGGAATGAATCCCAACCCGATATCGCCAGCTGGCCCGCCATCGCCGCCAAAACCCATTCCCTCTGGTCCAGCGACACCGCCATTCTCACCTACATCGCCCTGGCCACGGTCATCGCCCACGCGCTCACCGGCAACCGCTACGGATTCCACCGCGACGAACTCGCCACTCTGGACGACGCGCGCCACCTGGCCTGGGGCTACATCGCCTATCCGCCCATCACTCCCTTTTTCGCGCGGGCCTCGCTGACTCTTTTCGGCACCTCTCTCGCCGGATTCCGTTTCTTCGCCGCACTTGCCGAAGCCGCCGCCGTCATTCTCACCGGACTGATGGCCCGCGCCATGGGCGCCCGCCGCACGGGGCAGGTGATCGCGGCGCTGGCTGCGGTTCCCTTCTGCATGGCCGGCGGGGCGCTGATGCAATACGTCTCCTTCGATTATTTTTTCTGGGTCCTGGCCGCGTATTCCATGGTGCGCCTGCTGCAAACAGAAAACCCGCGCTGGTGGCTGGTCATCGGCGGCGCCATCGGGCTGGGCATGGAATCGAAATACACCATGGCCTTCCTGGTCGCGGGCATTGTGGCCGCGGTACTTTTCACCGAAGCGCGCCGGTACCTGACCGGCAAATGGCTGTGGTACGGCGTGGCAATTTCCCTGCTGATTTTCCTGCCCAACTTAATCTGGCAAGTGCAGCACCATTTCGTCTCGCTCGAATTTCTGCAAACGATCCACGCGCGCGACATCCGCATCGGCCGCACAAGCAATTTTCTTCCCGGCCAAATCAATTTGATGTTATTGGCCCTTCCGCTCGCCGCAACGGGTCTCTATTTCTGCCTGTATTCACGCGAAGGCCGCCGCTATCGCCCTCTCGCCTGGATGTACCTGATCCCGCTGGCCCTGTTTTTCATCTTCAAAGCCCGCATCTATTACATGGGCCCCGCTTACCCCATGCTCTACGCCGCCGGGTGCGTTTGGGGCGAGCGGTGGCTATCTTCTTTGAAGACTGGATTCTCGCGCACAATCAAGGTGCTGGCCTACACCGCGCTATCCTTCGACATTCTCCTGGTCTCTGCCTTTACACTCCCCATCGCGCCCATCAATTCCCGCGCTTGGGGAATCACTTCAAAATTGAACGGCGATTACCGCGACGAGATCGGCTGGCCCGAATTTGTTCAAACGCTGGCCCAGATCCGCGACTCCCTGCCCGAATCCGAGCGCGCCCGCACCGCCGTTCTCGCGGGAAATTACGGCGAGGCGGGCGCCATCAATCTGTTTGGCCCACAGTACGGCCTGCCCCCGGCCATCAGCGGAGGCAATTCCTTCTGGGCCCACGGCTACGGCGATGTTCCGCCCGAAACTGTAATCGTGGTGGGCTTCTCGCGCCAATTCGTGGAGAGGAATTTCTCCACCTGCCGGTTGGTGGCCACAATCTGGAATCAATACGGAGTGGAAACCGAGGAGACGCAATCCCATCCCGAGATTTACGTCTGCCGCGGCCTGAAACAATCCTGGCCCGACTTCTGGAAAAATTTTCAGTATTTCGGGTGAGTTGGAATCCGCAGAGATGGCCTGATTTACTGCTCATTGCGCCACCGCGCGACAATCCTGGATGTCCATGCGGCGGACTCAAATTCTCTCTTATCGTATTACAGTGTCAGATAGGTTATGGCTGCTATAAGAAGTTCATTAGAGTGCCGCTGACAATCCATAATGTTCTGACTCCCGGTTGGCGCCTTAAGCGGGACGTGCCTCTCGTCGAATTCCGCGTCTCTTCGGGAGTGGACCAAATAGACTTAGGAATTCTTATGAATACAGCGACCTCGAACCCCTCACGAGGAAGGCCAAATATTTTGGTCGTGGATGACGATGACGCCATCCGTAAACTTATTAAGTCCCGGCTATCTGATATTTATGACGTTGTGGACACCGCAAATCCCAAACTCGCATTGGAAATGGTGTTCCAGGATCCGCCCGATTGCATCCTCCTGGACTTGAGAATGCCCCGTCATTCGGGACTCGAATTGTGCCAAACATTGTCGTCGCTCAGTTTTACTCAGGAGATCCCCATTTTTGTCATCTCCGGAAAATCACGCGAAATTTACAGAGAGATTTGTCTGAGTCTGGGCGCCCGGGAGTTCTTCGAAAAACCGGTGGATTTTCATCGACTTAAACTGTGCATCGCCGAGGCCCTGAAGGCGGCTACGACAAACCGGCGCAGCGAGCCTCGTCTTCGCTTGAAGACGGCCATGGTTCTGAGGGGAATAGACAAGTATGGAGATTATTTCCAGACGCAGATTACCACCGACAATGTCAGCGCCAGTGGTTTTGGGTGCTTGGCGAACATCGCCATGGAAAAAGGAACCGTGGTCGAGTTGGAGCTGGGTCTGGGCAGTGAAAGATTGGTGGGTCGTGCAAGACTGGTGCGGATCGAACAACGTCCTCAAGATCAGATGTTCTACGGGTTTCAAATCATAGAAAAAACTGGCAATTGGATTCTGGAATAAGAGGAATCGCGGATGATCGGGTGGCGCGACGCTTGTGCGCCAAGTCCCACGCGATCCACTTCAGATTCTCCGTGCACCCTCTGCTTCCTCAGCGCATCCAATGCGGAGAACGCATCATTTGTAAACCGCTCCGGACGTAACTGCAGGCCAATTCCATGGGCGAACGCATGCCCCTGTTCCAGTTTGCAAGAAAGTAAGACGATGCGCTTTGAAAACCTTGGAATCAAAATGTTGGCGTGGGTTCTTGCTTGTCCGCGTAACTTACTTATTCCATGAAGGTTACTAGATTGCGCCAAGAACGCCATAAGCCTTTAAGAATGATATTCTTAGGACGATCCGCGCCCATAAGTCCCATGGAATGATATTCATCGAGAAATGAGCGGGGGGTGCCCCCTCCGGCCTCGACCGAGGTAGTTCTAGTACGCAAGTCTGTTGAATATGAACCCTCCAGTCCATAGGGCCTACCGCATCCCGTAATTCATACTCATCGGGAGTCGCAAACTGAAACTTATCTGAGCTGTGCGGCGACGGGCACGATTCATTTGTACACGGTGCATAAGGAAAGGTGGGCAGATTAATGGTGGCGCTTTTTCAACCGTTCGTAATTCCAGTTTTTGTCGCCTGCGCTTTGACCATCCTCTTCTGGGTGGTGACGCATGGCAATCAGAACGCCCATAGCCAGCCCGCAATGGCTGCCCCGAAAAACGTCAGGCCCTTTCCAGTTGCCGCCAAACCAATTGCCAATCCAATTTCTTCGCCGTCCTTTTCCATCGCCGCAGCCCCGACTGAAGTCAAGCACTGGCGGACCATGCATCTCGCCGCGGCACCCAAGTACGTTGACGAGCCGGCGACAAAAGAAGAATCGCTAACCCATATGGACTCGCCAAGCGTAATTCAATTTCCATCTCCAACTGAGGAGGCATTGCCAGTGGATTCTTCATCAATTCTTCCCACCGAATCCTCACAAGAATTTCAGGATGCGCCGGTCCTCGAGCCGACTGAAGCAGTTCAACCAATAACGGTTGAGCAGATCTTTCTTGACCAAACCGCCGTCGAGCCTGCCTTCGCCGCTGAGCAGGTCAAGACGGAATCAGCTGAAGTTGTGGAGTCTGCTGGCGTCGTGGTTTCAGCTAGCGTCGTGGAATTTACGAACACTGCTGAGCAAGTCGTCGCCGAACCCACCGGCGCGGTCGAACCGACTGACGTTGTGGAGCAAATCGTCGGGGAACCTGCTGCCGTCGTGGAATCGATTGAGACTGCCGAGCAAGATTCTCCGGTTGTCGCCGCCGATTCCTCCTTCGAGCTTCAGGATACGGCCATCGTGGAACCTGCCAGCATAATTGAGCAAATCGCTCTGCAGGGCGCGACATTCAATTCTCTGCTCCTACTCGAGGAAAATGTGGCCTCCTCCAGAATCACAGGCCAGCCGGTTCAAGAGAACGCCCCTTTTGCGGACGAGATCCCCATGCAGGAAGCCGCTCAAATTCCACAGCCCGAGACCGTGGCCGAGATTGCGTCGTCCGAGGCTGCTCCCGAGATTTCACCCGTACCCGCTCCCGTGACTGCCAAAGATGAACTCCTCCAGCGCCACCTGGACTTCCTGGCCTTTTACGGTTTGATCGAATCGCCGTTCGAGGTTACCCCCGACCCTGCATACCTTTACTTGAGTCAATTTCACCAGGACGCATTGTTCTCAATCCTGCAGGGCGTACAGAATTTTCGTGGGTTCATGGCCCTGGTCGCCGAGCCGGGCCTGGGAAAAACAACTCTGTTAAATAAGCTAAACGAAGAGCTGAAGGATTGCGCGCGCACCGTTTTTGTGTTTCAAACGCAATGCAATTCCAAGGAGTTTCTGGGCTATCTCCTGAGCGAATTGGGAATCGATTCCACGGGCATGGACGTGGTAGCGATGCATCGCGCGCTGAATGGAGTTCTTCTTGAGGAGATGTTCCAGGGCCGGCGATTCGTCCTGATCGTGGACGAGGCCCAAAACCTCGACGCCGCATCTTTAGAAACGATTCGCCTGCTATCCAATTTTGAAACAACTCATTCCAAACTGATTCAGATCATCCTCGCCGGGCAGCCGCAATTGCTCGAAACATTGAAGAAGCCCGAGCTGGCGCAATTGCGGCAGCGCATCGCTTCGTTGGCTACCTTGCACCACCTGGATGCCGCCGAGACCGCTCATTACGTCGAGCACCGGCTCCACACCGCCGGATCCAGGGACGAATCTATTTTTACCCCGGACGCAATGGAATTGATCGCCCAGCGCAGCAAAGGCATCCCCAGAGAGATCAACAATGTTTGCTTCAACGCCCTGATGTTCGGATACGCAATGGGCAGCCGGACCATCAGCGCCGAGATTGTTCAGCAATCGCTGGCGCAAATGAATTTTGATTCGCTCCTGGACACCGCCGAAGCAGAGCCGGCCGTCGCTCCGGAGCCAGTCAACACCTTGACCCTCATGGGCAGAGTGACGGAAAAACTCCGGCACCGGACCTGGGAGACGAACAAGGAAACTAGGATCCTGGTTTCTCTGGAGAGGGAAGCCACTCCCGGAATTCCAGTTGCCGACCGCTACTATTGCTGCAGCTTCTACGTGAACGAGGAAATCGCCAAGAGCATCGAGCCAAACCAACAAGTCAAAATCAAAATCGAACCGCGCTGAACGCGCTGGGCTACAGCACACACATCAATTTCCCACGCAGGTGCCTGGACTTCGGAATTGGCCGGCTCCAAGCGGTCCTCTTTTGCGATCTAATGCGCGGTCGCATTCAAATTTGTAGGCGGCGCTGGTTTAGGCCCACTCGGAGTCGAACCACTATCAGGATTGATCTGCAACGAACTCACATTCACCGGCTCAAACTGAGCGAGCGTGAAATTCCTCAGGCAGGCCAGGTCGTTATTGTTCCACCGCGCGTCAGGGGTCCCAATCAGACCTCCAGACATACCGTTATCGGCCAGGATAATTCCGTACTGCTTCATACTCTGCAGAATCACATTCGCTTGTGGAGAGCTGCTGCACACAGAAATATCCACGTTGGCCTTCAGACGGTAAATCTCTCCCGAAGGCCCCGAAAACGTGCATGAAGTTGGGGGCGACGATTGAGACAAGAGCGACCCCGCGGGAATCGGTCCGCTGGCGTTGCTGCAGAATCCCACACCCGCTGCATGGCGACCTGGCCAGACAATCCCGTTGAGCATGTGATTTAGCGTGAATCGAATCGGATGCCGAACGAGGCCCGATGCAACTTCATCGTAATTCACCGTGAGCGGCATGATCGGCAGCCCCGCAGCGTCGCCGGAAGTCCATCCAAGCGGACGGAGGTTGTCGGACCCCAAATCCCAGTGGGCCCCGTTCGATGCATCCCAGGTATCGTTCCCGTTGTAGATTCCCTGCCAGGTTTCGTATAGCTGGCAGGCCTTCCCACCACCTGCAGTTTGGAGCACGAGAACGTGCATGTCCCCGCCGCTGTTCGCAGAGCCTTCCACCGGAGCGTTGGGGGGAAATGGATACGGCGAAGGATCAGATTCCGCGGGATAGAGGGTGAATGTGATGCTCACCGGCGGCTGGTCAAACGGAACGCGGATGAACGGAATCCCGTCTGGCCCCGGCGAACTATCCGATCCGAAGAACGGCCGGATGATGGACGGTTGATATACAGCCGGAACTGGAGCCGCGGGTGAGGTATCTACTGGGAGCGTATCCACGCGGTGATGGAAGATGCTGTCCGGAGGGAATATCGCGCATCCGCCCAGCGTGTTGTCGGCGATCACGGTTATGGTTTCCAACGCCGTGGCAATTGTTCCTGCTGAGTCTTTCACTTGCACTTGGAATTGATAGCCGCCTTGTCCGCCCACGGCCGCGCTGGAAATCACGCCGGTCGTGGAGTCAATTGCCATGCCTTCGGGCAAAGTGGAATCGGCAGTCGTTACGCTCCAATTATACGGAGGCACACCACCGCTGGCGGAGAGAGCCGAAGAAGAATACGGTTGATATTGCGTGGCTACAGGAAATGGCGTAGCCGTAATCGTCAGATTACCGGCGGGCGCGCCCGAAATCAGTAACCACAAAATGAACATCAGAAACTTAACTTTTGGCATTTGGATTCCTGGTGTGCGGAGCCCATGGCCGGCACCCCCACACCCGAATCGCCCCAAAATTAAGAGCAAAAGGAATGCGTGCCGGCGGAATCTATATCTGCATAGCTTAGGCTTGCGCGCGAAATGTTAAAACTGGTCTGGCGAACAGGCAAAGGGTAGCTGTACTAATTCGGCGGCGCCGGCATCCCAGAAGGCAGACGGATGTACTATTAATGATGGCCAAGATAACGAAATGAAATTTCCGCCGGCAACCCGCTCGACAGTTTTCGTACTGATAATTTCAGTGTTTCTCGTTTTGATTACGAATAGTCTCGCCCATGCACAAACTCCAGCAAAGAAAAAAATCGTCATCCTCGGACTGCCCGACTCGGCAATCACAGATTTGAAAAAATCGGCTCCTGCAAATGTTCAAATCGTGGCGCCATCGCTGAATCAGGTTCCCGCTGAAATGACCGATGCCGACGCGCTGATTACGCCGGCTCTGACGCGGGACATGGTTCGCGGCGTCACGCAATTGAAATGGCTACAAATATTGAATGCCGGGGTTGAAGACATCGCTCCCGCATTCAAGAACACGGATATAACTCTCACAAACCTTAAAGTGGTCCTGGGGCCGGAAGTCGCCGACCACGCCATGGCATTGTTGCTCTCATTGACGCGCGGCCTGTATCAAACCATTCCCGCGCGCAAGTGGGAGCAGCCGCGCAGTATGGCTCAACTTACCGAACTGAATGGGAAAACTGCCGTAGTTGTTGGCGTCGGTGGGGTCGGCACTCAAATCGCGCAGAGAGCCAATGCTTTCGGCATGACCATCATTGGCGTCGATCCAAAAGATACTCCGGCCCCGAGCTTCATCAAACAGATGGTGAAGCCGAGTGAAATGGATACGGTGCTGCCGCAGGCCGATGTGGTCTTCGTCACCGTGCCCGAAACGCCGGCAACAAAGGGGATGATCGGGGCATCCCAGTTCCGTGAAATGAAGCAAGGGGCGTACTTTATTGTCGTTTCGCGCGGGGCTGTTTATTCCATGGACGCACTCGTGGAAGCGATGTCGAGCCGTCACTTGGCGGGCGCGGGCTTGGACGTGGCAAATCCTGAGCCTCTCCCGGCCAACCATCCCATCTGGAAATTCGAGAATGTAGTGATTACGCCCCACATCGCGGGAGCGTCGGACGCCTCCATGTCCCGCGTAATTGAACTCCTCAAAGAGAATATTCGCCGTTTTGGCGCGGGCGAACCGCCCTTAAATGTCGTCGACAAAGAAAAAGGATATTGAACCGGTTGCAGGGGTGAGGGGAGAAACGGGAGTTGAGTAAGTCCGCAGGCGCACTTAATCGGGGTGTGGAAAAACAAACCGGCCTCGGCCGGATTTGGCGGGCGTTACGTCACCGGAATTACCGGCTCTTCTTTACCGGGCAGAGTATTTCGTTGGTGGGCACGTGGATGACTCGCGTGGCCACGAGCTGGCTGGTCTATAAGCTGACCGGCTCGGCTTTGCTGCTCGGAATCGTCGGATTCGCAGGTCAGATTCCCATTTTTCTTGTAGCGCCTTTTGCCGGGGTGTGGGTGGATCGCCTTGACCGCCGGCGTGTGCTCGTTATTACGCAGGTGCTGGCGATGTTGCAATCGCTGGCTCTGGCGGTCTTGACCTTAAGCGGACACATCGGAGTTTACGAAATTGTTTTTCTCAGTGCTTTCCAAGGATTGATCAATGCCTTCGATATGCCCGCGCGCCAGGCTTTTCTGGTGCAGATGGTCGAGGACAAGAAAGACCTCGGCAATGCGATTGCGCTGAATTCTTCGATGGTGAATCTGGCGCGTCTGTTGGGGCCTTCGCTCGCCGGCGCAGTCATCGCCCTTCTGGGTACCGGTTATTGTTTTCTGATCGATGGCATCAGCTATCTTCCTGTGATTGCTTCCCTGCTGATGATGCACTTGAAGCCGACGCTGCTTCACCGAGCCACAACCTCCATGTTTCATGAGCTCCGGGAAGGCTGGAAGTACGTTTCCG
This sequence comes from Candidatus Acidiferrales bacterium, assembly GCA_035308165.1. Classification (GTDB taxonomy): domain Bacteria; phylum Acidobacteriota; class Terriglobia; order Acidiferrales; family UBA7541; genus DASTCZ01. The sequence goes on along the minus strand of DATGHC010000065.1, from coordinate 78,096 downwards.
GCTCGACGCCGATCCGGACTATTCTCCTGTTGTTTGCGGTGGTCAGCCTGATGGGCTGGCCCTTCACGGTATTGATGCCGATCTTTGCCATCCAAATCCTGAAAGGCGGCCCGCATACGTTTGGATTCCTGATGGGAGCCGTGGGCGTGGGGGCGCTCATTTCCGCGTACTCGCTGGCCATGCGTTCCTCCGTGCGAGGATTGATCCGCATGGTCCCGATCTCCGCTGCATTGTTTGGCGGAGGGCTGATCCTGTTCGGAAACTCGAGAAATATTTGGGTCTCGCTGTTCGTGTTGGCGATTTGCGGATTTGGCATGATGCAACAAATGGCCGCCAGCAATACTATTATTCAAACGATTGTGGAAGAGGACAAGCGTGGGCGGGTAATGAGCTACTCAACCGTCGCACTGGTAGGCATGGCACCCTTTGGAGCCTTGCTGGCGGGTACATTCGCGGGTGCGATAGGTGCGCCGGGCACGGTGGTTGTGAGCGGGGCGTGTTGCCTGACCGGCGCCGTTTGGTTTTGGACGCGAATGGCGGAAGTGCGAAAAGTCACCAGGCCGATCTATGTAGATCTGGGGATTGCGCAGCCCAAAGCAAACGCCATCATCGAGGATGGCGGCAGCTGAATTCGCTTCCTGGCTCAAACCAACCATTCCGTTTTGCACAATATATCGCGATGGTGGTTGACCGGTCTCACCAGATGAGGTGCAACTCCGAGAAAAGACCCAGATTCACAATCGCCGAACAATGAATCCGGAAGAACCTATGCGGCTTGAGGCGAGATTCAAGAGCCCGCATCGTATCGTAAGAGAGACAGCTTTCCTTGCCTGCATGTACTAGGACGTAGCCCCCTAAGGCTCTGTCCATTCGGTTGAAGACGTCTCCCAATAATAAAATCCGACCGAAAAGTGCGTTTGTTTTCATTATGATAAATTACTGTATCTAATATCTCCTGTTTTATGTATACTTACTGACCTATTTGTCATTAAGTATAGATTCACCATAAATCGGATGTTAGCAAATCATATTGGGCGAAGGGAAATGAAGTGCTTGGCCGTCTGTTGCTTGCTGATGGCGGCGGGAGCATTTGAACCGGCCAGTTACGGGATGTCGCAAACAGGGCAATCCAATACGGGAAACCCGATACTGGAAAAGACGGATGTAAATCAGAAATCGGACACTGCGGGTAAGCCCGACTCTAAATCACAGAATCCAGAGAACCCCGCGAATGAGAGCAAGAACAAGGTTGGGCTGTCGCTGGCAAAGAACATTTTGCTGGATCAGAGGGCGATATGGACCAGTCCCCTGCATCTTCACTGGACCGACAGCACGTGGTTGTTTCCAATCGCGGGAGCGGGCACGGGTCTGCTGTTCACCGATCGGGCCGTCGATCTGAGGATATCAACTGATCCGGCGAGGATGACCCATTATGGGAATTATTCCAACTATGGGATTGCGGCGATGGTTGGAGCTGGCGGCGGACTTTACCTATGGGGCCGGATTACGCACGACGAACACAAGCGGGAAACGGGCGTTCTGGCTGGAGAGGCGATGATTGACGCTCTCGGAGTGAATACAGTGTTTCAATATGCAATCGGCCGGGAGCGGCCCTTCGAGGACACTGGCGGAATTCGCTTTTTCCACGGTGGGACATCGTTCCCTTCGGACCATTCGGCCGCTGCCTGGGCGGCCGCAAGCGTGTACGCCCACGAATATCCGGGATATCTGAGCCAATTCCTAGCGTACGGCATGGCCACGGCGGTCAGCGCGGCTCGAGTGGAAGCAAGACAGCACTCGCCATCGGATGTATTTGTGGGCGCTGCTGTTGGTTGGCTGATTGGGCGCGAAGTTTACAGCGCACATCATGATTGGGATTTGGGCGGTGAAGTGCTTAAGAGATTGGATGGCGGCGAGGGTGAGGAGGGCAATTGGGATCGCCAACACATGGGATCACCTTTTGTTCCCCTGAATGATTGGGAGTATCCGGCCTTCGAGCGGCTGGCCGGGCGGGGGTACATCAGCCTGCAAATCATGGGCATGAAACCGTGGACGCGCATTGAATGCGCACGACTGACGGAGGAAGCACAGCAATCGCTGGAACAGGCGAACGATCCCGACGGCGAAATGACCAGCCTGGAAGAGAGACTTCAGCAGGAGTTTGGATATGAGCTGGCGCTGCTGGACGGTGGGCACAACCAGACGGCGAACATCGAATCCGTTTATGCCAGGGGCGTGTCGATCAGCGGTCCGGATTTAAACAACAGCTATCATTTCGGGCAAACGGTTTCCTTCGACTTTGGCCGGCCGTTCGAGCGCGGAATGAATGGACAGGTGGGAGGGGCATTCAGCGCGGCCGTCGGGCCATTGGTTCTTTATGTGAATGCTGAATACCAGCACGCGCCTTCCGCGCCGGCGCTTCCTCCAGCGGCCTTGAGCGGTATTGCCGTACCGGACGGGATCCCTGTTTCCCAAGAGCCTTCGGGTGCGGCCGCGGCGATTAATCGGCTTCAATTGATGGATGCATATGCGGGCCTCAATTGGAGGGACTGGGAAATTGTGGCGGGCAGACAGACCCTCTCCTGGACACCAGGGCCGGGGGGTTCAATGTTGTGGAGCAACAATGCGCCACCGGTGGACATGATTCGGCTTGTGAATCCGGAAGGATTCTATCTTCCATGGATACTTCGCTACCTGGGCACTGTGAAGCTTGATCAGTTTTTCGGACGGATGGGAGGACACTTTCTAATATCACGGCCGTACGTATACGGGGAAAAAATAAATTTCAAGCCATCCCGATACTTTGAATGGGGATTGGCCCGCACCGTCGAAATTGGAGGCAGGGGCAGTAATAACCCGCTCACACCCGTCAATTTCTTCCGGAGTTTTTTCTTTCTCGTGAATCCATTGACCAATCAAAATCCGGGAGATGTCCGCACGGAGATGGATTGGACATTTTATGTCCCCAAAGTACGGAACTTTATCGTCTTGTACGGTGATGCGTACGCCGAAGACGACGTCGCCCCCATCCAAAACCCGCCAAGAAATCCGTGGCATCCCGGCATCTACATCACCCGTTTTCCCAAATTACCTAAGATGGATTTTCACATCGAAGGCGTTTCAACGGAGGAGCCAGGCCTTTGCGGGGGTGTAGGAGAGCCGCCGGGAGGCCCTCTGTGTAACTTGGGCCAATTCAATTACTGGAGCCATGTGTACCGCGACGGGTACACCAACGGTGGATATCTGATTGGGAATCCGGTAGGCCGGGACGGCCGAACGATTCAGAGCTGGCTGACATACTGGATGTCGCCGACAAACAGCCTGCAACTATTTTACAAGCACAATTCCGTCAATTCGACCTTCATTCCCCAAGGCGGGGCCTGGCAGGACTATGGGGTCAAGGATGAATTCCATTTTCGGTCAGGACTCTATCTGAAGAGCGAACTGCAATTTGAGCATATCTCGAGATATCCCTTGTTGTTTACCGGCCCGCAAAACAATTTCACGGCAATAGTGGAGATGGGATTCTCACCGAGAGACAAGGATCCAAAATGATCAAGGAGGCGATGGACGAAGAAACCTTACACAGAGAAAGGCCAAGGTCACCGAATTTGGCTGTTCTCCCGGGAGCGCATGGAACAAACACTCGCAATTGGTTTCCCGAATCGCGTCGGCTTCATGTCGAAAAGAAGAAAATCAGTTGAGAGATATCGGATTGTATTTAATATAATATACTATTATATGTTATATATTCTTTACATGACTCTGGGTGGGATAACGTGTTAGTACTTTCATCCGAGCATTCATCCGGTCACTTCACGGATAACTGGGCTCGCCTTCTTGTCGGAATGGGAGTCTTGAAAACATTGCTTCTGAATGAACGGTTGAATTTCATGGAACCCGCGAGAGGAGGAAATCAGCTTGATGGATGTGAGTGAGAATCCCGAAGCAAGGCGGAATGAAGAGGACCGGCCTGCCCGCTTTCCTGAGTCATTGATGATGCTGGCGAAGCGAAGGAATCTCCTGCTTGTGTTCATGGGAATCGCGATCATTGGGTCGCTGGTCGTGGCCTTCCTCCTTCCAAAAATGTTCACTGCCAATGCCAGAATCCTGCCGCCCCAGCAAAGTCCCTCGATTTCGGCGACGGCCATGCTGAGTGAACTCGGTCCCTTGGGCGCGCTGGCTGGTTCAAGCCTGGGATTGAAAACCCAGAGTGATTTGTATGTGGCCATGCTCCGCAGCCGGACTGTGGCCGACAACCTGATCGACCGCTTTTCCCTGCTCGCGGCTTATGACGAGAAGTTGCATGTCGATGCCCGAACGGTTCTGGAGGGCAACTCGCAAATCAGCGCGGGAAGAGACGGCGTGATCTCCATCTCCGTGGATGACCACGACCCGCAAAGGGCCGCCGACCTTGCCAATGGGTATGTCCAGGAGCTGGAAAGACTTACCAGAACATTGGCCATAACCGAGGCAGCCAAACGGAGGATCTTTTTTGAACGAGAAGTGGATACGGCCAAAAATGACTTGGCCGATGCGGAGGTGGCTCTGAAACAAACGCAGGAGAAAACCGGGCTGATCACTCTCGATAACCAGTCCAAGGCCATGATCGATTCGCTCAGCTCCTTGCGTGCGCGCGTTGCCACCCAGGAAGTGGTGGTGCAATCGATGAGCACGTTTGCCACTTCCGAAAACCCCGAATTTGTGCGCGCCAATGAAGAACTCGTAGCCATGCGCGGCCAGCTCAAAAAGATGGAAGGGGGACAGGGAAAGAGGGACTTTGCGGATGTGCCCATTGAAAACGTGCCCTCGGTGGGATTGGAGTACATCCGAAAATTGCGAGAGGTGAAATACCGCGAGACGCTGTTCGAGCTTTTGGCAAAACAATATGAGGCGGCAAAAATTGATGAAGCGCGGGATGCGATGCTGGTGCAGCAGTTGGACGTGGCAACGCCGCCGGAAAGAAAATCCAGCCCGCACCGGTTGTTGATTGTGGTTAACGCCACAATTCTGGCCGGATTGCTGGGAGTGGTGTTTGCATTTTTCCTGGAGGGGTTGGAGAAGGCCGAAGGAGACCCGCGATTCGCCTCCAGGTTTCAATTGTTCCAGTCGTATCTCCGCGGCAGTCACAAGTTGTGATCGCTGATGCCACCGCTTGAAGGATTTGGATTCAAGAATATGGACGCACCCAAATCGCCAACGGACCGAACCAAGGAGCGATTGCGTAATGGCAGGTCCGTGTGGATCGCAACGTGTGAAACAAGAACGTTGTTCGCAGCTGTGGCGGGGATGACTTCTGGTTACCGTGAGCAAAGCACGCACAGCAGAACAATTGAATTTGTGGGACAGCAATAAGCGGAGTACTCCTAAGTATCAGAATTAAAAAGGGTTAGGTCACATATCACCTTGTAAGTGGCGGGGCGGAGCTGTCTTCAGGATCCATGCTAAGAGGCTGGAGCGATGAACGCGATTCAGGAGCTGGCTGAACAATATAGGACCCAAGATAGGGCTCAAAATAGGGCCCAAGATAGGCATCAAGATAAGGGTCAAAATGAGGCCAAAGCCTGGATTGGCGACGACTCCTGTAAGGTCTGTTGGTATGCGGCATACACATCAGCGAACCGCGAGAAGAAAATTGCCGCGGAACTGGAACGGCGGTTGGTGGATTATTTTCTACCTCTCTACAGTACCGTTCGACGCTGGAAGGATCGCCGAGTACAGCTCGATCTCCCGCTCTTTCCGGGATATGTCTTCGTTCACTTGGCGTTGCGCGACCGGCTGAACGTACTGCAGATTCCGGGTGTGGTTCAGCTGGTTGGCTTTGGCGGCCGGGCCACTCCCATTGCGGAGAAAGAAGTGGCGCGCGTTCGCGAGTTCCTCCAGCTAGGGATTCGTGCGGAGCCACACCCTTTTCTGACTGCCGGCAGGCAGGTCTGCGTGAAGAGCGGCCCGTTGGAAGGGATGCAGGGGATCATCATTCGCCGAAAGAACCGGAATCGCCTGGTAGTTTCCTTCCATGTGATTCACCGCTCGGTGGCAGTGGATCTGGACCTGGCGGACCTGGAAGTGTCGAAGACTTAATGAGCGTAATTCTAGGCACGCGGGACTGGTTGTCGGAAAAACGGGAAGAACACATGCCCGCGGGTTCGTTGCGCGCCCGCTTTACGCTGGGAGTTTTCTGGTCCATCGCGGGAGCAGTGATCTCCCGTGGTTTCACTCTTGTTTCGTCAATCATCTGCGCCCGATTCCTTGGGAGGACAGGTTTTGGAGAATTGGGAATGGTTCAAAGCACCGCGGGAACATTTGGAATCTTCGCGGGACTCGGATTAGGTCTTACAGCTACGAAGTATGTGGCGAAATTGCGCGAGCAGGACCGTGGCCGCGTGGGCCGGATCCTGGCGCTTTCCTCGTTCACGGCCTTGCTCAGCAGCGCAGTCATGGCGGCAGTTCTGGTCGTCTCGGCCCACTACTTGTCGAGCAGCACCCTGGCCGCTCCACATTTGGCCGGGCCTTTGGCGGTTGGCGCGGGTTTGGTTTTCTTTGGCGGACTAAATGGAGCCCAGACGGGAGCTCTGGCAGGATTCGAAGCCTTTCGGACGATTGCCCGGGTAAACATTGTGGCGGGAATATCCTCGTTCCCTTTGGTTGTGATAGGCGTGTGGCGCTGGGGACTGAGCGGGGCGGTTTGGGGATTGGTTGCGGCCATTGCAGTGAATTGGGTTCTGAATCATCTTGCGTTGCGGCGGGAATGTGATCGCTTTGGGATTCAGTGCGATTACAGGAGTTTTCACAAGGAGTGGCAAGTCCTTGTCAAATTCAGCCTGCCGGCATTCCTGGCATCGGTCGTGGTGGGCCCCGCTCTATGGATCTGCAACGCTTTCCTGGTGCATCAGCCGGATGGATACTCACAACTCGGGCTTTACTCCGCCGCGGATCGCTGGCGCCTGATGGTGCTTTTCGTCCCTGCTTCTGTGTTCGGAATGGTGGTTCCCGTGCTTTCGAATCTTTATGGTTCGGAGGACGAGCTGAGTTTTCAACGGGTGTTCCGGGCAAACCTGGTCTTGAATGCCTTTCTGGCCGCATTGCCGGCAATAATGATTGCGGCACTGGCGATACCCATTATGTCGGCATATGGGCCTCAATTTCGGGCCGGCTGGCCGACCTTGATCTTACTGGCGTTTACCGCGATTGCCGAGGCGGTCAACAACATATACATGGCCCGGCTAATCTGTGCAGACCGAATGTGGTGGCGGTTTGCTCTGGACGTGCAATTGGTGGTCGTGCTCCTGCTTGCAGCGTGGTGGTGGATTCCCCACTGGGGAGCATTCGGGATGGCCATGGCGTATATGGCGGCGATGTCAGCGCTTTGCCTTTCATTGATGTTGTTAACCCAGGGGCCACTCAAGGGAAAACCAGCTCTTTTGAAGGGTTCCTAAGCCTCTGCAGAAATGCCGCTCAACATGCTACCGGACCAGAATTGATGGGCTTGTCGTTTCAATTTCCTGTGACCGTTACGCATTGAAAAGGAAAAACATGCTTATTCTCGGACCGGGTTCGACGGAGAAGTGAAGATGTCTGCTTTGCCAGACCACATGTTGGGAAAAATTCGTGAATGTCTCCGGGAATTTGGACTCCGGGAAACTGCTGAGCGCTCCATTCTGTGGCTGGCAGACCGCCGGTTGGCATCCTCGATCCACCGGCACAACCGCCCAACACTAGCGTCGTTTGCAGAAGCTGCAACCTCCATGCACTTTTCGGCCAAAGAGTTGGCGGAAATGTACTTTTTCGCTGAGCAGGGAGAGGCAGAACTCGCCCAACTGAGCGATGAATACGATGTACTTTGCAGGGAGATAGATGAACGGTACCGCGAGCGAAACCAGATATATCCACACCAGTGCGCCTTAGAAAAAGGCTCCGCCTTTCTGATCTACGCCATGGTGCGGTCTTCGCGACCGAGCATAGTGCTGGAGACCGGGGTCGCAAACGGCCACTCGTCATTCTTCATCTTGAGGGCCATGCATGCGAATGGCCATGGATCGCTGCACAGCGTCGACCGTTCGCCCCAGGTGGGTTCGTTATTAGCTTGCCCAGACCGGAAGAGATGGAATCTCCACATTTTGCAGTCTAATTCGCTGAAAAAAAGTTTCTTGCAGATTCTGGACACGATTCCGCCCATCGATTTATTTCTGCATGATTCCGATCATACCTATGCGTGGCAGTCCTTCGAATTGAATGCCGCGATGAGGAAACTCGCTCCCGGCGGGACTTTGGCTTCTGACGATTGCGACAGCGGCAACGCTTTTCTCGATTTCTGCAAGAAGTCGGGTTCCCGGCCTGTCGTTCTGGTAGAAAACCGGAAGATTTTCGGACTCATTTTCGACTTGCAACGGATGTCTCGGTCGACTAACTCAAAGCTCCTAAAATTCGACATGCTTACACGAGCAACTTAGACGGGCTCTTAAAATTCAAGCAGAACCAAGAAGATTTAATCGGGTCAGGGCTAATTATTCCGGGAGAGAAAAGGTCCGATGCTGAAGCGGATGGCAATCTGGGCATGGGTCGCATTCTTCGTGGCCGTTGTAGCGGTGGGGCGTGCGCCGGATAGCCAGCGATTCCCTGCCGTGATTTTTAGCGTGTTCGTATTCGCGGCGGTCATTTCCTGGACGCCCCGATGCCGGCCAGTCATGGCAACCCCTTTATGCCCTTGGAATTGGGCGATTTTCGTTTTCGGACTGCAGCTCGTGGGCATGCCCCTGCTGATCACGCTCGTGGGGCCCGCCCAAGGCGTTCTTCCTTCGTTGCCATCGCATTTCGCCATCAACTTGGCGATTGTTCTTGATTCGTTGGCATTCCTGACCGTATGCACCGTCTACAATCACCTTGCAAAATCCCAAAAAACCGATGCCCTGGCTCTATCGAACCGGCTTCGGAATGCGCCGGACGCGCGAAGGAGCGGTTCCACAAGCGGGATTGCATTTCTCACAGCCCTTGGGGTGTTGGGTGTCTTCCTTTCTTTCGGCAACATTGCCGGCATTCTGGATTTTTTCAACAATCCCCCTTATTACCGCGATCTGTTTTTGGAAGCGAGTTCAACCTGGCAAGGTCTGGCCGCGCTGCTCTTGAAACCTTTTCTGGGTTTCGCCGTAATCTTAGCGTGGTGCAAGTGGATCGATTCAAGAGGAGGGACAGCGCCGTGGTGGCGCCGCGGCGCGGTGACACTACTGTTGTTTGCAGGAGTTGTTTTGAGTTTCAGCCTGGTGGGCTACAACCGCGGAGCATTTGCCGTTCCGCTGGTGGCCTTGGCCGCGGTGCCGCTGGTGAAAGGCGACAAATTTGTTTGGCGACTTACAGTGACGGCCGGATTGCTTCTCCTACTTCTGCTGCCGGTTTATGCCATTTACCGCAGCGGGACAGAATTGGGGGGAGATCTATTGGCGAATACCGATATTAAAGAATTGCTGGTCGAGAAGACCGATTACTCTGACATTGTGCAGATGTATGGAGGCGCGCCACAGTATCTGGGCACTCTGCTGGAAGGGACTCGCTGGGAAAGCAATCCGCACTGGGGCACGGTAACACTTTCATCAATTCTGTCGCCCGTTCCAGTCCTTGGGAAACGCTTTCGGCAAGGCAGCGGTTTCACCATTTACAACCGCCTGATCTACGGAACGGACAGTATCGCGGACCAAAATACCCCATTTGTGGGCGAGCTGTTTTTGGATTATCAAATCGCAGGAATTCTGCTCGGCTACGCAATTCTCGGAGTGGTTCTATATCGCATGCAGCGGGCGTTTGAGAGATCCCAATCGTCCATTGAAGTCTACATCTGGCAGTTTTTCTCAATCTGGATTTGTTTTGTTATCTTCGGGGGCATTGAAGTACCCAGTCAAATCCTGATTTATTCCTGCTGGCCAATCTACGCATTCTGGTACTTGAATCGGAAACCCCGCCGGGATTTTAAATACCGGGCGATAACAATTCAGGAAGCTTAATTCCCTTGCGGATTCTCCATACGGCGGCCACATACGCCCCCTCGCTCGACGGGGTGGCAGAAGTCGTGCGACATATTTCGGAGGAGCTGGCCCACAGAGGCCATGAGGTTCATGTCGCCACACGGGCCGCGCCAGGGCTGCCACGAGAATCGGCTCTGAATCATGTTCAAATTCACCGGTTTAAAGTACGGGGCAATCTGGCAAAAGGGATGGAAGGGGAGGTCAGGGAATACTGTGAATTTGTCCGGTCGGGCCGCTGGGATATTGTGGTGAACCATTGTCTACAGGTCTGGACCACCGATGCACTTCTGAGGCAAGTCGGAAGCACCTCGTGGCGCACTCTGCTGGTGACTCACGGTCTGTCACTGTCGGATCCAACATTTGGAAATTATTACCGCCAAATGCCAAATTTTTTGCGTCGCTATACGAATTGGATGACCATCTCGGCCGTGAACGAAGAGTTTGCTTACGCACGCCAGCATGGACTACCGGAACCCGCGATAATCCAAAATGGAGTGGACCTGCAGGAATGGAAACAACCCATCCTGGACATGCGGGAAAAGTGGAACATCGGGACTGGCCCGTGGCTGATTAATGTGTCGAATCACAGCGTACAGAAGGGGCACAGCCATTCTTTTCAAGTCGCAAGCCAATTGAGGGGGAGTGGCGCGAGGTTCACTCTTATCGGCAATTCAATTCCGGCTGACAAGTGGCGGCTGGGACTGGCCGGGGTAATGGGCGGCTGCTACTACGAGTGCCTCATGAAGGCATTGGTCTCAGACACAATCGATCTGAGGACAAAGGTTCCCCGACAACAAGTCGTCTCCGCAATTCAAGAAGCTGACATTCTTGTGAGTACCTCAAATTGGGAGGCAAATTCGGTAGTGTTGTTAGAGAGCATGTCGGCAGGCACTCCCTGGGTTTCTTTTGATGTGGGATCGGCGCGCGATAATGCCGGGGGCTTGGTGGTAAACACCGTCGGTGAAATGACAGAGACAGTGACGGAGTTGCTGCGAGATCGCGACCGCAGAAAGAGTTTGGGGCTTGAAGGCCGCGCTCGAGCCAGGGAAAGACACGATTGGGCACGGATCGTGGACCAGTATGAGGAGCTGTACGAATGTTCGACGGAGCAGCGGGTCTGAATTGTCCATCTTCAACGAAGCAAAGCTAAAGGCTGTGCAGCAGAATTGGATTCCAAGCGCATTGCTGCGGCGGAGATTGAACCAGGATCTGAAGCGGTGGGAAAAGGGCCGGCAAGGGCCTTATCCCCACCTGCTGAAACAACGCGTGGTTTTGAAATACGCAGCGATGAGCGTGGCCAGGGTCTTCATTGAAACTGGAACGTTTTACGGGTTCATGTTGCAAGCCTGCCTTGGCCACTTCGATCGATTGATTTCCATCGAGGTTGAACCGCATTTCTTCCGCCGCGCGCAGGAAGTTTTCCGGCGCCAGCCGCAGGTCACTCTCTTAAATGGCGACAGTGCAAAGCTGCTGCCCGAAGTGCTTGCTGCCATCGCGTCTCCCTGCCTTTTCTGGCTTGACGCACACTATTCAGGCGGGGTGACCGGAAGGGCCAATCTGGAAACTCCCATTCGTCAAGAACTTGAGGCCATTTTGAGGCACCAGAACCGGCACACCATTTTGATTGATGATGCGGAATGTTTTGACGGAACCCATGATTATCCGGAGATCGCTTCAATCCGAGCTTCCGCGCAAAGAAGCGGATATACGTTTTCGTTGGCCGACAACATTATTCGCATCATCCCGTAAGAACCGGCCCCGATAATCATGATTTGGAGCAGGGCGGTACTGTTCTTGGATAAGAACTTCCTCTTCAATTTCATATGCGGATCCTGAGCGTGGTCCGAAGGAACTATTACGGAGCGCCTGCGGCTCTTGAGCCGATGTATCACTATTTTACGGCGCCACTGAAAGAGATTGGCCACGAGGTGGAAACTTTTGACCACTACGAAATGAGCCGGAAGTTCGGGAAAGCAAGGGCCACCGAAACTTTGGTGGAAAAAATCGAGAACGGAGATTTCCAGGCCGTTTTTTATCAAACTTCGGGCACCGAACCGGTTGAGACGAGGGCCTTTGCGGACCTCAAGAGGAAGGTTTGCATTGCGGCGTGGAACAGTGACGATGACTGGCAGTGGGAAACGACGCGGTGGATTGCCGGGCACTTCACTTTCATGGTGACAACCTATCCCAACATTTACGAACAGAACCGTTTCGAGTACCCAAATTTATTATTGAGTCAGTGGGGATGTCCAAGCGAGTCGCGAGACCCTCATAGAGCAAAGGACATTGCCTTCTCGTTCGCCGGAAGTATTTATGGTGAAAGGAACACGGCTTGCCGTTATTTGCGAAAAAAAGCGGGTTTGGTTTGCTTCGGCAGGGGGTCGCGTCTGGTACGTCTGGGGTTGCCTTACTACCGGGGCGTGCTCAAAATTCCCTGGCTCGCTGGCAAGCCCGTGCGGCTTTCGGAGGTACACGAAATCTGGAACCGAAGCCGGGTATCGTACACGCCTCTGGCAAGCAACACGGGCGGGCCATGTTTGCAAATCAAGGGGCGGCTGTTTGAGATGGGGCTTTCCGGCACGATGGTGCTGTGCGAATTCACGCCGCTTCTGGAACGCTATTACCAGCCGGGCCGCGAAGTTATTACCTTCAATGATTTGGCGGATTGCGCAGACAAGGCTCGGTGGTTTCTTTCCCACGAATCCGAGCGCGCACGCATTGCCGGCAACTATCGCGATCGCACGCTCCGGGAACACATGTGGGTGCGGAGATTCACCGACCTGATCCAAGAGATGGGAGTGACCGCAGGTCACGCTCTGGCAGTGAAATAAATTGTGGTCTTCGAGGACGAGGATCCGTCCAGGGACTCGCGACAGCAATCCCCAATAACCATAGAACAGCGAATCACGCTGGTGGCGCGGTTTCGATCAATTACGCGCGCTGAGAGAGCGCCGCGGATGAAGGGCGTCCCTGACTGCCTGGGGACGGAACCAAGGCGGAGGGTGAAATGGGAAAAAAGGCGCTGATCACCGGCATCACCGGACAGGACGGTTCGTATCTGGCTGAGTTCTTGCTGTCCAAGGGCTATGAAGTTCATGGCACCAAGCGCCGGTGCAGCAGTTTCAACACAGAGAGGGTCGACAACGTCCTGCCGGATTTGCATGACCGGAATGCGCGGTTATTCCTTCATTTCGCCGACCTGAGTGATTCAACGAGTTTGGCGAAGCTGCTTTTGAAAGTTCGACCGGACGAAATCTACCATTTAGCAGCCCAAAGCCATGTGCGGGTAAGCTTCGAAATTCCGGAGTATACGGGGGACATCACCGCAGTGGGATCGACCCGGCTCCTGGAAGCGATCCGCCAGGCGGAAATACTGCCCAAATTCTACAATGCCGCCAGCAGCGAGATGTTCGGAGGCGCTTCCGAGGTACCACAAAAAGAAACCACAGCCTTTCGCCCGCGAAGCCCCTATGCTTGCGCCAAGCTGCATTCTTATTGGATGACCGTGAATCACAGGGATGGTTACGGCCTGTTTGGATGCAATGGGATACTTTTCAATCACGAATCCCCCAGGCGGGGAGAAACCTTTGTCAGCCGAAAAATCACCCGGGCGGTGGCGCGCATCGTCGCAGGGATTCAGGATAAGCTGCACCTGGGCAACCTGGAGGCCAAGCGGGACTGGGGATATGCGCCGGAATATGTGGAAGCGATGTGGTTGATGATGCAGCAACCGGACCCTGACGACTACGTGATTGCAACCGGCGAGTCCCACTCGGTTCGGGAGTTCGTCGAATTGGCTTTCGCCCATGCCGGACTTGAATGGCGGAAATACGTGGAAACTGACCTGCGTTACTTTCGTCCAACCGAAGTTGACCTGTTGCAGGGCGATTCGTCGAAGGCTCGCCGGAAATTAGGGTGGGCGGCCAAGGTGAAATTCCATGACCTGGTAAAGTTGATGGTGGATGCCGATGTACAGCTGCTGAACGAAAGGTTAAGCGGCCAATTCGAACGCCAGAGCGTGAACCATTCGTCGGACTTGTGATTGCAATAGGGCAAAGCTAACAGCTATGGACTCCAAAACAATAAGTCTCGCAGGAAAAAGAGTTGCCGTTACGGGGGGAGGCGGCTTTCTGGGTTCTTTTGTGGTCGAGAAGCTGAGGGCGAAAGAGGTGGCAGAAATTTTTGTGCCGCGACGCCAAAGCTACGATCTGACGCAGCGGGAGGCCGCCGCCCAGCTTTACGCTGACTTCAGACCCGACGTGGTAATCCACCTGGCCGCCACTGTGGGCGGAATTGGCGCGAATCGGAATAATCCTGGCCGGTTTTTTTATGAAAACATGGCGATGGGGTTGCACGTCATGGATGAAGCCCGGCGATACGGGCGGCTGGCAAAGCTGGTTGTCGCGGGCACGACCTGCTCCTACCCCAGGGACACTCCAACCCCATTCTGCGAAGAGGACTTATGGAATGGGTACCCCGAGGAAACCAATGCTCCGTATGGAATAGCCAAGAGGGCTCTGCTGGTGATGCTACAGGGATACCGCCGGCAATATGGACTGGAGGGGATTTATTTGATCCCCGCGAATTTATTCGGGCCGCGTGACAACTTCGATCCGGAGACCAGCCACGTCATTCCCGGTCTGATTCGCAAGTTTGTGGAGGGCCGGCAGAATCAGCTGGCTTCGGTGACCGTGTGGGGAACGGGCCAGGCAAGCCGGGAATTCCTATACGTCGAGGACGCCGCCGAGGGAATCATCCTGGCGACGACGCATTACCGTCGGCCTGAACCGATCAATCTGGGAACGGGCGCGGAAATCCTCATCAAGGACCTGGTGACCGAAATCGCTGGTTTGGTGGGGTATCAGGGAGAAATTCGATGGGACAGATCCCAGCCGGACGGACAACCGAGGCGTCAACTGAACACCGAAAAGGCGCTGGAAGCGTTTGGATTCCGGGCAAAGACAGACTTGCGGACCGGACTTGCAAATACTCTGGCATGGTATCTGGAGAGCAGTATGAAGAATTCGCTTCAAGTTCATCAATACTGATGCCAGGCAGGACAGCCCTCCGATCACTCTGCAGGACTCCAACGGCATCTCAAGATAGAAAATTGACGCGTGATCCCGGCCTGAACATTTTACCTCGCGAGTTCACGAGCTGACCCACCTGCTAGCGGTTGGACAAGCGCGTCATCCGACCGTGTGAATAGGTCCTCTTAGACTCGAATCGATTGGAAAGACTACTTGCGGCGGTCATTCAGAGAAATGATGTTGAAAGACACAATGACGGTCGAACTGGATCCACCGGTGTCGATTGCCATGCCAGTTTTTAATTGCGAGCGGACGTTGGCGACCGCCATCCGGTCAATCTTGAACCAGACGTTCGAGGATTTTACTTTGTTGCTTCTCGATGATGGGTCCACGGACCGTTCGCTGGAGATCGCACAAAGCTTTGTTGACTCGCGAGTTAGGATATTCGCTGACGGAATGCACCGAGGTATTGCATCCCGGTTGAACCAAGCCATTAGCCTGAGCCGCGGGAAGTATTTCGCCCGAATGGATAGTGATGACGTTTCCTATCCCGACCGGTTGGCGCTTCAAATGGAATTCTTGTCGCAACACCCCGAGATCGACCTTTTGGGCGGCGGCGTTCTGGTGTTTGGTCCCGATGGCGAAGCACTGGGGACCCGAAGATGTGTGATTTCACACAAACAGATCTGTGAAAGACCGTGGAGGGGGTTTCTTTTGGCCCACCCCACCTGGATGGGAAAAACAGAATGGTTTCGCAGTCATCTCTATCATGACGACGTGTTGCGCGGCGAAGATCAAGACTTGCTGTTCCGCTCCCATGAAAGCAGTCGTTTTGCCGCATTGCCGGAAATAATCGTTGGGTACAGAGAGGGTCATCTCTCGCTCAAGAACCTCCTCCGCGGCAGAACGTATTTTGTGAAGTGCGTAGTCCGTGACGCGACCGAGAAGGGAAAGTACTTCATCGCTGGGGCGGCAATCCTTGAACAAGCCCTCAAAGGTCTGGTGGACTGCTTCGCAATCTATACGGGGCTGAATTACAAGATTCTTCGCCACCGGGCGTTGCCTATCGGTGAGGAGGAAAAACAAAGATGGGCGCAAGTTTGGAATGCGACCCAACAGAAAATCGCTTTAATCGGGCGGTCCAACGGGTTGAAGTGCCGCAGTTGATTCGGCGGAGTTTTCCGTATCCTATGCCGCATCGGCGATTGAAATTGGTTCCTCCTGCGATCTGGTCCGTTGGTTCCTGAATCCCGGGAATTCCGCGCCAAATGTTCCATTGAAGAGGCGCGACTTGTAATTTCCGAATGCAAATGCGCTGAACTCGAAGCGCTCCGAAACATAACCCGCGAACACTTATTGTGAAAGAAACGATTTTTTTCCTGACTGAATCCATGTGCGGAATCGCCGGCTTTTGGCAGACCAAACGGGGATCTGAAGATCCTCAGGAAATTCTTCACCGGATGGGAGCGGCGCTCTTCCACCGCGGCCCCGACGATGCAGGGATTTTCCATGATGGTGGAATGGGAATCGGCCTGTCCTTCCGCCGGCTTTCCATTCTTGACCTGTCCCCCCAGGGCCACCAGCCCATGTTCTCCGCATCGGGACGGTACATCATTATTTTCAACGGAGAAGTGTACAACTTTGAAGACCTCCGGTCGCAAGTTGGCCCACGTCCGTGGAGAGGCCATTCCGACACGGAAGTGATGCTGGAGGCGATAGAAAAGTGGGGAGTGGAGACAGCCGTAAAGCGATCCGCAGGCATGTTTGCATTTGCACTTTGGGATCGCCAGCAGGGAAATCTTTGTCTCGTCCGCGATCGGCTGGGAATCAAACCGCTCTATTACGGCCGAGTGGGCGGGGATTTTGTATTTGGCTCTGAGTTGAAGGCGCTGCGCCAATATCCAGATTTTGAGGGCGAAATCGATCGGGATTCCCTGGCCCTTTATTTGCGATACAGCTATGTTCCGGCGCCCCGCTGCATTTACAAAGGGCTCCACAAATTGAAGGCGGGACATATTTTGACCCTGAGTTCCGCGGGAAGCGCGCCCGTTTCGCGGGCGTTTTGGTCGGCAGACGAAGTCGCGCAAAAAGGACAGCAGTCACATTTCAGCGGATCGGATGAGGAAGCAATTGATCAGCTTCAGGAGAAGCTAGCATCCGCGATCCGGCTTCGCATGATCGCCGATGTTCCGCTGGGAGCATTTCTTTCCGGCGGGATTGACTCCAGCACGGTTGTCGCGCTGATGCAGGCCCAGAGCAATCGTCCCGTGAAAACCTTCACAATCGGTTTCCACGAAGATGGATACGACGAAGCAGTCCACGCCAAGAAAGTCGCTGCACATTTGGGGACCGATCACACGGAGCTGTATTTGACCCCCAAAGACGCATTGGACGTGGTTCCCTTGCTTCCTTCAATGTATGACGAGCCATTTTCCGATTCTTCTCAGATACCGACGTATTTGGTCTCGAAGTTGACCCGAAAGAGCGTAACCGTTGGTCTGTCAGGCGATGGTGGAGATGAACTATTCGGCGGGTACAACCGTTATCGCCTGGTCAGGCGAATCTGGAATTTGGTCAGGAAGCTTCCCACCCCTGTCCCCAAAATGGCCGCGAAATTGGTGGAGATGTTTCCACCCAGCAGCATCGATCGCGGTTTCCGTATCATCGATCCCCTTTTGCCAAGAAGACTTCGCCCGGCAGCTCCGGGTGACAAAGCCCACAAATTCGCCGCACTCCTTCAATCAGCGGAGAGTCTGCACACGCTTTATTACCGGACACTCTCTCATTGGGATGATCCGGCAAGTTTCATCCTAAATTCCCAGGACTCCCAGACGGTACCTGACTCCATCGCAGCGTCTTCTTGGCCCGCACACATAGAGGAAGTGATGATGCTGACGGACTTACTCAACTATTTGCCGGACGACATTCTTACGAAAGTCGACAGGGCGAGCATGGCCATGAGTCTGGAAGCTCGCGTGCCCATGCTGGATCATCGCGTGGTCGAATTCGCGTGGAGGCTGCCGTTGCATTTCCGGATTCGCAGGGGCGTTGGCAAATGGATTTTGCGCCAGGTCTTGTACAAGCATGTTCCTCCTCGTTTGATTGCCCGACCCAAGATGGGATTCGCTTTGCCGATGGATCGCTGGCTCAGGGGACCGCTGCGGGACTGGGCAGAAGAGCTTCTGTCCCAAAGACGCCTCACTCAAGATGGTTTTCTGATTCCGGGACCTATCCGAGCGAAATGGGAGGAATTCATCTCCGGCAATCGCAATTGGCAGCACCTGCTTTGGGATGTGCTGATATTCCAGGATTGGTTTTCCCACTCGAAGAACGAAGACGAGAAAAGAGCAGATGGCCATCATTGCTATCAAGAGATCGGCGTGTCGGGAAACGGAAGGATCGCGCAGTGATCAAGAGTTCAGGGTCCAATCCGATTGCGAGAAAACCGAAAATCATTCGGCTCCTTACCCGGAATGTGGGCGGACCAGCATGGCAAGTCTGTAAGCTGCATGAAAAGTTGGGCGAAAACTTTGAGACTCGATTGGTCACTGGGGCACTGTCGGATGGCGACCAGGATATGAGCTACCTGTTGTCCTCCAAGACCCATGTGCTTCGCGTGCCGGAGATGTCGCGTGAAGTCTCCCTTTGGAGCGATCTCCGGGCCCTTTGGAAACTTCTGAAATACTTCCGCGCTGAGCGGCCTGACATAGTGCACACACACACGGCAAAAGCAGGCGCGATTGGAAGGCTGGCCGCCTGGCTGGCAGGCGTTCCCATTGTTGTGCACACATACCATGGTCTTGTCTTTGACGCTTATTTCAATGGTGTTCAAAGCTGGATCTATTTGAAGATTGAACGCATCCTCGGCCGTCTTTCCACTCGCCTGATTGCTATCTCGAACTCTCAACTGCGGGATTTATCTCTAAAATACCGTGTTGCCCCAACCGAAAAATTCGTGGTGATACAAAATGGATTTGAACTGGACCGTTTTTCGGGCGCCCGCCGCGAAGATTCCCGAAACAAACTCGGATTGTCGGCCTCGGATTTTGTCGTTGTTTGGGCGGGAAGAATGGCGCCGGTAAAAGACGTTAAACTCTTGGCGGACGCGATCCGAACCTCTTTAGAGAAACACTTCCCCATACTCTTTCTGGTTCTGGGAGAGGGCCCGGAAAAGCGTGAATTGGAGCGCCTCACCAAAGGCTGTGAAAATGTTCGCCTTCTCGGATGGCGGCGCGACATGGAGACCATTTGGGCAGCAGCAGACGCCGCGCTGGTGACCTCGCGGAACGAAGGAACCCCAACTGTATTAATTGAAGCCATGGCTGCTGGGCGCCCCTTTGTATCCACGAACGTGGGTGGGGTCCGGGACCTGGCGGCTGGCGAACTAACTGAGTTGCCGGATGGCAACGGATTCAAAGCCGCCAATGGTTATCTTGCACACCGAACACCCGAGTCGCTGCTCTACTGCATACGGGAGCTCTCGAATTGCCCTCAAATGGCGCGGGAAATGGGATCTGCAGGGCAGGCGTTCGCGTTGGATAGATTTGGGTTGGAACGTCTGGTTGAGGAATTGACTGCGTTCTATCAATCGCTCCTGCGCAGTCGCCACATTTTGGACCAACCATCTTCCCGGCCGACGGTGATAAGAACGGAAAGACCCCTGTATTTTGAGACTTCTCGAGGGACAGTGCCCGGAAAAATCCACTACCCCGCAAAGCGGAATCTGCTTTGAGACGCGAGCACCTCAAAGTGAATCAGGTCCCGGCTGTTTTGAAGCTAGCCCAGCCTTCTGCCTTACAAGGAACTCGGACAAAAGGGTAAGGGCTGGAAATTATCCTAATTCCATTTTGGGACAGCTCTCTTGGAGAATGGGCTTTCCGCAAATCATGGCGCAAATCCAGGTATTACTAAACTGGGAGAAGAAATGGACAGCCATTCCCATTGTGGGAATATATATTTATTCTAAGAGTACTTGACATAACAAGACTTTATTGTTTCTCTGTTCAGGCTGAATCCTTTGTGGGGATACCGATTCGGCTTCCGTTAGCACCTCTCAGAGATACGGTTTTCATGGCGTGAAATTCGCATGAGACTGGCTCTCTTTTTTGCCATAGCGCATACCGCTTGGGCAGGAGAGTGGATTTGTGTTTTCATACTACGCGATAGTTTTTTTGGGAACAGTATTTACCTCCCTAGTCTTCACTCGGATTGTCCGCGATCGGGCGGTTCATCGTGGATGGCTGGACCGGGGGAACGCCGGGAGGCACTTCCATGTCAACCCAGTCCCACGACTGGGAGGCGTCGCAATTTTCCTCACTTTCATTTTGGCAACGGGATTAGCCCTGATCACAACGAGAATGACGGGGGCCGGGCCGGTAGTTCCCATTCGAGGTGTTCTTGGAATCATTCTCCCGGCCTTCCTGATCCTAATCCTGGGTCTATACGATGATTGGTTTACTCTCGGGCCGTATTGGAAATTTGGCGTACAGGCCATCGCGGCCTCTTGGCTTTACATAGGTGGATATGGAATCTACCGGTTGGACCTTTATTCCAATCACGCGCTTCTGCGAATCACTATCGGCCTTCCTCTGACCATTTTCTGGGTGCTGTTGATCACCAACGCATTCAATTTGATCGATGGGCTCGACGGGCTGTCTGCCGGGTCGGCGCTATTCGCAACGGCCATCATGTTCTCAGTCTCCGTGGGGACTCATGTTACGCTCGTCCCTCTTTTTGCCATCGTGCTTGCGGGAACCATATTTGGATTCTTGCGGTACAACTTTCATCCGGCCAGCATCTTTCTGGGAGATTCAGGTAGTCTTTTCATTGGCTTCCTGCTGAGCGCGCTTGCGATGGCAGGCTTCGAGAAGGCCACTACGGCGGTGGCTGTGGCCATCCCTGTGGTCTCATTCGGCCTCCCGCTTCTTGACGTTTCTATCTCATTGATACGGCGGTTCTTAAATGACAAGCCCATATTCCGCGGTGATGATGACCACGTTCACCACAAACTGCTCAAGCGCGGATTTTCACACCGCAATGCCGTACTGGTCTTATATGCGGTCGCGGCCGCTTTCGGACTCCTCAGCCTGATGTTGTTGCACGGCAAAGTAATGATCGGCTTTGATCTTGTCGTGATTGGCCTTGGAGTATGGTGGGGTATCCAGGAATTAAAGTACGTTGAGTTATACGAAATCCTGGCCATTGGCCGGCGCATCTGGCGCCAAAAACAATTTACAGCCAACAATCTTCTGGTGCGGCGCGCCATTGAATCACTTTCAGGGGCTTCGCCGGACATTCCAGAGATCTGCCGGATATTGCGTGCGACACTCGATTCCACGGGCTTCTGCGGGGCGGCATTTGACATTCCGCAAATCGAAGGAATGGACGAGGCGCTTTTGTTTCCACTGAAATGCTTCTCGGAAAGTAAATTGTTCTATTTCTGGGCGGAATTGGATGACCTGACCCCCAAGTGGGAGTTGAGATTTGATCTGGTATCTTCTTCCGGAAACCCGCTGGGAGAGATGTCTCTATTGCGGGCCCGTGCTTCCGAACTGCTTTTCGTGGACGTAAATCTGCTCGATACCGATTTTCGCGCTGCCATATCGAAAGCCCTGGAACGAGCCCTGTTCGGGGCCCGGGGTCGCCGCCAGCCGCAGGTTGATCCGGGAAGAGCGCTGCCGGCCAGGGCTACATTCGTGGGTTCGCACTCCGATTAGGCGCAACGGACATCAGCGGGCGCACCTCTTTCATTGATCTCCTTAGAATAGTAATGTTACGGTATTTTATAGTATCGTAAACATATCATAGTGTATATTACCCCCGCCAATCCATAAGAGGCCGCGAACGACATTGAGGGTGGCCCCTTGTCGCAACCGTCCCTGCAAATCGCATATGCGATCCTGGCGGTGGATGCCGATGTGCTTGTTGTCCAGGATGGAGTTGATGAGTCGGAAAGCAGTGAAAGAGGGCGCCTTTAAACGTCCCCCTGCCAATTCGTTGGAAGGGAGCGGCATACGTTTCTCCATGGGGCTTCTCTGCTTGATGACGTTTTGTTTTTCATTTTGTCTAGCCGCGCCCGCACCCGCGCGGTTGAGGAATACTCAGGACCAGCAGTCACAGACCGGGCAAAGCGGTCCATCGACGGCAAATCAGTTGCCGCCGCCATTGAAAGCGCCGGCTGCCCCGCCGCAAATTACGAATATTGGCCCAGGGCAAGAGTCGGCTGACAAGGAAAAGGCGCCGAACAAAGACCAACCCGTCCCGCCGCTTCCTCCCGAGCCCGACACCGAATTCCAGATATTCATCAATAACTCGTTGAAGATGAAACTGCCGATCTTTGGCCAGAACTTATTTGAAAACGTGCCTTCCACATTCGCACCGCTGGACCGCGTTCAAGTCCCCGCGGACTACATCATCGGCCCCGACGATGAGCTGATGGTCAGAGCTTGGGGGCAGGTGGACGTGAACTGGAGGGCGGTTGTGGACCGTTCCGGCGCGATCTATATCCCTCAAGTCGGAAACTTCAATGTGGCAGGGGTGAAGTACGGGGACTTGCATGATTATCTTGAGACACAGATGGCCCATATCTTCAAGAATTTTGAACTTAGCGTGACCATGGGGCGATTGCGTTCCATGCAGATCTTCGTCGTCGGAGAGGTAAGAAGGCCGGGGACATACACCGTTAGTTCCCTGGTCACGATGGTGGACGCGCTGTTCGCTTCAAACGGCCCCTCGAAACATGGATCCATGCGGGGTATTCAACTGAAACGAGATGGTAAAACCATCACCACTCTCGATCTGTACGACCTGATCGTGTTTGGGGACAAATCCAAGGACGCCAAACTTCAGCCAGGTGATGTCATTTACGTTCCTCCAGAGGGGCCATTGGTGGCGTTGGCGGGAAGCGTAAACGATTCTGCCATCTTCGAGTTGAAGGACCGTACCACGCTGAAAGAGGTCATCGGGTACGCGGGAGGATTGGCCAATACCGCTGCGGGCGATTATGCGGTAGTCGAGCGCATTGATGATCATCAATTCCGAAAATCCGAGGAATTCCCACTCACAGAAGAGGGACTTGGACGCGAATTACATGATGGAGACGTGGTCCGTTTCATGCATATTTCGCCCAGATTTGAAGACACGGTAGTTTTGCGCGGGAACGTGGCAGTGCCGGGCCGGTATCCCTGGCATGAGGGGATGAGAGTGCACGACCTGATCCCTGATCGCAAGTTTCTGATTACGGATGAGTATTGGACCCGGCAGAATGAACTCGATGAAAACGCTCGGATTCAGAATCCCCAGCAGCCAGTGCGTCAAATCCAAAATATCGACCCGCAAACCGGAAAGATTCAGACGATTGACCCGAAAACCGGCCAAGTCCAGATTCTTGATCCGCAAACGGGTCAAATCGAGATTATTGACCCCGCAACCGGAAAAATTCAAATTCGCAATGCCCCGGTCGGCCAAGACCAAACTCCAAGTCACAACATAAGCCGAGCGGAGCTTAAGAATGATGTGAAACGGGCCTCCGCGGAAATCAATTGGGACTACGCCGTGGTCCAGCGCTTCGATTTGCAGGAGCTCTCGTCCAATCTTCTGCCGTTTAATTTGGGCAAAGCAATCGAGGGCGAGGCGGAACAGAATCTGTCCCTTCAACCCGGAGACGTGATCACGATATTTTCGCAAGCAGACATTCAGGTCCCCATTCAGCAACAGAGCAAGTTCGTGCATGTCGAAGGCGAGGTGGCGCGAGCGGGTGTGTATCAGGTGCAGCCGGGAGAGACGCTGCGGCAACTGCTGAACAGGACAGGCGGGTTTACCCCGCAGGCGTACGTGTTCGGGGCGGAATTCACCCGCGAGTCCACTCGTATGGATCAGCAAAAACGGCTGGATGCATATCTGGACGAACAGGAACAGGCCCTGGAGCGCTCCTCCGCGACAATTGCATTACTTGGAGACCAAACCGAGGCCGCCGCAGCCAAAGCTGCATTGATCAGCCAGCGTGCCCTGTTGGAAAAGATGAAGACGCTGAAAGCCACCGGGCGCATTGTCCTGGAAGTGAGACCTTCGGCTACGGGCGTCGCGGCGCTCCCAGACCTGGTTTTGGAGGATGGCGACCGGTTCCTGGTTCCGTACAAACCAGCGGCCGTAAATGTGATCGGTTCGGTATACAACGGCGCCGCATTTGTTTATCGGCCGGGCAAGACCGTGGCTGATTACATCCGCCTGGCGGGCGGCCCAAGGAAGGATGGCGACAAGGGACGCGAGTTTGTGATTCGAGCGGATGGTTCCACCGTGGGCCGTCAACAGCAACACACGCTCACGAGCCGTAGTTTTGACACTCTAAGACTCATGCCCGGCGACGCCATTGTGGTCCCGGAAAAAGTGGATCCCGGGGCCTTCACGCGCGGGTTGAGGGATTGGACCAATATTCTTGGACCACTCTTGATCAGCGCGGCGGCAGTGAAAACTTTGTTTCCGTAAGGACGCCCAGTTCCCTTGTTGTAGAATAATTGGATGAGCCATTGATGGACCCTCGATTCGCCGCTCGACATAATTCCGTCCAAACCTTTGTTCGAAACGGAAAGATCGCCTAAGGCCCGCCCTAATCGCCGCAATTTAATTTCCTCGTAGTTGGAGCCCTCCTTAAGTCGTCCCCCTTGCGGTTCCACTTCAAGCGTGTAAATGTATGGCCTGAAATCATGAGCACTGTTGTTGCGGGCGTGGATTTTGGAACACTAAGTGTCCGGGTATCCCTTTTCGACAGCGAAAAGGGGCGGCTCGGATTCGGGACAGCCGAATACCCCCTCCACCGCAAAAAAGAAGATGCTGATTTTGCAACGCAGAGTCACCGCGATCACATGGACGCTCTCGCGCGAGCCATGTCCACCGCGCTGGAATCAGCGGGTATCGATGGATCCCGCGTGGCCGCGCTCGCCGTGGATACTACCGGTTCCAGCGTGGTCCTCGTCGACGAGGGGCTGGTCCCGCTCGATGATTACTACCTATGGTGCGACCACCGCGCATGGGAAGAGGCCGCAAGGATCACGTCTGTCGCCCATGAAATGGGTATCGAAGCGATTGAATGGTGTGGCGGGATCTACTCGTCAGAGTGGGGATTTTCAAAGGTCCTGCATTGGCTGCGGCACAACCCATCGCGGCGTGGACAGCTTGCCGCGGCGCTGGAGCATTGCGACATGGCTGCGGCAGTTCTTTGCGGAATTACCGACAGTAGCGCAATTCCGCGCAGCGTTTGCGCCATGGGCCACAAATGGCTGTGGAATCGCGCGCTGGGCGGTTTCCCTCCCGAAGAATTCTTTGCTCGTGTGGATCCACTACTGGCCGGGATTACATCCAAGATGCGCGGTCCCATATCCACCTCGGATCGGATTGCGGGGAATCTTTGTCCGCAGTGGGCCGAGCGGCTAAAACTGAAACCGGGAATTCCGATTCCCGTCGGCGCCTTCGACGCGCACTGGGACGCCATCGGCGCGGGCCTGCGATTGGGAGATGTGGTGAACGTCGTCGGCACCGCCACATGCATCATGGCCATCAGTGAGAAGGACCACCTGGTTCCGGGAATTTGCGGTGTCGTACCCGGATCGATTCATCCAAGTTATACGGGACTCGAAGCAGGGCTTTCCGCCACGGGCGACCTGTTCGCTGCGATCGGCCGAAGGGCCGGCGTTCCCGTGCCTCAGTTGGCTAAGGAAATCGCGCACTACCGCGCCGGCGAAACGGGCCTATTGCGGCTGACCTGGGACAACGGAGACCGGACAGTTTTGGTGAATCCGGAGCTGGGCGGCGTGACCCTGGGATGGAATCTCAACCACACCATGCAGGATGAACTGTTCGCAGCCATCGAAGGTTGCGGATTCCACACGCGCGTGATTCTTGAGCGCATGGAAGAACGCGGCGTGAATATCCGCCGGGTGATCAATGGCGGCGGTATTTCCAGAAAAAACGACCTGCTCAACCAAACCTATTCCAGCATCCTGAACAAACCAGTGCTGGTTCCGAAGTCAGACGTCACCAGCCTGGGATCGGCCATATTTGCGTTTCTCGCGGCGGGAACTTTCAGGACCGTGGAGGATGCGCAAGATGCTCTTTGTCCTGAATACCAAGAATTCAGGCCCGACCCGGGAAGCGTGCTTGTGTATCAAAAACTGTATCCACTCTTCCGCAAGCTCTATTTTGGACTCGGCCAGAAAAATTCCGCCGCAGTGTCCGTGGGAGAGATCCTACCGATTTTGCGACGCGTGGCGCAACAAGCCAGGGGCGCGACTGGAGGCAACTAATTGACTTATTGTGAGTCTTCACGAGCCGAGAAAATAGCAATACGGGCAATCTCTGGTGGGGCGAGATGAAGCTGATCGTCAAAGGAGAAAATCCTATCGAGCAGCTTCTCCTAGCCCTCCATATTCCACCTGTGACTTTGGTGGACACGCACATGAGTTTCATGCGCGCGCGGGCCATCATGGTGGGCACAAAGTTGGGAATTTTCGACGCGCTTGCGGGTGCGCCTCTTACCGCGCTCGAAGTTGCCACGCGTTGCGCCACGTCTCCGGAAGCGACCGAAAAGCTGCTCAACGCCCTCACGGGTTCGGGATATCTGCGTTTTCAAGGAGGCGCATACTCCCTTTCCGCCATCTCCCGAAAATGGGTAACCACCGACTCTCCTTCATCAATCCGCGACAAAGTGCTTTTTGAATTCGTCGAGTGGTCGTTGGTCGAGCATTTCGAGGATTTTGTCCGCACCGGCAAATCGCTCGATATCCACCAAACGGTCTCCGGCGAACAGTGGGGTCTGTACCAAAGCGCTATGCGCGCCTTATCGGGACTCGCCACTCCGGAAATCGTTCGCCGGACGCCTGTGCCAAAGGGCGCAACCAATATGTTGGATATCGGCGGCTCGCACGGTTACATCTCGGTGGCGATGTGCCGCCGTTACCCAGGCCTTCGGTCGGTCATCCTCGATCTGCCTCCTGCAATCGAACACGCGGGCCCGATTCTGGCGAAGGAGGGAATGGGTGACCGGGTTGTCCATCGCGCAGGCGATGCACTCACCGAAGACATTGGCGTCGATGCCTGGGATTTCATCTTCGTGGCGCAGCTACTGCATCATTTCGATGAAGCAACGAACCGGGCATTTGCTCACCGGGTGGCGCGAGCCCTTCGCCCAGGAGGATTGTTTGCGGTCGTGGAAATCATCCGCCCCGAATCCCCCGAGGATGGGGGCCAGTTGGGAGCGCTCCTCGATCTCTATTTCGCGGTCACCAGCCAGTCGGGAACCTGGTCGATCGCTGAGATTTCATCATGGCAGCGCGACGCTGGTCTGATTACGAAGAAACCAATCCCATTTCGGACCATTCCTGGTGCGGCGGAAGTTATTGCGTTCAAGGAGGGCTAAGTGCCTGCGGTGGATCCGCGGTTCCCGAAGTTAGTGTCCCTTCGGCGGGGGCGCTTTTTCCAGCGCCTCGGGCGTAAATAAGTCCTCGCGCAAACCTGTATTCACTCGCACCCCGTCAATTGTGAGCACGGTCCGCGTATTTTCGACCGGAGAGGTGATCTCCAGATGCCGCGCGCCCCACATCCCTGAGACTTTTTTCAGTCCGGTGGCATGGAGCACCCTTACTTCCCTTCCCGTGGGGTCGTACATTTCGGCGCGCAGAATGCAGGGAACATCCTGCGCCACCCACAAGTAAAGGACCTTATATTGTGAACGGTCGGACGATGCCGGAGTGGCCTCAATTTTGTAAGTCTTATGGCCATCAATTGTCTCGCCGTCATTCAGAATCCGATAAGTAAAATCATCCACCACGCGCTCGGCAATATCTTCATAGGTAAAATCGCTGCCCACGAAGCGCTCCGACCGGTCCCGTGGCGCGATGGGACGGACTCGCTCGATCGCCGGAGTGTACAGCCATTGCTTTATGCTTTCGCCATTATGATTGATGGAGAGCAAAGCCACGCCGCGAACTTCCGGCGGGTCTGTAAATCGAATCAATGTCTTGCTGTGCCCCGGGGGGCCAATCCTGCTGAAATCGAATTTCTTTCGCTGGGGACTGTGGCCCTCCTTGCCGTATGTGTCGAGCGTCGCCCACCACGTAATATCCCGGCTCTTATCCTGGTCGTAGACTTCTTCAATTATTTTTCGGGCGTCCTGAGCACGGCACGATGGAATTCCTGTCCCAACGCAAATCAAACCAAGGGCAAACCCGCAAAACCGCGCGCTTGCACGTAGCTTGTAAAACGCGGGTGGTCTATTCATACCCAATCGCCTCGATCACCTGCAGACTCACGGCGCGCTGAGCAGGCCACCAGCCCGCGAGCAACGAAATGACCACCACAATCGGCAGGGTAATTAGAATAAGCGGCCACGGAAAATAAAATGGCACGGTGTAACCCGCGAGGACAAGGGAAACGGTGTGAACCATGAAATAGGTGTTGAAGACCGCGGCAATCGCTCCGGTGAACAGCCCGACCAGGGAAATGGCCACCGCCTCCAGCAGCACCATCTTCCGGATTTGCGCTCGCATTCCGCCAATCGCCCGGATGATTCCGATCTCGCGGCTCCGCTCCGATACGGATATGACCAGCGTGTTTACAATCCCGAGCGTCGCCACCAGGATGGCCACCACCAGTTGAATGTAGTTGAAAAGGAAAAACTGGTTGACCAGGCCAAAGACCCACTGCCGGAATTCCGCGTTAGTATAGACAAACGCGTGCTCCGAATTTGAGGTGAGCCGTTCGATTTCCCGCTTCACGGCATTGACGTCCGAACCCGGCTGTAGAACGATGTCAACGAAATCCACGGCATCATCCTTCCAGTATCGTTTGTAAAGTGAACGGTCCATGAAGATGACGCCTTTTTCCGACCTGTAGTCATCAAGGATCCCGAGAACCGGCAGGTTCAACGGGCCCGTCGGCGTATCCAGGTGCAATGGGTCGCCAAGCTTGACGCCAAAACGCAGCCCGAAATTCCGGGAAATGATCACGCCCTCACCTTTGGGCATTTTTTCGAGTACTGTTCTTTCATCTCCTTCGTCAACAGCGTATCCCGCGCGCGCGAGAAAATGGTCCATTTCATATGAAATCAACGCGGCGGAGTCATTCTCATAAGGCACGACCGTGAATCGGACGCTTTCCGCGTGCTTTACGCCGGGGAGTTGCGATATCTGGCTCGTCAAATCCTCGCTGAAATGGTAGGTCGGCGATCGCAAAAATTGGGAGGCCGCCACGGCCAAATCGGCGTTAATCATCCTCGACATCCAACGGTTGATCACGCGCTCGTAGCTTTGGATGAATGCTCCCGTGGAAAAAACAAACATCAGACCAATCATCAAAGCTCCAACGGTCGCTGAGCTGCGTCGCGGCGATTGAATCATGGCGTCCACGGCCAAGGCTCCTTCGGATCCGCCCGCCCAATCCATCAGCGGCCTCAACGCGCGTGCTGCCCACTGAACCAATTTTGGAAGCAATACCGTAAGCCCCAGCAGCATCAGCGCTGCATAGAAAAACTGGAAGGTCATGCCAACGCGTGGTGGTGACCATCGAATCAGCGACATGCTGGTGGCCAGAATCAGTAATCCGACCGAAGTGCGGCCCCATCCGAGCACGGCCTCCTGCCGGCGAGTCTCGATGTTGTGCAGCGCCAGAGCAGGATCCAGCCGCGAAGCCGCTCGCGCGGGAAACCATGCGCCCGCCAGCGACGCCACCATGCCCACCACAAACGAACCAGCCGCAAAACTGAAGCGAAAATCGGCCGCCTTGGGAGTGGAGACTAATCCGTATACCGAGGCCACAGCCGTTCCCATCAGTTTTCCAGCAGCCGCGGCCAGGTAATATCCTGCCACGACCCCGATCGCGGACCCGATGACACCCATCATCAGGGCTTCGCCCAGAAACATTACGGTTATGTTGTTGCGCTCCACCCCGACGGCGCGCAACACGCCAATTTCTTTCCAGCGCTGGTTCACGGAAATCGTGAAGGAATTGAAAATAATGTAAATGCCCACGAGCAGCGCGATGAAACTGGTGACCATCATCCCTTCCCGCATGGCCGAAACTGCGTTTTCCAAATCTTTTCCGCGAGCTTCGGGCGCGCTCACATCCAATCCGGCAGGCAGCCGCTCTTTGAGAGCATTTTGGACGCTCTCGACGGAAACATTCGGCTCATTCATCAAGTCAATGCGGTCAAAATTCCGGCCGCGACCGAATGCAAATTGAGCGGAGTAAATGTCAATTACCGCAATATTTCCGCCAAACACTTCTCCAATCCCCACGGGCTTGAAAATCCCCTCGACGGTGAAATCCTTACGCCCGTGCGAGGTAAAGAGTGGAATCTTGTCCCCGGTCTTCAGACCGTGGCTTTCCGCGAAGGAGCGCGACAGCAGGATAGAAAACGGTTGCGCTATGAAAACCAGAGGGTCGGCTATTTGTGTTTGAGTGCGGTCGAATTCGTAGTCGCGGAGCTTCTGGTCGCTGGTGGTATCCACTCCCAGAACCAGCAGGTTGCCCTCATCCGAGAATCCGGTGTGCGCCACGACTTCAATCACCGGCTCCGCGAAAAGCACTCCGGGCGTGGATCGCACTTTTTCCAGAACTTCTTCGGGGAAGCCCGATTCGCCGGAAGTAATCTGCAACGTTGCTTTGCCCGCCAGCTTTTCTACCGTCAGCTTGAGCGAATCCAGCAGCGTGACATTGGTGGTCCGGACCGCGAAGTATACCGAGACTCCAAGCGCGATTCCCAGCGTGGTTAGCAAGACTCGCAGCTTGTGCGACCGCCACTGCTTCAGCGTACAAAACCAGAGCGCGGGTAACATTACAGAGATTTGGCGGCGGTATGCGCCAATCGCTCTTCTTTCACAAATTGCCCGTCATGCAGGGTAAGAATCCGGTCGCAGCGGGCGGCTGCAAGTTCGTTGTGGGTCACCAGAAGCAGCGTGCTCTTGAACTCCCGATACAAGTCGTCAAGCAGGTTCAGAATTTCGTCGCCGGTAACGGAATCCAGGTTCCCCGTGGGTTCATCCGCGAGCAGCAAGGGCGGCCGAAATACCAGCGCGCGCGCAATCGCCACGCGCTGGCGTTCACCTCCCGATAATTCATCCGGGCGGTGCACTTCCCGGTGATTAAGCCCCACGCGGTTAAGCATCGCGCAGGCCCTTTCTTCTGCCTCGCACCTCGCCGAACCTTGCAAACGAAGCGGCAGGGAAACATTCTCTACTGCCGTCAGTGTGGGCAATAAATTAAACGTCTGAAATATCATTCCAATCTTTACGCGCCGCGCCCGTGTCCGGTCATCATCGCCCAAGGATGACAGTTCCACTCCATCCACTTTAATAATTCCTGAGGTCGGCTCATCCAGCCCGCATAACAGATTCAACAAAGTCGACTTTCCCGACCCCGACGGACCCATCACCGCCACTCGCTCCCCGTGTTCCACACTCATATCCAGGCCGCGTAATGCCTGCACTGTCTTGCCGACCGAGTACTCCTTGCAGACCTTCACTAGTTGGATCATGACGTGGGCCATTGGACGATTCAGGCGGCCGTTATTATGCGCCAAATGAGGATAGGAATCCGCATGGTTCGTTAGAGTATCAGGCACCATTTCCACATTACAAGGCAGGTTTGCCAATTGGGGGACGCCGGTACCAAAGTACTATAGCGAGCAAGACCCCTCCCCATCGACAATTAAAATACTGCAAAAGGAGTCTTGAATTTATTGGGCTGCAAGCTCCATTTGTGGCGCGTGTTTGTGTCAACTGAATAGAAAACCATGTCCACTCACACGGTTGATTCTCCCGTTACCGCGACCATGTTCACCCGCAAAATGGGTGAAGCGATGCGCCAACAGTCCGTGTGCATCGAGATCCCTGTAACGATTCAGGGCTCCCGGAACTCTCCAGCAGACACCAACAATCCGCAGGGCACGAAAACATTCGTCGAAGAGTCCCGCACCATGATTGTTTTTCCGATGGGCGCCGTGGTGCGCTTTTCGGAGCCAGTTTCTGAAGGCCAGGTTCTCATCCTGAAGAATTTGCGAATGAATCGCGAAGTCGCGTGCCGCGTGGTTTGCTCCAAGACCAGTGCAAACGTAAAGGGCTTTGTTGAAGTCGAATTCGTGCAGCCTGCTGTCGGTTTCTGGGGAATCAGCTTTCCCACTCCAAATTCGAATGCTCAGTCGTCTGCGGACGCGCAGGCTTCCAGGCCTGGAGCATCTGGGTCGGCTTCCATGCAATCCGGCTCGTTCCGCGTGCCGACTATGCCTCCGCGGAAACCGGCCGTCACCCCCAATCCAGCACCACAAGCAATAGCTCCGCCCCCAGTTGTCAAGCCAGACGCAACTCCAATCCCGTCACTGGCGAACGATAATCATCTCAACAATGCGATAGCCGCGGCTAACCATGCTCCGGTGGAGCACGATCGCAAGCCGGAATCGATCCCGAGCGTCAGTATGTCGGTTGACTCCATTCCCAAGGCGGATGTCCAAGCCCACAAGGACCACATACCGGCGCCGCATATAACGATCCCCTTAGCAACAGCAGATTCAATCGAACAAGTTGGCCGGAATGGAGCCGTTGATCTGGCCGGCCTGATTGTCGGCGACTCTCAAGCGGATGAGGACCACGGCACGACGGAAAGCGGGAAGAACCCTGCACTGGACCTTGATTCACACGCAGCTACTCCGGCGATCACCTCAATCGTCATGCCGGATACTCACAAATCAAGTTCCACTCTTTCGCACAGGATTGATGCTCCTGCGATGCAGCATTCCGCTTTGCTGTCGAAAGACATTTCCTTTGGTGTTCAAATTTCACCTGCACCGTCAAGGCGGACTGGGCTGCTTGTGGGTGTGTCCGCTTTAATTGTTGTTTCAATTGCGGGAGCTGGTGCCTACTGGTGGTATTACATGCGAGGTGCGGCAACTCACGCCGCGGCAACCTCTGACGCAGCGCAAACAAATTCGACTCAGCCGGCCGCGAATCCGGCGGTAACTCCTGCGGTGTCCGCTCCGATAAACAATCCCGTTGTAAATTCAAATACTCAAACTGTGCCGCCCGCACAGCCTGTTTCCGCCAAGAAAACCGGCGCTAATTCTGAAAAAACCTCGCGGGCCGTTGCAAACGCTAGAGACGCAAAGCAGCTCCCCGTTGAAGAAGACATTCCCGCCACTCCTGCACGCCGCCCCAATATTATTTCTTCGAAGATGCCGGCACCGAAGACGCCCTCTGGAAATTCAGCAAATGCAAATAATCTTATCGCCCCTGATCTGACCACGCCGAATTCCCGGCCAACCTCGACTTCGCCCATCCTCACGGGAATGAGTTCGCTCCCGGCTCCACCGCCCGCGCCTGTTGCTGTAAAGCCAACACCTGCGCCTGCGGCCCCCGAGATAAAGCAGCCGCGCCTGTTGTCAACGGTTACTGCCATTTATCCAAAGATGGCGGCAATTCGGGGAGATTATGGGGTTGTTTCAGTGGATGCCCTGGTCAGTGAAACAGGCCGCGTTACGTCTGCCAAAGCGCAATCGGGCCCCGTGACGCTTCGTGAGTCGGCCGTGGACGCAGTTCTGCAACAGCGATATTCCCCCGCCACAATCAACGGCAAACCGACTGCCACTCACGTAACTGTGAATGTGGAATTCAAGAAGAAGCAGTAAACTCAGCCATCCCGCAATCCATCCTCCTCTCTCCTGCGTACCCTTATTGAATTGATCAGGCGGCCCGCGGGTCTGCCTAACACATTCTAAGGGAACCAATCGCCATGCCCGATTTCAATTTGGATAGCTATCTGCAGCACTCGAAGAAAGTAGACGTGGGTGACATGGATTTCAGTGAAGTGCGGCGCTACTCGCTTTCGCCCGGGGAAATCCGTTGCCTCACCTATATGATGGATATCGAGGCACACACAATTGTCTATTTGAAGGGCATTCTCTCCACCTGTGCTGTCCGCGATCCCCGCACCACCGCATTCCTGAGCTGCTGGGCATACGAAGAATTCTTCCATGGCCACACCCTGCGCCGCTTCCTGGAGGCCGCGGGCGTCACGCTTTCTCCGATGCGCATGGCTGAAGTGCAAAAGCAAGTCTCGTGGCGCGAATGGGTGGAGAGCATCGGCGCATCGCTGATCTGCCAGATCTCACGCCATTTCCATGCCGTTTATCTCACCTGGGGCGCGATTTCCGAACTCACCACGCTCGAAGGCTACGGCCTGCTCGCATCGCGCACGAACCATCCCATGCTCGCGGAATTGCTACGCCGTCTTGCAAAGGATGAACGAAAGCATTTTTCTTTTTACTACAATATGGCCCGGGAGCATTTGCAGGCTCGTGCCGCGCAACGACTAACCACTGCCGTCATCAAGTATTTTTGGATGCCGGTGGGCGGAGGCGTGAAGCCTGACCTCGAAGTGGACTGGATGAATCGTTTTATCCTCGGCGACACTCGGGGCGAGCAGGTCGCAGCGCGCATTGACACCACCATTGGAAAACTCCCCGGCCTTTCGTGGTTCGACCGCCTGTCGCGCTCGCGCCTGGAAAGCATCTCCAAACTTCGCCGCCCCGAATCGCCTCTCACCGCCGCGCCAACTGCGGGGTAGCGCAACAATTCTTTGCTCCTGCTCGGATCAATTTGAAATGGCCGTCAATCCCGGCATTTGTTGACACCGCAAACTTTGCCGGAGTAACCTTTCGCTCCTCCGGTGAAGGGCGCGCGGGCCAGTTCAGCATTCATAGGGTTGGCAGCCGATTATCAGTCTCGCGCATCCATGCATCGGTTGACGGGCGAGGCATTCATGCGGGGCAGAATTCATTCGGTTTCATTGAAATTATCGAAGAAATTTATCTGGGATTGGGATACACACTCGACGCCAGCCTTCTCTCCTCGTCTCGCGCTGATTTTGCCGGTTGCCTTGTTCGTCGCGCTGGCCGCTGTTTCCTGCGGCAGCAGCGGGAATCCGCCGCAAGGACAGTTCCCCGTCGCAAATGCAGGAGGCCCATACTTCACCAACGTTGGGCAAGCGCTGGCCTTTGATGGCTCGCAGTCTACGGCCCCCAGCGGCCAATCCCTCAGCTATGCCTGGGATTTTGGGGATGGCGGGACTGCGACTGGAGCGAAGCCGTCCCATACTTTCGCAAATCCTGGAATTTTCGACGTCAAACTAACCGTCACGGATACTGCTGGCGCCACCAACTCCTCCATTGTTCCGGTAGAGGTTGTACCTCTCCCTGTATCGAATCCCGGGGGACCGTATACTGGAAAGGTCAATGTGGCCGTCACGTTCAACGGCTCCGCTTCGACCGTGCCCCCGGGTCAGACCCCTGGTTATTCATGGAACTTTGGAGACAACTCAACCGGTACGGGCGCGATGCCCACGCATACCTACTCAACCACAGGCACATTCACAGTAACCCTCTCGGTAAAAGACGACACGGGCGGCGTGGGCACGAACTCAACCACGGCCACAATCAGTGCCGGGCCGAACCCTGATCCCCAGAATGCAACCACTTTTCTTGTTGTTGCTCCCGGTCATCCCGGTTTCGCATACACGGCTGGCACCTCCAACGAGGGAGGGTACCTGATTACGGCCAATACCGCGGATGACTCCGATGCTGCCCTCAGCCCCATCGAAGTCATGGATCTAGCGTCATTGAGGCGTTCTAGCGGGTTCGATCTGCGCGGCATGGCCCTGGATCCTCTTTCGAGATTCTTGTATGTCTACAGCAATAACTCAGTCGTGAGCTTTTCAATTGACGGTGCGTCGGGCCTCCTCACACTTAAGGGCACTACAAATCTCAATGGAAACATCTCTGGTGTGAGCGGAGATCTAATTGCTTTCCATCCTTCGGGCAGATTCGCATACGTGCCGACGCAAAATCCGAATCAATTGGACCCATTCCATGCCAACACAATCTCAGTTTATGAGGTGGATTCCAATTCTGGCGGGTTTAATTTCATCGAGAGTATTTCTGCGCAGCTCCAAAACCCGAGCGCAGTCCTGGTTGACGCGACGGGAAAATACCTCTACATCTCCGGCTCTGAATCCGCAGATGGAAGCAGCGCTTCGACAATCACCGCCTTCGCCATTGATCCGGAGACCGGCTCTCTGAGCTCGATCCCTGGATCTCTGGTCGCGTCGTCAACGCGGCTTCATGTTAACGAGATGGTTGCTCATCCCTCTGGCCGATTTTTGTACGCCGCCGGATACTCTCTCGATACCAGTTCCGCCGCCCTTTCGGTTTTTGCAATTGATAAGCCCACGGGGGCGCTCACTGAAATAGGTGGTTCCCCCTTCGCCGTGGGATTGGCGGGCAGCAGCGCAACCTCTTTGTTGTTTGACCTCTCAGGAAAATTTGCATATGTCTTGACAGAGACGCCCGTCAGCCAATCCGACGTGCAGGAAAATATTGAAGCACTTACGCTGGATGCGGCCACTGGCGTGCCATCCACCAATGCCAACATCACAATCCCGACGACCACTCCATCCATTCCTGGGGCAAATGGAGCGCTGGCACTATTCTCCCCCGCAGCTTCAATCAACACCTCCAGGGCCTCAACCGCGCAGATTGCCGCCGCACCAAACGCGTTCCTCTACTTCGTGCGCCAAGGGAATGCAGGCATCTCCGCATTTTCGATCGATGCGAGCACGGGCCAGCTAAGCCCGGCACCAACGGGAATTTCCCCGCCAGTGAAGGCGCCAATCGCAGCCTCATCCCACTGATTCGCTCACTACACTGTTAGAATGGACCTTGCGACGGTCTGTGTGGCGCATTAACTCAAGAGCCCGCAGTCATCGCGACTCATCATCATGCAACCGGCACCAAAGTTAACTGTTCTATATGACGGCAACTGCAACCTTTGCCGCGCAAGCGTCGCGCGTCTGCGCCGCATGGATCGCGGCTCACGGATTGCCCAGCTCGACTTGCACGATCCCGGAGCTACAACGCGTTTCCCTCAGATTGACCGCGAAGAAGCCATGCGCCTGATGCAGGCCGTGGACGCACGCGGCCGCGTTTTCTCCGGCGCCGATGCCTGGGCGCGCATCGGCCTCGCTTTGCCTGGATGGAATCTCATTGCTTGGCTGCTTTTTGTCCCTGGCATTCATCTTGTGGCTCGACTTGTGTACGGATGGATCGCGCGCAACCGATATCGTTGGAATAAGGATTTGTGCGCCGACGGCTCCTGCGCCGTCCACACCGGTATCCATCCACCGCATCCCGCGCCGCCTTCCAAATGATAGTCCTGCGCGCGAAGCGCCAAGTATTCCCTTCCCCATCGCCTGTATAATGCGCATCGAATGGATTGGTCTCCCGCATCCGTGATCAACTGGCTGTTCGATTCGCAACACGCCCCGGAGAATCGCCTGCTTCCCCGCTGGTTATTCTTGCGCGCGCTGGGTCTCATATATTTTTCGGCCTTTTTCTCACTCGTCTTTCAAATCCGCGGCCTGATCGGCCCCAACGGCATTCTTCCCGCCAGCGAGTATTTGGCTGCTATCACGCGCGCCGTTGGCTACGAACGTTTCTGGTATTTTCCTACGCTTCTCTGGTTCTCCAGCAGTTCGCACATGGTGGCGGCGATTTGTTGGATAGGAATGGCCGCGTCCCTCTTGCTTGCCGCAAATTTCTGGCCGCGCGGCATGCTCGTCGTCTGCTTCATCTGCTTTCTGTCTTTTGTCTCCGCCGCGCGCGACTTCTCCGGTTACCAATCCGATGGCATGCTCCTCGAAGCTGGTTTCATCGCCCTCTTTTTCGCGCCACCCGGTTTCCGCCCGGGCTGGGGCTCGTCGCATGCACCTTCCCGTGCCAGCTATTTTCTTTTGCAGTGGGAATGGTTCCGTATCTATTTCGAGTCCGGCGCGATGAAAATGCTCAGCGGCGATTTGCAGTGGCGACATCTGACGGCAATGGATGAGTATTATCAGAACGGCCCGTTGCCTACGTGGATTGGCTGGTACGTCGAGCACCTGCCGCACTGGTTTCATGCTTCGACGGCGGCTGCGACTCTCGGCCTCGAGTTGGCTTTGGTCTGGATGATGTTCCTTCCGCGGCGCTGGCGGATCATCTTGTTTCTCATCGTGACGCCGTGGGAAATCGGAGTCATCCTTACCGCCAACTACACGTTCTTGAATTACCTGGTGCTCGTCTTGGGTTTCTTGTTGCTCGATGACCAGTTCATTGCTCGCTTTCTTCCGGCGACCTGGAAAAAAACTCTGCCCAACCCGGCAATCGCTACCGCGCCTCCCGAACCCGCCCCCGAACGCACTCGTGCAGACCTTTATCGCAAGGAATTCGGATTGTTCAAGCTCTCCGTGGCGATCTTAGTATTTACGTGGCTTTTCTACGCCAGCACGGCACGATTGATCTGGATGTTCTTCCCGGATGCGCCGCTATGGGCCATGCCAGTAGCGAAAATCGAACCCTTCCGCATCGCCAATGAATATGGCCTCTTCGCGGTCATGACTCCCGGCCGGTACGAAATCGAATTTCAAGGCTCCGACGATGGCCAGACCTGGGTTGCCTATCCCTTTCGCTTTAAACCGCAAGATGTCAGCAAAGCTCCTGGAATTTACGCCCCTTATCAACCGCGTTTCGACTGGAACCTCTGGTTTGCCTCGCTGGGTGCCTGGCGCCAAAACTCCTTCGTTCCGCGAACAGAGGTAGCCCTGCTTTCCGGCGATACCGATGTCCTCGCGCTCTTTGCCGCGAATCCCTTCCCCAAGGCGCCGCCTCAACAAGTTCGTGCCGTCATCTGGCAATACTGGTTTACAAGCATGCGCGAAAGGAATGAACAGGGGGTTTGGTGGCGACGTGAGCTCCGCGGCCTATACGCGCCGGCGATCGACCGTGAAAATGGCGAGGTTCGAGTCCTTCAGTGGCCCGGCCCTCCAGCACCGCGCCCCTAGGTCGTCGAATCGTCACTACTTTGCGTCTGCACTTGTTGCCATCCGCCCCCGAAAAACACATAATTGGCGGCCTCAACCTAATCTGCATGCACGCATTCCAGGGGGAAACCGCATGCCCCGAATTGTTCGCTGTTCGTTAATACAAGCAGCAAACGTCGCGCCCGCTGATTCTCCGCTCAAAAAAGTAAAACAGGCCATGATGGAAAAGCACGAGGCCTACATCGCTCAGGCCGCCAAGGGCGGCGCGCAAATCACCTGCCTGCAGGAAATTTTCTACGGCCCATACTTCTGCGCTGAACAGCAAACGCGCTGGTACGAATTCACGGAGGCGATGCCCGGCGGCCCCACCATCAAGCACATGCAGAAGCTCGCGAAAAAGCACCGCATGGCCCTGGTGGTGCCCATCTATGAAATCGAGCAGGAAGGCATCTACTACAATACTGCCGCTGTAATTGATGGCAAGGGAGAATATCTCGGCAAGTACAGAAAAACGCATATCCCGCACGTCGCGCCCGGTTTCTGGGAAAAATTTTATTTCCGCCCAGGAAATCTTGGCTATCCGGTTTTTGATCTGGGTTTCGCGAAAATCGGCATTTATATCTGTTACGACCGCCATTTTCCGGAAGGCGCCCGCGCCCTGGGGCTCAATGGCGCGGAAATCGTCTTCAATCCCTCCGCCACCGTCGCTGGACTGAGCGAATATCTTTGGAAGCTTGAACAGCCCGCGCATGCCGTCGCCAACGGATATTTCGTCGGCGCTATCAACCGCGTGGGGACCGAACCACCATGGAACATCGGCCAGTTCTACGGCACCAGTTATTTCTGCAATCCGCGCGGCAAAATCATCGCTGAAGCCTCGCGTGACAAGGACGAGGTCCTCCTCGCCGATCTCGATCTCGACCAAATCAAGGAAGTGCGTCAGACCTGGCAATTCTTCCGTGACCGACGCCCCGACGCCTACGGCGACTTGGTGAAGGCTTAAAGTATGGGCAACACTGTCCCGCCACTTTCGCTCGAAGAATTTGCGGCGCGCTTCGCGGAAATTCATCCCGCGCTTGAGCCGCAGGCCGCCAAGGTCGAAGCCACGCGCTGTTTGTTCTGTTTTGATGCGCCCTGTACTCTCGCCTGTCCCACGCACATTGATGTCCCGCGATTTATTAAGAAGATTTCGACAGGCAATTTGCGTGGCTCGGCCAATACAATTCTCGCCTCCAATATTCTCGGCCTCAGTTGCTCCCGCGTCTGCCCTGTGGACGTTCTTTGCGAAGGCGCCTGCGTGATGCATGGCTACAACAAGACGCCCATCGAAATCGGCCGCCTGCAGCGCCACGCCATGGATTATTTTTATTCGCACAATCCATCCCTGCCTGTCGCGAAAACGCCCGCCAGTGGCCGTGTGGCCTGCATTGGAGCCGGCCCCGCCTCTCTTGCCTGCGCCGCCGAGCTCCGCCGCCGCTGTTATGGCGTCACCATCATTGACAAGAATCCGCTCGCCGGCGGACTTAATACTTACGGCATCGCCGAATACAAGCTTCGTCCCGCTGACAGTAAGAAGGAAGTGGACCTGGTTCGCGGAATGGGTGTCGAGTTCCGCCTTGGCGTCGAAGCCGTGCCGGACTCGCTCGAAAAGGAATTTGACGCCATCTTCCTCGGTGTCGGCCTAGGTTCCACGCACAATCTCCGCATCCCGGGCGAAAATCTCCCCGGAGTCGTGGACGCGCTGCGGTTCATCGCCCAATATAAGACCGCATCTATTCCCGTGGGGCGCCGCGTCGCTGTCATCGGCGCGGGCAACACCGCCGTTGACGCCGCCACTGCCGCACGCCGCCTGGGAGCTGAACAAGTTTTCATGGTTTACCGCCGCGGTGAATCCGAAATGCCCGCCTTCGATTACGAATTCGAGCTGGCCAAACTTGACCGCATTGAATTCCACTGGTGGTCCCTGCCCGTAAAAATCCACGGAAGGGATTCCGTCGAATCCATCGAGTGCGTGCGCCTGGACGTCAACCTTGCGCCAATCCCCAACTCCAATTTCCAAATTCCATGCGATATGGTGATTCCCTCTATCGGCCAAACGCGGCTGGTTGAATTTCTATCCCGCTGCCGGGGCGTCGAACTGCGCAGCGGCTGCGTAGTCGTGAATCCCGAGACCGGCCAGACCGCCAACCCGAAATATTTCGCCGGCGGTGACTGTGTCAACGGCGGCCGCGAAGTCGTGGATGCGGTTGCCATGGGCAAACTTGCCGGAGCCGGCATCGCCCAGAAGCTGGAGGCCCGCCATGGCTGATCTCACCACTCTTTTTGCCGGAAAAATTCGCTCTCCGAATCCGTTCTGGTTGGCCTCTGGCCCGCCCGCCAACTGCGCTGACCAGGTCATGCGCGCCTTTGACGCGGGATGGGGCGGCGCGGTTTGGAAAACACTCGGCGAACCTATCGTCAATGTCTCCTCGCGCTATTCCTCCGTGGACTGGAACGGCCAGCGCATG
Source organism: Candidatus Acidiferrales bacterium (assembly GCA_035308165.1). Taxonomy (GTDB): domain Bacteria; phylum Acidobacteriota; class Terriglobia; order Acidiferrales; family UBA7541; genus DASTCZ01. The sequence continues at coordinate 36,660 of DATGHC010000065.1, read as the reverse complement.
ATGGGCCTCAACAACATCGAACTCATCACCGACCGCCCGCTCGATGTCAATCTCCGCGAAATCTCTCAAGTCAAGAAACGTTATCCGCACCACGCGGTCATCGCATCATTAATGGTGGACTCCAAGCGGGAAGCTTGGCACCTCATCGTCCGCCAGGCCGAAGACGCAGGCGCCGATGGCCTGGAATTAAATTTTGGCTGCCCCCATGGCATGAGCGAGCGGGGCATGGGCAGCGCCGTCGGCCAGGTGCCCGAGTATTGCTCCATGATCACGGAGTGGGTGAAGGAAGTCGCCAAGACTCCCGTGCTCATAAAACTCACTCCCAATGTCACCGACTTGCGACATATCGCGCGCGCCGCGAAAAAGGGCGGAGCCGACGGCCTCTCGGCCATCAACACCATCAATTCCATCACCGGCGTTGACCTGGACACCTTGGTCCCGCGCCCGAATGTGGACGGCAAGTCCGCACATGGCGGATATTGCGGCCCGGCCGTAAAACCCATCGCGCTGCATATGGTTCAGCAAATCGCCGGAGATCCCGAAGTCGCGCTCCCTGTATCGGGTATTGGCGGAATTTCAAGTTGGCGCGACGCGGCCGAATTTTTCCTGATGGGCTGCCAAAGCGTCCAGCTCTGCACCGCACCAATGCACTATGGATTCCGAATGGTCGAAGACATGATTGACGGCCTCAGCAACTGGATGGACGAAAAAGGATTTCGCACCATTGATGATTTCCGGGGCCGCAGTCTTCCCAACGTTACCGAATGGAAGCACCTCAATCTAAATTACAAGATCATTGCACGCATCCATCCCGATAAATGCATCGGCTGCGACCTTTGCTACATCGCCTGCTGGGATGGTGCGCACCAGTGCATCCACATCGAGGGTTTCAAGAATCCCGAGGATCTCGTCGCCGCCAGCCACAAGCGCATCACGGTCACCGACGTTGAAAAACACGCCGGCAATGGCGCGCACATCACTCCACCCATCCGCATTCCGCGTGTGGATGAACACGAATGTGTTGGTTGTAATCTTTGCTGGCTGGTCTGCCCGGTGGAAGACTGCATTACCATGGAGCGCGTAGACGTTGGCGTTGCCCCGCAAAGTTGGGAGCAGCGCACTGCTGCGCCGAAATAAGGGTAGCGCCGGAATGAATTTGGGAGTGCCGGAATGTTTTTGGGAGTGCCGAAATGTTGATACGCAACGGAACGGTCGTCACTTCAAAGGACTCTCGCCCGGCCACGATTCGCATTGAGGGCGAGCACATCAAGGAACTCGGCCCTATTCTTAAAGCAGCCGCGGGTGAACAGATCATCGATGCCACCGGCATGCTCGTCTTCCCGGGCGGCATTGACGTCCACACTCATCTCGACATGCCCTTCGGCGGCACCACTTCCAGCGACGATTTTGAGACCGGCACAAAAGCCGCGGCCTTCGGCGGCACCACTACGCTGATTGATTTCGCGATTCAACCCAAGGGCACGCGCATGCGCGACGCGCTCGACACCTGGTGGAAAAAAGCCCAGAACCGCGCCTGCATCGATTACGGTTTGCACCTCATCGTCACCGACCTAGGAACTGCGGGCCTCGATGACATGGACGAAATCGTCAAGGAAGGCGTGGCCAGCTTCAAGCTGTTCATGGCCTATCCCGGCGTGCTAATGGTTGACGACGCCACAATTTTCCAGGCGCTTTCACGCACCGCGAAAAACGGCGCTCTAATCTGCCTCCACGCCGAAAACGGCGGCATTATCGACGTAATTGTTCGCCGCGCCATCGCCGAAGGAAAGACAGCGCCCATTTACCACGGACTCACGCGCCCCGTCACCGCGGAAGCCGAAGCCGTTCACCGCGCCGTGGCCATGTCCGAAATCTCCGGCGCGCCGGTTTACATCGTTCATCTCTCCTCGGAAGACGCGCTCAATGAAGTCCGCGAAGCCCGCGATCGCGGCGTGCCCGTCTTCGCCGAAACCTGCCCCCAATATTTGCTCCTCACCATTGACGAGCTTGCTCGCCCCGGATTTGAAGGCGCCAAATATGTTTTCACTCCGCCACTGCGCGAAAAGCAGCATCCCCCGAAGTTGTGGGAAGGCCTGAAGCACGATCATCTCCAAGTCGTCTCCACCGACCATTGCCCGTTTTGTTTTGAGGACCAGAAAATCCTCGGTAAGGACGACTTCACGAAAATTCCTAACGGGGGTCCGGGTGTTGAGAACCGCCTCCAGTTGCTCTTCAACTATGGCGTGAATGAGGGAAAACTTAGTCTGAATCGTTTCGTTGAGCTGGTCTCCACCACACCCGCAAAACTTTTCGGCTTGTATCCGCGCAAAGGTGAAATCGCGCCGGGCAGTGACGCCGATCTTGTCATCTGGGACCCCAAAGCCGCCTACACCATCAGCGCGAAAACTCATCATATGCGCGTGGACTACTCCATGTTTGAAGGATTCCAGGTCACCGGCAACGCGCGCACGGTTCTTTCTCGCGGTGAAATCATCGTGGACAATGGCAAATTCCTGGGCCGAACTGGTCGCGGCAACTTCCTCAAACGCGTCGCGCGCGGCGGAGCCTGGCAGTAACCACATGCCTCCCAGCCAAGACCAATCTCTCTACAACGAAGATCTCGCGCCCGTCCCTCTCGAGCGCCGCACCTGGGGAGTTTACAATTACGCCTCGCTCTGGGTCGCCATGAGCGTCTGCATCCCCACCTACATGCTCGCCTCGGGACTCATCGCCGGAGGCATGAGCTGGTGGCAGGCCGTCGGCACAATTCTTCTCGGCAATTTGATTGTTCTCGTCCCCATGCTTCTTAATGCCCACGCGGGCGCGAAGTACGGAATCCCTTTCCCCGTTTTTGTCCGCGCAAGTTTCGGAGTTCGCGGCGCGAATATTCCCGCGGTCCTCCGCGCGCTGGTAGCCTGCGGCTGGTTCGGCATTCAGACTTGGATCGGCGGCGGAGCCATTTACGCCATGCTTGCCATCTTGTGGCCCGCGGCGCGAAATTCGCACTCCGGCTTGTGGATCTGCTTCTTCGCTTTCTGGGCCCTCAACATGTTTGTAATCGTGCGCGGCATCGAAACCATCAAATTTCTCGAAGGCATCGCCGCCCCTTTCATGCTCGCCGTCGGCCTTCTCCTTCTCTGGTGGATCACCTCTCTCGCGGGAGGCTTGGGGCCCGTGCTCAGCGCGCCAAGCAAATTCCACTCCACCGGCGAATTCATGCGCTTCTTCATCCCCTCTCTCACCGGCATGGTGGGATTCTGGGCTACCGTCGCCCTGAACATTCCTGACTTCACCCGTTACGCCCGCTCGCAGCGCTCCCAAATGCTTGGCCAGGCGTTGGGCCTTCCCGCCGCGATGACGCTCTACTCCTTCATTGGCGTCGCGGTAACGTCGGCGTCGGTCGTAATCTTTCACGAAGCAATATGGGACCCAGTTCAACTACTCGGCAGGTTCAATCGCCCGGTTGTGGCCTTCATCGCGTTGGTCGCCCTTCTGGTCGCCACGCTCAATACCAACGTCGCCGCCAATGTGGTTTCCCCTTCGAATGACTTTTCGAACCTGAATCCGCGCCGCATCTCCTTTCGCACGGGTGGCCTCATCACGGGAGTGGTGGGAGTTCTCCTGATGCCCTGGAAGCTGCTGGGCAGCTTCAGCGCCTACATTTTCGGATGGCTAGTGGGTTACTCCGGCCTGCTGGGCCCTATCGCGGGAATCATGATCGCCGACTACTTTATCCTCCGCCACAGCGAGCTCGACGTCGATGCCCTCTACAGCAGCCTAGGTCCATACCAATACTCCGGCGGCATCAATTGGCGGGCCGTTTTGGCGCTCGGCGCTGGAGTTGTTCTTGCCTTAACGGGCCTGATCTTCCCGCCTCTCCGTCCTCTGTATGACTATGCCTGGTTCGTTGGATTTTTCGTGGCCGGCGCCGTTTACCTTGGTTTGATGCGAGGACTTTCTCCATCCTCCCATTAATGTGTTTGCGACACCTTGGCCGGTATCCCATTACTCTTTAGGAATCCCCTTTCCGCCCCTAGACTGTTTACCAACAATGGGCGTAATCTCTGAAATCAAATGAGCCCGATTCGGGCAGGGGGCGTCCCATGAAACTTCTGAAGATATCTTCGTCTATTCTTGCAGGGCTAATCCTCACGGCATGTTCGGTTCATGCGCAGGGAGTCGGTGCTTCGGGCGACATCCGAGGCACGGTCACCGATCCAACCGGTGCCGTAATTTCCAAGGCGACCGTGACCGCGACCGATGTTGAGAAGGGGCTCAAGCGTACGGCCACTTCCGACGATTCCGGGCTGTTTCTCATCTCCGGACTTGCTCCTGCGAAGTACAACGTCAGCGCGGAGATCTCCGGCTTTCAGACGATGGTCCAGACGGGTGTGCAGGTCACGGTCGGCGAAGTTGTCACGCTCGATTTCCATCTGAAACTTTCTCAGACGGCCGAGCGCGTGGAAGTTTCCGCGGAAGTCCCTGTAGTGGAAACGACCAGAGGAAGCCAGGCGGACACCCTCGAACAGCAATACATTGCTGGCCTTCCAATCAACCGCCGCGATTATCTGACCTATACCCTTCTTGCTCCCGGAGTGTCGAACTCCACTCGTCTGGCCAGCGATCAGGATTTCCGTGTCAAGCAGACCCCTCAAAGCGGCCTTTCTTTCTACGGCAGCAATGGCCGCGGCAACAGCGTTACCGTTGACGGTGGCGAGTTCAACGACGATTCCGGCGGCGTCCGTCTCACGGTTAGCCAGGAAGACGTGCAGGAATTTCAAATCAACCGTAGCAATTACAGCGCCGATCTCGGCGGCGCCAGCGGCGCTTCCATCAATATCGTGACCAAGTCTGGTACCAATGATTTGCATGGCAGCTTCTTCGGATTCTTCCGCGACGATCCCATGGACGCTCGAAATCCTTTTTCCTTTTCCAGCGCGTTGACTCCGGCATCCCCTTTCAACCTGACTTCCGCGGCCACACCGGTTAAAGATTCTCTGAACCGCCAGCAATATGGCGGTTCGGTGGGGGGGCCAATCCGCAAGGGTAAGACCTTCTTCTTCGTTTCCTTTGAAGGTTTGCACCAGGCTTCCCAGAACGCTGTGCCGCTGCTGACCAATTCCGCGATTTTCGGGCCTGACCCCGGAACCTTTACGGGAAACAAACAGCAAGCAATCATCACTGGCTTGGCTGCCGAGGGAGCCACGCCCGTGCCGTGCTTAACAGGCAAACCTGCCCTTCCCGCAAATATTTGTGCTGGTACTCTCCAAAGCATCCTGACCGTCAATCCGGCCGCAAATCCGCTGGACGCATACCTCGTCAATCAATTTGAAACCAATGGCGGTCTACTTCCCTACGGCACGCACGAGTATTTCGCTTCGGCGCGCCTGGACCATCAGTTCAGTGACCGCGATCAGATCTTTTTCCGGTATGCCTTCGGGCATGACATCGAGGAGAGTCCAGACGTTCAATCTCTGGTCGCGTTTTCCGCAGGCAGTTCGCTCAGAACCTATGATCACTCGCTTCAGGGATCATGGTTCCACGAATTCAGCGCGGCCGCCCAGAATGAGTTCCGCGCGCAATTCAACTACACGAATATCGACATCATTCCCAACGAACCCGGAGAGGTCGGTCTGGCCATCCCGGGTTTTGGGAACTTCGGGACGAACATCTTCCAGCCCAGCCTGTCCATCCTTCGCAGGTATGAGATTGCCGACAACATGACGTTGATCCACGGCCACCACACCATGAAGTTTGGGTTTTATGAGTTGTATCGCGGCGATCACACCGAATCCCACACTTTCTTCCCGGGAAGATTCGTGTTCGGCAATCTGCCGGGAGGCATTTTGAGTCCTTGCCTTCAGGTCCCAGCTGCATGTGGCCTGCCGGCAGCAACGACTCCCGCTGCCATCAACGGCCTTCAATCGGCTGCCCTGGAAGCACCCCAGTTCTATCAGCAGGGCTTCGGCAATCCCACGTACAACTATCCGCGTCCCCTCACGGCCGCTTATTGGCAGGACCAATGGCAAATTTTCTCTAATCTCACTTTCACCTACGGCCTTCGCTATGAAGTGGATTCGCAATACGGCACGTTAAACACGGATCAGGACAATTTTGCCCCACGCGCATCGTTTGCCTGGGATCCCTTCAAGAATCACAAGACGGTTGTCCGTGGCGGGTTCGGAATCTTCTTTTCGCCCGTTTACGGCCAAATTGCCGATGTCGTTCAAACCCTGGGCAATATCAATGGCACCCGGCAAATCGCCAACATATTGGTTCCGCTCACTGGTAATCCTGGCATAACTCCCCCGGCAGGCGCGTGCACCGCCTTTAACGCCGGAAATTCTCTTACCTCGCAATGTATCTTCGGGACGTTATTTGCTCAGGGCCTGGTCACATGCACCAAGCCCACCGCCGGCAATGCTGCATGCATCACGCCCGCTAGCCTGACTCAGTTCGGAATCAATATCTCGAATACAGGTCCTCTGCCTCCGCTCACCGTTTTGTTTTCTGGTCAGAAGGATTACCAGAGCCCCTATTCGGAGCAGGCCGAGTTTGGTATCGAGCGCGAGATTTCTCCTGGCTTTTCGGTTTCCGTCAGTGGAATTTACGTCCACACCCTGCGGCTGCCGGTGGCGCTGGACACCAACCTTCTGCCCGCTCCCTTCACCACGGCAACCTCGCCTTTCACCGGAAAGCAAGTAACCTTCCAAAACTGGGCCGCGCCCCAATGCGGGGCGAATCCCTTTCTATGTTTTGTGAATCCATTTATCGTTCAAAACAACCAGTACTCCTCCGCCGCCTCCGCCCTGTATTACGGCGGAATCCTGGAGGTCAAGAAGCGCTTCAGTGAGCATTTCACTTTGCTCGCCAATTACACCTACAGCCATGCTTATGACACCACTACCGATTACAACAGCGACTTTGCCCCCGCTAACGAGTTGAACCTGGCCGCCGACCGCGGACCTTCTGATTTCGACCAGCGCCACAAGGTCGTCTTCGCCGCCATATTGGATAGCGGCCACTCCTCTTCGAGAGTCCTGGGCGGGTGGGAACTGGCTCCCATCGTGTCCTACAACAGCGGTCACCCATTCAATGTCCTTGCCGCCGGCACAGACATCAATGGCGATAATCACTCCACGAATGACCGTCCACTCGGCATCGGCCGCAATTCCGGACTTGGCCCGAACTTCGCCGAACTGGACATGCGCTTAACCCGCTCCTTCCATTTCGGCGAGCACTACAACCTCCAATTGATGGCCGAGGCCTTCAACCTCACAAATCACACAAACTATGCCAGCGTGAATAATGAAGTCCCCACGCTCAACGGTTTTGCCAACGTCGGGGTTCATCCCACCGGGGCCTTCGTGAATCCGTCCCTAAACTCCCCTGGTGGCACACCGTTGGCTTTTACTTCTGCGTACCCGAAACGGCAGCTGCAATTGGGCTTTCGCTTCATCTTTTGATACCTGATCCGAAAACAAAAGGCCCGCTATCCAATTGGGATGGCGGGCCTCTTGTTTTCTCACCGCTCTAGTTTCTTGCTGATTCCCTACCACAATCTCCCCGGCGTCAGCTTCCGGGTCATTTCCAAAGCCCGTTCGTAATATTCTCGATGCAAAAGATCTGCAGCCGCCTCGCGGTCCACCAACGCCGTCGCATTGCGATGCATCTGCAGCGCCGACGCAGAAACGCTCGCCGTCACCGGTCCTTCCACTGCCAGCGCTACGGCCCGCGCCTTGGCCGCGCCGGACGCCAGCAGCAGCACACGCCGCGCCTCCAGAATCGTTCCGATTCCCATGGTGATTGCCGCGTGTGGCGGCTCTTCCTTCGCTCCAAAAAATCGCCGGTTGTCCTCCACCGTCTGCCGCGTCAATGTTTTCGGCCGCGTGCGCGACGCCAGACTCGAGGTCGGCTCGTTAAAACCGATGTGCCCGTCCTTCCCAAGACCGAGCACCTGCAAATCGATTCCTCCCGCGCTGCGAATCTCTTCTTCATATTCCTCGCAGTATTGCTCATAGCCACTTCGTGGCGCTCCATCCGGTATATGAATATTCTCGCGTGGAATATTGATGTGATCGAAGAAATCCCGAAACATAACGGATCGAAAACTTTGCGGGTGCCCGGACGCCAGGCCGATGTACTCATCCAGATTAAACGTCACCACTTGCGAGAGGTCGAGCCGCTCCTGGCGGTGCATCCGCACCAGTTCCTGATACAACCCGAGTTGCGTGCTGCCCGTGGCCAGCCCCAACCGCAAATCATGTTTCTTGCGGATTGCGTTGGCCACCACTCGCGCCGCCTCGCGGCTCAGCTCTTCAAAGTCCTTTGTGATATGCACAAGCATGTTGGCCGTGACCCCGCTTCGAACTCACTCGCGTTCCACATGATATCTCAGCGGCACCCCATGGCAAGCTATGCGCCAATGTTTCCTGGTGTCCACCGCTTCGTCAGACAGCCGAGAATCAAGGAGATGCGGCGTAAGTTCCCATTTTGGAATTTTCAGGCGCAATGACGGTTCCAGGACTTACTTTGCCGTGGGACTATAATTCAGTGGATAATATCACTATTTTACTTGACAGTCACTATCTCTATATATAATAGTTTCCGCACAATTTCGGGGACGATCTCAAGTCATGTTGACATTCCCTCTCGCAGCATTAGTACTTCTATCCCTTCCGCAGGCTGTGTGCCTTGGAGCTCTCCGCTCGACACGCAGTGAGGGACCGCACCCCGGGTCTATTGGCTGTAGTTTCTAACAAATTCGGCGTCCACACTTTTACGGGGGTGATTCCATGCGATCCCGGCAAGAGGTACTTCCCTCTTTCTCCACATTCGAGATTCAAGGCTCTCCAGAAACCGCCAGGCATTCTATCGATTTCCCAGTAGATGATCACTTTGCACTCGCGGTTTACATTCGCATTCTATGGAACCATCGCTGGCTCATTCTCACCATCACGCTGGCGGTATTTATGGCCACTCTGTTCGGAACCATACGGCAGAAGCCCGTTTTCCGCGCCACGGGTTCTCTACAAATTGAAATGCCGAAGGGCAGCGTGGCTAGCTTGGGTGAATTGTTCCAAGACCAGACTGCGCCGGATGGCTACATGCAGACACAGGCGGAGGTTCTTCGCGGCTCTGCCCTGGTTTCATCTCTTATCGCCAAAATGGAACCGAAAAATAACTGGGTGCCCACTTTCCCCCAAGCAGCCCAGGAGCACCTCGAAAGCTTCGAGGAGCAGTTGTCCACGGAAGTGGTCAGAGGCAGCCATTTGATTCAAGTCCGTTATGAATCCGAATCTCCTCAACAGGCCGCCGACACCGTGAATCAACTCATGGCGCTTTATATCGAACAAACCCGCGACCAGCGATCCCAGACGGCTCAAAACGCCTCGAGCTGGCTCCTGGATCAGCTCAACCAGACCAAGCAAAAAATGGAACAAGCCACCTCGAACCTCCAGCAATATGAGAGCGAACACCAATTGCTCTTTGTAGAAACTGCCAACGGCGGTCAGCAAAGCATCGAAACTCAGCGGCTTCAGGAGCTCCAGAGCGACCTTACCAGCGCAGAAAGGCGTCGCATCGAAAAAGAATCCGCGAACAAGCAAGCCCAGTCGGGGGATGCCTCGGTTCTTCATAGCCCTCTTCTGGACGATCTGCTGACAAAAGAAACGGGACTCAGGCAGAAACTTTCGCAACTGGATGCAAAATTCGGGCCCAAATTCCCGGAAGTCCAGCAAATTCAGGATGAGTTGAAAGATGTCCTGGCCAGCCAATCTGGCGAACGCCTGCGCATCCGCAACTCAGTTGCTGAGGATTATCGCGCGGCTCTGCGACAGGAGGCTCTGGAGCGCCACGCTTTCGACGGCCAGCAAAAAATTGTCTCCGGCGCCAGCCAGCAGCTTTTGCAGGACGGTATTTTGAAAAGGGATGTGGATCTTTACAAACAGTTGTACGAAGGGCTCTTGCGCCAAATGAATGAGGCGGGTATTTCTTCCCAGCTCGACGCGCCGAGCGCGCGCATCCTGGAGCCGGCGCAGATTCCCACCACGCGAATCCGTCCGAATGTCACTCACCTGCTGATCTTGGGGCTTTTCACGGGATTGACCCTAGCCGTCACCTTCGTTTTTCTGCAGGAACACTTTCAGGATACGTTTCAATCCGCGGATGACGTTGCCGCACACCTAAATCTTCCTCTGCTGGGTGTGATCCCCGCCGTGCCCATCAAGAACTCCACGGATAAGGACACCAGCTATTCAGGCAAATCCGCGACACTTCTGTTGGAGGGCGGCAATTCGAAACCGGCGCCTGCCGACGGGGAGCCGTGGTTCCGGCTCGATAGGGACGGCCCCCGCAATTTCGAGATCTCGGAGGCCATCCGCAACCTGCGTACATCCTTGCTGTTTTCAAATGGCGACTCGCACCCGCGTTCCATCCTGATCAGCAGCGCGCTGCCTTCCGAGGGAAAAACCACCGTGACCGCGAATCTTTCCGTCGCGCTGGCTCAGCTGGGCAAGCACGTTCTCTCCATTGACGGTGACATGCGCCGCCCTAGCCTGCACAGAATTTTCTCCATGTCGAATCACGCCGGCCTTGCCGACTACCTCAAAGGAAATAGCACCTGGCAGCGCGTGGTCAGCTCGACTGTTGTCCCTGGGCTGAGCGTGATTGCCAGTGGGGGCAGGCCGCGAAATCCCGCCGAGCTCCTTTCCTCCGACCGTATGCATGACCTGATCCGCGCCGCGCAATCGCAGTTTGACATTGTGCTTGTGGATTCGCCCACACTTCTGAACATGGCCGATAGCCGCATCCTGGCCTCCTACGTCGATGCCGTCGTGCTCATCGTCAAGAGCGGAGACACTCCCAAGAAACTCGTCAAGCAGGCATTCACCAACCTGCGTACGGTTTCCGCCAGAATTGTCGGCGTGGTCCTCAATCAGGCGGACATGCGCGGCGAGGAGTACTCCTATTCCGTCTCCGACAAACACTATGGCTTTGCGAAGGAGGAGCGAATTCCAGAAGAACGCAAACGGGAGGAGAGGCCCTTCGACAACTGACCCCCGCCCGTCTGGCCTGCAATCGTAAAAATGTTAATAAATGGTTCGCAGCTGAACAGTCGCCTTGGTCGTCAAGGAAAACCGCGGCTCGGCAGCGACCGTGCCCAGCAACCGCCCTGCAACGTGTTCGCCCATCGCCGGGCCGTGTTTGAATCCGTGCCCTGACCCTCCGCCCACCAGCCAAACATTTTCATACTCGGGATGGCGGTCCACCAAAAAATCGCCGTTCGATGTGTTTTCGTATTGGCACACGCGAGCCTCCACCAGCGGAGCTTGCGCCAGGGCGGGAAATCGCTCGGCCACATAGGCGCGAATGGCGGCAATCCCTTCATGCGTTGGCACACGCGTCCCGCTATCGGGATCAAATGCGGGCCCATGGCGGTCGTGCGCAATTTTGAATCCGCGGCTCTCCAGGTCCGGCACGCCATACATCAAGTCCCCCAGACAAAGCCACCCGGGCATTGCCGGAGGCGCAAATCGCGAATCACCGGCCGGCACTCCAAAGAAAAACACCTCTTGCCTTGAAGTAAAAATCCGGTTCCCCAGCAAATCAGGAAAAACCTTCCCCAGCCACGGCCCGCACGCAAAAACAAATTGACCGGCATGAATTTCACGGCCCGAAGATGTCTTCACACTGGAAGCCTTTCCCTTGGCGCCTGGCGCTATGGCCATTTCGTTGAAGTATTCCACTCCTTCTGACCAAGCAGCCTCCGCGACGGCCGCCACGGCCCGACGCGCCAGCAGCACGCCGCTCCGGGGTTCAAACAATCCCCAGCTTGCGGGGCGAAACCTGACTTGTGGGTAGCGTTTCTCAAGTTCCGAATGGTTCAGCGTTTCGTGCGGAACTCCCAACCCGGCGAGAGTTTCGCGTGAAGCCTTGGTGTAGGCATCTTCTTCGTTCGCAATCCACAAGATCCCTGTGCGATGCAGCAGGGGCCGCGAAGCGAGCGCAAAAAACTCTTCCCATAGCGCCAGCGAGCGCACCGACCAGCGCGTGTACAATTCGTCCGGTCCGTATCCCATGCGGATCAGCCGCGACTCTCCGCCTGAACTGGCCCGGGCATTTCCCGGCCCGTAGGAATCCAACAGAGCCACGCGCTTACCCGCGCGCCGCAAATGCAGAGCCGTCCACGCGCCAAAAACTCCGGCGCCAATCACCGCCACGTCGTAAGTATTATTCTTGGTCACGTCAGAATTTCCCCGGCCCTCTCCATTTCAATCCAAGCGCTTGGGTCTCGTGGCACAGTCTTCAGCCTGTGCCCCTTACTTCTTCCAGGCACCCTTGCGCATTTCCCGCGATGGCAGTCTAATGTACGCCGCTGCGGTTCGCCAAGCTTCCCGGCGCTTGCTGTTGAAACCGGCGCTCCCGCGAACGCGTCATTCTGCACGAGTGGTTTCCCGCAATCAGAAGCCCGCTTCCCTCGGGCTGGGGCGAGATATCCTCGGAGCAAATTTCTCTAACTTGCGGAGGTGAAAGGTGCGTAAGGCATTATTGTGCGGCGGTCTGGCACTGGCATTTCTGGTGTTGCCATTGACCGCGCAAAAGAGCGATCAGGTCGATCTCGACGCCGTCTACAAAATCAAGCGCGAGGCCGTCAACAACTCGCGCGTAATGGATACCCTGAGCTACATCACCGATGTTTATGGCGGCCGTCTCACGGGATCCACCAACACCAAACTCGCCGGTGATTGGGTGATCAAGCAGATGCAGGATTGGGGCCTCGCCAATCCGCATTACGAATACTGGGATTTTGGCCGGGGCTGGGTGAATGAGCGCTTCTACGCCAACGTGACTTCACCAGTCACCTATCCTTTGATTGCTTATCCACTTGCGTGGACTCCGGGCACAAGCGGCCCGGTCACCGGCGAAGTCGTCATTGTCGGCGTGAAGAATCCGAATAACCCGAACGCCGCACCAACTATGCCCGTGACTGAAGATGCCGCCGACGCGCTGATTGCCAGCCTGAAAGGAACTCTTAAGGGCAAGATCGTGATGCTGGATCCGCCGCGCGAGATCGCCATGAGCACCGAACCGCTGGCACATCGCTACACCCAGGCGGAATTGGATGAAATGGGCATGCAGGAAATCGGCGGCCGCAGAGGCGGCGCCGCCCCTGCTTTTAACGCTCTCACTCCGCAGATGCAGGCCGCGGCCAACGCCGTGGCCCAGCGGATTCGCGCCAAACTCAACAATCTTTTCTTAAGCGAAGGTGTCGCCGCCGTTTTCCAGGAAGGCCGGGGCGATGGCGGAACCGTTTACGTCCAATCCGCCGCGGGTGTGGTTCCCGTGCCACCTCCCGGTCAAGGCGGTGGAAGGGGCGGCCGCGGGCCCTCCGTTTACGCCTCGCAAAATGCGCCGCCAGCCCTGAATCAGGTGATGCTCGCCGCCGAGCACTACAACCGCATTTACCGCACGCTTCAGAAGAATGTTCCCGTGACCGTCGAGCTCAATATCCAGAACAAATTCCTCGACAACGATGGAGGGAAGTCCTTCGACATCGTCGGCGAAATCCCCGGCTCTGATCCGAGACTCCGCGACCAGATTGTCATGATCGGCGGCCACTTCGATTCCTGGCATTCCGGCACTGGTGCCACGGATAACGGCGTCGGCTCTGCCGTGATGCTCGAAGTGATGCGCGTTCTGAAAGCTTCTGGATTGAACATGCGCCGCACCGTCCGCATCGGCCTCTGGACGGGCGAGGAAGAAGGTCTGCTCGGTTCACGCGCCTATGTGACGGACCACTTCGGCCGCTGCAACACCGAGACCGGCGCGTGGGAATTGAAGCAGCCCGCTCACGACAAGTTTTCCGTGTACTTCAACATCGACAACGGCAGCGGCAAACTCCGCGGTGTTTATTTGCAGGGAAACGAAGCCGCACGTCCCGTCTTCCAGGAATGGATGAAGCCGTTTGAGTCCATGGGCATGAACACAATTTCCATCAGCAACACCGGTGGAACGGATCACCTTTCGTACGATGCCGTCGGCTTGCCGGGATTTCAGTTCATCCAGGACCCGCTCGAATACGACACGCGCACCCATCACAGCAACATGGATCTGTGGGATCGCGTGCAGGACGGCGACCTCCGGCAAATGGCCACGATTGTCTCGACCTTCGTCTATCAGGCCGCCAATCGCGACATGATGTTCCCGCGCAAACCCCAGGCGCCTTGCACAGTCGCAGGGGGCGGGCGGCGGGGTGGAATGTAAACCCACGGGCGTGGCCACATCGCCTCGTCAAATCTCTAAATAAAAAGGGGATGCGTGTAACGCGCATCCCCTTTTTTAAATCCTGAAACTGATTTTGAATGTCAGCTCTTCGTCCGCGCCAGCTCCTTTGCCCAGTGCGAAAGATGATTCAGCGAAGGGACATGCGTTCGCTCCAAATGAATCGGCGTTATCGAAATGTCCCCAGCAAAAACCGCAGCGTAATCCGAATCTTCGCCGATTCCATCGGTAATCTGCTGCTCATGCAGCCAGTAATAGGTTCGTCCGCGCGGATCTTTCTCTTCCTGCAAAACATTCCGCGTCACTTTTTCCGATTGCCTCGTAAATCTCACTCCGCCCTTCCATTCTTGCGGCACATTCACATTGAGCAGCACCCCTTGGGTCATTCCGTCGCGCAAAATCACGGTGGCCAGATCACGCGCAAAACTTGCCGCATGGTCAAATCGAAATCCCTTTCCGCGATGCACCACCGAAATCGCCACGGAAGGAATGTGGTTGATGGTGGCCTCCGCGGCCGCCCCTACCGTGCCGGAGTAAAAGACGTTCTCGCCCATATTTCCGCCGCGATTTACACCTGACAGAACCAGGTCAGGTTTCTCAGGCAACAATTTATTCAGCGCCACGATCACCGCGTCCGCGGGCGTCCCATCCACGGCCCACTCCCTCTCGGCAATTTGCTCGCAGAAGATTGGCTGCCGCAGCGTCAGCGACTGCGCCGCCGCACTGCGCTCCTGGCTCGGTGCAACCACGCTCAGTTTAGCTGTGTCCTTCAACGCATCCACCAGGGCGCGCAATCCTTCCGCGTGGATTCCGTCGTCATTCGTAATCAGAATATGAGCCATCTGTTTTAGGAAGTTCCCCGATTCTCTTTCTGGATTTGCGCCGCGATCCTCGCGCGCTTTGGGCGGAAGGAATGGTCGGGACGACTGGATTTGAACCAGCGACCTCACGCACCCCAAGCGTGCGCGCTACCAGGCTGCGCTACGTCCCGACCGGCTGGTGATTTCCCGCGCCGCCCCGGCAAAAACGCACCGTTACGCCACGGAAGTTCAGGGTATCACTCGGTTTCGAGCAGCGTCAAGAACGCCCGCAGGGCGTCCCGCAAGTCCAGCAATACTTTGCGGTTGATGGTCGGAAGCGGATCGCCCGTTGAAGCCCGCGCCGTAGATGGCAACAAGCCGGAAATCGACTGGCCGTCTTGTGAGGGAGCTACGTCGCCGTTGCCGCCGGAATCGTGGCCATTGTGCTCGCGCAGGTGGCGCCGCGCTCCGGCTATCGTGAACCCTTCGTCGTAAAGCAGGCGGCGGATTTCCAGCACCGTTTGCACGTCCTCGCGGCGGTACAACCGGTGGCCTTTGGGGCTTTTCACCGGCTGCAGCATGGGAAATTCCGTCTCCCAGTAGCGCAGCACAAACGGTTTCGTGGCCGTCAACCGGCTGACCTCGCCGATGCGGAAAAAACTTTTGTCGGGCACGAAATCAGACATGTGACCGTTTCCGGATTCAGGCATGTTGTGATGCGGGCGGGGGCCGCTCGAACCTTATCCTATCTCGTTTTCTGTCTGTGTCAATGCACAGACTTAACTCGGCCCGCGTCGCCGCTTCTTTACCGACGCGTGTCCGCGCTCGCGATGGCCGCGCTCCTTCACGCGTTGCAGAAACCGTATCGGCGCGCCGATGAAATCAAAACTCTCGCGCAGCCTGTTCTCCAGGAATCTCTCGTAGCTGAAGTGCAGTCGCGCCGGCTGATTGGTGAACAGGACAAACGTGGGCGGTGCGCTGGACGCCTGGGTCATGTAATAAATCTTCACTTTGCGTGTCGCGGGAGATGTCCCGCGTTCCAGGTCCACGCTCTTCAGCCAGCGATTGATTTCTCCCGTCGAGATGCGTTTCCGGCGAGCCGCGGCCACATGTTCGATGAGCGGGTAAAGCTTTCCCACGTTTTCCCCGGTAAGCGCCGAAACAAATACGATGGGCGCGTATGCCAGAAATTTCAGTTTGCCGCGCACCAGCGTTTCATATTCCTTCATCAGCGATTTAGGGTCGGCAAGCGTGCGCAGACTCCGGCTGCGCGATTGCTCTTCGGTTCTTTTTCCGCTGGTCGGGCGATACCCTTTGGCCGTCTTCGACTCAGCAGCCTTCGCTCTTCGCGAAACGCGGTCGGGATTCCCTTTGGTCTCCTCTGCTTCCAGCGCCTTCCGGGCGGATTCCAGCGCCAAATCGAACTTGTTCATGACGATGATTACCGAGCATCCCGACTGCCCCGCGTAATCGGCAATCGTGGCGTCGCCCGATGCAACTCCCTGTGACGCGTCCACAATTAACAACGCCACATCGGTGCGCTCCAGGCTTTTGCGCGCCATGATCACGCTCAGCTTTTCTGAAAGTTCCGTGGTCTTGCCCTTGCGCCTGATCCCCGCCGTGTCCACGAACCGGTAGATTTTTTCTCCGTGTTGCACCAGCGTATCCACCGAATCGCGCGTCGTGCCCGCTATCGGTGAAACGATGCTGCGCTCCTCGCCCGCGAGTTGATTCAGCAGCGCTGATTTTCCGACATTCGGCCGCCCGATTATCGCCACTTGGATTGGGGTTTCTAGTTTCCGCGGTGCAGGTATCCTTGCGCCGTTTGCAGACACCTGGCCTTCAGCGCTCTCCGCCACCTCGCTCTGCGGGGGAATGATTTCCGGAGCAGCCGCGCCGCCTGAGGGAAGCGACGCGCGCTCGACAATGTAGTCGAGCATGTTATCCATCCCATATCCATGCTCGGCCGAGAGCGGAAACACCGGCAACCCCAGCGAGTGTAGCGGCCCGGTGAGGGACTCCTGCCGTTGCGAATCCACCTTGTTCGCCGCCAGAATCATCGGCTTGCCGGCGCGACGCAGCACCCGCGCCAGCTCCTCATCCAGCGGAGTCAGCCCGTCGCGCGCATCCACCACCAGCACAAGCAGCGCCGCCGACTCGATGGCCACCTTGGCCTGCCGCAGAATCTCCGCCGGTATCGCGGCGCGGTCCTCGGGCACGATTCCGCCCGTATCTACAACTTCAAAGCTCCGGCCCAGCCAGTTGGCCGTCCCATAAATTCGGTCGCGCGTTATCCCCGGCTCATTGGTCACAATCGACCGCCGCGTCCCCGTCAGGCGATTGAACAGCGTGGACTTCCCCACGTTGGGACGCCCCGCAATCACTACCGATGGTAGGTTTTCATTCATATGGAGGCTCGTCCACTCTAGCCCAGGTTTGTTCCGAGCGATAGCTGGCTCTGTGGCACAGCTGCGCCGCGTCTCACCCGATCAAGTACCTCGGAATGTGCACGTGCATATAATGCCTGACGCTCAAAGTGTCCCAAGCGCGTAGAATTGCAGTCAGCTGGTAACTCTATGCGGAACAATATCCTGGTCTGTGGAATGTTGATCCTCGCTGCCTCCGCTGCTGCCACGTTCGCGGATCTTCAGGGATTGTTCCTTCCCGGACTCGACCATCCCGCAATTCAGTATCACACGCGCCCTACAAGTGACCTGGTCGCGAAGTTGAACCTGGATATTCAATCCGGGAAGGTCCAGCTCAAATTTGACGGAGCACAAGGCTATCTTCGTTCCGTGCTCGAAGCCATGAAAGTTCCGGTTGAATCGCAAATTGTTACGTTTTCAAAGAACAGCGTTCAATCCTATCGAATATCGCCCAAGAATCCGCGCACACTCTTCTTCAATGACGCCGTGACGGTCGGTTGGGTCCGCGGCGGATTTATCGAATTGGCGGCTGAGGATCCATCGCAAGGAGTCATTTTCTACACTCTGTCCCAACAGCCGGCCGATAAGCCCCAGTTCAAACGTGACGATAAATGCTTGACCTGTCATGAGTCTCTCAATAGCGTAGGCGTCCCCGGCATGTTAGTCCGCAGCATGATGACCGCTCCAGATGGCCAACCGCTTCCTTGGTTGGGAAATAATGTTACCGACCACCGCACTCCCATGGCCCAGCGCTGGGGCGGCTGGTACGTGACAGGAAATGCCGGATCGATAAGACACCTGGGAAATGCAATGGTCACCGATACCGCAAATCCGGAATCTGCGGTGACAGACCAGACGCTGAACTTGGAATCACTGAAGAGCGAATTCGATACGGATGCTTACCTGTCGCCATACAGCGACATCGTTGCCCTGATGGTCTTCGAGCACCAAATGCACATGACGAATTTGCTTACTCGCATAGGATGGGAGGCCCGGTTCGCGTCCTTCGAGGCACAATCAGCCAACCGCAAAGATGGTCAGACCGCGACCATTCCTACGGACCTCAACCCCCCTCTCAGTGAAAGCGCCAATGAAATTGTCGATTACATGCTGTTTGTCGATGAAGCCCCGCTTGGCGGCAGGATTCGGGGCACGTCCGGCTTCATCGAAAAATTTTCAGCGGAAGGTCCTTTCGACGGCAAGGGTCGATCCCTGCGGCAATTCGATCTGCGGCGCCGCATGATGCGTTACCCCTGCAGCTATATGATCTATTCGGACGCTTTTGACGCGCTGCCCATGGAAGCCAGGGACGCTATTTACAAACGCATGTGGAATATTTTGTCGGGCCAGGAAAAAGACAAGAGATACTCGCGCCTGAATCGAGCCGACCGCCAGGCCATTGTCGAGATCCTGCGCGAAACCAAGAAAGACCTTCCGGCCTATTTCCAAGGCGCGCTCCATTGAGCCCGCTCGCAATCTGCCGTTACCTCATGGATCGGACATAGCCAAAAGAGGAGCTGCTGAGTAGAGTGCGCTACGAAAGCATTCGAACAAAACCGCGTAACCAAATTCCCCCTGCTCCAAAAAATATTTCCCGAGATTCTAGAGTCCAGTGTGAACCGCAGATAATCCAATTCTTCCCGAGCGGTTACGCTTTCATTATGCTGCACTCACAAAGATTCTCCGGGAAGATGCGGACCATCAGCCCTCAGAATGACAAGAATAGGGCGGGCCGCGCCCTTCTGATGGGGTGGCGCTACACGAGCGCAGCCGCCAGCCACGCCTTCAAGAAATAAGAACGGAGCAGACGTACCCCTAAGTCCTTTAGAATCACATTCATTGGACGATTGATGCCCGTAACCCGTTTAGAATGATATTCATAGCAAATTGTAATGGGAGGGGGCTGCCGAGGCAGGGGTAGATATGAGGACAGTCAGCGCGAAAAGGTGGGCCAACGAAAGATGAGATAGGGCAAAGACAATGTCCAAGGATCGCACGATGACTCCGCATCTCCCTCTGTTGTAGAATCATCGGCCTTGGCGGCGTCCGCTGTTTCCAATTCGCGCCGCAAGTCGGAGGCTCCTCATGGCCGGCAAACCTGCAACGCGAATCTGGGTGGGCACGCGGAAGGGCGCATTCTCTTTCACTTCAAAGGACCGCAAGAAATGGGAGGCAGACGGCCCGTTCTTCGGCGGCCAGGAAGTCCATCACGTCGTGCAGGATCCGCGCGATCCCAAGCGCCATTACGCCGCAGTGGGCAACGCCTGGTTCGGTTCGCATGTTCACGCCAGCACCGACAATGGCAAGAAATGGGCCATCTCCGAAAAGGGACTTGAGGTCAAGGGCGTCTCCGGGAAATCCTGGGCGGTCACAGAAAAAGGGATGGAGCTGAAGGAGATTCCGGACGCCTCGCTCAAACGCATCTGGCACATCGAACCGGGCGCCGCGGATGAGCCCGGTGTGCTTTACCTGGGCGCGGAACCGGCCGTGCTTTTCCGCAGCGGCGACAACGGCGCGAACTGGGAAATGGTTCAGGGACTGTGCAGCCATCCCACGCGTGAGAAGTGGACACCGGGCGCCGGTGGGCTGATGGTTCACTCGATTGCCTGCCTGGGCAAAGGACGCTTGATCGTTGGGATTTCCGCAGCAGGCGCGTTCCGCTCGAGCGACGGCGGAAAAACCTGGGAGCCGTTCAACGGAAACGTGCGCTCGGATTTTAATCCGGACAAGTTTCCGGAAGTTGGCCAGTGCGTGCACAAATTGAAGGCGCATCCGAGAAATCCAGAGGCGCTTTACCAGCAAAATCACTGCGGAATTTATCGCGCCGGATTTGCGGACAAAGAATGGGTGGACATCTCCAAGGGCCTGCCCACGCGATTTGGATTTGCGCTGGCGGTTCCCGCTGCTGAAAAGAACACCCTGTTCACCGTTCCGATTGATTCTGCGGAAGAGCGCTTTGTTCCCAAAGGAAAACTGCGCGTGGCCCGCAGCCGCGATGGCGGCAAGAGCTGGAAGCTCCTGACTAAGGGTCTGCCGCAGGAAAATGCGTTTGTGCTGATCCTGCGCGAAGCGATGGCTTCCGATGATCGCGATCCCGCAGGCGTTTACTTTGGAACCACAACAGGCACCCTGTTTTACACTCGCGATGGCGGGGATTCCTGGCAGGAATTGGCCAAGAACCTGCCGCCAATCTATGGCGTTTCAGCAGGCATTCACTGAGCCGTTTGCAATGTTTTGATTTACCCTCAAGTGTCTGGCGGCCTCGTCAGACCCCAATCCTCGTTGGAGTTTTGAGGTACTATCCCCTCTGACGGCGGTGGACCTGGGATATTTCTTACCCCATCCATGCGTAGTAGATAGTGGAAGCGCGGAAACGGCCGGAGGGCATGAACGCTTCAGAACAGCAGAAGCTGGCTGATCTAATTGCGCGGGCCCGTACAGGGAACCTTGAGGCGTGGGGCGACCTTTATCGGGAATTTGCCGCGCCGATATTCCGTTTTTGCAGGCGTTCTCTGCCCGCTCGTGAAGACGCGGAGGATGCCACAACGGAGATATTTATGAAAGTGCGTGAAAAGCTGGGACAGTACGACTCCAGCCGTCCATTCCAAGCGTGGCTGTACAAGGTTGCCGCCAACCATTGCTGGGACATGCTGCGCCGGCGGCGCATCCGCCAGGATTTGGAGACGGAAGGCGTGGAGGAGATGCCGCTGGAGCACCCCGACCCAAGTCAGCTTGACCAACTGCTTGAACAACGCAGCAGCCAGGACATGCGTGAGGCACTGGCGAAACTGCCTTCCCGTTCGCGTATGGCGCTGGTGTTGCGTTATTACACGGAAATGAGTTACGACGAAATCGCTGAATCGCTCGGACTGCGGCGCAACTTCGTGGGCGTGGTGCTTTTGCGCGCTCGCCACCAGTTGCGGGAAGCATTGGCCGGGCAAGCAAACTCCCAAGGCGCTGCTGCGGGGAGGGGACAATGAGCCAGATCGACAACAGTGGTCGGGGACGCAACGAAGGCCACGTGGATGAAATGAGCTGCCTGCAATACCTCGAAGGGCTGCTGGAACGGCCGCGCGCACTGGAGTTTTCCGCGCACACGGAACAGTGCAGCGATTGCCGGGCCTTGCTGCGCGCGCTGGAACGGGAGTCAAAACTGCTGAGCTTCGCGCTGCGGGAACAGGAAGAGTCGGTTCCGGCGCGGCTCCTGGCCGGGCCGGCGCGCGAGCGTACACCTTGGGGCTGGATAGTTTCCTTCGGGCTGGCGGCCTCTGGAGCGTATTGGGTGTGGACTTCAATCATTGATCCCTGGCAAGCGCAATTGGCCCAAGCCGGATTTGGCGGGAGCGATTTGTTATCTACGGTATTTATTCAGAGCGCACTTTGGAAAGGGTGGGACACCATGTGGACAATGGTCCAAGCATTGGCGGTAATTTCATTGGGCCTGGTGGGATTCTTGCTGCTGCGGAGAACCTTGAGGCGGTGGAACACCATAGCGCTGATGATGACTGTGATTGTCGCGGCGCTTGCGCTGCCCTTAGGCGTCAGCGCCATCGAGTGCCACAAGGCCAATACGAATTACACGCTCCCCGCCGACCGGGTGGTCCATGATGATCTGCTGGTGTCGGGACAAACAGTTCGCATCGACGGCACCGTGGATGGTGACCTATTCATCTTCGGGCAGAATTTGACGGTGAATGGGCATGTCACCGGGGATGTAATCTCCGCTGGAAGCATGTTGACAATCAGCGGGACAGTGGATGGAAATGTGCGTGCCTCTTTGGGTGTATTGAATATTCACGGAAAAGTTGGGAAAAATGTCATGGGATTTACCGGGACGTTGTTGGCGGAATCCCAATCGGAGATTGGTTGGGGGGCAATTCTCTACGCTGGAGACGCGACTATGGATGGACGGATCGGGCGCGGGATCACCGGCCGGATGGGGCACGCAAGTCTTGACGGGTTCGTCGGCGGGGATGTGAGTATCAAGGCCAATGATTCGTTCGACGTAGGGCCGCATGCTCAGCTTCTAGGAAAAGTTCAGTATACGGGGCCCAGCCAGCCGGCGGTCGCGGCGGGCGCCAGACTCAGCAACCCCATTGATGTGAACATCGAAGCGAAAACATCGAATCCTGACTACATTTTTTCGGGGATGTCCCTCTGGCACAAGCTGCTTTTTTGGGGAGCTTCATTTATTTTTGGATTAGTGCTGCTATTTATCGCGCCGGGCTTTTTCAATGAAACGGTCCAGACCGCGGACCGGTTTGGAGTGTCGCTGGGAGTTGGTGCGCTGGTGATGATCGCCACACCAGTGCTTGCATGTATTGCCTGCTTCACCGTCGTGGGGCTGGGGATTGGAATCAGCACGGCACTTCTCTATCTCATTGCACTTTATGGGTCGAAGGTGTTTTTCGCTGCGTGGCTTGGCCGGGGGATATTTAATTGGGGCAGAAGCAAGGCCGGTACCGCCGGCCCATCGGAACAGCAGTCATTCCGGACGGTCACGGCTTCAGGCGCAATGGTCGGCCACCTGGCTCTGGGATTGGTAATCCTTTATGCCGTTCGGATAGTGCCTTATGTGGGATTCTGGTTGGCGGTCATGGCCGTGGTCTGGGGGTTTGGCGCCATGTCGATTACGCTGTTTAGCCGCATGCGGCATGGGGCCGCGGCGATTTAGCGCTGAAGAATCTTTGGCGATCAGACAGAAACGTGCTGGTTCGCCTAGTGCTGGCGCGAAGAGCTAGATGATCCCCAGGGGCTTTCCAACCTGTTCCAGAATTTCGCAGGCGTGTTCGAGTTCCGCGCGCTTGTGCGTCGCGGTGACGATGGCGCGCAGCCTGGCCTTTCCTTCCGCCACCGTGGGATAACCTACCGCGGGCGCGTACAGACCGGCGTCAAATAATTTCCGCGAGTATTCAAATGCCTTGGCGGCTTCTCCGACGTGGATAGGCACGATGGGCGTTTCCGTGGCGCCAAATTTGAAGCCCCGCTTTTTGAGCTGGCGCTTGAAGAACTTGGTGTTGGCCCACATTTTCTTGATCAGGCGCTCGCCCTCCGGAGAATCCAGCA
Source organism: Candidatus Acidiferrales bacterium (assembly GCA_035308165.1). GTDB lineage: Bacteria > Acidobacteriota > Terriglobia > Acidiferrales > UBA7541 > DASTCZ01. The sequence goes on along the minus strand of DATGHC010000065.1, from coordinate 13,085 downwards.
GCGTAAATGCCGCCTGGCACGCCGCGGCCGACGCAGGCGGGTGCGAAGTGGAAAACAGGAAGGGCCGGGCGCGGCGATACAAATAATCAATCAACTCCCGCGAGCCGCAGACGTACCCGCCCATCACGCCGATGGCCTTGCTCAACGTGCCCACCTGAATATGGACGCGACCGTGGCAACCAAGATGATCCACAGTGCCGCGGCCATTTCGGCCCAACACTCCCGATGAGTGCGCATCGTCCACCATCATGATGCAGTTGTATTTTTCGGCGAGGTCGCAGAGGCCGGGGAGCGGCGCGATGTCTCCATCCATGGAGAAAACCCCGTCGCTGATGAGCAGCTTGTGGCCGGGCCAGCTGGCGGTCTCTTCGCAAATCCGCTCGCAATCCTTCAAGTCACGGTGCTTAAAGATTTTAATGGCGGCTTTTGAGAGGCGGCATCCATCAATGATGGAGGCGTGGTTCAGCTCATCGGAGATGATCAGGTCATCCTTGCCGAGAATGGCGGAAACCGTGCCGGCATTGGCGGTGAAGCCGGACTGGAAAACGACGCAGGCCTCGGTGCCCTTGAACCTGGCGATTTGTTCCTCGAGCTCCATGTGCAAAATCATGGTGCCGGAAATGGATCGCACTGCGCCGGACCCAGCGCCATAGGTCTTGACGGCATCTATGGCGGCGCGGCGCAGGGCTTTGTGAGTGGTGAAACCGAGATAATTGTTGGAACTGAGATTGATCACGCGCTTGGCGTCGAAAATTGCTTCCGGCAACTGAGGGCTTTCGAGAATATGCAGAGGGAAATAAAGCCCTTTGACCTTCAATTCATCAATCTGATCACCAAGAAAACTCAAGGGATTCTGTGTGGCACTCTCCATTGCGACCTCCAATATTCAGGGGATGAAGCCTGCGATTTCGTTTGCGGGCGCGCTTAGCGAGGCACGCCGTTCGGAGTGAAGATAACTTTTCCCGCCAGGCCGCCTTCAAGAAGCTTGAACCCTTCGGCAAATTGTTCCAACGGCAAGCGCTCGCCGAACAAAGGCTCGAGATTCAGTTTGCCTGACTTGAGAAGCTCGGTCATTTGCACCCAGGTCTCAAACATTCTTCGTCCGTAAATCCCCAGCACCGTAGCGCCTTTGAAAATGACGTTGTCCAGAAGGTCCAGTGTGACCGGCTCGGATGGAATTCCGAGCAAGGAGGCGCGGCCGCCAGCGCGGAGCATCTGAAAACCCTGCTTAATCGCGGCAGGGTTGCCGCTCATTTCCAAAAGGACATCCGCGCCAGCGCCTCCTGTGCCCGCGTGGACACGCGCGACTGCGTCGCCGGCGGTCGGATCAATTGCTTCGTCGGCGCCCATGCGGAGAGCCATGGCGCGGCGTTGGGCGTTTACCTCGGTGGCGAACACGGTGGAAGAACCGCAGGCTTTCGCTACGGCAATGGCCATCAGGCCGATAGGGCCGGCACCCGTAACTACAACCGTGTGAGCCGCAATCGGGCCTGACAGCACGGTGTGCACGGCGTTGCCAAGCGGGTCCATGATGGCGCCGTAATGCTCAGGAATGGATTTGTCGAGCCACCAAATGTTTGATTCGGGGATGGTCACGAATTCGGCGAAACAGCCGTCGCGATCAATTCCAATAATCTTCAGGTTCTTGCAGACGTGGGGCTGGCCTACGCGGCATTGCCTGCAGTGGCCACAATTCAGATGCATTTCCGCGCTGACGTTTTCGCCGGGCTTGATGCGCGTGACTTCATCACCGACGCGCTCGACGACGCCGGAGAATTCGTGGCCAAAGGTCATCGGCGGGTGGATGCGCGAGGCCGACCATCGGTCCCAGCCGTAAATGTGCAGGTCGGTGCCGCAGATGGAAGCCGCTTTTACGCGGACGAGGACGTCGTGCGGGCCCATTGAGGGGATGGGAACTTGCTCGATTGCCGCGCCCCGCTCGGGGCGCACTTTGCGCAGAGCCTGCATGGTTGCAGTGGCCATCTAGCGTATTCCCGTAGTCTAACGCGGGGCTGCAATGCTAGCACAGGGATAAGTGAGCACCCAACTGGAGTGTGCGGAGTAAGGTGCTGGGGCAGGAGGAGGCGCACAGTTCCACGGAGCGGGACTGTGCCATTCAAAATATAGTCCGCGCCAGGTCCAGGCGCATTCGTGGGTTAAGGAACGCGCTTGAGGACGCCGATGGATTCGAGTGCTTTCAAGTATTCGAGGACGAGATCGAGAGATATCGGACCGTATTCTGCGGAAACGGCTTGACGGATTTGTTCGGCATTGCGTTTGCCGTCTACGAAGTTGAGCGCTTCGTAAGCGTACTCTTCGCCGGAACCCCAGAGTCCCTGATAGTGAAGAACCTTCGGATGCTGCAAATGCTTGGCATCGAGATGGTCAGTGAGGTAGTCGTAGCCGAAGGCGGACATGGGGCCTTTTGGATCCGCGTTGCGGACAAATTTGATTAGTCCCTCACCGCTCGGTGGTGGAGGCCAACCACCCGAATCTCCCATCAGCGACAACATATATTCACGCTTCTCGGCAGTCTCCATAACCTCCGTGGTGAACGAATCAGGAGTGAATTGGTTCACCGATTGAAAAATGCTGGCTTCATGATCGACGAAGGATTCCATAATCATCCCGTCCACTTCTCTAGGAATATCACTTTCACGCTTGTGCATTGCTTTCAAGTATCTGAAAGACGAACCCTCGATAATTGCATTCATGACCTCGTTCGTTTGAGTCTCTGAACTTAGCTGGGAGAGGAAATAAGCGCTGGCGGCGCCTATGAAGGCGGCGCGCTTGAGTTTGGTGGGATCAATATTGGCGGCGACGTCGCCATTGGTGTGGATGTAGCGGTCGGGCCAGTCGTTCAAGTAAATGGCGGGGATGCGGAAGGAACCCTCCTGATAAACATCGTGATCGCTGCCCATGCTGTAGTCTGCGAAATCGGCTTGCAGCGCTTCCTTGCCGCCTTCAGGAGAGACGAATGGGTAGAGCGCCTGGCCGGTGCTGGCGTACATGTCGGATTCGCGGTTCACGAAATCGGCGAAGGCTTCGGCGACGTCGTGTATGAATGATGGAAGACTCATGGGGCCGCGCGTGACGTGGAAGATTGCTTTGGTGGCGGGGCCGCCGCCGACCATGTCCATATGAACGACGGCCTTGATGCGCTTGGCGAATTCCGGACGAGCGTTGAGAAGCGTGGTGGTTCCCTCGATTTCCGGCGGCCAGATGAAGCGCAGAGTGCGCGCGGGACGGGCGATTTTTCCTTCCGTGATTAGCTTCTGCAGAGTACGGGCGACTTCCAGGATAGTGACGCAGCCGCTGGCGTTGTCATTCGCGCCGGGGCGCTGGTGGTCGAGGTGGCAACTGAAGGCGATTTCTTCTTCGCGGAGTTTGGGGTCGGCGCCGGGAATTGTCGCGGTCACGACGTTCAGCTCGCCCGGGTGCTGACCGGCTTTGACAATGGCGTGCAAGCGGATCTGCTCCCCGCGGGCGAGGCGGTCGCGGAGGCTGCGCGCAGTTTTTAACGAAACCATGAAGGCAAATGTTTTGTGTTCGCTGAAGGATTCCAGGTGTCCCCAACGAATCAGATTTTCATCTCCGCCCTGCCAGGCCTGCGGCTGATTCAGCGCGTAACTGACGATCCCCACAGCGCCGTATTTCCCCACTGCCAGATCCTGCACGGCGCCCGGTTGCGCCGCGACCAGGACGATTTTGCCGCGCACGTCTTTGCCTTCGTAATCGGCATCGTGAGCGCCCTGACCGACATCGACGAGGTTGGCGGTGACGTCCGCGCTTTCGCTGTCTTCGGCGAGCGACACAGGGATGGCGTCAAAGCTGGCCATGCGAATCGCGGAAGTCCACTTACCGTCCTGCTCGCGCATCTCCCACAGCTCCGCGAAATCGGCGTCCCAGGCAAGGCGCGACTTCTGGGTCCCATAAAAAGTCTTGCCGTCGGCGGGGAATGAAAGAATGGAGACGTCGGTCAAGCCGTAAGTGCGGGCGCGCTCGGCGACCAATTCGGCGGCGTCGTGAAAGCCGCGCGAACCTCGCATGCGGTGAAAGCGAGTGATGCCTTCGAGGTTGCGCTTGGCGGTTTCACCGGAAAGTTCCTGGTCCAATGCGGCGACGATGGAGGCATCCAGCAAAGGAGGTTTCTGGGCGTCAGGCGCAAGAGGGGAATGTTGTGAGGCGGTTGGATGAGGCCAGGCCAGCAGAAAAATAACGAAAAATAGAAGTATGCAGCGGATGGCGATTCGAGTGAGATTCTTCATGGTGACCCCTGTCCAGAATTAGTGAGCGCCATTGTACGTCAAGTGAGCATGAGGAAAGGATTCGGCGGAAAACCAGCGGGCGGATTCCCGACCCGCCGGTGCAAGAAAATGCAAAGAGGTCACCCAGGAAGGAAATAGGAGCGGCGCGGCGAGACCGGTTCCGATACAATTCCCGCCACTGGCTGCCAGGACAAGGCGCGGCTGGCGCTGAAGCAGGTGGAGGAGGTTTGGCGTGAGTTTTTCGGAGCGATGGCAGGAGGTCCGCACCGGATTTGAGCGGCCGTTCTGGGTCGCCAATATTACGGAGATGTTTGAGCGGCTTTCTTATTACGCCGTTTTTGCTTCACTTGCAAATTATCTCCACGAGTCGCTGAAGTTCTCCACTCAAGACGCTTCGAGCCTATCGGGGTTTTTCGGAGGAATGGTTTGGTTCCTGGCGATTATCGGGGGGACCGTAGCAGATAAGCTCGGGTTTCGCCGCGCGCTCTCTCTTGCCTACCTGTTTCTGACCTCGGCTTATTTTCTGCTGGGTTCCCTGGGCGCTTCATGGATGGCTGCTGCCCGCGGGGCCATGCCGCTCTGGCTGCTGGTTTTTCTGATCCTGATACTGCCCGCACTCGGCGTAGCGATGGTGAAACCGAGCGTGGTGGGCACGACGGCGAGCGCTTCAAACGAAAAAGTGCGCAGCCTTGGATACTCCATTTACTACACCTTGGTGAATGTGGGCGGCGCCGCCGGGCCGTACATGGCATCGTATGTCCATCGCCACTGGGGCGTGGAAAATGTTTTCCGTGTAGCGGCGGCAAGCGTTCTGCTGATGGTATTCGCAGTACTCATTTTTTTTCGCCAACCCAGACGTGCTGGAGACGTGAAGCCCCCGACAATCGTTGAAGCGGCCCGCAATTTCTGGACGGTTGTTACTAATCCGAAATTCATGCTTTTCCTGATTATCTTCTCCGGATTCTGGATTGTTTATTGGCAGCAGTACATTGCACTGCCCCTGTACATCCACGATTACATTGATCCAAAGGCCGACGTGGAGAAAATCCTCATTACCGATGGTTCGGCGGTAATTTGTCTGCAGATATTGATCACCTTCCTGACGCGAAAGATTCCTTCGTTCCGTGCGATCACAATCGGGACGCTAGTGGCATCGCTATGTTGGCTGATCGTCGGATTCCATGGGACTGTCTGGTTTTGCGTGTTCACGCTATTGGTTTTGGCGATCGGAGAAATGATTCTCTCTCCGCGCTACTACGAATACGTTTCGCGGCTGGCTCCGCCCGGCCAACAAGGCACGTACATGGGCTTCGCGTTTTTGCCCATAGGGATTGGCTCGCTGGCGGGGGGATGGATTGCAGGCCACGTGATGCACCACTTCGGCGAAGTGATGCATCAGCCGCAGCGTGTATGGTGGTTTTTCACCGGGCTGGGCGTCCTGACGGCGATTCTATTGTGGATTTACGACCGCGTGGTGCGGCCCGGGGCGGCGGCAACACTTGGAACCTGACGAATGACGCGAATCGCCTCTGGAATTTCGATAGTTTTAATGGTCACGGCGCTGGTGGCTGCCGCCGGCACGCAGAGCCAAAAGCCGCAACAGAAATCGACGCCCGCGCCCGCCACCATTTCTGCACAGATTGCTTCCGGCAAACAGGTCTACGCGTTGCAATGCTCCGTCTGCCACTTCGCGCAGAGCACGGAGAAAAAGATTGGTCCGGGGATGAAGGGAATTTATTCGCGGGGGAAATTCGCGGGCGGGGGGAAAGTGGACGACGAATCGATGCGCAAGTGGATCGAAAGCGGCGGCAAGGACATGCCCGCATTCAAGGACTCGCTCAAGCCCAACGAAGTTCGCGACCTGCTGGCGTATCTGCACACGCTATAAAAACCCGGGCAAAAAGCAGGAAGTGATTGGGAAGTCTGAAAAACCCCACACAAAAACAAAGCCCTCAGGCCGCCTGCGGCCATCGCTTGCTCCGTCTTTGAAGAAGCAGCAAGTCCGAGGCGACCCCGAGGGCTTTTGAAATCACACCGCGCCTTGATCACAACATGATTGGCGGCACAATCCGCACCAGAGACACTTCCCCATCTGGGCTGGGGACTGACCCCGAAGCGGCCCACCGGCCAAATTGCGCCGGCGATTCCGCAGATAGCCCAGCAACTATCCCAACACTGCGTCTTTGAATGACTTCGCGGCGCGCAAACGCACAACTGTCTTGGCCTTGATTTTGATCGCTTCGCCGGTTTGCGGATTCCGGCCCATGCGCGCCTTGCGGTGCGCCTTCACAGCGCGCCCGATGTTCGGAATAACGAACTTGCCGGCGCCCCCCTTGCATTCTCTTACTGCAAGATTGAAGAGTTCTTCAAAAAAACCGACGATCTGCTTCTTCGATACGGGTTTCTCTTTTGTGCCGCACTTTTCCGCGAGTGTCGCCACAATCTTCGACTTGCTCATTGGCTTTGCCATCTATCGTAAATCTCCTTCTCTGGTGTGTTGGAGTTGAAAACTGACTCCGCAGGATTGGCCCTGCAGCCGAACGAACTATAGCCGCTCTATCCCGGCATGGCAAGCAGAAAGCGCAAAATACCCGCTCAAAATGCGGTCTGGCGCAGTGAGGACTATTCTGGCGTTTTTGGTTCGCATTTTCCTCAATTGGGAATGTCCGGGGAGAGTTGCGTCGGCGGCGGGCGGTTTGTGCTGGCATGCAACAATAAGGAGCAAGCGGGCATCTGCGTAGTAGAATGGGTTGACGATATTTGTGCGCAGCGTCGCGGCCACGTTGCTACATTTCCGCCGCACTCCTCCAGCCCATAGGTCGCGGATATTCGCTTCAGCCCGCCCAAAGGATGAGGGGGGAACTCATATGAGAAAAACCGCCTGGGCACTTTTGATTGGGATTTCGTGCTGCGGTGTGGCTCATTCCCAGCAGGGATTGCCCGCCGCTCCCTCGCCTGAATCAATTCCACTTAAGCTAACCAAGGGGACGCCGGTCCGCGTCGCGCTCGAAAATGAGATCACAGTGAAGAAAGCCGGCCAGCCGGTGCAGGGGCGCGTGGTTGAACCCGTGTATGCCTTTGATCACCTTGTGATCCCGATTGGAAGCGAAGTGTTTGGGAAAGTTGTGGAGATTGAAGGAGTGAATAAGGAAAGACGAGTCCAGACATTAATGAATGCTGATTTCACTCCCGCACGTGGCGTGAAGCTTGAATTCGATGAACTGGTTCTGCCTGATGGGAAGCATATTCCACTGGAGACGGTGGTCACTCCAGGAACCGCTGAGGTGGTGCATCTGACCACTGCAAAGCCCAAGGAACACGAAAAGAAGAACATGGTATCCAAAGACCTGGAAGTTGCCCGGCGCGAAATCAACAAGGAATGGGAGGACGGTGTAAACCAAGTCAAGACTCCTGGGCGAATGCACCGGTTGGAGCGATTCCTGGTCATTCAGCTTCCCGTCCATCCGCAGTACGTGGCTGCCGGCACGCGCTATACCGCGGAGTTACAGGCTCCGCTCGATTTCGGCACGGAGCCCTTTTCCGCGGAAGCGATGCCCTTACTGGGGACGCCGCCTCCAGCCGGTGACATTGTGCACACAATGCTGGTTACGCCCCTGAGTTCCGCTACCGCGAAACAAGGTTCGACCGTGGAAGCAGTTCTTTCTCAGCCACTTTTCTCAACCGACAATAAATTAATTTTGCCGGAAGGCGCTCGACTGGAGGGCGCTGTGGTGCAAGCGCGCCCGGCGCGTGGGATGAAACGAAATGGCGAACTGCGCATCACTTTTCGTCAACTGATTCTCCCGGATGGAGTGGAAAGGAAAATTGATGCGGGCCTGGAGGGCGTGGAGGTGGGCCGAGAAGATAACATGGAGCTTGACGCGGAGGGCGGTGCACATTCCACCAATTCCAAAACGCGATATTTGTCGACGGGAATCTCCATTGCACTGGCAGCGACAGCCGCATTGCCGGATTTCGACGCGGGAGCCCATGGCGCTACCGTGACTTCAAATTCCACGGGGCTGCGCGCCGCAGCCGGCGGAACCGGCTATCGCGCGGTCGGAATTGCGGCAAGCCTGCTGATTCATTCGCGGGTATTTTCGGCGACATTGGGCGCCTATGGTGCGGGCATCTCCATTTATACTCACTTCCTGTCGCATGGGCAGGATGTGGTCTTTCCTAAAAATACTCCGATGGAAATCGGTTTTGGCGAGCGCGGAACGAAAGTCGCGGCGAAAAAACTTCCAGGCCAAAATTAATCGGGTGAACTTCCCGTCGATCGCTTACGCTCCGGAGTTGAGCAGCGCCCTCTGTGTTATCCTGCGTAACAAATTTGTGGCGGTTGAGGAGAACCCATGCGTGATTTGCTAGAGATCGAACGCAGTTTCCAAATAGAACTTTCAATGGACCGCCGGCCGGTTGCCGTCGTGTTTCTTGATGCGGTACCGCAGGGCGTCCCGGCGTTTTCAGGCACCATGCCCTCAGGTTGCAGTTTCTGGCGGCTGGCCGCAATGGGCCAGACGTTTTACACGGTTCCGTCCGATCACTTCAATTGTGCGATTGGCAGCTACACACATAACATTGCGCTACCTGCCGAGCGCGAAGAGGAAGCGGATCATACCCTCAAGTTGATGTTTAGCGTGGGATATATCAAACCGGAAGAAGTGGCTGGGATTCCGCGGCTCACAAAAACGCCGGTGTCCGTTCTTTATGCGCCGCTTGGGGTCGCCCCTGTAGATCTGAGGACGGTTCCGAGCGCGGTGCTGTTTGCGTGCAAACCGTCGGCTGCGATGCTGCTCAATGAAGCGGCGATTCGCGCGGGCGTGGGTGGGGCTATGCCAATGTTGGGCCGGCCAACGTGCATGGGCCTGCCCCTGGCGCTTCAAAGCGGGACACAGATGAGCCTGGGGTGCATCGGGAACCGCACCTACACAGGCCTGGGGGGAAATGAGCTGTACGTTATTGTTGCAGGGAAAGATGTTGAGTTGGTGGCGTCGGCGATGGCGGAGATTGTAGCGGCGAACCATGCGCTGCAGGAATATGCGGAGGGGCGCCGCTCTCAACTTGCGACGGCTTGAGCAACCATCTTGAGAAAAAGTTCTTGACGGGATGACGAGCTCACAGGCATGAACCAGGAGCCTTCGCAATTCTAAGGGTGCTTCCGGTTACTTCAATTCCGCCAGCCCCTTATAGAAGTTGGCCACGGCGCGAATCCCACCGAAATAGTTTTCGAGCGAGAGATGCTCATCCGGGGCGTGCGCATTTTCATCCGGCAAACCGAAACCCAGCAGAATGCACGGTACCTTGAATGTGTCGTGCATCTGGGTCACGAAAGGAATGGAGCCGCCCTCGCGAATGAAAACCGCGCGCTTGCCGAAACCCTCTTCGAGCGCGTTGTGCGCTACTTCAAAAAATGGATGGGTGTAAGGCGCTTTCCAGGGCTTACCGGTGCTCAATACTTCAAATTTGCAGGTCACGGTTTTTGGCAACAACTTGCGAATGTGTTGCTCGACCGCACGCGTAATTTTGTCGGGATCCTGATCGGGCACCAACCGGCAGGAGAACTTTGCATAGGCCTTGGAGGGGATCACGGTTTTCGAGCCTTCCCCCGTGTATCCTCCCCAGATTCCGTTCATTTCGAAGGTAGGCCGGCACCAGGCCCGTTCAGCCGCAGTAAAGCCTTTCTCTCCACAGAGACCCGGAGCACCCACGGTTTTCTTAAAGTCTTTCTCCTTGAACGGCAGTTTCGCCAAAGCCTTGCGCTCGGCAGCGCCCAGCTTGGCGACATGGTCATAAAAGCCCGGCACGGTTACACGGAAATTCTTGTCGTGCATCTTTGCAAATAGTTCGCACAGAATCGTGAGGGGATTGGGGACGGCTCCGCCAAAAACGCCGGAATGCAAATCCTGCGCGGGGCCGGTGATTTCTACCTGGTAGTAAACCAGCCCGCGCAACGCGTAGGTGACCGAAGGCACGCCCGGCCCCAGCATAGAGGTGTCCGAGACAACCAAAGCGTCGGCTTGAAGGCGCGCTTTGTTGGCCTGCACAAAGTCCCACAGGTTCGCGCTGCCGACTTCTTCCTCCCCCTCGATCAGAACCTTGATGTTGACGGGGAGCTTCCCCGCGGTCTTCATCAATGATTCCAGCGCCGCGAGATGGATGTGAACCTGACCTTTGTCGTCGGCCGTGCCGCGGCCAAATAAATTGCCGTCACGCACAGTCGGCTCAAATGCGGGCGAAGTCCACAAATCGAGCGGTTCAGGAGGTTGCACGTCGTAGTGTCCGTAGAAAAGCACCGTAGGTTTGCCGGCGGCGCCAAGCGATTCCGCATAGACCAGTGGATGTCCCTTGGTGGGAATGATTTCCACCTTGCTCATCCCCACGCTGCGCAATTTGTCGGCCACCCAGCGTGACGCGCGCTCCAGGTCGCCCTTGCGTTCCGACTTGGTGCTGATACTGGGGATGCGCAAAAACTCGCACAACTCCGCCAGATGAGCGTCGCGATGCGCTTCGATATATTGAGCTAAGCCATTCTGAGATGAACTCATGCGCGACTCCTTGGGAGGGTGAGCGATTCGAGGCGCAGCCGAGATTCCGGGGCGGGGCCGGGGATCGCGCACAGCAGTTCCGAGACATCGTTATTCTATTGATTCTTGGGAGGCCGCCGCAAGCTGCAAGAAAGTACACAGGCCAATTGGCCAGCGCCCATGGCAAACCTGTACCAAAGGACATCTCTTTTCAGATTGGAACGGTCTCGCCCAGGTTCCATTGACCACTGCATTTTATTATCCGAGCATGGTCACACCATGACTGAAGTTATTCACGATGTCCCACGCCGCAGCTCCAGAGTCTTCATGCGCATCCGCGTTGTAGCTGCTGGAAAAAACGCCCGCGGTCGCAAGTTCAAAGAAGCATGCAATACGATCGTTGTGAATGCTCACGGCGGGCTGATCCTCCTGCAGCAAGAAGTGGAGATGGGTGCGATGGTCGTGCTCACCAATCCCTTCACCTGGGAAGAGTTGGAGTCCCGCGTGGTTTTTGTAGGCGAGGACGGTGACAAAGGCCAACGCGTGGGCCTGGAATTCCTTAACCCCGCGCCGCGCTTCTGGGGCGTTGAGTTCACTCCTCCCGATTGGCAATCTGACCAGGAACGCCGGGAACCCCAGGCCGCGAACTAGATTTCTCCTTCAATGCGGCCAAATGGTGAAGTCACGCATGGCCATTCGCACGATTTTCCCGTTCATTCTGGTTAGCGCATCATTTAGCTCTAGAAGATTCCCTCTACCCAGCTGCAATTCGTGCTCGTCGGGCTGGTATACAGTTCCAATTTTGTAGTCCAGGTATGGTGTCCAAGTCTCCTCGATGTGGTTCCCCAAAATGTGCGCCACGATCTTGCCATTTGTGAAATCCACCAGGCGCTGGATGCTGCGCGCAAATGCGTCTCCGTCCGCAACATAAAGCCTTCCCGGATAAAGCGTGTCTCCACTGAAAAGGATTCCTGTTTGACGATCATAAATTGCGATTGAGGAGGCTTCATGTCCGGGGATGGGGATCACATCCAAGACACGGGAGCCCAAATCATACTGAACGATTTCCTCCGGCCAGTTCTTGAATCCAAAGAAGGCCTGAACGTCGCCGGGTTTCAAACCCACCACCGTCGCCCCGGGAAGCAATTTCAACTGAGCGTCTCCTGCGATGTGATCTCCATGAGCATGCGTGTGAGCCACGACAAGGGGGATGGACTCGCGGTTATTCCGCTTCAACCACTGGTCCACGACGCCCTTCACCACAACTGCAACATCCGTTTTCCCAGCGCCGGTATCGAGCATCAGCACTTTTTCCTTGCCGAACAAGAGATATAAGAAGGGCTTCTCGTAATTGGAACAGCCCGACTCGCGCAGGATGTAGAGGTCTTCGTTGTAGGAATGGATCTGAAATTTCGGATCGACAGGACAGTTCGGCCCGCTCACCTGCCAACGGTCGGGCAGTACGCCGCTGCGGACTCCGCCCCCATCGGGCTGCGCGGCTTGCGCGAGAACTCCATTTGGCATTGCCAGGGAAAATCCTCCTGCGAGCAGGATCATGCAAAACTTCGCAGATGCTTTTGCAACAGTTCCGGTGTATCGAGAAACCATTTTCATTCCCCCTCGAACGAATCAACAACTCTCTGCAGTGAGGAGACCCATCCAGAATCGACGCCGCAGAATAACACACGGCACCAATCGACTCTGGCTCGTGAAGTCTCTAATGCGCATCACATTTTCCGTTTGCATTTGGCCGTGCAGCCGATTGCCAGTTAAACTTGGAAAACGCGCAGGGGTGACGGGGCAATTGAAGGTGGGGTGTTGAGCAATCAATTCGCTGGTTCGCAATCGATGAATCGAGCAAATCCCCTTGCCATTCGGAGGAAGATAATGAAGGCGGTGCTCGCAATTCTGGCACTTTTTACCGTCCTGGCGATTCCTACCGTGCCGCAAGCCGCCCCAGTCACGACTGGCGGTGAACTCAACGGATGGTGCAAAGTTTTCAACCGCGATGTGATGCCTTCTGACCCGGGCCAAGCGTTCTATGGAGGGCTGTGCCAGGGCTTCATTAATGGCTGGATGCAGGGGGTTTCAAACCTTTCGTGGAGTGACGAGAAGGGCGGGGTACACATCGTTACAGTAGTGGATGCCTTTTCGGTCGCACAACTGGCCAAGGTGTTCGTCGCTTACGTGGACCGGCACTCTGAAGTGGAAAATAAACCAGCCGACTACGCATTGGCGAAAGCCATTCAGGACGAAGCACTACTCGCATCACCCCTTCGATCGACTAAGG
>DATGHC010000064.1:0-8803 GCA_035308165.1 Candidatus Acidiferrales bacterium | reverse complement strand
GATTTGTCGCCCTCACCGCTCGACATCAGATACGCTGTCGTCGTATCAATGGCGCGAACGCCTCGGAAGTCGAGCGTATCTCCGCCCTCCACATGCAGACGGCTCCAGCTGGCCCCACCGTTATCTGACCTTAAAACAACGCCATTCGATCCCGAGGCCCATACAACAGCCTCGCTCGATGCGATCGGTCCCCGAACGACGCTCAATCCGCGCAGGTTGGTTTGTATACCTGAAGTCTGTACCGCCCAGATTTGTCTTGCAATCGCGGCGCCGCACACCAAGAACAGCGCCAGCATCCCCATCAAGAATTTCCGCATGGCACACATTCTAACAATAATCTCCCGCTCGACCGGCACTTCTCGGCTCGCAATTGCTCATCGTTGCCTTTGACTGCCTCCACCCGCCCGGATATACTCCGAATTTAATCACGGAGGCTCTCGCGGACATGGGCGTACTCGACCAGCGCTTTGAAAAAAACTTCATGATCACGTCGGTGGACTACGTTTTCAACTGGGCTCGAAAGAGCGCCATCTGGCCGCTGACGTTTGGTCTGGCTTGCTGCGCCATCGAGATGATCGCCTCCACCACCTCGCGCTTTGACATGGCCCGCTTCGGCGCCGAGGTCTTTCGCCCCTCCCCCCGCCAGGCTGACCTGATGATTGTCGCCGGCACGGTCACTCTCAAGATGGGTCCTGTGCTCAAGCGCGTGTGGGATCAGATGCCCGACCCCAAGTGGTGCATCTCCATGGGTGCCTGCTCCAGCGTCGGCGGCCCTTTCAACGCCTATTCCGTCTTGCAGGGGGTCGACAAAATCGTACCCGTGGACGTTTATGTCGTGGGCTGCCCGCCTCGCCCGGAGGGCCTATTCTTCGCCTTACTGAAGCTGCAGGACAGGATTGACCTGATGTCGCTCGCCAAGCGCCCCACGGAAGTCCGTCTTCGCCCTGACATGGTCAATGACTTCAAGCAGGGAGTCATGGTCGCCCAGACCCCTGCCCCCCGATAATTCCCAACCTACGAGGAGCCCTCTCAAATGCCATTTCTCCGCGCCGCACGCAAAGACGAGATTCCCGCCGGTTCCATCCGCGAATTTGCCGTGGAGGGCAAAACCATCGCACTCTCCAATGTGGACGGTAAGTTCTTTGCTATCAATAACACTTGCCTCCATCGAGGCGGCCCTCTGGGTACCGGCGAGCTTCACGGCAAGGTCGTGACCTGCCCTTGGCACGGCTGGCAATACGACGTAACCTCCGGCAAACTCACCATGAATCCCGCCGTCGGCGTGCAATGCTATGCGGTTGAAGTCCGAGGGGACGACATTTTCGTGGATATTTCTTAGGTCACCCATCCCGGTCCATCTGCTTCCCCGGGACTTTTCTGCCATTTTTTGTCGGATTCCTTCGACAATTACCCCTGAGTTGTGTATAGTTTGCGGCCTGAAAGCGACCGTTACTCTCGATCGGCGAAACAACCGCGCAAGGTCTGGAAAAGACCCGAAAATGACGACCCCGGCTCCCAAACGGCGCTACTGGCTGTTCACTGCCGACCCTCATCACTACCATTGGGACACCCTCTTCGTGAAGGGCAAGGAAATGTGGCGCGGCGCCTACGACAAGGCCGACGCGCAGCGTCAGCTCAAGCAGATGCATCGCGGCGACCGTGTCCTCGCCTATCACTCCGCGCCCGAGCGATCCTTGTACGCGCTCGCCGAAGTGACGCGCACTCCTTATCCCGACCCCGCCGATCCCTCGGGCAAGAATCTGGTCGCTGACCTGCGTGCCCTCGAAAGGCTCCCGCGCCAAGTGTCCCTTGAAGAGATGCGCGAGAATCCCGCCGTGCGGAAAGTGAAATTCTTGAAAAATGTGCGGCTGATCATTTCGCCGCTTCTGGAAGAGGAATATCAGGAGCTGCTGCGCATGGCGGGCATTGTGCCATCTCCCGGCATGCCGCTGCCCTAGTTTGCCAAAGCCTCGCTCTTACCATGTTGACCGCTCTCGAAGGAATCAATCTCGGCCGCACGCGCGTTATAGACCTGACCCACACCATCAACGATCACCTGCCTCCGTGGCCGGGCGATAAAAAATCTTTTGAAGCTCAACCGAACGCAACCATCGAACGCGAGGGGTATTTCACTCGCAGTTTTTGGATGCTCGAACATTATGGGACGCACCTGGACGCCCCCGCACATTTTCCTCCGGGCAAGACTACGGTGGATCAAATTCCGGTCGAGCGCCTGGTTGGCCCCGCCGTCGTCCTGGATGTTCGCGAGGAGTCGCGCAGCAAGCCCGCGGGCGGCCGTGACTATCGCTTACCTGTCGCGCGGGTCCAACAATGGGAGCAATTGCACGGCCCCGTTCCCGAACGGGCTATCGTGCTGCTCCGCACCGGCTGCGCGGAACATTGGCCACACGCCGACCGTTATCGCAACCTCGATTCAGCAGGCTCAATGCATTTCCCAGGTTTTTCAGTCGAAGCTGTGAAGTATCTTCTCAGCAAGCGCATCAGCGGCATCGGCGCCGACGCCATGAGCGTCGACCCAGGTGACTCCAGGAATTACGAAGTCCACCATTTCGCGCTCGGTTCGGACTTGTTTCAGCTAGAGAACCTCGCAAATTTGGACTCCCTCCCCGAATCCGGCGCATGGCTCATCGTTGCCCCCATCAAGCTCGAAGGCGGTTCCGGTGGCCCCTGCCGCGTTTTCGCCATCGTCCCCGCCTAGTGCCACAGCAATTCCTGGCTGTGCAAATTTATCAAGATCTTTAGTCTGGCCTTCTGTAGACTTTTTTTGACACAGTCATTAACTCTATGGTAATATCAGCCGCAGATTTGGAAGCGGTGTTCGAATTGCCTCCCGAAATGGAACCCGCCAATCCTGCCGGATGTAAGAAATAGGTAGATTTGGAGCCATTTTCGTAACTGCGCATTCTACGGCACTTAAACCCCATTAGAATCCGCAGTTACAAGCCGCCTACGCTAAGTCCATTAGAATCAGCAACAGTGTTAACTATACGGTTATCAAATAAATCCTTTGGAATCTGCAGTTACAAAAACGCAACCACCTAAGTCCCGCAGAATCCGCAGTTACAGAAAAAGGGGAGGGGAGAGGGACCCGCTTCAAAATGGAACTGGGTGAGAAAGACTCTCACGCCCTCTCAGCGTTCGCGAAGCTTGCCGCCTTACTTGTGAATTCCGAACACAATGCATAAACTCATTGCTCCGATTCGATGAGGGGGAACCAAACCATCTATGCGAAAAATCAGATCGTTGTGCGCCGCGTGCGCGATTCTTGCCTGCGGTTTCATTTTGTCCACACAGCTTTCCGCGCAGAGTTTTGATGTGAAGACCACAACTCTCAAGAACGGGATGAAGGTCTTGGTCCAGGAAGACCATTCCATTCCCAACGTCGCTCTCTACATTTTCTACCGCATCGGCTCGCGCAATGAACGCCCCGGCACCACCGGCATCTCCCACTTTTTCGAGCACATGATGTTCAACGGCGCAAAAAAGTACGGGCCCGGCCAATTTGACAAGACAATGGAAGCCGCCGGCGGCACCAACAACGCCTACACCTCCTACGACGTCACCGTTTATCAGGACTGGTTCCCGCGCACCGCGCTCGAAACAATTTTCGATCTCGAAGCCGACCGCATTGAAAACCTCGCTTTCGATCCCGAAATGATTAAGTCGGAACGCGGCGTGGTTGCCTCCGAGCGCCGATCCTCGGTGGATAACAGCAATTTCGGCATCCTCGACGAGCAACTCTGGGCGGCGGCATTTGAGGCCCACCCCTACCACTGGCCGGTGGTCGGCTGGATGGTGGACATCGAAAATTGGAAGATGGAGGACCTGCGGCATCACTTCCAGATGGGTTATTCGCCCTCGAACGCGACCATGGTTGTGGTCGGAGACGTCACCTCCGACGAAATTTTCAAACTCGCGCAGAAATACATCGAGCCGATTCCGTCACACGATCCACCGCCCCCGGTCACCACTCAGGAGCCGCCCCAACTCGGCGAGCATCGCATCGCCGTAAAAAAATTCGCGCAGTTGCCTCTCTTGATGATTGGCTACCATGTTCCGCAAAGCACCAGCCCGGATTACTACGCGCTCGATGTGCTGGAAACAATTTTGTTTTCCGGACAAAGCTCCCGCATGTATTCGCGGATTGTGGACAAGGATCAGTTGGCGCTGAGTGTCCGCGGCGGCCAGCAATTTGCCCTTGATCCCACGCTGTTCACCATCACCTCACAACCCAAGGCTGGAGTGGATCCAACGGCAGTAGAGAAGGCCATTTATGATGAACTCGATAAGGTAAAAACCGCGGGCATCACGGATCACGAGCTCGAAAAGGCCAGGAACGTCCTTCTGGCGAATTTTTATCGCGAAATGAAAACAATTAATGGCCGCGCCAACGCCATCGGCTCCTATGAAGTCTATTTCGGGGATTACCACAAACTTTTTGAAGCCGCCGACGCCTATCAAAAAGTGACCAAAGAAGATGTTCAACGCGCCGCGCGAGCCTACTTCACAGAGAACAATCGCACTGTTGCCACATTGATCCCCGACAAGTCCGCAAATCAAGCCGGCGGGCAGAAGAGCGGAGGCCAATAACCATGAATCCCGTGCCAAAAGGATTTTCCAGGAGAACATTGCGAATGATTCTTGCCGCCCTGACTCCGCTGCTTGCTCTTTCGTTATTCGCGCTGCCTGCAAAAGCGCAGGCGGCTTCGCCCTCCGCCAAACTCAAATTTCCGCCCTATCGAAAAACAAAGCTCCCGAACGGTCTCACCATCCTGCTGATGGAAAAACACAACCTGCCTTTGGTGAGCTTCAATATGGACGTGAAAAGCGGATCGACCTCCGATCCCGCGGGCCAGGAGGGCACAGCTTCACTAGCTGCCGCCTTGCTCCGCAAGGGAACAAAAACGCGCTCCGCCGAGCAGTTTTCCAATGACCTGGATTTCATCGGCGGATCATTCAACACGGGTGCCTCCACGGATTTCACGTTCATCTCCGCGGAGTTCATGAAGAAGGATCTCGCAAAGGGTCTGGACCTTCTCTCCGATCCAATTTTGAATCCAACATTCCCCACGGATGAATTCACCAAGCTTGTTGCCCAGCGGAAAGACGGCATCCGAGCCGCGAAGGATCAAGCGCAAGGAGTCCTCGGCACCTACTTCAACGCATATTTGTTGGGGGGGCATCCCTACGCGCGGCCAACCAGTGGCGATGAACAATCCCTTGCGCAGATCACGCGCGACGCCGTGGCCAAATTTTACGCAACTTATTACAAGCCGGGGAACACCATACTTTCCGTCGTTGGTGATTTTGACTCCACCGAAATGGAAAAAGCCCTGGCCGCACAGTTCGGCGCGTGGGCCAATGCAACGGTCCCCGCCGTCCAACTTTCGGCGGCCACACCCGCCCAGGGCAAGCACCTTTTGTTGGTGGACAAGCCCGATTCGACGCAAACTTATTTCCGCATTGGCAACCTGGGTATCGCGCGCACCAGTCCCGACCGAGTTTATGTCAACGTCGTCAACACACTGTTCGGCGGCCGCTTCACGTCCATGATTAATTCCGCGTTGCGCATCCAGTCCGGCCTCACCTATGGTGCGAATTCTGCATTCGATGAACGCAAAGCCGCGGGCCCGTTCTACATCAACACCTACACGCGCAACGCCACCACCGAAAAGGCCATGGACATGGCGCTCGATGTTTTGAAACAATTCCATGAAAAGGGAATCACCGAAGATCAACTTACTTCCGCGAAGAGTTACTTGAAGGGGCAGTATCCACTGCGAATCGAAACTTCGGACCAACTGGCTTCACAACTTACGGATCTCGAGTTTTACGGTCTGGACGCAAAGGAAATTGATGATTTCTATCCGAAGGTGGACGCCATGACCATGGCCGATGCCCGGCGCGTGATTGACCGGTACTACCCTCTGGATAATTTGGTTTTCGTGGTCATTGGCAAGGCCAGCGAAATCGGTCCGGTGGTCAAGAAATACGCGCCGGATATGGACACGCGTTCCATTTCCGAACCGGGCTATTGGCCCGCGTCCGGCGCACACTGATTGGTCGCGGAGGTCTTCTTCGCCGGATTTCTTGAGGAAAGCCAATATTTAGGAAAGCGGCGGTAATCGCAATTCCACTGATTCCGCCGGATCCATTCGTTGAGAATTGAATGTCCTTGCGGGCACTCCGTTGAGCTTGAGCGAGTCGTCCTGCACCCCTCAGGCTTACGGTGTAATATGAATTGAGGTCATTTCCGGTGCCCGAACTTCCCGAAGTTGAGACAGTCGTCCGCGGATTGCGCGGCCCGCTCGTAGGCCGCCGAATCGTCGGCGTGCGCTTCGGCAAGACCGATTTCATCGACGATCCCATCGCTCTCGGCGAGCAACTCCCCGGCAGCCGCATCGCGAGTGTCGAACGCTTCGGCAAATTCATCAACCTGGCTCTCGAGCCGCTGGATTCCGCCAACCGCGATTTTCATTTTCTTATTCACCTTGGAATGACCGGCCAGCTCACCTCGCGCAAGCCCTATGAGCCGGTCGCGGCGCACACGCATGCTTTCGTCGAGCTGGATGACGGCCTCGAACTGCGCTACACCGACATTCGCCGTTTCGGACGCATGCTGCTGGTGCCCCAATCGAATATGGGCGCGTTTCATCAAAAGGTCGGCCGCGATCCTCTGGAACTCACCGAGGAGGAGTTTTTATCCCGCGTCGGCGGCCGCCGCGCACGGATCAAGGCTCTCCTGCTGGACCAAAAAGTTTTAAGTGGAATGGGGAATATCTATACCGACGAGAGCCTGTGGCGGGTGCGCATCCATCCCGCCCGGATCGCGGCGAATTTGCGGCCGCGACAACTGAAATCACTCTTCGCTGCCATGCGCAAAGTTCTGTCCGCGGCGATCCGCTTGCGCGGCTCATCCATCTCCGATTATCTCGACGCCGCAGGCAGCCCGGGCGAATATCAAGCCCGCCACCGGGTCTACGGCCGCGAAGGCAAGCCCTGCCCGCGTTGCCGCGGTGCGATACGCCGCATTATCGTCGCCGGGCGCGGCACACACTTCTGCCCGCGTTGCCAGCCTGCTCCTCGAAAAAACCGTTAGGGAATTAATCCGCCGCAGTTCCGTGGGCTTGGTCAACCGATCGCAACCGCGGCGCCGCGGCCGCGAATATCAACTCTCCCCAGACGCGCCGGTCGCGCCGATCCAACCAGATCACGTGACTACGAATTTTTTGAAACGGAGCTTCATCCAGAAGTTCACCAATCAACCCGTGAATCCGCTCTTGAAATTCCAGATTTTCGGAACGAAATCCATCCGCCGGAATCCCGTCCGCAAGAGGAGGTACGCCCACCAGAAGCGAATAAGTATCCATCCACCAGGAGAGCCACGATTCCAGTTGATATTGCCGCCCGAATTTGTTCACCAGGTAGGCGTAATTATCCAACACGGACCGGTCGCAGATAACATGTGGCGCGTGCGCAGCGGCCTCAAGCTCCGCGGCGATTTGCGCGTGCAAAATCCAGAGCTGACCTTCGAGCGTCGTACCTTCATTCACGGGAAATGGCGATCTGCGCGCCACTTCGGTCACCAGCTCCACGTTGTAACTTGCTTTTTTCAGCAGCGAGCAGATTTCATAGGCGAGAGTAGTCTTGCCGACGCCATGCGTTCCAATCAGGGCAAGCTTCAATGGGCGAGTCCTCTCCCAAGGCACGCCGGAGTTTTAGCACACATTGCAACAAAAGAAAAATAGGTAGAATGTGTGCGCAAAGGAGCGTCAGCGATGAGGGCGGTGCTTCAACGTGTAACCCGCGCGCGAGTTCAGGTCGAAGGGCGAACCACCGGGGAAATCGGCGCGGGGCTTGTGGTTCTCCTTGGAGTCGGCCGTGAGGACACGCAGGAATCGGCCACTTATCTAGCCGAAAAGACCGCTCATTTGCGCATCTTTCCCGACGCCGATGGAAAAATGAATCGCTCGGTGATTGATGCCGGCGGAGCCGCTCTCGTTGTTTCGCAGTTCACGCTCTACGGAGACGCGCGCGGCCAGCGCCGCCCCGGCTTCACGCGCGCCGCCCCGCCCGACGAAGCCAATCGTCTATATGAAGAATACGTCCGTGCTCTTCGCGCCCTGGGCGTCAGCGTTGAAACCGGCGTCTTCCAAACTCAAATGCAGGTCGAGCTCACCAACGACGGACCCGTCACCATACTCCTCGACTCCGAGAAGATTATCTGAGGCCATAGATGAATGCTCCCACAAGGCCCTCCCAAGCCCGAATTCGGCAAGCCCGCCAGGAAGATTCTGCGGCAATGGCCAAACTTTCCGTCCAACTTGGATATCCGGTGACAACGCAAGTGATCGCCGCTCGCCTGGAAGATGCCTCACGAGATAGTTTTTCCATTGTGATCGTCGCCGAAACGCCTGCGGGAGAAATCGCCGGTTTCGCGCAATTTGTGGATCAGAGGCTGATCGGATCCGATCCGCGCGTGGAAGTTGCAGCTCTTGTAGTTGACGAATCCGTCCGCGGCCGCGGCGTTGGCCGGCTTCTCTTGTCGCACGGCGAGCACTGGGCCCGCGAACGTGGTCGCAATATTGTCAACGTTCGCTCGAACGTCATCCGCGCGGCCGCCCACGCCTTTTACGAACACGTCGGCTATCGGCACTACAAAACCCAGAAAGCCTTTCGCAAGGACTTAAACGAACGGGAATAGTCTTTTGAACACAGACCTCTAGCGATTTGGAAATACATATCGTGTAACGATATAATAGGTATGGATGTCATTGCGCTT
>DATGHC010000063.1:0-29770 GCA_035308165.1 Candidatus Acidiferrales bacterium | reverse complement strand
CCTGCCGTGGATCAAGCTGCGGCCGCACATCACACTGGCCGGCGCCAACGCAGCGCTGGAGCCCATCGTGCTGGAGGGCAGGAAACAGCAATCCGAGGTTTCTGCCTATCACCCGCATCTCGCGCTGCAGCCCATCATCGTGCCTTACCAGCAGGAAACCGGCGGCACACTGACGCTTCTTCTCGCCGGCGTAGTGCTCCTGCTCATCATCGGCTGCGCCAACTGCTCCATACTTCTGCTGGCGCGCGGCCGCACACGCCAGCCTGAGCTGGCCATCCGCAGTGCGATCGGCGCCAGTCGCTGGCGCATCGTCCGCCAGTTGCTGGTTGAAGCCGTGGTCATCTCCTGCAGCGGGGCCGTGCTTGGCGTTGCTGCGTCTTACTGGCTTGCAAAGCTTCCCTTGGTGCTTTCTCCGGATTCCTTTCCCGCCGAATCCGTGATCCGCATCAACGCTCCCATCCTGGCGTTCTCCGTCACTCTCGCGCTGGTCTGCGGCATCCTCTTCGGTCTGGTTCCCGCATTGCGCCTCTCGCGTCACGATTCCGCGCGTATGCTGCCCGGCCGGCAGATTGACGTTGTCGCTCCCCCTGCAAAGCATCGCTGGAGCGTTCTGATTGCCGCGCAAGTGGCGCTGACTCTTCTTCTTATGGCCACAGCGGGCACCGCCATGCGCAGCCTTCTCCAAATTATGCGGATGCCGCTGGGCTACGATCCCGCAAATGTGATGAAGATCGGCATGATGCTGCACACACACGACTCAGGAGAGTGGAGCCACATTCAGTCACGCGAAGGGCGCACCGCTTACATCGAGCAGATCCGGGAGAAGATCGCATCCGTCCCCGGTGTCGCCACGGTCGCCGTCGGCGTGGATGCCACGCCGCCTAACGCTGGCGCAGAAAACTCCTTCATCCTTGACGGAACTAGCGATCGCGAACAGCTGCAGGCCCGTGTGATGCTGGTCGGCCAGGGATATTTCGATGCGCTCCGCATTCCTCTGCTTGACGGGCGCATCTGGAATAAGGATGAAAACACGCGCGGAGACTTCATCGCGGTAGTCAATCGCGCTTTCGCGACGCGCTATCTCTCCTCGTCCAATGCCTTGGGCCGACAGGTACGCATTCCCGGTCTCACGCCTCAGAATCACTATCAGGTCGCCTCTGCGCAAAGCACCGCCTCGCGTCAGATCATCGGCGTCGTCGGCGATGCGCGCAACGACGGCGTTGATCGCCCGGTCGCCCCCGCCATTTACATTCCATACACCGCCATGATGCTCCCCTACGCGCAGTTCCTGGTTCGCACCCAGGGCAATCCGCTCAGTTACATCCAGTCCATCCGCGCCGCTATCGCATCGGCCGCTCCCGACCAGCAGATTTCAAACGGCACCTTCAACCGAACCTTCACCCTCAAGGAAGCCATTGAGAGCGACGCACAGTGCATCCGCCAGCAGCTCTTCTCCATATTGTTTGGCATCTTTTCCGCGATGGCGCTGGCGCTCGCGCTGGTGGGCATCTTCAGCGTGGTCGCTTACAGCGTGGCGCAGCGCACCAGGGAGTTCGGCGTCAGGCTGGCGCTGGGCGCGCCGCGCGGGCACGTCCTGTGGGTCGCCGCGCGCATCGCGCTGGTCAGCGCGGCCGTGGGCATTGTCATCGGTCTTGCCTTTGACAGTTTTCTCGGTGCGCTCCTCGCTCGCTGGATGCAAAGCACTTTTGCCGCGGGCAGTCTGTTCGCAGCCGCAGCGCTCCTCGCTCTAAGTGCACTCCTCGCATGCTTGTTGCCCGCCCTCCACGCCATTGCAGTCCCACCGGCTGAAGCTCTGCGCCATGAATGAAGCGTGTCCCATCGTTCCGCTCTACGTGTTCTTATAGCTCCGCGCATACTGGCCCGATCTTCCCAGTTCAGGGGCTCGCTTTTTATTCTGGGGAAATGTGTTTTGCATTGGGGCCGGTGGGGATGTACAAGATCATGAGGCGAAACTGCAAGGGCGCAGCGGAGAAACCAACCGCGCCGGCACGGAGGCCGCGGTACAGGGAAAAGCACAGACAGGAGTGTCTGTGCAAGTGAAAGTGATGACCGAGCGAAGCAGATGGATCGAAAAGCGCGCGCACAGCTTTATCGGGAGGATTTACAAATCCGGGATCCTTCGATGCGTGGATGTGCCCAAGGATGTTTCCGAGGCGCTTCGCGAGGGGAACAGGGGGAGTCAAGCGAAGTATGTTTCCGTCCGGGGAAGCGTCTCGGGCGTTCGATTGCTGGCCACGCTGGTGCCTGGTGGACGAGGCTGCTTCAAGATGTTCTTGCACAGCCGGATTTGGAAGAAGCTGCGCGTTGACAGTGGAGATTATGTAGAAATTGCGCTGGAGGTGGATGAGGAGCCTCGCGAGCCCATCGTGCCGGAAGATTTGGCGGCGGCTCTCTCGGAACAGACGAGAGCGCTGGCGGCGTACCGGGCCTGCACGGTAAATCTGCGGCGAGAGTTTGTGAACTGGTTGAATGCCGCAAAGGCTGAGAAAACGCGTGAGCGGCGGATTCAGTTTGGGATGCGGATGCTGCTCGAGCGTGCACAAAAACGCAAACGACAGGGCCGCAGGGCCTCAAGGTCCGAGGCGTGAGCTGGCATGGCGCGCTGAGACACAAGTGAGATGAATCCTGAATCACAATTGACGGGAAAGCGGCTACTGCTGCTGACCAGCAAGCTGGGATACCAGACGCGAAGCTTTGCGGAGGCGGCGCGCAAACTTGGCGTGGAAATGATTTACGCCACGGACCGATGCCATCAGCTGGATGATCCGTGGAATGACCGCGCGATTCCGGTGCATTTTGAGGAGCCGGAGGCGGCAGCGTACACAATTTTGGAGACGCTGCGCGGCGTGGAGCCGGATGGCGTTCTGGCGCTGGGCGACCGGTCAGTGATCACGGCGGCGTATGTGGCGCGCGGGCAAGGGCTGTTCCACAATCATCCGGCGGCGGTGGAGGCTTGCAGGAGCAAGGAGCGAATGCGCGAGGCATTTCGCGCCGCGGGTCTGAAGAATCCGTGGTTCCGCGCGCTTGCTCTGAAGCCCGTGCCCGATCCCGCGCTTTCGGGGATTTCGTTTCCGTGCGTGGTAAAACCGATCTGCCTTTCGGCCAGCCAGGGAGTGATGCGCGCCAACAATCCCGCGGAATTTGCGCGCGCGGTGGAAAGGCTGGCGCGTCTGCAGGAATCACCGGAATTGCGTGCGTCGCGCGATCCGAATTTGGACCGCATGATTTTGGAGGGCTACATACCGGGTAAGGAAGTGGCCGTCGAGGGATTGCTGACCGAGGGATCGCTACGCATCCTGGCGATATTCGACAAGCCCGACTTGCTCGAGGGACCGTATTTTGAGGAGACGATCTACGTGACACCTTCACGCCTTCCGGGAGATCGGCAGAGTGCGATTGCGAAGTGCGCGACGGATGCGGCGCGCGCGCTTGGATTGGTGCATGGCCCGATCCACGCGGAATTTCGATTGAATGACGAGGGAGTGTGGCCTCTGGAAGTGGCGCCGCGGCCGATTGGCGGGCTGTGTGCGCGCGCGCTGCGATTCGGTCCGGAAAATATTTCGCTCGAAGAGCTGCTGGTGCGCCACGCGCTGGGCATGCCCGGAAGCGATTTGGAGCGCGAGGAGGCCGCGTCGGGAGTAATGATGATCCCTGTGCCCGCAAACGGTGTGCTTGAACGCGTGGAGGGAATTGAGGAAGCGCGGACGACGCCAGGCGTCACTTCCATTGAAATAACGGCGCGGTTGAAGGATGCGATTGTTGCCTGGCCGGAGGGGTCAAGCTATCTGGGATTTATTTTCGCGCGTGGAAATGCACTTGAAATGGTGGAGGCTGCATTGCGGGCAGCGCATGAAAAACTGCGATGCGTGATTGGTTCCGAGTTGCCCGTGGGACATGCCGCAACTGGAAAGTTGCCTGCACGTTGATTCTCGAAATGTCGAATACTGGTTCGAAGCCGGTCTCCGATCAGTGGGATTGATTTCTCGGAATAAGTTACGTCGGGATTAACGCATCGAATTTCTTACCACAGAGATACAGAGGTTGCACGGAGAAATTCCAGCGTTGGCCAGCTGATTCTAATATTGAGTCTTTAATTTGATTTCGTGGCCGAGTGCAAACCATTCGGGATGGCATCCAGCGCTGGCCGCGCGACCACAATCTTTTTGGTGGAAGCGGCGTCGTGCGCGAAGAAGGACATCGGCCCCCAGCCGGGGGCAGCGAGATCCGGCGCCCAAGGACGGATGCTGGAGATGACTCCGGTCTTGGCGCCCCAGGCCACCAAATCTCGAATGAAATTTGACTGGCCCTCCGGAGTGAGGGGATAGTCCTTCACCGCATCATTCCAACTGAAGATGCCGTGCATTTGAGCAGCCGGATATCCAAATTCTGCAATGAAAACTGGACGGCCGGTTGCCTTTTGCACGGATTGCGCCATGTCTTTAAACGCCTGCAAGCGGTCGCGCGGATTACTGGAAGAAGTCGGGTAGTAGGAAACCCCGCACTCATCCACGAAAAAGCCGCCGCGTTTCATGGCGCCGAAAAAGGCGACGGCCTGATCCGGCAGAACGGAAGTAATCCCACTGACGTGCGTGCTGAAGCGTGCCTGTGGATCCACTGAGCGAATCCCGTCGGCAACAGCAGCAAGCATCTTCGCCTCGGAAGGCCAGATATGCGCTTCGAGCCATGCAATACGTTTGTCCATGGGCATGTTCATCAGCGCGGCCGCTGAAATCCTTCCGATTGCCGGGTCCACGCCATCGGGCGGCTTATACCAGTCGGGGCCGCCTGCAGTGTCGTCGCAGCCGCCGGGCATGGGAGGCACCGCAACGCCCGCCACTCCAAACTCCACTTCGTTCCCGAGATCCCAGATGCGAACCCTGACCCTGGTATCCAGGATTTGGCGCGCCGCGGCTGCGCCGTAAGCGCGCAACGCGTCCAGCATTTGCGGAAGCGTCAGCATATTCCAATCGGCGGGCAATTTGATCTGCGGATAGTCAGTGAAATCCGGCGCGGGCTGGCAGCGCACGTCGCCGTAAATATTGAACAACCCCAATTCCGGATTGAATGGCAGTCCAAGCGACTTGGCCATGCGCGCGCGGTCGAGACCACGGTCCATGCTGTGGTCGCCGGCGCCTTTCTGATAGACCTGCCGCGTGCCAATGCGGGCATAGACTTCATTCGCGCCATGGCTGACAAAAAGTTTCTGTAATTCGACTGGATTGGTGGCTGTAATCAGGGCGTCAGTGAAGGTGATTCCCCCGTGGAACACTTCTTCCGTGAAAGGGCTGACGGAGATTGCGACACGGAAGTCGCGATTCGGGGACTGTTGCGGGAGAGAGTAAGAAGGGCCCATTGTCAGGCAAATTGCCAGCAATGCTGCGATCTTTCCCATCTTCGGCATCGCCCGCATTATACCGTTTCAAACGCTTCAGCTCAGGCGGCGAGAATTAGCCAAGGGGCAACGGCGGGGAGGGAAAACGTCCACGATTTGTGGCGACAAGGATGATCGCTTGTCCTACAGGCGCTTTGGCACTGGCTGGGTTGCCACCCCGACTCATGCCGGTGAAGGGCTGGGGGTATCAGGCAGAAGAGTGGGATTACAAACCTTTCTGGGAAGATCTGTCCAATCGGCGGTATCCGATTCGTATCAGGTATTAAGCGTACTATTGCCCTAGAACGAATGGCGGGTCAAAATTGCACAGGTTGTGGGTAGTGGGTCTTGAAGAAGCCATAGGAATTGGGCGTTTAGCAGGATTAGCTCAATCGAGTGTAGGGTCGCCCCATTACGGTGCATGGCGGAGGCATACGCGGGCCACAATCAGTTACACGGCTTAGAGAAAAAACTATGCAAAACCTCGTGGAAAGCCCTATCGGTCGGCCAGCAAAGTGCGCTCAGAGCAACTCTCAAGAAGCCAATCTTGGGATGCGTGGCAATTTGACTGACCTCCATCATGGTACGGGTAAGCTCTCCCAGATTGAAAAAGGCAACCGCGGATTCACGCTGGTGGAATTGCTCATCGTCCTCGGGATTATCATGTTGGTTGCGGCACTCGCGACGCCCAACCTGCTCGCGGCAATTCAGCAGGCCAGAGTCGGGCGCGCGGTTGGTGATATCAATGCGATTGAAATAGACGTCACGGAATATCAGATCACGAACGGAAGCTGGCCAAATACGCTGGCGGATGTGGGCCGTGGAGCAATGCTGGATCCGTGGGGCAATCCCTACCAGTATTACAATCAATCAACACATACTGGGAACGGCGCGTTACGGCAGGATCAATTCCTGGTTCCCGTCAATACAGACTACGACCTCTATAGCATGGGTCCGGACGGCCAGACCTCGGCGGCGATTATGTCCGGGACCGGACGCGATGACATCCTTCGAGGAGCTAATGGCAGTTATGTAGGTCCCGCTTCGTCATACTAATCATGATTGGTGGGAATGCAGCGCGAAAAGGAACGTGGCCACGCGGGTAAAGTTTGATTCAGGCCTTGTATCCGGAATTGTGAGAATCCTGCCGGAGTAGACAGAGATCGATGGCGAAAAAGAAGAAGGATAAGAAGAAGAACAGAAAGTGGATCATTTTGATGATCGCGGGGACACTCGCGGTGATCACCCTCATGTACGTGTATGGGGAGCCGCCCCCCCGCTATATCCCGCAGGATTTGGTGGGAGTCTGGAGAACCACCGACTCGGTTTACGGCGACAGATTTATTGAGTTTTCACCCGCTACTATCAGTTTTGGGACTGGCGCAGCCACGATTTCGCAGACCGGCTTCATGAAGTTGGTCGAGACCACCTCGGAAGACGGAAAGACTCTATACATGCTTCATTATCAGGTGGACGGAGCCGACGCCATGCTTTCTTTTTTCTACGACGGGCCGGACGGTGAGGGGCTTCGGCTAAGGAACAAAAAAGGGATTCTTTGGACCAAGCAGAAGGATCCATTCTGAATCGGAATTCAGCTAGCCTTTTGCCTTGGGAGCAACATAACCTTCCGGAAGCTTCGCGCCTTCCCCAAAGAAAAATTGCTCCATCTGTTCTTCCATCACGCGCTGGGACTGCGGGTCAAGCGGATTCAGGCGATATTCATTCATGAGCATTTTGGAATGTTCGATCCAAAGTTTCCAGGCCTCTTTGGAGACGTTTTCGTAAACGCGCTTGCCCAGATCGCCCTTCCAGGGTACGCGGTCGAGACCTTCCATTTCCTTGCCGAATTTCACGCACTTCACCATATGCGCGCCCGGTTTGGGTGCGGTGGGCTGGGGCGCCGATGCGCCGTGCCCGCAGGAATCATTCGCCATTCGAGAACCTCCGCCGGCTAACGTGCCGGCGCCAGTCATTACGATACTGCATTGAGAGCGGAATTCCTAGCGCGATGCGAACCATCCCGATGTGGCCGACTCACCGCGGAATTGCAAACAACCAAAGAGGGCAAGCAAGAATCATATTGGAGAATTCGCCGACCGGGGCAGGGGAGTTACATTGCGCACGGCGCAATCGGGGTGACTTGCTTGAGTACTTCGCATACATCTACAATGACTTTCATGAAAACGCCACTGGCACGACTCCTCGCTTTGCTGGTTATTACCCTACTGCTGATTTCAGCGCCACCGGATTGGGCGACATGCGGCGGGGGCGGTGGAGGCGGTGGGGGCGGAATGGCCAGCGCCGGACCTAGCGGAGGCGGCGGCACGGCACCGGACCAGGTATACAACGTGCCGTGGAAGGTCCGCGGCGACCAGGAGCCTCTGACGGGGACTGGATTGATGCTGGTGTGGTTTCCCTCCTCCAATGATGAGCTGAAGAAATCAAGCTTGAGGGTTTCGCGCACGCTGGCGCTCTATGCCCAGCAATGCGTGGCTATGGAGGTGGCGTCAACCCAATCGGTTGTGGGGGCGAAATTGGCGGTGGACACCAAGCTCCCCGTCGCGGTGCTGGCGACCCCTGACGGCACTGCTATCGTCAAAGTTGAGAATAAAGACGGATTTCTGAAAGTGGATCAAGTGGAAAAGGCCGTTGAGAGCGAAATGAAAAAGCGCGAAACGGCGGTCAATGAACAAATGAAGGATGCCAAGGACAAGGCGAAGTCGGGCGATAACGACGGCGCAATCACAATTTACAAGGCGGTGCTGGACCAGAAGTGCCTGTTCCCGGGCAAGGCCAAGGATGCGGCAAAAGAATTAAAGAAGCTGGGTGTGAAGGATGTCGCCGAAGTGGCCGATGGGCCGATTTTCGACCATGCCAGAAGCAAGCAGATTGAACATACGATGTGGCGCGGATATAAGGCAGAGCTCGACTCGAATTACCTGGAAGCCGAAAAGATTTATATCGAGGCGAGCAAGATGGATCCGGCGGACGCCACTCCTCTTCGATATCTAGGCGAACTTTATCGGCACGAAATTGGGGACTGGGTGAAGGCGCGCGCGGTGTTTGAGCAAATTTTGGCCATGCCCGCCGACCCGCTTTCGATAGCCGTGGCGCAGCATGGCCTGGGCAAAATGACCATTCATGAAGGCGATTTCGCCAAGGGGTTGGGGTTGATGGAAACCTCGGTGGAGACCTACCCGACCGCGCTGGCTTATCGAAATTTGTCCGTGTATTGGAATTCCGAAGGAAATCAGAAGAAGGCGGACTTCTATTTGCAGAAGGCCCTGGCTCTTGATCCGCAGGATCCCTACAACCTGGTGTTCGCCGCGGCGTTCATGGCGGGCACGGGACACGGTGAAGAGGCGCTGAAGATTGCCAAGGCGAATGAAAATCTTCTTCCCGCTTCCTACAATCTTGCGGCCGTGTACGCGCAAACAGGTCAAAAGGGCAAGGCACTGGCGCTGCTGAAGAGGCACTTCTTCGAGTACGAACGCTATCAGGCTGTGCGCAGCAAAGAAATGATGGAAGCGCGAGTGGATGCGGTTTTCCTTTCGATTCGCAGCGACCCGACGTTTGTGGCGCTGACGAAAGATTCCGATGGGAAGCTGGATCCCTCCCGGACCATGAGCTCGCGGCCGTAATTTCGGTCTAAACCGCAAAGGAAAAATCGCCTCAGGAGGCATGACTCCTGAGGCGATTCACTTTGGGGAAGCTCTGGGCAGAAGGGAGCGAGAGTGATTCGCTGGTTGTATCGCGGCGTTTTGGCGCTCTTTGGGCTGCTAGTTTTGCTCTCGGTTGTGGGGGCGATTTACCAGTCGGTTGAGACGCGTTCGGATGCGCGCGCATTTCCCGAACCCGGCCGCCTGGTTGATGCCGGCGGCATTCGCCTCCAAATCAATTGCACCGGGTCAGGAAGCCCAACCGTTGTCCTCGAGTCCGGACTCGGGGACATATCCATCGAATGGGACCAAGTCCAGAAGGGAATTTCGAAATTCTCCCGTGTTTGTTCGTACGACCGCGCGGGATATGGAAGCAGTGACCCAGGCCCGATGCCGCGCACCAGCGCGCGGATAGCAAATGAGCTTCATGTGCTTCTCCAGAATGCCGGCGAAATACCGCCCTTCGTAATAGTGGGCCACTCATTCGGCGGCTACGACGTTCGCGTTTTCAATGGGCAATATCCCGATCGAGTAACGGGAATGGTCCTGGTGGACTCTCCGCAGGAAGACCAATATCAGTTGCTGCCAAAAGCCTGGGATTCCATATCGCTCGCGCTGCTTAAACATTTCAAGAGCCAGGCGATGTGGGCTCCTCTGTACGTAGACACCGGACTGGCTCGCCTTCAGTTGCGGGCACAGGGCATTTATCCCGGCGACTACCTCTACCTTCAATCAAAATATCTTAAAGCCAGGGCAAGCGAACTGGAGGAAATCCAGATCAGTGCGGAGCAAGCGCGGGCAGCGGGCAACCTTGGAGAAAAGCCGCTGGTGGTCCTGACCGCAGGAGGAGAGCCCGACGCAATCCTCGCAAATGGTCTGAGCGAAGAAGATAATCGCAAATTTCAGCGGATCTGGATCGATGATCTGCAGATGCGCCTGACGCGCCTCTCCACACGCGGGACCCGCATCATCGTTCAAGGCAGCGGCCACAACATCCCACGGGAGCGTCCCGATGCGATTGTAGATGCGGTGCGGGACGTTGTTGCCGATGCAAGAAACACGCGTTAACGCGCGGATACTCTCGTCACGCGAACCAAGTAATCAGCGCGATTGAGGCCTTCAAATTGCCACGCTGACCCCGTCCCATGAAGTACGGGGCTCATGCCTGACGCATCCATCACCGATTTGATTCGCAGCGATCCCGCACATTTGCCTTGGATCCTTACCCGCCGCGAATCGAGCAC
Source organism: Candidatus Acidiferrales bacterium (assembly GCA_035308165.1). GTDB lineage: Bacteria > Acidobacteriota > Terriglobia > Acidiferrales > UBA7541 > DASTCZ01. The sequence goes on along the minus strand of DATGHC010000063.1, from coordinate 19,475 downwards.
CTGAATCCCAAGATCCATGGACTCCCCTGAGAATTGCAGATTCCGCACACGATACATTTTGTCCGCGACCATCAGGACTTCCGGTAAATTGGGCGTGAGGCGCAGCTCATCGGGTGACTCGGGGTCGCGGAATCCGATCAAGTTGCGAATGATGTGGGCGGGGAGCACTGCGCCCCAGCCGTAGCCTTCACCGCCGTACGCGCCTTCCGCTCCCCAAATTTCACAACTTACCCCGGGCCATCCCAATTTTTGCTTGGTACCGCCTCCTGCCCTGGCATCGCCGCTGGAATCGCTGACTAGTGAACGACGGTCCGTGCTGGTATAAACGCGCTCGGCAATTGCGTGCACCACTTGCGAGAGAAGCTCCAATTCACCGGCAACCCGGAGTGATTCCAGATACGGCAGCACCAGCGACGACCAATGCAATTCATCTTGCCAGTCATCGGCGGGGGCCAGATGCGTGGTCGCGGACTCCGCAAAGAACTTCCTGAGAGTGGGACGCATCTTGCCGATCTGCTCGTTCGTTGCGATCCCGCAAAAAACAGGCGCGACCTGGCCGACATCTTTGCTGACCGTGGTGACGAGTTTTCCGTTGCGCGTATCGAAATCGTAGAACCAGTCGTCCTTCCAGAGAGTTTGGGTCTTGGCGGCATAGACCTGGTAAGTCTTCTCCCACTCCGCGACCGAAGTCCTTTCACCCAAAACTTCCGCAAACTGTCCAAGAATTTTGGCTGCCTGGGCTGTCGCGGACTGCAGTTCGACGATACGAAGGAATTCAATCAGCTCTCCGCCGGTGGGCTGCTGGATCAGAAATCTTGTTGCCGCATCCATCCCCGTCTCCCAACTGCATTTGCCGGTAACAAACTGTTCGGAGTCCGCCCTGTTCTTAAGAGTCCAGCGCAGCAAACGAACGAGATGGGGATAAACAGCCGCCAGCCACTGATTGTCGCGAGTCCGGGACCAGATGCTTCGTGCGCAAAAGAACGGATAGCACCAGGAAATCGAGGTGCCACATTCGGAGCCATCCACCGCCACCATGTTCATTTCGCCGTTCTCACGCGCACAGGGCACATTGTCCGATGCCGCGTTCAAAAATAATCCGAGAAATACCGCCTGGGCAGTCGCTGGATCCGCATAGCTCAACGCCAACATATCAATGGAAGTTTCCGCCAGAACCGTCCGGGGCGCTTGGATTTGCATCGCGTCCCAGGGGTGTTTGAAATTGCCCACCGGGCGCCGCACGATCATTCGCAACGTCTCGAAATCGTAGACCCAGCCGTGCTTCCAATGGGCAGGCCAGTCGCCCTCCAACACCGGCGCGGTCTTCCAGAATGCGGTGTCCTCGGCAAATTTTGCCGAATACTCTTCGTGTGCCTTAGCAACAGCTGCGCGCGCTTGGGCGGTTGAGACCTCCGCATTTTCGGCGCGCGCGAGTATCAGTGTCCGCTCTGCTTTTTCCCCCGGGATGACGTCAAGCTCGAATTGCAGCGCTCCCCACAGCGGTTTCGGGAAATAGGTGATCCCTTTTTCGACGTTTGGACCCGAGTTGAACCATGCGCGCAAGTCCGCGTCTGTTTCTCCCAGGAAATGCCGTTCCGTCGAGGAATCACCCAAGATGGTGAAGACTTTTCCCGCAGCGAACGAGCGTATCCGAAGCGCGTCGCCAGCCGAGTCGTACTCTCCAGCCAGGCCGTCGCGTCCCCACCACGCGGCTCCGCCCAAACTGGATTCCAGCACGGCCAGCACCCGCACCGATTGCGGCTTGGCGCCTTTCACGGCGATTCTTGCCGCCAGTGCGTCCTCACCCACCTGATGAAAAGTGCACTCTACCTGTGTGGATTCCTCGGCAAACGCATAGGTGAAAATGTTCTTGCTGTGATACGGCGAATTCAGTTGGCCCGCCCGAAAATCCTCCGGCATCCAGAACCTGCGTCCCCCGACAAGAAATCCCAACCGGAGATGAGCCTCATAAATTCCGTTCTTCGCGTAATCGAAATAGCCCCCCGGGCCCGCCGGAAAATAAAAGCCGAAGCCGATTCCGGGGCAGGACCTCAGTATTCCGCTACGATGCAGGTTCCAGGAGTGGAACGGATTGTCCAGATAACCGAAGGGCGTGAAATCTCCAACCGGAAATCCGCCTTCAGTGGTTTCAATTTCCGGCGATGCCGAACGAAGGACAAGATCTAGATTTGAAGTGATTGCGGGAAGCGCGAGGAGCCTCGCACAAAAATCGCGGCGATTGAGCACGGCCTACTTGTCCTCCAAGGGGACAAGTGTAGCGAACCAGCGGCCGGCAATCCCGCACAAATTGCGTGGAGCGCAGCTCACGGCCCCAGCTTCCGCAGGCAGCAGACGCCGGCGAGTTAGCAGGGGCCGAACGGGCGTTCGTTTCTAAATGCAGGAGCCGGCTTGGTTAGACCATTCGAGTTGGATGGTGAACCCGCCAAGCACACGCGTTTTCCAGGCGCAAATATCGCCGATCTCACCATTGTTGTCGTCGTACCAGCCCTGCCCCGGAATCGGATCAGTAATGGCCTCACACAATTCGTGTGATGTGGTGGAGGTGAGCGCATCGAACACGGCAAGGCCGCCCGTGCATCCGTGACAACCCGGATAAGGCATTACGGCGTAGAAGACGTTGTTGCCGAAAGTGTCGTGATAGCCGCAGAAATCCTGGCATGAGGCGGCGCCTCCCTGCACGACCTGCACGCCATTGGGCAGAAAGACAAAATAGAGTGTATTGCTGTTGGTCGCCGGCAAGGTTCCAGCGGCAATCTGCTGCTGGATCATTTGTTGGATGTCACTATCCTGAACGGACGCGGCAGGATCCGGTGACGTCAGAACTGTAGTGCCAATGCGCGAGCCGTGACCGATGGTCTGCCCTGAAACGCTGTATTCGCCCAATTGATCCATGAGCTGGCTGGTGAGAATGAAGTCGAAGTATTGATTGATCTGGTTGCTGAGGTCACTGTTTGGAGCTTGCTGCCAGGCTGAGCCCCAAAAGACGGTGAAAACTTGGACTCCAGTCAGGAGCGGGCCATTGCGATACGTGAGCTGGGGCGCGGCAGCGGCTACCGCGGCTGCGATTCCGGGGCGGTGTAATGGAACGACTCGAACGGGATGGTGGGGCGCGTGCGAGGATTTCTTCAGACGAGGCTTAGAAGGCATAATCGATCAGCTCCTTGTAAAAGATGACGTGTATGAATCATGGGTCAAGGTTGTAAACGGCGGGCAAAATCAGGTTAGCGGACAGCAAAGTAAATGTAAATGGTCCCCGTACATTTTTTCCAAACGGTTATGAGGGTGAGCCGGGTGTCGATTAATCAGTCGGGATGCTAGTAGGAGACTCGTCATCCTGTCTCACCTGGCGCACTGCGAATCGAATAAATCCCATTTCTCCAGAATGTTGCGCACCAGGGCCTCGTTGGTCTGGACCGAAAGAATGGACGCGGAAGTGTGGCTTGCGCAGGGCGGACAATTCTGCGAAAAAGGTAGGTCCGGCGAGCGCGATATTCGCCCAATGAGGTTTGATTTTGCGAGCGACATTCGATAGCGGCTCATTCCTCCTCCCGTTGCTGCGGACATGCCTGTGACCGGGATAAACACGATTTTCTTGGATGTTGGCGGCGTGCTCCTCACCAATGGATGGGACTCGGTTGCCCGGCGCGCGGCAGTGGCGAAATTCGCTCTGGACGCGGCGGAATTTGAAGCTCGCCATGAGATGGCCTTCCCGGGATACGAGGCCGGCAAATCCACTCTCAATCAATATTTAGAGCACACCATTTTCTACGTGAAGCGTCCGTTTTCACCCCAGGAATTTACGGAATTCATGTATTCGGTGTCCCGGGAGTTGCCGGAATCGCGCGCCGTCGCCGACCGGGTCGCAGCGACGGGCCGCTATTTGATGGCGGCGCTTAACAATGAGGGCGCCGAGCTGAATGATTATCGCGTGAAACATTTCAACCTGCGACGGACGTTTACGGCGTTTTTCAGCTCATGCTATGTTGGTGCGCGCAAACCAAATCTCCCGATTTATCAGATGGCGCTAAACGTAACCCAACGCCGGCCGGAAGAGTGCCTTTTCGTGGATGATCGCGAACCGAACGTGGAGCCGGCGCGGCAATTGGGAATGAACACCATACGCTTCGAAAATGCAACGCAACTTGAGGCCGATTTGCGCAAACTGGGAATTGAATTTCCTGCGGCGTGAACCGGTATGATAGCTCCTGCGGAGGCGCACATTGACGACCGGTGACAAGCCCGTGATCCCGGGAGGGGTCGGGCCAGGGGCGCCCCGGCTGATTCTGCCGGGAGTGTTGGCCGTTCCCGACGCAGAGGCCATTGCCCGCGCGGCCGCGCGTATGTTTGTGGAATGGGCCTGGCAGGCCATTTCCCAGGATTCGCGGTTTTGCGTAGCATTGAGCGGAGGGCACACGCCGAAACTATTTTATCAGGCGCTGGCTTCTGTCGAATTCCGGTCACAGGTGGATTGGGGCCGAGTGGAAATGTTCTGGGGCGACGAGCGCCCGGTACCGCCCGAAAGCAACGAAAGTAATTACGGACTGGCGCGCCGCGAATTGCTGATCCGCGTACCCATTCCCGGCGGAAATGTTCATCGCATGGAGGCCGAGCGCCCCAATATCGGAAGGGCGGCGCAGGACTATGAAGCAAATCTTCGCCAACTGCTTTCATTGGACGGGCGCGGGTTCCCGCGCTTCCATCTCATCCTGTTGGGATTGGGGCCGGAGGGGCACACCGCGTCAATTTTTCCGGGGCAGCGCGGAATTCGTGAAACTTCACGGTGGGTGAGTACTCCGCTGGTGCCGAAAATCAGCAGCAAGCGGATGACTCTGACGTTGCCTGTGTTGAACGCGGCGCACCGCGTGTTGTTCATGGTCAGCGGCGCGGACAAGGCGGAAGCACTTTATGCGGTATTGGCGGGGACGGCCGATCCGCCGCTGCCCGCTCAGCTGGTTACCGTACCGGAGGGCGAGCGGACCATCTTATGCGATGAGGCAGCCGCGAAATTGGTGCTGGAAGAAATAAGCACCAGGGGAATATTCCAGGGTACGCGGAAATTTGTGCCACCGGTTGCGTGAGCTTGCGCCGCGCGGCAGCGGCGTCCGCGATTCATTCGTAACGCAGGGCGGTCATCGGGTCTGTGCGCGACGCTCGCCAAGCCGGAAATGACGCGGCCAGCGTGGCGACCGCCAGCAAGACAACTGCTGCCACGGCAAGTGTAAACGGATCGCGCGCCGACAGCCCGAAAAGCAAGCTGGCGAGCACTCGCGCTGCCGCTATGGAAATCGCCAGCCCCGCAACCGCGCCCAAAACGGTCACCGTCAGAGCTTCCCGCAATATCATCCAAATAACGCTTCCACGCTGCGCACCCAGCGCCATGCGGATGCCCAACTCGCTGGTACGCTGGGAAACGGTGTAGGAAAGCACGCCATAAAGCCCGATGCACGCGAGCAGCAAAGCCAACGAACCGAAGAAGCTGGAAAGCCGCGCGGTCAGCCGGTCTCGGACCAGGCCGCGATCAATCCGCTCCGGTATCGTTTGAATTGCCAACGGATCGAGTGCCGCATCCGTATCATGAACGGTCTTGCGCAGGGCGGTGGCGATGGCGCCGCTATCTCCCCCATAGTGGATTTCAAAAACAGCGCGAGTAGCAAGGTTTATGGGGTTGAAGAAGGGCACGTAAAATCGGCGATCGGTCTCACCACGCAGGCGGTTGGACTTGGCGTCAGCCACCACGCCCACGATTTCAAATTCAAAATGTGTTTCCGGGTATTCATCCACAATATGCCTGCCAATGGGGTTGTCCGCGCCGAAGTAATATCGCGCCATGGTTTGATTGACCCAGCAAACCCTGGCGCCGCTGGCGTCCTGCAGCTGCACGTCGCGGCCCATTAGAACGGGAATACCTACGGTAGAGAAGTAATTTGGACCAATTTCATCCCAGGACGCGTCCATGACCTGACCCGATTTGGGTGTGTAACCGACGATGGAAATTTGATCGCCGGAATCCGTACCGAAAAACAGGCCATTCTCTGAAAGCGTGGCGCCACTGACTCCAGGGATGGCGGAGAACTTTGCGAGGAGCTGTTGAAACAGTGGCTGAGTCGCGGGGCCTTTATAGCCATTCACCGTCGGGATCATGCGGAACATCAGCAGATGCCCCGCATCAACGCCCAGAGGGATAGAGGTGAGATTCTGCAGGCTGCGCACGAAAAGCCCGGCGGACACCAGAAGGAGAAGAGATATTGCCACCTGCACTCCCACCAGTATTTTGCCCAGCGGAAAACGGCTCGAGCCATGTCCGCCTGAAATGCTCCGCGAGGACCCGCGAAGTATGTTGTTCAGGTCGACGCGCGTAGCGCGCAACGCCGGAGCCAACCCGAATAAAATCCCGGTGAGCAGTGTCACTCCGATTGTGAAAGCGAGGACGGTGACATCCAGATGTACATCCAATGGAATCGTTGTGGGGCCGCTGGAAACCATCCGAAGCAGCAGGTTCGCTCCCCATTGAGCGATCAGGATTCCAGCGGCTGCGCCAAGAGCGGCAAGCAAAACGCTCTCGGTCAGCAACTGGCGAACCAGCCGGCCGCGGCCTGCTCCCATGGCTACTCGCACGGAGAGTTCACGTTGCCGCCCGGCCGCACGCGCGAGAAGAAGATTGGCGACGTTGGCGCAGGCCAGAAGGAGAAGAAGTCCCACCAGCCCCATAAGCACTTTCAGCGGCTGGGCGTATTGTCCGCGGACCACGGAGAGTCCGCGTCGGGCGTCGTGCGTAACGAGAAACGAATCGGTTACTTCCTTCCGCTCTTTTTCGTCCGGGATGGAAGCTGCCTCCGCCTCCAGCACCTGCTTGAAGGTCACATTGATCGCGGTGTTGGCTTGCGCGATATTTCCGCCGGGCTTCACTCTGCCGACAAAGTGCAGAAACATATTTTTGGTGATGGACCCGGGCTTTTGGACCAGCAGATCGTTCCCAGGGAAGATCACGTCCTGCATCATGAGCGGTATCCAGACATCCGGAGATTCGCCAACCATCACGCCGGCGAAATCAGGAGGAGCCACACCGATGATGTCGAAAACGGTTTGGCGGATATGAATTTTGCGTCCAATCACATTTGGATCGCGCTGCATGCGGCGCTCCCAAAATGCGTTGCTGATGACCGCGATGGGATGCGCGTTACGTCCCTGATCCACTTCCGTTCCGAACGTGCGTCCGATTTCCGCATCCACTCCAAGCGTTGAAAAATACGCGCCACTCACCATGCTGACATTCGCCGGAGTGCCGTCGTCCACCTGGCCGAAGGAGACCGGAGTTGCATAAATCTGACTGGCAAAGGTCATCACATTTGAGAAAACGGTGTTCTGGTCGCGCATGCCCTCAAATTCGTGGTAGGTGATCATGCCGCGTTCGCCGCTGCTGGTGCCGTTCCACATTCCCTGTGATTCGGGATCGGTAACCACGACGAGCTGTTGCGGGTCGCGGACCGGCAAGGTGCGGAGCATCACTGCATTGACAACGCTGAAAAGCGCGGTGTTCGCGCCTATGCCCAGCGCCAGCGTCAAGATCGCAATGGCCGAAAATCCTGGAGTCTTTCCCAGTGCGCGGAGCGCAAAGCGCAAGTCTTGCCGGAGAGTTCCCATGGATTGACCGTCCCCTGAACAGTGAATTGTTATCGATACTAAGATATATGACGTGTGGGGACGAGTTTTGTCACGGGTTTATTACGGCTGCAACGCTTGTTTCACAGCGGGTTTTATCTGGAAAGAGGCCAGGCTTGCCGCGTCCCATCCGCCACCCAATGCTTTCACCAGGAGAACTGAGCTAACTAGGCGCTGACCTTCTATTTGCGAGGCAAGCTGTTCGTTGGAGAGCAGATTCTGCTGCGCGGTAACCACATCCAGGTAGCTCACCAGTCCGCCCTTGTACCGGTTTGTAGCGATGTCCAGTGCTTTGCGCGCATCGGCAACCGCCTGCGCCTGAGCATGGGAGGCTTCGTCGAGAACAGTCAGTCCGGCGAGATTATCTTCAACTTCTTGAAAAGCTGTGAGCACCGCGCCGCGGTAATTTGCGACCGTACCCGCATAGCCGGCCCGCGCAAATTCCACCTGTGCTCGGCGCGCCCCGCCGGTCAGCACAGCTTCAGATAAAGCGGCGCCCACGGACCAGAATGCGCTGGGTAGAGTGGCAAGATTGCCGAGGCTGGTGCTCTGCAACCCGCCGCCTGCCGAAAGTGTGAGGCCGGGATAGTAGGCCGTTTGAGCGACGCCGATTTGAGCATTGGCGCTCGCCATCTGGCGTTCCGCCTCCGCGACGTCCGGGCGGCGCTCTAATAGGTCGGAGGGCACCCCTACGGGTACCACGGGAAGGCTGGAGGGCATCGGCTTGACCGCAACCTGGAAAGCTGGGGCGGGCTGACCTGTAAGCGCTCCTAACGCGTCTTCGAATTGTACCCGCTGCTGGTGCAACAGGATTGATTGCGTGCGTGTTGCGTCCAGCAGCGTCTGCTCTTGCGCCACATCGAGACCGGACGCCACGCCGCCCTTAAAACGGTCGTTCACGAGTTGCAATCCCTTTTCGAATGTCGCGACAGTGCGATCCAGAATGCCGAGCTGGGAGTCCAGCTGGCGCAGCGTGAAATAATCCGCGGCAACTTCGGAGGAGATGAGCAGCCTCAAGTTTTCAAGATCAGCGGCCGAAGCTTGATAAGCGGCATTCGCGGATTCGATATTGCGGCGGACCCGCCCGTACAAATCCACTTCATAACTCACCGAGAAGGGAAGCTGCAAGTTATTCGCAGTGATTGCGCCCGTTCCCGGGGGTGGTACAAAGGGGCGATTGCCCGATTCACGCGAGCGTTGCGCCGAAAAACCAACGCTGGCCTGAGGATAGAGTCCGGCAACGGAAAGCCGGGCCAGGGCTCTGGCTTGATCGAGCCGCGCTACACCGCCCTGAAGACTGGGATTTGCTCCCATAGCTTGTGATTCAAGCGCATCGAGATCGGTGTCGCCGAAAACCTTCCACCACTCGCCCTTAGGGATTTGATCGCGTGGATCGCCCGGCCGCCACGGGCCTTCGGCCTTCCAGGAGGGGGGAGAAGGAGTGTTCACACGGTGATAGTTGGGTCCGACAGAGCATCCCGTCAGGAATAATCCAACAGAGCACAAGGCGAGCAGCGCGGCTGCCCGCGGCGACTTGGGACCGCGAACTCTCATGGCTGATTCGATTGGGCCGTCTTTGCCTTCACGCGCACCTGTTGCCCGGATTCCATGGAGTCCGGCGGGTTATTAACAATTTCATCGGTAGCGGAAAGCCCCTGCAACACTTCCACTGTGCTGCCATAGTCTCGCCCGATAAATACGCGTTTGAGTTCAATCTTGGAATCGGAGTTTACGACCGCGGCCATTACGCCCTCTGGCCGGAACAGGAGCGCGGTCACAGGAAGGGAGAGCAAATTTCCGGCTACCTTCACGTCGAAATGCACTTCGGCATATGCGCCCGGAAGGAGAGTGCCGCTGGAATTGGGCACATCCACTTCAGTGTTCAAAGTGCGCGTGCCGGGATCGATGGCATCCGCTGTTCGCGCCACGGCGCCGCAGAATTTCCTCCCGGGCATTTCCTCAAGCTCCAGACAGGCGCGCTGGCCGACATGGATGGAAGTGGAATAAGTTTGCGGCACAGCTACGAAAACGCGCAAGGGATCGATCTGCGCCAGGTCAAACATTTCCTTCGCCGTGCCGCCGTTGCCCGCATTAATGAGCGTGCCCGGGTCCACATTGCGCTTGGTAATGACCCCGGAAAATGGAGCATAAACGCGTTTGAAGGATTCCAAATCCTCCAGCCGCTTTACGTTGGCCTCGGCCGATTGGACGATTGCTTTCTTCGCGCTTAAGTCTCCGGCGGCATTATCCACTTCCTGCTTGGAAACGGAGTCGGTCTTGATCAAATCCTGATACCGGGCTGCGGTGATGCCGGAAAGACTAAGATTGGCCTGAGCCGTGCCCAGGTCCGCCCGGGCCTGGGAAAGCTGCTGATCAATTTCGGGCGTATCAATTTCCGCAAGCAAATCCCCCTGCTTTACGTGGCTGCCGATGTCCTTGTACCAAATCTTGAGATAACCATCTGTACGCGCATAGATCGGTGATTCGACATTAGCCTGCAAAGCCCCCGGAAGCACCAAGCCGGAATCAGCATTGACCGGAGTGGCATGAAGCACCGCGACGAAGGGCACCGCCATTTCATTGGTTTGCTCGGCCAGCACGCGGCTCGCCGTCCTTCTTTCCGAAAGGCTGTAAACGGCCAGCGCCGCGAAAATCACAAAGGGTACGAGCCAAAGCAGAATCATCCTGCCGTGGCGGCGTGGAGTACCGCTCGAAGCGGGCGTTTGCTGGCTGTCGCTGGCTGATGCAGTCATTCCGAATTCTCTCCTGGGATCGTCCTTACGTGTGCGCCGCTCCCGCTGCAACCTTGGGTTCGAAGTTCTTATGAACGATCTTGAACACGCACGGAACGAAAAACAAAGTGGCAAAGGTCGCAAACAACAGACCGCCAATCACGGCCCGTCCGAGGGGTGCGTTCTGCTCGCCGCCCTCTCCCATTCCAAAGGCCATGGGAACCATGCCAATCATCATCGCCAGGGCGGTCATCAGCACCGGGCGAATACGAATGTATCCAGCTTCCAGCGCGGCCTCCGCGGAATTGAACCCTTCATGCAGGCGCTCGCGTGAGAAAGATACCATCAAGATGCTGTTTGCGGTGGCCACACCCATACACATGATTGTGCCGGTCAACGAAGGCACGCTGAGCGTTGTTTTCGTTAGAAAGAGCATCCACAAAATGCCCGCCAGCGCAGCAGGCAAAGCCGTAATGATGATGAACGGGTCGAGCCAAGATTGAAAGTTCACCACGATAAGAAGGTACACAAGAACTATGGCAACCAGGACCCCGGCGGCCAGCCCCGCGAATGAACTGGTCATGGTTTGAACCTGGCCGCGCAGGGTCATTTCCGTGCCTCGCGGAAGCCTGGGCTGAAATTCCTGCATTACTTTGCGGACGTCGGTAGCCACCCCGCCGAGGTCCCGTCCCTGGACCGAGGCGTAGATGTTAATCTCCGGTTGCGAATCATAGTCGGAGTATTCTGCCGGCTTGGCCGTCAGATGGAAATCGGCCAGGTTTCCCAGGATCTGCAGCGAATTGGTGGTTGGCGAAGCAACTGGAATGTTCTGCATCGCCTGCAGGGTTTCGATATTGTATTGAGGGACCTGAACGGCAACTGTGTAATTTATGCCGTTTTGCGGATTGGCCCAAAATGAAGGGGAGGTCTGAAAACTGGAGCTCAACGTCAGCAACAGGCTTTGGGCCACATCGTTCTGATTCAGTCCCACGGATTGCGCTTTCGTCCGGTTGACATCCAAATGCAGCGTGGGCTGCTCAAACAGCTGATGGACGTGGACGTCCGCTGCCCCGGGGATGTACTCCATGCGATTGGAGATTTGCTGCGCCAATTTATAGTTTTGCTGAATGTCGTGGCCAGTCACCTCAACGTCGATTGGCGCCGGCACTCCAAAGTTCAGAATCTGACTGACAATATCGGCGGGTTGGAAGAAGAACTGTGTCCCCGGGAACGATTCCGCTAGGCGTCCGCGAAGCTCTCGAATGTAATCAGCCGTGGGCCTCTTGTGATCCTGATTCAGAGATATCAGGATTTCCGCGTCGGAGGTGCCAATGGTGCCGGAGTTGCTATAGGACATGTTGAGGCTGCTGTAGGGCAAGCCGACGTTGTCCAGAACATGTCCCAGCTCGTCTTTTGGTATTACCGTGCGAATGAGGTTGTCTACGCGGTCGCACTCGCGCGCCGTCTCCTCGATTCGTTCACCCACTCTGCCGCGCATGTGCAGACGGATAAGGCCCGCATCTACGCTGGGGAAAAAATCCCGGCCCAATACCATCGCGATAGGAGCCGAAGCGAAGCAGAGGATCATGAACAGTGTTACGAAAGTCCAGGAGTGCTCCAGGCAGGTGTGCAGCGCCTTGCGGTAGCCTTGGCGCATGCGCTCAAATCCGTTCACAAATCCGCGCTGAATCCGGGAGAATGGGTCGTTCCCGGTGGCGTGCTCCTCCCCGTGGTGGCCCCGGAGCAAATACATGGCCATGGTCGGCACCAGCGTACGCGAAAGCAGATAGGAGGCCAGCATGGCGAAGACCACCGCTTCCGCCAGCGGCACGAACAGAAATTTCGCCACGCCGGTCAGGAAAAACATGGGCACGAAAACAATGCAGATGCAGAGTGTGGACACGAACGCCGGTACTGCGATCTGTTGAGCGCCGTCCAAGATGGCGCGAACTGTTTCCTTGCCCTGGGCCAGGTTGCGATTGATGTTTTCGATTTCCACTGTCGCATCGTCCACCAGGATGCCCACAGCCAGCGCCAATCCGCCAAGGGTCATGATGTTGATGGTTTCTCCCAGGGCGCTGAGAACGCAGATGGAAATGAGAATGGAAAGCGGAATGGATATGGCAATGATCAACGTGCTGCGCCAGTTTCCGAGGAAGAGCAAAATCATTAACGCTGTCAGGCAGGCAGCGATCAGGGCCTCTCGAACAACTCCTTGCACCGCGGCACGCACAAAGATGGACTGATCAAAAAGCTGGTTAATCCTCAGTGCCGGCGGGAGCGTCAACAATATATGAGGCACAAGGTCGTGCAGGTGGGCAACGATATCGAGCGTGGAAGAACCGCCCGTTTTGAACACGCTCAGCAGAACGCTGCGCTCGCCATCCATGCGCACGATATTGGTTTGCGGAGAAAAGCCGTCACTGACGAAAGCCACGTCCCGCAGATACACCGTCACACCATTCACTGTTTTGACCGGCAAATCGTTCAACTCTGCAATCGTTTCCGTGCTGCCGTTCATCTCTACCGGATATTCCAAGGAGCCGAGCTTCACTGTGCCTGAGGGCAGGACCAGGTTCTGAGAGCTGACGGCATTGATCACGTCCACGGGTGAAAGGCCTTTGGCTTGCAGCGCAGGAATATTCACGTTCACTGCAACCAGCCGTTGCTTTCCGCCATATGGATAGGGGGTAGCCGCGCCGGGGATGGTCGCTAGCCGGTTTCGCACAAAGTTCACCGCCAGGTCGTTCAATTCCTGCTCCGAGAGGCCCTCGCCATTCAGACCCAGTTGCATGATAGGGACGGTTGAGGCGGAATAGGTGATGACCAGCGGTGGAGATGTGCCCAGCGGCATATTATGGATTGCGGTGTTTGAGATTGCCGTGATTTGGGCAATGGCTGTGGCTATCTTTGCAGAGGGCTGAAAATAAACCTTGATAATCGAGCGGGCCTCTTCTGTCTGCGATTCGACATGCTCAATGTTGTCCACCGTGGTGGTGAGCGAGCGCCCGAAGCCTGACACGATGCGTTGCTCCATGTCCGTCGCGGAAAGGCCCGGGTAATTCCAAACAATGCTGACCACGGGGATATTTATTTCAGGAAAAATGTCAGTGGGCGTACGCGTAATCACCAGCGGGCTGATCAATATTATGACCAGCGCGAACACAATAAATGTGTATGGCCGATTGAGTGCGAGCCGTACTATCCACATACTATGATCAAGACCGGCGGTGCCAAAAATCTATACCCTGGCTTTTGCCGGCGGGCAGCCTTCCTTCCGAAGGAGACACTATCTCCTCTGTTTTGATGCATCAGCGGGCACTAGGATACATGGGCGATGGCTGGTGATCGCTGACCTGGCCAATATCGCGCATCACCAAGCATAAGTTGACGTATAGCCATTCCATAGGGTTCCATTCTCGCATGACACGATGAGCGTCTCTAGTAAGAATCCACGCACGACGAACGCGCGATGTTCCAATCGGGGCTCTTATAGTTATCTTGTGCCCTGCAGATTTTGCGATGGGAAGTGATAAGATTTGCGGGCTTGCGGAGGAATCTTAAGATGAAGCCTGTTTTCCGAATTGCTTTGGCCGCTATTTCCGTTGCCGCGGGATTGATTGGCCTTGCGGACGCCCTGTTCCCACAACAGGTGCCACAGGAAATGTATTCACAGTTGAAATGGCGCCTGATCGGGCCGTTTCGCGCGGGCCGCGTGACCTGTGTGACCGGCGTCCCGGGGAACACCGGCGACTATTTTGCGGGAACGCCGGGCGGTGGCCTTTGGAAGACTGGGGACGGTGGACAAGTTTGGAAACCTGTTTTCGATGATGCACGCGTGGCCTCCGTTGGAGCCGTGGCTGTGGCGCAGACGAACGCCAAGATTGTGTACGTTGGCACCGGGGAACAAACCCCGGGCAATGGCGTGTGGAAATCCACCGACGCGGGCGCAACGTGGAAACAAACCGGGCTCGAGAAGTCCCGCTTTATTTCCACCATACGCATCGATCCTGCAAATCCGGAAATTGTTTTCGTGGCGGCGTTGGGAGACCGAACCTCTGGGGATCAACGCGGAGTTTTCAAGAGCTCCGACGGAGGAGCAACCTGGAAGAAAGTTTTGTACCGAGACGAACAAAGCGGTGTCATTGATTTGAGCTTTGCGCCCGACGCACCAGCCATTCTGTTCGCCGCATTTCAGCGAAGGGGCGGTGGACCTGGTGGCGGCCGGGGCGCCGCTCCGCCGGCCCCCGTGCAGGAAATCTACAAATCCACAGATGCCGGCGAAACCTGGCAACCCTTGAATGAAACGGGTTTGCCCGACAAAAACTTGGGGCGCATAGGGATCGCGGTGGCGTCAGGCACCGGCGGGCGTCGCGTGTACACAATTGTGGATCAGGGGTTTTTTCGCTCCGATGACGGCGGAGCCACTTGGGCGAAGACCACTTCCGATCCACGCATTTTGAGCAGTGGTTACTTTGGCCAGGTATTTGTGAACCCGCGGAACCCCGACGATGTCTTTATCGGTCAGACTTCGATGTACCGCTCGACCGACGGCGGCAAAAATTGGTACGCATTCAATGGCGCGCCCAGCGGCGACGACTTCCATTCCATCTGGGTGAATCCGGAGAATCCTCAGTTCATGATTCAAGGCGTGGACCAGGGCGCAATTATCAGCGAAGACGGCGGCAGGACCTGGAGTTCCTGGTACAACCAGCCGACCGGTCAGCTCTATCATCTGACTACGGATAACCAGTATCCGTATATGGTGTATGCATCACAGCAAGACAGCGGCACCGTTGGCATCCCCAGCCGCAGCTCCTTCGGTGAAATCAGCGATGCGGAACGGATTTCCATCGGTGGATTTGAGGCCGCCTACATTGCGGTGGACCCGCTGCACCAAAATTACATCTACTCGAATAGCTGGTACGGCAGCGTGGTGCGTTTTGACCGTGTGACCGGACAGATTCCCACGGTGTTCATTCGCAGCGCCAAATATCGCGAAGCCAGCATGGCGCCTCTGGTTTATTCGCCGCAGGATCCGCACACCTTGTATCTCGGCACTCAATACGTTTTGAAAACAACCGATGGCGGAATGAGCTGGAAGGAAATCAGCCCGGATCTCACCAGTGCTCCCATACCCCCAGGGGCACCACCGCCTGCTGCAACCGGCGGGGGAGGACGCGGTGGAAGGGGCGGCGCAATCAATACACTCGCGGTATCAACCGTCCGCGCTGGAGTGATCTGGTCGGGCGCGACCAACGGGCGAATCCAGTTAACACAAGATGAGGGCGCGAATTGGAAGGATGTAACACCGGAAAAATTGTATCCAGCCCGCGCAACAAACCAGCCGGGGCCTTTGGGAAGCGTTCA
Source organism: Candidatus Acidiferrales bacterium (assembly GCA_035308165.1). GTDB lineage: Bacteria > Acidobacteriota > Terriglobia > Acidiferrales > UBA7541 > DASTCZ01. The sequence goes on along the minus strand of DATGHC010000063.1, from coordinate 3,693 downwards.
AATCATCGACGCATCTCATTTTGACGCAAATACCGCGTATGCCGCAGTGGCCGCAGGGCCGGACCCCGCTCCCTACATTTTCCGTACGACCGACAGCGGTGAAAATTGGCAGAAGATCACATCGGGTTTGCCCGCCGATTCAATCGTGCGATTCGTGCGCGAAGATACGCAGAGAAGAGGTTTGCTCTTCGCGGGCACGGACACCAGCGTTTGGGTCTCGTTGGACAATGGCGATCAATGGCAATCGCTGCAACTGAATCTGCCGGTAAGCTCCATGCGCGATTTGGTTGTTCACGGGGATGATTTGGTGTTGGCCACCTATGGCCGCTCGCTCTACATACTTGATGACATCACGCCGCTCCGTCAGGCAAATGCGGGCGCGGCCAACGCCGATGCCACGCTCTTCCGCCCGGCAAACGCCGTGCGAGCTCGCTGGGATGTCTATCAGGATACGCCTCCTCCGCGCGAAGTCGCTGCCGGCCCGAATCCCCCCGATGGCGCGATCATTGATTATTATTTGAAGAACGCGCCATCCGGGGACTATTGGCTCGACATTCTCGACGCGAAAGGCAATCAAGTGCGGCATTATTCAAGTACAGCAATGGCCATGCCTACATTGCCGCCAAATGTGCCGGATTATTGGTTTGCGCCTCCTGCGGTATTGCCGAAGTCTCCGGGCCCAACGCGTTTCATTTGGGACCTGCGTTATTCTGATCCGGACGCGCTTCCTTACAGTTATTACGGAAATTTTCTGGACTACGTGGAATACACCTTGGCGGATCACGCCATCGCCGGGGAAACTCCGCGCATCCAACCTCAAGGCCCGCTGGCAATTCCAGGGCATTACACCGCGGTATTAAACGTTGGCGGACGAAAATATTCTCAGCCTTTTGTCGTGACCATGGATCCACGCGTGCCCGCATCTCAAGCTGACCTGGAATCGCAGCTTGCCTGGGCTCAGAAAGCTACGCGCGGCATGACCGTTAGCAAGGATTCATTCGGGCAAATGAACACCCTGATTTCCGCCATGAGCGACACGCAAAAATCGCTGTCTTCCAGCAGCTCACAATCAAATGATTTGGCAACTTCGCTGAAGTCCTTGTCCGATGAAACGGCGGGACTGCAGGCGGGTTCTCCACAAAGCCCTACCGCCCCTGCTGTGGGCCCCATTAATCGCGATTTGTCCCGCATCTATTGGATGATCGAAAGCGGCGACAGCGCGCCATCTGAGAGCGCGAAAGCATCCGTACAGGAATTGTGCGATTCGCTGGATAAGGCACTTGATTCCTGGCGGGAGCTGAACACGAATAAGTTACCCGCATTGAATTCGCAGCTTGTAGCCAACCATCTCTCTGCGCTGCCATTGACCAGCAAGATTGCGTCTGCGCCCGCATGCGGCAAGTAGTTACAACTCGCGCAGCAGCGCTAATCCTCCTCCTGGGATTGGGCACATCCCTGTCTGCGGATAAGGGCGCTTCTGCGCAGACCCAAAAGGAAATGATTGGATATGCCCCGCGGGAATTGCTGACGCGGCCGATTGCTTTACTTCCCGGCGTGGGCACGCTTCACGACCCAGTCACAACTTCCTCAAAAGATGCGCAGGCTTTTTACGATCAGGGCATGGCGCTGGTCATGTCCTACGAGTGGATTGATGCCGCGCGATCATTCCATCAGGCACTGCGGTTGGATCCGAAACTTGCCATGGCCTGGATCGGGCTGAGCGACGCATATTTTGGTCTGCAAGATACAGATGAGGCCAATGCCGCGCACGCCAGGGCCGCAGATCTCGCGGACCATGTGAGCGACCGTGAGAAGCGGCGAATTGAAATCCGCGCCAGACAACTTGATTTCGTGGCGAATCCACTGGACGCAAGCAAATACGCGGCGTATCGAAAAGCAGTTGAGGATGCCCTGGCCGTCGATCCCGCGGATGCGATGCTGTGGATCTTGCGCGGCATGGTGGAGGAGGGCACGCCCTACGGTCACGGGCAGGGCGGTGGAGTCACCTCTATTGCTCTTTATGAGGCGGCTCTGGCTCGCTCGCCCGATAATTTTGTCGCCCACCATTATCTTGCACACACCTACGAAAACCTCGGGCTGATGCAGATGGCTCTTGAGCAGGTGGAAGCTTACGCCCGCCTCGCGCCCGCCATTCCCCACGCGCATCACATGGTTGGCCATATTCTTAGGCGCATTGGCCGTAGCGATGAGGCCATTCAACAATTTCTGGAAGCTGACCGGCTGGAGAATGTCGAAATTGCAGCCGAGCACATTCCTCCCGGACTGGACTGGCACTACGCGCACAACCAGAGCCTCCTCGGACTCACTTATCAATACGAAGGACAAACAAAATCGGCGGAAGCGAGTTTGAAGAAGGCGTTCTCGCTGCCGGCCTACGTGGACCTTGGTGAATATAACCGCAAAGCATGGCCTGAGTTTTTGCTCTCGCAGGGGCGATTGCAGGAGGCGCTTGCAGCCGCGCGTGATGTGGCCAACAGCCGCTCGGCCATGGGGCGCGCCGCGGGCCACGCGATGGCGGGGCGAGTCCAGTTGGCGATGGGAAATACCGATCAGGCGCTAACCGAACTCACCTCTGCCGAGCAAGCCCTTCAAGGCATGAATAATCCCGCACCATTTGCGCCCTACGTGGAAGGATTGCGCGGCGAGATCATGCTGAAGAATGGACAACTGTCAGAGGCCACTCAACTTTTGCAACAAATCGAACCGGTCTTGAGGCGGCTGGCCGGGCCCGACGAATGGACGGAAACCTTATTCTCCCTGGAATGGGTGTTTCATTTGGCGCATAAAGCAGGTGCCTGGGATCTCGCGGAATTCACCGCGTCACAGATGGCCGGGCATGACAAATATTATGGTGGCACTCATTATGCGCTGGGGTTGGTCGCCGAACATCGCGGCGACGCGGCCGCCGCGCGGCGGGAATTTTCCGAAGCGGAAAAAGATTGGAGTCATGGCGACTCGGATTTTCCTCCCATCGTAGATCTTCATAAGAGGCTCTCGGGGAATTAGCAGCGCCAGCCGGCAGCGCATCAAACTTCTGAAATATCGACCGTGCGCGCGTAGAAACCCATATCGAGCCGGCGCGTTCGCACCTGTGGATCACTTACGTGTAGCCGAATCACATACCTGTCAGATTTCTTCGGAGTCCAGGCGTGCGTCCAGAATGTCCATGAATCCGCTTTCTTTGGCAGAAGACTATCTACGGCGACGTAATCCTCTTCCGGGTTAAACCGGATTTGAAGAGTTTTCACAGGTTGGGTGCCACCCCACAAAATTCCGACCACGCGATACAGGATCCCTTCCTTGACCTGCCACTCTTCAACGCGAATGGGCATCGCCGCAGGATCGATTGTCGCGGGCTCAAACTCGCTGGCGATTTTGGGGACGCCCTGCTGGTGCGTTCTGAACGCGTATTCCTGCATCTGTGAAGTCGCTTCCGCCCCGGCATCCACCGCGGTGATTTCATTTACCCATTTGATGCACGTACATCCGTACCAGCCGGGCACCACCAGGCGCACCGGAGCTCCATGGTCCAGAGTTAGGGGCTGGCCATTCATCTTCGTAGCCAGGAACGCGCCCGCCGAGACTAGATTTTCCCAGGGAAATATCCAACTCGCGCCGGGAACGGACGTTGCAGATTGGGCCGTATACTCATCAAACCCAGAAACCAAAAGG
>DATGHC010000062.1:0-8489 GCA_035308165.1 Candidatus Acidiferrales bacterium | reverse complement strand
CCGCGTATCCGCCCGGTGCAATGGGTTCCGGCTTATTATTCTTGCCGGGTTGCCCTGCATTCGGCGGGACAGCTCTCGGCGGCTTAGTATTCGGCGGCGATGTATTCGATGGTGCAGGCTGTGGCGCGGGAGGCACATTCGCCGTGGTGCGCTTCGGCCCACAGCCGATCATCACGAGCGCCAGGAGCAAACTTAAGGGGACAATTATTTTTGAAGTCCTGCGAGGGGGACGGAGGCGTAAGTGAAAGATCATCGCCTCAGGCGCCCGGCCTGGGTGCGCGTTTTTCAAGCTCGGCGGCCATCTCCGCGAGTTTGCCCGAAGCGGCGCGCAGCGCGGAGATGAAATTCTTCTCCGCGGCCGGCCGGATTTCCGTTTCTACCAAGTGTTTCACATGCTGAATCTCTTCCTCCAGCCAGCGGCCAAAATCCTCGAATTGCTTCATAAATTCCAATCCCCCGCCCGCGGCCACGCGTTTCGTGCCGATTTGCGCTCACCTTCAGACTGCGTTTCGCGATTTCAAGTATTATAGTCGCGCGATTTGCACACTCGCAAGGAGACCGGGTGCCGATTCCGCTGCGCTGGCAATGGAAGATTGACCGACTGCGCGAACGTGTTGCCGGATTTTTCCGCAGCGACCCTTCCAACGCGCGGCCGCAGATGTGCCCTTCCTGCGGGACGTTGGTCGGCATTAAGGCCACCAAATGTCACGTCTGCGGCGCGAATCTGCGCTTCGGACTCGCCGCGGCCAGCCGCTCGCTGGGTAGCCTTTTGCCATCAGCGTCGCCGGTGACCTACTGCCTTTTGACACTTTGCTGCTTGTTCTACGGAATCAGCGTTTTGCTTTCCATACGCCTGGGCGCATCCATGATGCCTGAGGGAGGTGGCCTGGGCGCTTTGTTTAATATCGGCGGAATTGACACGAAGGCCTCCATTCTGTTGGGCAGCTCCTTGCCGCTTCCTTACAATTTGCAGGAGCCATGGCGGTTGGTGACCGCCGTCTTTTTGCACGGCAGCTTGCTTCACATCCTGTTCAACATGTGGGTCCTAATGGATATTGGTCCTGTCGTCGAGGAGCTTTACGGGTCCGCCCGATACTTTTTTCTTTACATCACCACGGGCGCGGCTGGATATGTCGCAAGCTCATTTCTTGGGCATGTCAGTGTTGGCGCATCTGGCGCGCTACTTGGCTTGATCGGACTGTTGCTCGCTGCCACTACTAAGCGCGGCGGCATGGCCTCGCAGATGCTCCGCCAAAATCTCATCCGCTGGGTGATCTACATTCTGGTCATGGGTTTCATGTTTTCAGGAATCGATAACGCTGCGCACATCGGTGGGCTGGCCGCCGGATTTGGGTTGGGCAAGATTGTGGCCGACCGCCAGCCCCATGATGCGGCTGAGCGCCGGCGCGCACTCGCGCTTGGCTGGACGACTGCAGTAACTGTAGTCGCCTGCTTTGTATTCATGATGATGGAGTTTTATCAGAACCGGTAAGTTTCGGTTCGCCCACCGACGACAATCGCCGCGCGATGATCACGCTGTAGTGAAATCCCGAAAAAACTGTGAAGCCCGCGACGGAATACTTCAGCACGGTCTGTAAGGGCTCAAGGCCAATCTGCGGGAAAGACGCGCGCGTCAGCACCTCAAACACCAGCAAGAGTTGGACCGTGGTGGTGATCTTTCCGTAGATGGTCGGAGGAAATGGACGATAACCCACCACCAAGATAATCACCACCGCGATGGTGAGCATGGTGACGTCGCGGCCCAGCACGAGGAAAGTAAGCCACCAGCGAATCTTCCCTTTCAGCGCCAGCACCAGGAACGAGGACGAGAGCAGCAACTTGTCGGCAATGGGATCCAAGTACGCGCCGAGAGCGGTCCGCTGATTCAGCCGCCGGGCGAGCAAGCCGTCCAGCCCGTCGCTGCAACCGGCGATGACCAGGACCGCCAGCGCCCAGCGATAGTGGTCATAAAAAACCAGAGCCAAAAACAGGGGGAGAAAGGCCAGCCTTAGAAATGTGACTTGGTTGGGGACGGTGAAGAAGCGTTGATACATGTGCGAAGCCGCCGAGCGATTCAGGCAAACAGCGCCAGATAATCGCGAATGGATCGGCCAGTTCTTTTTTCAAACATTTCCGAAAGCGAGGGGATTGAGCCGGTCGGCTCGTCGAGAGCGATGCGCTCAATGCGCTGCATGGGCAGAAATACCGTGGGCAATCCCACACGCGCGCCGTCGGGCTCCACCACCTGGCGGATAAAATCGTCAAAAGAGTTCAGGTCAATTCCGCGGAGAGTGATGCCCGCGCCTTGGAGCTGCATCAGCTCGCCCCAAAGTTTTTCCTTGGGTGTGTGAAGGCTGACGAGAACGATGGAATGTGGATCCATATTTTGCGGTGAAACCTTGATTTATGGTTGCGACCGCTCCCTGGCAACCCCAAATTCTTGTGACATGCTAACCCAACCTGCGGCCGTTCGCATCTTTTCGTGCGACGGGAATTCTGTGAACGGAATCATTCCGTGGTTCGCTCGACTTGCGCTATGGGCGGCGAACATCTACAAGACTTGGCTCCGAACTGAGCTACAGGAGCCGGCTACACCGCCATGGTCTTTAGGTCGGGAGCGATCTTCAGTTTCGGCTCCGTGGCGCTCTGAACTTGGTCGGGCGTCACACCGGGGGCGACTTCTCGCAGGACCAGCCCTTCCTTGGTCATGTCCATTACCGCCAAGTCGGTGACAATCTGATTCACGACCCCGACCCCGGTCAGTGGCAGCGAGCACTTGTGCATGATTTTCGGCTGGCCGTCCTTGGTAGTGTGCTCCATGGCGATAATCACGCGCCGCGCGCCCGCCACCAGATCCATCGCGCCGCCCATGCCCTTCAACATTTTGCCGGGGATAGCCCAGTTGGCCAGATTGCCTTTCTCATCCACCTGCAACGCGCCCAGCACCGTCAGATTGATGTGCCGCCCGCGGATCATGGCAAACGATTCGGCGCTTGAAAAATATGAGGTGCCGGGAATTTCAGTGACAGTCTCCTTGCCGGCGTTAATCAGGTCGGGATCTTCCTCGCCTTCCCACGGATAGGGCCCCACTCCCAACATTCCATTCTCCGATTGCAGGACGACTTCGATGCCCGCGGGAATGTAATTGGCCACCAGGGTGGGAATGCCGATGCCCAAGTTTACGTAGAATCCGTCGCGCAATTCCTGAGCAACGCGGCGCGCGATGAAATCGCCCTTGGAAGTATCGCCGACATCCTGCGTACCCTTCTTGCGGACCGTCCGCTTTTCGATGCGCTTCTGGTATCCCGAACCCTGAAAAATTGCGTCCACATAAACACCGGGGGTGTGGATTTCATCGGGATTTAGCTGGCCAAGCTCGACCAGCTGTTCGACCTCGGCAATCACGTGGTCTGCAGCAGCAACCATCACGGCGTTGTAATTCCGGGTGGTCTTGCGAAACACCAGATTGCCCCAGCGGTCGCCCTTCCAGGCCTTTACAAAAGCAAAGTCGCCGCGCAAGGACTGCTCCAACAAATGCGGACGGCCGTCAAAAACGCGCACCGCTTTTCCTTCGGCGATGATGGTGCCAAATCCAGTGGGAGTGAAGAAAGCGGGAATTCCCGCGCCGCCAGCGCGCAGCCGCTCGGCCAGAGTGCCCTGGGGATTGAGCTCTACTTCCAGTTCTCCTGCCAGAACCAACTTCTCGAAAAGTTTGTTTTCGCCCACGTAGGTGGAGATCATTTTCTTAATCTGGCGAGTTTGCAGAAGCAGCCCGATGCCGAAATCGTCCAGGCCCGCGTTGTTGCTGACCACCGTGAGATTCTTCCTGCCAGAGTGCTGCACCGCGGCGATCAGGTTTTCCGGTATGCCGCAGAGACCGAATCCGCCCATCAGGATGGTTGCACCGTCCTGCAGATTCTCGATTGCCTTGGCGGCGTTGGCTACGCGCTTGTCCATGAATTCCCCTGGGGAATGATGCCATACCCGCCTGAAAGACAGAACAGTTGCCTCAGCTCTGCGATGTGCGCGAAGATGTGCTCGTCCAAAGGCTAGGGATGGGAAAGACCTTGTGCAGCAATTGATTCCGCACCGATTTGAGTCTGGAGAAGGAGGATGGAGATGAGCCAGGAATATACCGTGGGGCAGCGAGTGGGCGACTACGAAATCCTCGCGGTGCTCGGTGCCGGGGGGATGGGGAAAGTCTATAAAGTGCGGAACGTGATTTCCGACCGAATTGAGGCAATGAAAATCCTGCTCCCCAATCTGGGCAGTCAAAAAGAATTGGCGGATCGCTTCCTTCGAGAAATCAAGGTGCTGGCCAGTCTGAGTCATCCCAATATCGCTTCGCTTCGCACCGCGCTTACATTGGACGATCAACTGGTGATGATCATGGAATTTGTCGATGGCGTGACCTTGTCGTCCCGCTTGCAAAGCGGACCGCTTCCTCCGGCGGAGGCGATCAGCTACGTGGATCAGGTGTTGACGGCGCTGAGTTACGCCCACCATCTGAACATCGTTCACAGGGACATCAAACCCGCCAATATGATGTTGACTCCGCAAGGCGTAGTGAAGCTGATGGATTTCGGGATTGCGCACTCCGGAGGAGATCGCAGTCTAACCATGACGGGCACGATGCTGGGGTCGGTAAACTACATGTCACCGGAGCAGATTAATGGCGGGCCCGCAGATGCCCGCTCGGATATCTACTCTCTCGGGGCTTCGCTCTACGAATTGGTGACCGGACAGTTACCGTTCAGGGGCGATAGCAACTATTCCCTGATGGAAGCACACGTGAAAGAGATCCCCAAAGCACCGATGGTTTTGAAGCCCGGCATTCCCAATACCCTCAATCAGATTATCCTGATCGCTCTTGCCAAGGAGCCAGAAAAGCGCTTCCAGTCGGCAGATGCCATGCGCGTGGCATTGCAGAGTGTTGGCACAGGGGTGTCCCAATGGTCCGGAGCTACGGATTACCCGGTGCAATCAGTGAAGTCTCCGACTGCTTCCGCACCGGCGAGCGTGGCGCCTGTTTGGCCTGCAACCCCGATTCCCGTGGCGGTTTCCACGCCCTTGCCCGCACCAGCGCGCACTGCAGTGGCCACTACACCAAATGTATTTCCACCTCCTCCAGCTGCAGGGAGTAATCACCGGGGCCTCTATGTCGCCCTGGGCGCTTTATTGGTTGTGGGGGTGCTTTTCGCTGCGGCGATTTACGTGCCATGGAGAGCGAGGACTCAAGCGAACGCGCAAAAACCGATTCCCGCGATTTCCACGTCCACAGTGCAACCGCCAAATCCACCCACGGACACAACGCCCGTACCACTGACAAATCCTCCGGGGGATCTGAACGCCACCAACCCACCGAAGAAGCAGCCGCCAACCAAGTCGGGTTCAGACACAGACAAGGCTAAGCAACAAAGTGAGGCAGTGGCGAAAGCCGAGGAAGAGGCTCGGGCGAAGGCAGCCGCTCAGGAAAAGGCCGATGAAGAGGCACGCGCGAAAGCTGCCGCTGAGGCGGAACTGGAAGAAGGAAAGACGCAATATGACCAAATGAGCGCTCGCTCTTCGTCCGCTGACCAGTTACTCGAGAATCTGAAGGGTGAGCAACGCGCGCAGGGATTGACGCTTCGAGGCGACGTGGTTTCGGCGCAACAGCGAATGGACAATAACCTGGCGAGAGCGCTGACCGCGCTGCAAAGTGGAGACTCAGCGAAAGCCAAGAAGTACATGGAGTCTGCGGAGCGGGACCTCGAGTTTCTGGAAAAGTTTTTGGGCCGGTAGTTGGCCAGGCTTGCCGGAAGGTGTGAATAGCCGAGCGAATAAGGATTTGGCCGACTTGGAGCCGGATAGGTAAGTGTCTAATGTCTGGTGTTCAGAAGGTGGTTGCCTCGGCCTTGAGCTTCAAGGAGTGCGGCACCTGCGCCAGGGCCGGAAACAATTCCCCTTGTTGAGCCACGACATTAATTGACGACTTCGTCCGTCCAAAACAAAGGCTGGGAAGTTGAAGGACTCTCACGCGCAAGGATTCCCTTCGTGGCGCTTTTGAAGCCCCTGATTGTCCAACCAATGCAGAAGCCAGCGAGAGCGCCTGCAAGAATCGTTCCCAGCCACACCAATCGAAACGCAAGCAATGACATTGCCCGCCCCCCTTCCAGGATTTCCGGGCGGAAATCCCGCACCGCCGACGCAGATTGTTGGTATGCGTTCCGCGCCTTTTTGGCCAGTGGAAAACCGACCCCACGGTTTTCTTACGACTAGAAATATCCAATGGAATCCCTGTTGGGGATGAAATTTCCTCAGGATTCGTACCGAAACGTCAACCTATCGGAGGAGTCTGATTTCTGGTGCGTGTCGCGGGTGCAGCATCCTTTCCAAAGGAAAGGGATGAGGCCAGCGGTACAATGCGGGCAGCAAAACTCTGGAGAGCGACATGCAAATTGGATCATTGGCAATTGACCGGAACGATGTGGCGCTTGCCTTTCTGCGCATCTTCGTTGGTTTTCTTTTCATCATGTTTGGTCAATACAAGGTATTTGGGACTCAGTTTATCTTTGGGGGAGGATTTGAATCGTACATCGATGGATTTATCGCACATGGGGCCTATCCATTCATGGTGCCGTTGCTGAAGAATTTTGTGCTGGCTCACCACATTGCGGTGGCCTATCTGGTGTCGTACGGCGAAATGGCGATTGGATTGGGGCTGGTGCTGGGGATTTTGGTGAGGACGGCCGGCGTGTTTGGATGCATTTTCATGCTGGCGATGCTTTTTTCGTCGAACTATCCCGGGGCGAATGTGCCGCTATGGAGATATTTTGGTGCGTCGCTGCAAACGAATGTGCTGGCGATGCGTTTCGCGGCGTTTGTGATTGGGGAGGCGGATCGCGTGTTGTCGTTGTGGAGATATTTGAGGAAGCGGGGGAAGCCGGGTAAATGAAAAAATGGCACTCGCTGGAGGGGTTAAAACCAATGAAGTTTATGAGGCTGAACGCCCGAGCTAAGGCTCCGGTGCTAGAAAGCGGAGACGAAACAAATATTAAGGCCGAGTCACTTGAGGTTGCGGGTGTTGGCTAGAGGATTGTGCCGGGCGGCGGGATTCACGGGGATTCACGAGGGTTTGCAAGCGAACGAGGGTCTGCTCGAGCGAACGGAACAATTCGTCAAGGCCCTCAGTGTCCTGCGAGATGTGGCTGGCGTCCAGGTCGGTGATCACGGCGAGCAAAAGATTCATGGAACGCCGGACGCGCTCTGCCGCGATTCTGCGCAGGACTCGCTCTTCCGACTTGCCTTGAAGCTGCAGCTCACGCAATTCCTGAGCGACAGTGGAGGCCGTGCGGACAAAATCCACGGCGTCCAGAAATTCTTTCAGCAGGCGGAGATCGATTCCCTGCCCGCGTAGCGAGGCCTCAAGCTTTTGAAGTTCGACGGCGGCCTTCTTGAATTGTAGATCCACTCCCCAGAACCTTCCGTCGGGAGTCACCAGCTCAACAATCACACCATGATGGAGGGTGGGTCTGGAGCCGGGAGTAGCCAGCACGCGAGCTTCAACCGCTTCCGCAGAAAGAAAATTAGTGAGAGTGACGCGGTTGCCGAGCTCGGGGTGTTTGGCAATTTCTATGTAACCGCCGCGCTCATTCACCACTTTTGCGACGGCGGATTCCTTGATGGCTTTGCCATCGTTGCCACGCCAGCTCACTTCGAGGGGAACGGTTACGTTGTACCGGGGGGAACGCCGGTTTTCGACTTTCGTTCCGTCGAAATTTGTGGACCGCCGCTTAATATGCACAATTCCCCCGATGGATTCGGACCCAACCGCCAAATTGAACTTGCAGAATAGCTGGAAGAAAATAAGAAAACCATAGTACGAAAGGACAGGTGGGGTACAGTTGTAGAACAAAGAATAACGCCTGCAAATATATGAAAATTCGCGACTTCCCTAAGTTTGCGGGGGCAGAGATTTGCAGAGTTTCCAGAGGATTTGGCGCAGGATTCCCAGCCAGACCTCCGTGTCGCGCGCGGGGAGTCTCAGCCGGCGAACCATGCGCCGCATGCGTTCCTCAACATCGGTGATGCGCCGGCGGTCGAGGTATCCGCTGGCACGCATAGTTTCCAGGAGCAGCGAGGTGATGCGTTCGAGTTCAGCGGCCTTGGCAATTCGCTGGTCTTCTTTCTTGATTGCAGAGGATTTTGCTTTTGCGTCGCGGATGATTTCGTAGAGAGTGACCGCGACGGCCTGTCCCAAATTCATGGAGATATTGCGTTCGACAGTGGGGATGCGCATCAACCAGTGGCAATGGCTGAGAGAGTCGTTGGAGAGGCCAAACTTTTCTGACCCAAATAGGAGCGCGACGCGTGCTGATCTGAGTTGTTTGCGGATGAGACGAGCGCCCTCTTCGAGGCGCCGTAGCGGCTGGTGCAATGCGCGGTGGCGAACCGCGGTGGTGCCGACGACCAGTGTGCAATCCGCGACGGCCTCGGGAACGGTGGCGAAT
>DATGHC010000061.1:0-39285 GCA_035308165.1 Candidatus Acidiferrales bacterium | reverse complement strand
AAGGTGAGAAATATTACGAACTTGCTGAATCGCCCGATCGATCACCAGGCTAACGTCGGCGGCAGTTTGTCGGATCGACTCGGTCGGCTGCCTTTGCATGGCAATTCCATCGGACATCATTTTGGCCGCACTCAGCTCTTGCCCCAAGCCATCATGGAGCTCCCGGGCAATGCGCCGGCGTTCTTCATCCTGTGTCGCAATTAATCTGCTAGACAGCTTCCGCAGCTCGCCATTCAGCAACTCCAACTGCTGCGTTTTTCGATGCAGCTCGGCAAAGACGCTGACCTTGGCTCTCAGCAGTTCCGGATTTACAGGAACGGAAATGTAATCCACTGCTCCGCGTTCGTACCCCTTGAGCCGGTCCAAGTCGGTCAGATGCACCGCGGAAATGAAAATGATGGCCGTCTTTTGAAACCGCGGATGCTGGCGAATCATGTCCGCCAATTCAAAACCATCTAACTCCGGCATGCTCACGTCCATCAGCACCACCGCGACATCGGTCTTCAGCAGGATTTCAAGCGCATCCCTGCCCGAGTTTGCCCGGATCAGGTTATCTCCGAGCTCTTGGAGGATGGCTTCATAGCTGATCAGCTTGGCGGGCTGATCATCCACCATAAGGATGTTGACCTTGTCCTGTTGGCTCACTCTTTCACCCCTTTGCCGCTCACACCAGGCGTTCTTTCAAACCGCGCCCAAAATCTCACCGCGCCTGAGTTCTCATTTTACCGATGTAGCCACATCCGAAGGACGGAAAGCAACTGCTCCGTATTCACCGGCTTGGCTAAGTACTCGGAGGCTCCGGCTTCGAGGCACTTTTCGCGATCCCCTTTCATCGCTTTCGCGGTCAAGGCGATGATCGGCAGGCGCCGGAACGATGGATTCTGCCGGACGACTTGCATCGTCTCATAACCGTCCATTTCAGGCATCATGATGTCCATTAGCAGGATGGCAGTATCTGGAGTTGATTCAAGCTTCGAAATGGCTTCGCGCCCGGTCCCGGCGGTTAGCACGGTCATGCCACGGCGCTCCAGCACGCTGCTGAGCGCGAAAATGTTTCGAACGTCGTCATCCACCACCAGAACTTTCTTTTCCACTAACGCATCATCGGACTGATGCAGCCGGTCGAGCATTCTTTGCTTCTCAGCAGGGAGATCGGCGATAACCCGATGTAGGAACAATGCGGTCTCATCTAGTAGCCGCTCCGGGGACTCAACCCCTTTGACGATAACGCTGCGGGCCAGCGTGTGTAATCGGGCATCCTCTTCCGCGGATAGCTCCTTCCCAGTGAAAACCACGACGGGCAAGTCGCTCAGGGAGGGATTGTCGCGCAGCCGTTCCAGGACATCGAAACCGGACATGTCCGGCAGTCGCAGGTCCAGCACTACGCAGTCAAACGATTCTTCGTTCAGTTTCTGAAGCGCCTCGGTTCCTGTGGGAGCCACCGACACGTCAATATCGTCATGGCCAAGCAGTTCCCGGATGCTTAGTTGTTCAGCAGAGTTATCTTCCACCACCAGCAGCTTCCTCCGCCGAGGTGACGTGTAGTCTCGGATGCGGGTTAGCGAAGCTTTCAAACCTTCGGCCGTGGTCGGCTTGGTCACAAAAGAAAATGCTCCGCGGGCCAGGCCATGTTGACGGTCTTCATCGAGCGTCAACATCTGTACTGGAATATGCCGCGTTGCGGGATCTTGCTTCAAATGGTTGAGGACCGTCCAGCCCAACATGTCGGGCAGGAATACGTCTAGCGAAACTGCGGTGGGACGAAACTCCCGGGCCAGTGCCAGGGCTTGCGATCCACCTGTGGCCACAAGGACTTTGAACCCCATGTCACGGGACAAATCCCGAAGCACACGTGCATAATGCGGGTCGTCTTCAACAATCAGCAGGATTGCATCCGTCGGTTCAAGGTTCTCTCGATCGTCCTCGATCCTTTCGATCGGGGCCGCCCCGCCAGCAGCCGGCAATTGAATCGGCGATACGGACGGCGAAGTCTCACGGTTCCGTTCTGCAACGCTGGGCACAGCCGGCCCAACGTAAGTTTGGGGCAGATATAGTGTGAACGAACTCCCAACCCCCGGTGTGCTGCGCAATTGGATCTCACCACCCAATAAGTTCGCCAACTCTCGGCTGATCGCCAGGCCAAGCCCGGTTCCGCCATACTTGCGGCTGGTTCCGGCATCCGCTTGCTGAAAAGCCTCAAAGATAATTCGCTGCTTTTCGGCAGGTATACCTATTCCGGTATCGGCAACCTCGAATGCCACCACCGAAGCCGCCCCCGCCAGAATGGGATGGTCCTTGCTCCACCCCTCTTGGGCGACCGAAACGGAAAGTCGCACATCCCCATGCTCGGTGAACTTGAATGCATTCGAAAGCAAGTTCTTCAGCACCTGCTGGAGACGTTTTGAATCCGTAACCAGGCTTCGCGCCAGGTGCGGGTCGGAATTCACTTCAAAGTTAAGCTTGCGATTCTCGGCCTCATGCCGGAACGGCCGCGCGACCATGTCAAACAGGCTCGCGAAGAAGACTTCCTCCGCTTCCACCGAAACCGTGCCTGACTCAATCTTCGACAGGTCGAGGATATCCGTGATTAGATTCAACAGGTCGGTCCCCGCACCGTGAATGGTGCGGGCGAATTCAACCTGCTTGCCTGTCAAATTGCCGTCGGGATTATCCGTAAGCTGTTGACCCAGGACCAGGATGCTGTTGAGCGGAGTGCGCAGTTCATGCGACATGTTGGCCAGGAACTCTGACTTGTACTTGGAGGTCAAAGCCAGCTCCTTGGCCTTTTCTTCCAGGGCTCGGCGAGCATGTTCAATTTCCTGATTCTTACGTTCGACTTCAACGTTTTGCTCCGCCAGCTGCTGTGCTTTCTGTGCCAGTTGCTCGTTCGTTTGCTGCAATTCTTTTTGTTGAGTCTGGAGTTCCGTGGCCAATTGCTGCGACTGCTTCAGCAAGCCTTCCGTCTGCATCGTCGCCTCAATACTGTTGAGCACGATTCCGATGCTCGCCGTCAGTTGTTCAAGAAAGGCAAGATGAGAGGCCGTGAAGACATTCAACGAAGCCAGCTCGATCACAGCTTTCACGCGATCTTCAAATAGCACAGGAAGGACGATTACGTTTCGCGGTACAGCTTGGAACAATCCCGAACGAATGGGCACAGTATGGCTCGGCAAATCGTTGATCAGCATGCGCCGTTTCTCCGCAGCACACTGTCCAACAAGGCCAACGCCGACCTGGAGTCGCTGCTCATGCCCCTCCTGCCCATCGTCGGCAAACGCCGAGAGCAGCAGAAGGTTCCCAGATTCTTCCGATTCCGTCTGGTAGATTACGCCTTGTTGGGCATTGACCAAGGGCGCCAGTTCAGATAGGAGCATGCGGCCTACCGTGGCCAAGTCCCGCTGGCCCTGCAACATTCCTGTGAATCGCGCCAGGTTGGTCTTCAGCCAGTCCTGCTCCGTATTGCGGTCAGTAGTTAGCCGCAGGTTGTCAATCATCGTGTTGATGTTGTCTTTCAGTTCCGCCACTTCTCCGCGGGCCTCCACTTGAATGGACCGCGTCAAGTCGCCCTTGGTAACTGCGGTAGCCACCTCCGCGATAGCCCGCACCTGGTTGGTTAGGTTGTCGGCCAGAAGATTTACGTTCCCCGTCAAATCCTTCCACGTACCGGCCGCTCCGGGCACGTTGGCCTGACCGCCGAGCCGGCCCTCGACACCTACTTCTCGGGCCACGGTCGTAACCTGGTCCGCGAAGGTGGCCAATGTGTTCGTCATGTTGTTGATGGTTTCACCTAGCGCTGCGACTTCACCTTTCGCATTCACGGTGAGCTTTTGCGTGAGTTCGCCGTTCGCGACCGCAGTCACCACCTTCACGATGCCTCTCACCTGTTCCGTCAGGTTTGCTGCCATGACGTTTACGTTGTCAGTGAGGTCTTTCCACGTACCCGCCACACCAGGGACCTGTGCTTGGCCCCCCAATTTCCCGTCGGTACCGACTTCGCGGGCCACGCGCGTCACTTCCGCCGCAAACGCGTTCAATTGATCCACCATGGTATTGATGGTGTTCTTGAGCTCTAGAATTTCACCCTTCACATCAACCGTGATCTTGCGCGACAGGTCACCGCGGGCCACGGCCGTGGTGACTTCGGCGATGTTGCGCACCTGGCCTGTCAGGTTTCCGGCCATGGCGTTGACGGAGTCCGTCAGGTCCTTCCACGTACCCGCTACGCCCGGAACCTGCGCTTGGCCTCCCAGCCTGCCGTCCGTCCCCACTTCGCGCGCCACTCGCGTGACCTCGGCTGCGAAGGAGCGCAACTGCTCAACCATTGTGTTCAGCGTTTCCTTAAGCTGCAGAATCTCGCCGCGGACATCCACCGTAATTTTCTTGGAAAGGTCACCCGTGGCGATCGCCGTGGCCACTTCAGCGATATTGCGCACCTGTCCGGTCAGGTTGCTGGCCATGAAGTTCACGTTGTCGGTAAGGTCTTTCCACGTTCCGCCGACACCGGGGACTTGCGCTTGCCCGCCCAGCTTGCCTTCGGTACCGACTTCGCGCGCCACACGCGTCACTTCTCCGGCAAACGCGTTGAGCTGGTCCACCATGGTATTGATCGTGTTCTTGAGTTCGAGGATTTCGCCTTTCACGTCCACCGTAATCTTGCGGGACAAGTCGCCGCGCGCCACCGCGGTGGTTACCTCGGCGATATTTCGCACCTGCGCAGTAAGGTTTCCGGCCATCGAGTTGACTGAGTCCGTGAGGTCTTTCCAGGTTCCGGCCACGCCGGGCACATTCGCTTGCCCGCCAAGCCGGCCTTCGGCGCCCACTTCACGGGCCACACGAGTCACTTCACCAGCAAACGCATTCAGCTGGTCCACCGTGGTATTGATAGTTTCCTTGAGCAAGAGGATTTCGCCGCTCACGTTCACCGTAATCTTCTTGGAGAGGTCACCCTTGGCGATAGCTGTCGATACGTCGGCGATATTCCGAACTTGTCCCGTCAGGTTGCTGGCCATGGAATTGACGGAGTCGGTCAGGTCCTTCCACGTTCCTGCAATGCCTGGAACCAGAGCTTGTCCTCCCAACTTGCCGTCAGTGCCAACTTCGCGGGCCACGCGAGTGACTTCCGATGCGAAGGACCTCAACTGATCCACCATCGTATTAATGGTGTCTTTGAGTTCCAGAATTTCTCCTCTCACATCAACCGTGATCTTGCGCGACAGGTCGCCGCGGGCCACAGCCGTCGTAACCTCGGCGATGTTGCGCACCTGCCCGGTTAGATTGCTAGCCAAGAAGTTCACATTGTCTGTGAGGTCTTTCCAGGTACCTGCCACACCGGGGACTTGTGCCTGGCCGCCCAGCTTGCCTTCGGTACCGACTTCGCGCGCCACACGCGTCACTTCTCCTGCGAACGCGTTGAGTTGGTCCACCATTGTGTTGATGGTGTCTTTGAGTTCGAGGATTTCTCCCTTTACGTCCACCGTAATTTTGCGGGACAGGTCGCCGCGCGCCACCGCGGTGGTTACCTCGGCGATGTTCCGCACCTGTCCGGTCAAATTCCCGGCCATGGAATTTACAGAGTCGGTGAGGTCTTTCCAAGTACCGGCGACTCCTGGGACGTTTGCCTGCCCGCCCAAGCGCCCTTCCGTTCCCACCTCGCGCGCCACACGAGTCACTTCACCGGCAAACGCGTTGAGCTGGTCCACCGTGGTATTGATCGTCTCTTTGAGCAGGAGGATTTCGCCGCTCACGTTCACCGTAATCTTTTTGGAAAGGTCACCCTTGGCGATGGCCGTTGATACGTCGGCGATATTCCGAACTTGTCCGGTCAGGTTGCTGGCCATGAAGTTCACGTTGTCCGTAAGGTCTTTCCAGGTTCCGCCGACACCCGGGACTTGCGCCTGGCCGCCCAGCTTGCCTTCGGTACCGACTTCGCGCGCCACGCGCGTCACCTCTCCCGCGAACGCGTTGAGTTGGTCCACCATCGTATTGATGGTGTCTTTCAACGCCAGGATTTCTCCCTTCACGTCCACAGTAATCTTGCGCGATAGGTCGCCGCGCGCCACGGCCGTGGTTACCTCGGCGATGTTTCGAACCTGCGCGGTGAGGTTTCCGGCCATGGCGTTAACGGAGTCCGTAAGATCCTTCCAGGTACCCGCAACTCCAGGCACAACAGCCTGACCTCCGAGCTTTCCGTCGGTCCCGACTTCGCGCGCCACGCGCGTAACTTCCGATGCAAAGGACCGGAGCTGGTCCACCATGGTGTTGATGGCTTCTTTCAGCTGAAGGATTTCACCGCGGACATCCACCGTAATCTTGCGGGAAAGATCGCCGCTGGCCACCGCCGTGACCACTTCGGCGATGGTCCGCACCTGTCCAGTCAGGTTGCTGGCCATGGAGTTGACAGAATCGGTCAAGTCCTTCCACGTTCCTGCCACGCCAGGCACCAGCGCCTGTCCGCCCAACTTTCCATCCGTACCGACTTCGCGGGCCACGCGCGTCACCTCAGCAGTGAAAACGCCGAGCTGCTGAATCATCGTATTGACGATTTTGGCCGATCGCAGAAATTCCCCTTCCAGCGGCCGGCCATCCACGTCCAACCGGACTGTTTGGGTCAAATTACCCTGCGCCACCGCTCCGATGGCGCGCGTCACCTCGGTTGTCGGGCGCAGCAGATCGTCCACCAGGGTATTGACTGAAGTTTCCATCTCGCCCCAGGCGCCACGCGACTCGTGGAATCGAATGCGCTCGCGCGTTCGCCCTTCTTTACCCACTGCTTGACCGACGCGTTTCAACTCGTGCGCCATTTGCTGATTTGCAGCCACGATCTCATTGAACGTGTCCGCCAGCTTTCCAGCCATCCCGGTCCAAGAATCCGGAAGGCGGACAGAAAAATCACCATCGCGCATGGACACAAGGGTGGTCAGAATTACGCTGAGTTCAGGACTGGCCCCGCGCCTTAGTGTGCTGGTGCTCCCGTTACCCCCACCAGTCGCTTTGGTTTTTTCACTCACTTCGGAAATTGGTGCGCCTTGATCGGTTTTCATATTGCCTTTCTCTCCACTGGACAGAATCTGCTCTCTATTCCGTCGTCTTTCGCGTGGGGCTATGCTCCTTGGCATTTGCACCTTGATGAGTCTCAACGGGGCGCCAATCAAAAGGTTGGCCAGTCATGACGGACTCAATTGCACGAAGCAGGTGTTGGCCGGCCTGCGATTTGGTCACGAACGCGCTCGCCCCGACTTTGATCGCTGCGGACACCATTTGAGGTCCATCGTGTTGACTGAGGATTACAACCTTGGATTTCGGGACTTCGGTGCGAATCAGGCGCGTTGCATCCAGGCCGCTGATACCTTGCATACTGATGTCCATGAGGACGACGTCAGGTTGCAAATCCTTCGCCTTCTCCACCGATTCAAGACCGCTTGCCGCTTCACCACAGACCATCAATCCGGGACTTGATTCCAAAAGGGATCGAATCCCTTTTCTGAACAATTCATGGTCATCAACGATCAGAATCCGCGTCAATTCCATTTCCTTCACTCACACGTATTCCCGCGAGATTCACACCCACTCGTTCACACTCTGACCGAATCGGAATTGAAACCAACCCGCAATTTCCCACTTCACGTGCGCCCTACGTGCGTCCAACGTTCCCGTGGGCCCCACGTTCCCGTGCGTTCCACGGTCCCGTGCGTTCCACGGCCTTGTGCGTCCTATGTCCTATATTGTTACTGCCATATTTTCGGTCTGGGCATACAGCAAACCCTGTAGAACCTGCTGGGAAACCCTGTATCGCGACTCATCTCTAACTCTTGGACGATTACTTGACCACTGAAACGAAAATTTCCGTCGAACAGCCATCAGGAAACAGATTAATTGCACTTAGTCGAAAGAGCAGTTTCCGTAATTCAGGCTCTCGTTCCCTGTTGAACGTCCGCGTCACGATTTAAAGTTTACTTTTTCGCGACAATACAGGAAGTCACCGACTCTACTAGCCAAATGCCCGTATTCCCTGAAAGCAAAACTTATACGACGATTGAAGTATGGGTCATGCTCCAGTTCAACCTTGCTGAGAATTAGCTGGCGCGTGAATCGGCACCATATCTTGTCGAATGTTGGGGCAAAGACCAGGCGAGGGTACAAAATATGCGAAACGCGGGCGTACTTGCGAGGGATACTCGGATACATAGGAGCGTGCAGGGGCGATCTCATGCCGGGGTAATGCAAAACAGATCACGAACGGGCCGTGATGGAGCCACGTCCAGGAATCCACGCCTGCACATCGTATTTGCTCACAGCAATTTGATGGAAGTCCGCCTTTGCGTGAATGAGCTCAACAGGGCACGTTTCAATTTTGATGCTGACCTGGCCATGTCTTCGGACCAGTTGGCAAATCTTCTGCAATCAAGCCCTTGTGACGTTGTCGTTGCAGAGTTTCGCGGAGACTGCAGCGAGGCAATTCGTCCAATAGAGATCCTCCTTCAATCACAGAGTCAAGCACCTCTGATCTTCGTGACCAACTCTATCGGTCCGGAAATCGCCGCTGAGCTACTCTCGAAAGGCGCAACCGATTGCATTGAGATGATTCGCATTGGCCATCTACCGGTTGCAATTCGCCGGGCGATGTCTGAAAGAAAACTGCGAGATGAACGCGATCGTGCCGAAAGGCAACTCCGATTTTCAGAAGCACATTACCGCGCACTGGTCGGAAACCTGGCTTACGGAATCTGCCAATGCGACACAGAAGGAAAGTTTTTGGAAGTGAACCAGGCATTGGTGACAATGCTCGGATATTCCTCTAGGCAGCAATTAAACCGTGTGAATTTGGCAGGAGAAATCATCTGCGATCCTGACCAACGGGCACGGCTCTTGGGTTTTAGCAAAGGCAGCGACCCATTGAATCCAATGGAGATCCAGTGGAAACGGAAGGATGGCACAACACTAAAGGTACGCGTAAGCGGACGCGAAGTGGAAGACGATTTAGGTGTTCTTGCCGGGTACGAGATCATCGCTGAGGACGTCACAAAACAGCGCGAACTTGAAAATCAATTGCGGCGGCTGGCTATTGAGGATCCACTGACCGGAATAGCTAACTATCGCCATCTCGTTGAGGTGCTTGACAGCGAAATCAAGAGGTCCAATCGCACCGGACGTGAATTTGCGCTCTTATTATTTGATCTGGATGGATTGAAGCTGATCAACGATCGTTACGGCCATTTGGTGGGTAGTGAGGCGCTCTGTCGGGTGGCCGATGTGCTGTGTCTCTCTTGCCGGGATCTGGATACGCCAGCTCGATTTGGCGGAGATGAATTCGCGCTTGTTCTGCCGGAAACTGGCCGGGAGTCGGCGAATCTCGTTGCGCGCCGAATTCGTGACAGTGTTGCGAGTGACGGGCGTGAGCCAAAGATCTCTGTGAGCGTAGGCATTTCCATTTATCCCGCTGATTCCGGGGAAATCGAATCGCTCCTGAGCGCGGCAGACGCATCCCTGTATAAAATGAAAACGCAAGTGCACGGCGAGCAGCCGAGACACAAGATGCAAAAGGGGTTGCCAAATATTAAAAATACCCGGCCGGTGTCCCAACTCCAATCAGTCCACGTTGCAACTGACAGAGAGCCATGAAATAAGGTAAGGCTTTACTCACGAGGAGGTTCCGGGATCTACATTGATTCCCCCTCTAATCCTACAGGATGCCCATTATGGACGCTGCCACCCATTGGAATTAATTTGGTACCAGAATCTGTGGCGAGCATTCACTGGAATAGAAGAATGTCGATTCATATCAATTCATCCGCCGGGAACCCCGCCTCGAACCTATCTTTTTCAATTTGGATTCATCTCCGCGAGCGTTCTAAATGACTTTTCATAAGCGAGGCGGGGAGCCGGCACTTTTGCCCAGTCTTGATACTGCGTTCCGGCGAGTCCAAAGTCAGCCCTGGGATAATGCTCGCACTCCATTTACTCGCCGCAAGAAATCGCGAGATTGTGTAGGCGCCCGTAACACACACTCATTTTCTTGGGTTTTTCGTTTATTGTGGATTTTCAGTTTAATGCGGTAATATCCGTGAATTGGAGGGGAATTGAGTCCACTATCTTCATTCGTCGAGGCCCGTAACAAAAACCAGCGGCGACAGGGCAAGAGCGCCGACGACGCGGCCGTTGGCACCCTTGCTCCGAGGAATGATCAAATCGCCAGAGCAGTCTCAGGGGGAAAGAGCATGAAGACCCTTCGCATACTGATCGCGGATGATCATGACCTTATAAGACGCGGGATCAGGACATTACTTCACACTCAACCGGGCTGGGAGGTTTGTGGAGAGGCTCAAACAGGACGTGAGGCAGTGGCACAAGCCGAGGCATTGAAGCCTGACATCGTCATCATGGACATCAGCATGCCTGATTTGAACGGTGTGGAAGCGGCTAAGAGGATCCGCAAGAATGTGCCGGCTACTGAAGTGTTGATATTGTCCATGCACTATTCCGACCAATTGATCCGTGAAATCGTCGAATCAGGAGTTCGCGGATATATCGTGAAATCAGACTCCGACCGGGATCTGATAATCGCCGTAGAGACGCTCTCACATCACAAGCCGTTCTTAACGCCTCGAGCCACGGAAGTGATTTTGAGCAATTTTAATGGGATCGGGACAAAAACCGAGTTACCTGAAACAGTTCACGACCGCTTGACATCTCGTGAGCGCGAAATTGTTCAGTTGCTTGCCGAAGGCAAGAGCAGTAAGGAAGTCGCGACTTCCCTGGGGATCAGCGTCAAGACGGCAGAGACCCATCGCGCCAACATCATGCGAAAACTGCAATTGCACACCGTCAGCGAATTGGTCCGGTACGCGGTACGAAACCAAATCATCGAGGCTTGAATCACTGAGGTCTGGTCCGAATTCGCAGTTTTTACTGCCCGCCCTAAAATGTATTGCGAATGCGACTGGCTGCTCCGACCGATTCCCGCGGAACCATCAGATTTGGTGTGCCCGCACCCCCGCTTGGGAGGCTTCTTATGGAGTTGCGGGTGGATGATACAAAATTCTGAAACGAACCGATTGTCAGAGCAATGAGTCCAATGAATGTAAATATGACGCAAAGAAATGAATATACGAAATATTCAGCCACCCGACGCAACATAGAGCCTCCTTGCTCTAAAACTCTTTTGGGACCACTTCAGATTGCCGCATGGCCCATGGTTCAACCTGATGGGCTTCACGCTTGTGAGCATTGGATCACGTCGAGCGCGGGTTTGCATGGGACAAGCGCCGCGCAGGAAACTGAGCCTGATTCCGGCTCCGAAGGAATTCGTTGGACCGAAGATTTGCCCTAAGATGCCCGATCAAGTCGTAGCTGGCGTTGGACACGAATCTGAATACAACCTTCAGGAGTAGGAAAGCAAAAAAGATGGACACGGCCGCGGGAATTATCGCCAGAATAAAGAATAGGCCCGTACTTTCCGTGTTGCCGACAAACATGAACAACAATATTGAGCCTCCACCAATCCAGGCCCAAAAATTCTGGTTGTCCAGACGCCGCCTCATATTAGCCCCGCCATCCCGGAACAACATTCCCTAATTGACGATAGTAACTCCCCTCGGGAAACGGAATAGGGGCAACCTTGTATAAGAGTTCGCGGCGTCCTTGTAGGCAAGTCGACCAGCCGACTGCAATTCGGCGCGGGGTGAGTAGCTGGACTCAAATCACCGCGACTTGAAGTTCGACAAAGTCGTCGACGCATACTTATTTCTTCCGGGGAGTCTCAGTATTATCCGGTATTTCACTAAATCCACGGATGTTGTCCTCTAGTGTCGAAGAGTGCGCGTTGTATCTGTGGATTGTGCACCAGACAAATCGCACTGGCTTCTCATAAGGGTGAAATGTGGGAGGAACCAAACATTCCGCGGGAGAATGCTATGGAATGGGCTCGGCTCGAATGCCGAGGCCTCGAGATAATAAGGAGAAGGCCATGGAAGGGTGGAGCGAGCTCAGCGACGACGAGCTCGAGGTCATCAGAGCAATACGACAAAAGCTTCGCTGGATGTTTCAAGAGAACGCTGGGATCGTGGATGAAGCCTCGGAACAGCAAATGATTGAGTTCCCGAAGCCGCTCCGGCAGGCCGACAGTGGACAGAAATCACAGCGTGCCGGCCGGAGCCAATCACACTCCTGATGTGAATGGCTCTCTACGAAGCGGACGCTAGTATCGCAAAGCGCCTCGCACCCTTCCCGGTTTCGATACGAGGGCATAGACATGAAATTTGCAGCAGACGAATATTTCGACCAATACATCATCTTGAAGGAGAAAGAAAACATGAAGAAAGCAGTTGTCTTGTTAGTTGCGTTCCTGTTGATCTCATCCAACGCCTATGCGGCCGACAAACAGAAAGAAGAAGAGCGGCTGCATAACGCGGGTGTGGTGATGGGCGAAATTCTCAATGTTCCCGATGATATTCCGCAAAGCTTACTCGACAAGGCAAAATGTGTTGTCGTACTGCCTTCGGTACTCAAAGCAGCATTCGTCGTCGGAGGAAGTTACGGCCGGGGGGCAATGGTCTGCCGAAAAGGCCAGGACTACAGGGGAGCCTGGGGGGCGCCATCCATGGTCGCACTGGAAGGTGGCAGCGTCGGTTTCCAAATTGGTGGCGAGGCCACCGATTTCGTACTCCTGATCATGAATGATCATGGAGCAAACAGTTTGTTGGAGAGCAAAGTCAAACTCGGCGCGGATGCCTCCGCGGCCGCCGGACCTGTGGGCCGCGCAGCGGAGGCCGACACCGACGCATACATGCGTGCAGAAATCCTCACGTACTCCCGGGCCCGCGGCATTTTCGCGGGCATCTCCCTTGAAGGCTCGACCTTGCGACCTGACAATGATGCTAATGAAGCCCTCTATGGAAAGAAGATAAGCGCACGAGACATCGTTCTGCGCAGTGAGACGGGAACCCCGGAAGCAGCTCGGACTTTGGTGAGCTTGTTGGACAAAGCGTCCCCCAACAAGCATTCGTAGATGAAATGAGGGAGAAGGTCGAGGCGTCCCACTTTCTCCCTTCTTTCATTCCTTGGACGCGAAGCGTGAAGGACGTCTCGTGGTTTCCGAGATTGCCGGGCTTGTCTTGCTCTGGCTATTCCCCCTGATCAAAGGAGCTTGACGGTGACAACAACGCGAGCCGAGAGACTGGTCAGTCTCAATTTGCATTTTTCCCAGTTCGTTATTGAAAAGGAGGATCCGACATGCACCGAACGACTGGAATCATTGGTTCACTTTTACTGGCGGTTGCCCTGACAACCCCCGCATTAACCTCAGGCTGTGCCGCGCGAGTGGGCGTTTATGACGAATGGCACCACGACCACCATCGTTGGGACGATCACGAAGAAATTGTATTCAAGGGATATTTAACCGATAACCACAAAGATTATCATCCATACAAAGAATTAAGCCGAGACGATCAAAAGGCTTATTGGGATTGGCGACACAACCATTCAGACCGGTAGAGGTTCCTCGGCAAATTTGGATGCTTTGCCATTCGTCCGAGAAACGAGTGGCCTAGCTTCCTTGCGAAGACTTGAGCGGTGTTATTGACTACTTTCGCTTGTCCGAATGATTCTGACCAAAGTCGATAGATATCCAGCAGATCTTAAGCACCTTGGACCTCACAAGGGCATAGCGAGCGCGTATATGTCCCGGCGTTCGCGCGCTATTTGTAAAGATCAATACACATCGAAGGTAGATCACCAATTTCATTATCACAGAACCGGACGCCGCCTTTGCCTACAGGAATTCAGCGCGAATTCTAGATTAGTTCCTGTATTGTCCACGTGAACTAATCCGGAGATCATGCAAGAGTGAAACCTGTGCCCGTTTGCCCTTTTGGGAGGAGAAGGGAAAGTCTGTCTTCGAAAAATTAAGGTCGAGGAGGTTGGCCCGATTCTCCCTTCTATTCCCTCATCGAGTTGAGGGCATCTCCCGTTGCGTTCGGCTTGGTTGCTTTCGAACTTACTTATTCGGAGGACAAGATCATGTACACAGCCCAAGGGCCGACCGTTGTGTTCGGAGCTTTTCCCGCCGATTTTGACATCCAGATTCCCATTGATTCATTGCTTGTCGCTGGTTTTCCGAATGCCGATCTTTCTCTCCTGGTGCCAGAGACCGTCGCGTGGCCTGAGCATAGCTCCGATTGTGAATCTCTAGGGGACTGGCCGGCGGAATGGCCAAAGAAGACCTTACCCACCGTAATATTACAGAACGGGATTGAGGGAGCACTGCGGCGGTTGACGGGATTCGGCGAAGTCACGATGCCAGGATTGGGTCAAGTCATCGCGGCAGGGCCGATTTTGGCTGCCCTTGCCGGCGTAACCGCTGGATTCGACACAATGGGATGTGCGGATTCGTTCATTGGCATGGGAATGCCCGCAAACGAAGCCGAACGCTATGAACATTGGATCTCCAAGGGTAGTAGCCTTATCTCAATACTCTGTGAAAACGTCTACTGGGACACGCTGGCAATGGGAATCCTCATCGCCACCCAGGCAGAGGACATCTTCTCAACGAGGAGTCTTTCCAGGGTTCGGAACTTGTCACGAGCGATTTCCTGAGGCGCGAATCAAGAATCCGTCCTTAGATGACATAGGACAGCGCCGCCCCGCTTGGAGTTTTCCATTCCAGTGTTAAGATGATTCTGTGCCTTTGCCAATGAATTCCTGGCGATTCAGCAACGAAAAGCCACATTCAGCGCCAACGGTCCAAATGTTTAAGTTGTTTGCGGGAATCGTTCTGATCTTTTTGTGTAGTGGAAGTATTCGCGCCTACTCCGTCCTCTCGCACGAAGCGATTATTGATTCTTCGTGGAAGGACAGCATCCGCCCTCTACTTATTGCCCGGTTCCCCAACGCTACAAAGGACGAGCTGCGCGAGGCGCACGCGTACGCTTATGGCGGGGCAATCATTCAGGACATGGGCTACTACCCGCACGGAAGCCATCTGTTCAGCGACCTCACTCATTATGTTCGCAGCGCCGAGTTCATTCGCGCAATGCTGCGCGATGCGCAAACTCTCGACGAATACGCCTTCGCGCTTGGCTCCCTTGCGCATTACGCAGCGGATGACAACGGTCACCGCCTGGCGGTGAATCGTGTTGTACCGATGCTGTACCCGGACCTCAGAAAGAAGTTCGGCGACGAGATTACCTACGAGCAGAATCCCTTGGCCCATTTGAAGACCGAGTTCGGGTTTGACGTGCTGGAAGTTGCCAAGGAGCGGTTCGCGCCAGATGCTTACCGCGACTTCATCGGCTTTCAAGTCGCGACGCCGTTGCTGGAGCGCGCGTTCGAGGAAACATACTGCGTCCCGTTGCGCTCCATTTTCGACAACCTCGACCAATCCATCGGATCGTACAGATTTAGCGTGCGGTCTGTCATGCCTGAAGCCACCAAGGTTGCCTGGGCCATGAGGAAGGACGATATCCAAAAAGATTTGCCCACTATGACACGAAAGAAATTCCTTTTTAATCTTTCCCGCGCAAGCTTTGAGAAAAACTGGGGCAAGGACTATCAGAAGCCCGGCTGGGGAGACAATCTAATTGCCTTCTTTTTGCGAATAATTCCGAAGGTCGGGCCGCTGAAAGCGCTGACGTTTCATGCCCCGACCCCGCAAGCTGAGGATCTTTTTATGCAGAGTTTCAACGCGACCCTCGACAACTACCGGCAGTTGCTGGCGAATGTGCAAGAAAACCGGCTCGAAATTAAGAACATGAACTTCGATACGGGCAGCGCCACTGCTGCCGGCGAATATTTTATGGCGGATAATGCTTATGCCGCGCTGGTGGACCGGCTGGCGAGGAATCAGTTCAAGAACGTTTCACCGGAATTGCGCGCGGACATTGCTGCCTACTATTCCAATCCGAATTCACCAATCGCCACGAAGAAGAAGCCGAAGGATTGGGCGAGAATCAGAAGCGAACTTCAGGAGATGAGAGGCTCCCTCTCGAATTGAGGCGCGCTGTTGCGAATGAAACCAGCAATTCCTTGGCCTGGTCAAAGATGGGTGGCGTCTTGGCATTAGCCCCGGCAATTCAGGATTTACAAGGGGCATTTCTCTCGTCGTAATCCGCGGTTCCGATTATTACTGCCTCTTTCGATTCTTCCTGCTGATGTCGCAGAGTAAATCAGAATGAATATTTAGTCCGATGTTGGTCAAATTGTAGACATGCTCGCTGGCAACCACCCACACGATTTCACAAATCGCTCGCTCAGAATAATATTCCGACATGCGCTTGAAAATTGCCGGGTTGACCTTTTTATCCCTCGCCAGTTCGGTCACGTAGTCCAGCATGGCTCGTTCTGCTTCACTGAAGAGTGGGCTGGTCCCGTATTGATCCAAAGCATCGAATTTGGCTTCATTCATCGCTGACTTGATCGTAATGGACCGTCCGATATCCATGCAGAAAAAACAAACGTTGATGCTCGCGACTCGCTCACGAATCAGGAGGACGGTCTCCAGTGGCAGTCGCAGTTTCTTATCCAGTGTGCCGATTTTTGCATAGAACATTCCGAAGGCTGCCGGCAACCGCGCGGAATGCACTTTCAGCGGTGTAAGCACCTTGCCAAATTGCCGGCGCGTAAAAAAATATGCCAGCTTCATAATCAGCCCTTTGGGCTGCTCAATCGGCGCAAGAAATGTGTCCATATTGGAGCTTTCCTTTCAAGGCGGGCATCCTTCCACGGGGCCTGGGCGGAACTCTTCAATTATATTCGAATCAAATTGGTAACGAAATTCCCCCGGATCCAAAAATAAGTTTTCAGGTTTCGATACTTTGTTTCTTGACTGGATTTTATCTACTTTTAGCTGATGATATAATTAATGGAAGTGATGGCGGCATCTCAGGGAGAGTGACGCCCCTCATTCGTGCCTCATTGATAAAGCCAATTCTAGCGAACTCCGTATCCCGCTGAAATAAAAGAAGTTATTGAAAAACAGTAAGCCCTCAGGAATGATGCTGATTGGACGAGCATCGCCCTGCTAACGCTCTCGTGTCTGGCCCCCCTCGGAACCCGGATGGACCTTGCAGCCATTGGCCAAGGCCTGCGTTCCACGATCACCAGGGGGCAATTTGCCCGTGCTCTTAATCGTGAACGTGCGTGAGGCAAAACTGCGCTCCCCCAGGCCATCTCCTTTCATGAAGAAAACAGTGCCCGATAGCCCGAGATGCCCGGGCTCGCACCCCGGTGACATGAATGAGGGATATCCGCCGTCAACATCATTGTGACCCTTGGCTTTTGGATCCGGCTCGTAGGGATAGGTCGAGTTTTCGATGGGTTGAGGGGTTGTCCAGTCCTGATCCGCGAGGCTCACAGCGGTCGAATAGAAGAGCGAGAATTTTGACGGCTCACACTTCCCGCCAGGGCAGACAATGGTCGTGCAGCTGAACGTCATCATATAGCGCCCGAGCGCGTCGTTGTATTCGATCTGTGCATCTCCTTCGCCGTAAATGGGTGCGCACTTGTCACCAATGCCGTCCTCCAATCCCCCGCGGCCTTCCTGTGTCCAACCGCCTTTGTACCACTTGCGGAATTGCAGCTTTCCGGGCTCCCTGTGGCCGGAATGATCGCCAATTTTGGCTCGCGCGATGTGGATCTTCGCGTCAGCATTGGTGCCGGGAGAGCCGGTGAACTTATACGGCACGTAGATGTAGTAATCACCCGACGGGTCCATATCGTCAATGAATGCGCTCGGAAGGCCGTCAGCATAAAACTGGTTATAGACCGTCGTCGGTGGCGTCCCCGGAATGGTTATGCCGGCGTACCGGCCGTTCCCATATTCCAGCCAGTCCTTCTCGTATCCGGGTTGCGCGATGGGAAGTGGCCACGTTTTGCCTCCATCCGAAGAGCGTGCGATCCCGACCGAGGTCCAGCCAGCAACCGCGCCATTGGAGGCCTTCGGGCAATGGATCTCAGCTTCGTAAACCATGATCAGATTTCCCGGCGGCAGGGTCGGATCCTGCATTACTGATCCGGGGCCCGCGTATTGCTCATCGAAGTGGGTAACCGTCGAGTAGTCGCAGGTACCCGAATGGGGCCCCCAGAACACGGCCTGACCGTGGTCAGGTTTGCCGAAGCCAGGAGCTAGAAACAAATTCGCGAGGTTCGAGCTTCGAAGTACAAAGGTCCCTCCATGCCATTGAGACCCCACCTGGTTCACCATGACCACGAAGAAATTGTGGAGACCTGGTTGCCCTGGCACTGGAAGGATCGAGGTGTGCTCATCCGGAAGATAATGGAAAGTGTTGGGGTAACTGAGCGGCCGGTCAGCAGAAACCGAAAAAGAGATGTTCGGCTCGGTGGTCGCAGAGTCGGCAAGTGCCAGCAGTGGGATGATCAGGATGAATAGCCAAATCGTGTAACTTGAACAACGAGCGGTTGTTAACCCTCGCATGAACTCTTCTCCTTTTCTCTCCTCGCGTACTTCTTTTTAGGTCCTGTAGTTGCCACTCTTACGACCTTTGCGTCCGTAAGTCCTAGGCAATAAGATGGGACGGGTGAGAGGGGTGACCATTATTTGAAAATCCGATATTTGAATCCCCGCGCCTAAACTCTGGACCCTTCTTCCGCCTCAGTTCAAGTACCACGGCACATTGATCACCACGATTCGATCCGTTCCTCTTAGCAGCAGGGCGGCTTTCAGCCACGTGGCCCGCTGGTTGTGGAGAAAATTCATGTACCAATGCTTCTCCACCAGTTCGGGAATGATCACCGCAATTTTCCGGTCGGGATTCTTCTTCGCCAGGTCAAGCGCGAAATCCACTACGGGATTGATGATCAATCGATAGGGCGAATCGAGAATCGTAAGCTCAGGAACTTTGATACCCTGAGCGCGAAGCGGCTCCTCCACAATCTCTTTCCACTGTGCCAGGATCTCTTCCCTGTCGTCCGTGACTGCCACATGGACAACATGCACTTCCGGCGAAAGGTTGATTGCAAATTCCAGTCCAGAGCGAACGATTTTGTTCAGCGTGAGCATGGGCATCACGACGATGGGAGAATGCAACCGTTCGCATCTCAGTGGCGCAGGATTGGCCATCTGCCTCGCCACCGCTGCATAGTGGCTCTTCACTGAATACATGGTCAGCATGATCGCAGGCACCAACAGGACGGTGATCCATGCGCCTTCCGTGAATTTGGTGATGGCCACTACCAGCACGGTAATCGCAGTCGCGGTTGCTCCAAGCCCGTTGACCAACATTCCCGAAGCTGAGCCGGGCCCGCCTCTGCGCTTCCAGTGCATTACCATTCCCGCTTGTGAAAGCGTGAATGCCAAGAACGCGCCGATGGCGTATAGCGGGATCAATCGGTCGGTGATTCCGCCGAACAGGGTCAACAGCACTGCGCAGAGCATGCCCAAAACGATGATTCCTTGCGTGTAGACCAGCCGACGGCCGCGCACCGCAAAAGGACTGGGAAGGAATCCATCTTGCGCAACAAGCCGGCAAAGACGCGGGAAATCCGCGAACGCGGTATTCGCAGAAAGGGACAGAACCAACAGGATGGATGCGATCGTAACGAAATAGAAAGCGCCGCGGCCAACAACGGCAGCAGTTAGTTGTGAAAGAACACTTTGGTATCCGGGCCCGGGTTCAGTCGCGCCGATCTGATATGCCCTGCTTAGAAATGCGATGCCCGCGAGCAATACGATCAGGAGCGCGATGATAACCGTCAGAGTGCGCTGAGCGGTTTGCGAAACCGGCTCGCGAAATGCCTGCACACCGTTGCTGACGGCTTCGACGCCGGTCATCGCCGTGCATCCACTGGAGAACGCTTTCAGCAGAAGCCACACGCCAATAGTCATAGTTGCAGCGTGCAACGGCGCGCCAGGCGTCACCGCTGCGGGGTGCCCTCCTGCAGCAAATGTTTTGAATAGACCGATGCCGATGACAATGAGCAGGGTCCCTACAAATAAATATGTCGGGAGCATAAAGAGCGCGCCGGTCTCGCGGACCCCGCGCAAATTGACGATGGTGATGACCAGCAGAATTCCCAGGCATAGCTCTAGCGTGTGCGGTTCAAGTGAAGGCACCGCGGAAACGAGGGCGCCAACGCCGGCAGAGATGCCCACTGCGGCGGTCAGAACATAATCAATCATGAGCGCGGCAGCGGCGAGCAATCCCGCGAACATGCCAAGGTTTTGGCCGGCAACCGTGTACGAACCGCCGCCACCCGGATACGCCGCGATGGTTTGCCTGTAGGAAAAGTAAACGATAATCAGCAAAACGATGATGCTGAGCGTGATGGGAACAATGAGGCCCACGCCCGCGGCCCCCAGCGCAATCAGCAGTGCGAGAGCGGCCTCCGGGCCGTACGCCGCGGAACTGAGCGCATCCAGCCCAAATACCGGGATGCCTGCGGCCGGGCCGAGCCTCTCGCCCCTTTCTTCTGACGTGCTGAGTGGGCGACCGAATAAAAGGTCAATGACGGACATGTGGGCGAGTGGTCGGCTCTCCGAGTGCCATACCGGGGCGGCGCGAATTATAGCAGAGCCAGAATCGCCAAACACGACTTGGGTAAACCGTGAAGGAACAGCGAGATATGGGAATGTCGTCACGGGCAAATTTGGGCTCCCTATTGGTCATGGGGGTACCCTGTCCCACAATGATTCTATTGGACAGGAGAATTTGGGCTTGCCGATGCACGAAAATGAGGGATGTCGCGCGACAACAATGTGCTCTTACAAAGTTGTCGTGAACCCATGGGGATGGTTCGGCTCAAGGATATCGAAGATTTTATCCGCCCCGCACGGACCGGAGTGCTCAGTGCTGTGGCGTGCGCGGCTGCGCTGGTCCTCGGGCACTTCCTGCGGCGATTCAATTTTTCCGTCGATCCCTTCTGGATGTCGAGCACACAGGCAATTTCTGCTTTTCTCTGCTTCACCATCGCCGCAAATGTCCTGGTCAGATTCCGCGGTGCGCGCGACAGGGCGGCGCTCCTGTTGGGAATCGGATTCGCCCTCACCGGAATGATCCAGCTCGGCGGAATATTTGAAGTCTACGGGCAACTGGAGAAACCCGTTGGACAACTCCGCATTCCGATTTCGTGGATGGTGGAAGGGATTCTTCTGGCGCTGCTTTTATTGTTGGCCGGGGACGTGGAAAAGCGGTTGCCGCGTCCGCGCGACCCTAACCGGGACGTCTTCGCGACATTATCGATAGTCGCGGCGGCTGGATATTTGATTTGCGTAGCATTTCTGGCATTTCCAGATAAGCCGCCAATTCATCCACGAAGTTTCTTGCTGCCGCGTCCGTGGGACCTGCTCCCGGCTTTCCTCTTCCTGGCGGCGACTGTGCAGTTAAACCGGGCTCCAAATCGTTACCGGTCAGCATTCGATAACGCGCTGGTTTGGGCAGCGGGCTTGAGCGCGGCGTGCCACTTGATTGCGTCTCAATCGGCGCGATTGTTTGACGCACCGGCCGCGACCGCAAAGTTCATCTCGCTGACCAGCTATGCGGTGGTCCTGGGCGCGACGCTGATGGACAACGCGCGGCTTTTTGACAAGGTACAGAATCTGGCGATCAGCGACAGCTTGACGGGATTGGCAAATTACCGTCGTTTGATTGAGGTGATCCAGAATGAAATTGAGAGGTCGGGGCGGACGAACCGGCCGTTCGCGGTACTGCTGATGGACCTAGACAAGTTAAAAGCAATTAACGACCGCTACGGACATATCACCGGAAGCCGTGCGCTGTGCCGGGTGGCCGACATCCTGCGCCAACATTGCCGTTCCACCGATTTGGCGGCACGTTATGGAGGAGATGAGTTCGCCCTGGTCCTGCCGGAAACGACAGAGGAAGCGGCCCGGCAGGTTGCCGCGCGCATCGGAGCCAGGCTTGAAGCCGAAACGGAAGAACCGCGACTTAAACTCAGCGTGGGCGTCGCCGCATTTCCACTGATCGGCGTGACCGTCGAGCAATTACTGGATGCAGCGGACCGGGCACTCTACGCCATGAAGCGCGGCGGACAAGAACCAAAAGACGGGCGCACGAACCTCGTGAATAATTGAGGCGCTAAAAAGGAAGTTCCGGGATTGCCGCGCCGTCTTTCCGCGGATCGGACCCGCCATAATTGATGCGAGTTGAAAAATCCCGCATCACGGCCTGACCTCCGCCGAATCTGTTTGAGAAACCATTGTGCATTTGCAGCACGTGGCCCTTCGCTTCCAATTCCGTTTTCACATTCCCGGGAATGCGGTTTTCCAGTTCAACGTCGCACCCGGCGAAAGTCGCTTTGGTGAAGCGCGCGGTTTCGAGAGCCAACTGGATATTCTGCTTGAAGTCCACAACGTGAGAGACGAACTGGGCATGGGCTTGTGCCTGATTCCATCCGCCCATGATGCCGAAAGCGATGCGAGTGGTTCCCTGCTCCATGAAAGCCGGAATGATGGTGTGGAGAGGGCGCTTGTGGCCGTCCAGAACATTTGGTGATTTGGCATCCAGGTTGAAAAGAGCGCCGCGATCGTGCATCACAAATCCGGTGCCTTCTGCGACGAGTCCGGAACCAAAATTTTCGTAATTGCTCTGGATAAGTGAAACCATGTTGCCGTCGCGGTCCACAGCACTCAAATAAATTGTGTCGCCAGCGGCAGGAAGTGGATCCCCCGCGGTGACTGCACAATTCGCCTTGTCCATATTAATCAGCTTGGCGCGCTCCGCTGCATAGGGCTTTGTCAGCATGGCCATGGCGGCTTTCATGACTTCCGGATTGTTTCGCGGTTCCCCGATGTATCGCTCGAGGTCGGCGTAGGCCAGCTTCTTGGCTTCGATCATCATGTGCAAAGTGTGCGTCTGATTCAGCGGATACTGTTTGGGGTCCTGCAGCGGAAATGTTTCCATGATGTTGAGCATTTCCAGCGCGGCAACGCCCTGGCCATTTGGGGGGAGCTCATAAACGGTCCAACCGCGATAGGTGGTGGAGAGAGGGTCCACCCACTCGCTCGAATATGTGGCCAGGTCCTCGAGGGTCATCAAGCCGTCGTGACTTTGCGATAGCTTGACGATCCGGCGCGCCAATTCACCTTTGTAGAACGCGTCACGCCCTCCGGTGGCGATTTGTTTGAGCGACCAGGCAAGATCGGGGTTCTTAAACAGTTGGCCGGCTTTAGGAGGCTGATCGTTTATCAAATAGACGTGCGCGGCCTCGTCGTTTTCGCGCACCACTTGCGCGTTGTTCGCCCACAGGTTTGCAACCCACTCGGTTACCGGGTATCCCTGCTCGGCAACGTGGATGGCAGGAGCGAGAACGTCGGGCAGCTTTTTGTTGCCAAAGCGCTCGAGCAACTTCTGCCAGCCGTCGATTACTCCAGGGACGGTGACGGAGTAAATGCCGCGAACGGGCATGGCGCGAAAACCCTTATCCTTGAGAAGCTGCGCATTCAATCCCGAGGGAGCCCAACCGCTGGCGTTTAGGCCATAGAGCTTTCCGGTTTTCGCCTCATAGTAAATAACGAAAAGATCGCCGCCGATTCCATTCGACATGGGGGCGACGACGCCCATCACAGCGTTGGCCGCAATCGCGGCGTCGATAGCATTCCCGCCGCGCCTCAGTATTTCGACACCGGCCTGCGCCGCCAATGGAGATTCCGCGGCCACGATGCCGTCCTGGGTAATTACCATCGAGCGGGCTTGGGCACGATCCACCGGAGCGACTGGTGGTTGGTTCTGCGCGTCTGAGAATTGGGGCAAGATCATCGCCATCACAAAGAGAAGTGCGACCGCGATTTTGGACCAGCTAAGATGAGCGCTCGATCGCATAATTTAGTGTGATTCCTCCTGTGGGCCAAAACGGCGGGGTGATTCTCGCACGAAGTGAAATGCAATTCCTCTCCCATGTATTCAGTAGAAGCAGCACTGTAGCGTGAATCATCCCCATTCGACAATGCCCTAACCAGGCAACTAGCCACATAGTTGAGCCTATCACGGTAAAACATTACCTCCATGAGAAGACAATGAAGCGCTCGGGGACGACAGATCCGAGGAGAGGCGGTAAGATTCCGAAATGCGAGCCGAGCTCTTTCTGGGTTGCGCGCGGCAAAAGACGGAGATTCGATGGAGCCTTCATCTGTTCTTAAGGTTTCGGCAGACACAATGCAGCTCTAAGTTTGGTTTTTTGACAGTTCAAGGAGGACAGCTTTGAAGAACTCTTGTCTGCGCAATTTGTCGCTTTCTGCGGCGGTGATCTTGTTCGGCGGGTTAGCAATCACGCTGGCAGCTGATAGCGGCTACCATCTGGTGAAAACCTATAGTTTTGGGGCCGCGCCCGGTGCCAAGTCGGAATACTTCGATTATGTGAATGTTGATTCGGCGGCGCGGCGCGTGTACCTCTCGCGCGGTACTGCTGTGCAAGTGATGGATGCCGACAGCGGCGTGAATCTGGGTTTCATTCCGGGATTCACGCGACAGCATGGCGTGGCACTCGCGCCTGAATTTGACCGCGGATTTATCAGTGACGGCGATCCGGGCAAGATCACTATTTTCGATTTGAAAACCCTGAAGCCAATCAGTGAGGTCAATTCCGATCCGGACACCGACTGCATAATCTATGATCCCGCTTCCAAGTATGTTTTCTCGATGAATGGCGACAGCAACAACTCAACTGTAGTCAACGCCAAGACTGGCGAAGTCGTCAAGAAGATTGCTCTGGGCGGCGCTCCCGAATTTGCGGTGGCCGATGGTAAGGGCATGGTTTACGCGGATATCGCCGACAAGAATGAAGTCGTCGCCATTGATACGCGCACACTGGAAGTGAAATCGCGGTGGCCTACGGCTCCATCAGGTGGATCAACCGCTCTGGCCATGGACCGCGAACATCGCCGACTGTTCAGCGCGGGCCGCAATCCCCAGATGCTCGTGATTCTGGATGCCGATACTGGAAAGGTGATCCAATCGTTCCCAATCACGGCCGGGACCGATGCCGCGGCGTACGATCCGGAGACCGGGATGATTTTCGTTTCCACCATCGAAGGAAATATCCATATCTTCCACGAGGATTCGACGGACAAATTCAGCGTGGTGGATACCGTCAAAACGCAATACGGCGCGAAGACCATGGGGCTGGACACCAAGACGCACCAGCTGTTCTTGGACACAGCGGATTTTGGCGCGCCTCCGGCGGCGACCGGCGGACGCGCGGGGCGGCGAACGCCTGTGAACGGGACATATCGCGTTCTAGTTTACGGACGCTAGGATTTGGGGCCGTTGGCCGACGCCCGTCATTTGGGCTGGGGAACAATCCGAATATAGGGTTTCGGCGACTTCCACCCACCCGAGAAAATCTTTTTGGCATCTTCGTCGGAGACGGCGCCCTGGATGATGACGTCCTGACCAGGCTTCCAATTCGCCGGAGTGGCCACCTTGTGCTTGGCGGTGAGCTGAATCGAATCCACAGCTCTCAGGATCTCATCGAAGTTGCGCCCGGTGTTCATCGGATAGCTGAGCGTCAACTTAATTTTCTTGTCCGGTCCGACAACGAACACGGTCCGCACCGTGGCATTGTTCGCCGGAGTGCGTCCCTCCGAGGTAGTGCCTGCGTCAGCGGGAAGCATATCGTAGAGCTTGGCAATCTTGAGCTCGGGATCCCCGATCATAGGATAATTGACTTTGTGTCCCTGTGATTCCTGAATGTCAGCCGCCCACTTGGAGTGGCTACTCACCGGGTCAACGCTGAGTCCGATGATCTTGCAATTACGTTTAGCGAATTCGGGCTGTAGGCCGGCCATAGTGCCGAGCTCCGTGGTGCAAATTGGTGTGAAGTCCTTCGGATGTGAAAACAGGATGGCCCAGCCGTCGCCGATCCAGTCATGAAATTTAATGGGCCCCTGCGTTGTTTCGGCTGAAAAGTCAGGGGCAGTATCGTTGATGCGTATAGACATGGTCTTCCTCCAGGCGGATATACTACTAAAATCTGTCCAGATGAAGAAATGATGAACAGAAAGAAAGGAAAGATTCAATTTCCAGGCGTCTGGAGCGAAGCCTGGCAAAGCCAAGAAGCGGCAAATGGCTGGTTTGGCCCTGCGGGGGGGGATTGGATAGAATGGAAAGCGATTACATTTTCACAGCGCTGAGGAGCGCAAGGGGTGTCCAAAACGGAAGAAAAAGATTCTAGCGGCGCGGTTGCAGGTAACGAGAAGCCGGCTCAGAAAAAACGTGGACCTCAGGAGATTCTACGCGAGGCGGTGGACCTTTTGCTTCGCGCGGAATTAAGCGATCCGTTCAGCGTCCTGGGGCCGCATCCGGTGGCCACGCCGGAAGGAAGAGCGCTGGCTATCCGCGCTTTGCTTCCCAACGCTGTTGAAGTGCATGTGGTTCTGAAAGAGCCCGCGGGAGAATTCCGCGCTGCGCGCATTCATTCCGCGGGATTATTTGAAGCAATCCTGCCTGCATCGTCGGCGGCGCGCGCGATTCCCGGGGGATACCGTTTCCGCGTGAGCTATCCCGGCGGAGTGACCCGCGAGATCCACGACGCGTACAACTTCCCTCCCCTGCTGACGGATTTTGATTTGTATTTGATGGGCGAGGGCACTCATTACGAGAAGTACGAAAAACTGGGCGCGCATCCGCGCGAGGTCGCAGGCGTGAGCGGCGTGCATTTCGCGGTGTGGGCTCCGAACGCGATGCGCGTAAGCGTGAGCGGCGATTTCAATTATTGGGATGGCCGCGTCCACCCCATGCGGTCGCGCGGGGCTTCGGGATTGTGGGAGCTGTTTATCCCGGAGCTCAAGGCAGGCTGCATTTACAAATTCGAGATTCGCCCTCGCGGCGCTCCGCTGCCGATTTTGAAGGCGGACCCCTACGGATTCTATGCGGAAGTACGGCCGAAAACCGGCTCGATTGTTTACGACCTGGCCGGATACGAATGGAGCGATCAAAACTGGGTTGCGTCGCGCGGAGAACGGGATTGGCTGGCCTCGCCGATATCCGTGTACGAGGTTCATGCCGGCTCCTGGCGACGCGTTACCGAGGAGGGCAATCGCTGGCTGACATATCGGGAATTGGCCGACCAGCTGGTCCCATATGTCAAGAAGATAGGCTACACGCATGTGGAGCTGATGCCCGTAATGGAGCATCCCTTTGACGGATCCTGGGGGTACCAGACGACCGGATACTTTGCTCCAACTAGCCGGTATGGGACTCCGCACGACCTCATGTATTTCGTGGACCGCTGTCACCAGGAAGGGATTGGAGTTCTGTTGGATTGGACTCCGGCGCATTTTCCAACCGACTCGCACGGCCTGGGAGAATTCGACGGGACGCACCTCTACGAGCACGCCGATCCGCGCCAGGGCTTTCATCCCGATTGGGGCACTTACGTTTTTAATTATGGCCGGACGGAAGTACAAAACTACCTGCTCTCCAATGCGCTTTTCTGGCTGGACAAGTATCACGCGGACGGGCTGCGAGTGGACGCGGTAGCATCGATGCTTTATTTGGATTATTCGCGCAAAGCCGGCGAATGGATTCCCAATGAATTTGGCGGGCGGGAAAACCTTGCCGCGGTGGCGCTGTTGAAGCGATTGAATGAAGTGGTTCACGCGCGATTTCCGGGCGTGCTGATGACCGCGGAGGAATCCACGGCATGGCCGGCAGTGTCGCATCCGACGTACCTGGGCGGTTTGGGATTCACGATGAAGTGGAATCTGGGATGGATGAATGACACGTTGAAATACATGGAGGAGAATCCCGTCCACCGCAAATATCACCATGGCAAGGTGACGTTCTCAATGCTATACGCTTTCACGGAAAACTTCGTATTACCGCTTTCGCATGATGAAGTGGTCCACGGAAAAAGATCGTTGTTGTATAAAATGCCCGGCGATTCCTGGCAGCAGTTTGCAAATTTGCGGCTGCTGTATGCCTACCAATTCACCCATCCCGGCAAGAAGCTGCAGTTTATGGGGGACGAGTTTGCACAGTCGAGCGAGTGGAGCGTTGACCGATCGATCGATTGGCACCTGCTTCAGTACAAGCCCCACCAGGGTGTCCAGAAACTTGTCGAGGATTTGAATGCGCTGCTTCGCGCCGAACCGGCCCTCCACCAAGTGGATTTCGAGCCGCCAGGATTTGAATGGATGGATTGCAATGACGGCGATTCGAGCGTCCTCTCTTTCGTACGCCGGGCGGCTGACCCGCAGGATTATCTCGTTGTAGTAGCAAACTTCACGCCCGTGGTGCGTGAAAATTACCGGGTTGCGGTGCCTTTGCCTGGGGGCTACCGCGAAATACTGAACTCCGATGCGGCAATCTATGGCGGTACCAATGTGGGGAACCTGGGTAAAGTCACCGCCGACCGAATCCCCTGGGTCGGGCGGGAGCACTCGCTGAATTTGAAGTTGCCGCCCTTGGCGGTGTTGATATTGAAGCCAGACCGAAATTAGGAAAATAGAGATTGGACTTTTTTCCCGCCGACCCGCGCGTATTAATACGCCACCTTGATTAGATCCAACTTCTAGAAATGCTTTGAGCAAGGCTGGTCCCTTTCGATTTACCGGAGAAGCCACCTCTTCAGGTCGAGCAGGGCTACGGGGCAAAATCCAACCCTGGGCCAAATTTCTGTGGAACTTTTCCTTGGGGGTTGCGTATTAGGATTTAAGGCGCTCCGGGAGGGGCCGAATATGAAACTCCAAAACGCAGGATGGCGGCTTGCGGTCGGCGGGATGGCGTTGTTGGTGGCCGGGGTCTTGGCGGTGGGGCTGGCAAACGCCCGTCCTGCGCAACCCGCGCCGGGAGATTTGTGGTTGCACGTCCGCGTGGACAACCCTGATGACCGCAGCGAAATGGTGCGAGTGAATTTCCCCGTGGCGCTGGCTGAAAAATTAGTGTCAAGCATTGACCACGACAAGCTTCGGCATGGTCATATCAATATCGGGGACAACGATTTCAACGGCGTGGACCTTCGCGCCATTCTGGATGCGGTGAGTCAATCGAAGGACGGAGAGTTTGTGACCGTGAAACATGGCGACCAGGAGGTTAGGGTTGCCAAACAGGCCGGCATGCTGATCGTTCACGTGACCGACAATAATCGGATGAGCAGGCATCATGACGGCGAGATGAGCAAACAGGAAGTCGAGATTCACGTGCCCATGGCCGTCGTGAACGCTCTGGTGACTTCGGGAGGGCACGATTTGGATGTTGCCGCGGCGCTGCACGCGCTGGCTGCACATGGGACCGACACCGAGCTCGTGAGCATTAAGGATGGCCGAGAAACCGTTCGAGTGTGGCTCGATTCCAAGAACACCAGTGACTGAATTGACCAGGCAATCGTCTAACAATTTCGAGTGAGGAGAAGACTATGCTGGCAAAAATCGCGTTGGGGTTCGTGATTACAGCCGGATTGGGAACAGCTTATCTTCTGCAGGATGGGCTGATTCGCGTGACTGTGGAAGAATACCGCAAAGACGGAACCTATCTGCACCTATATGTTCCCGCCGAATTGGCGCCTCTGGCCGCGCACTTTCTGCCTCGCGAGGAGTTTCGAGGCAACATGAAGGATCTGAGAGAAATGTTGCCGATACTCCGAACGATGAGTGCCGAGCTCACCAAATTGCCGGATACGGTTTTGGTGGAAGTGCGCGACGGCGATGAACACGTTCGTGTGGCCAAGAACGGTGGTGGGTTGGAGGTAGAAGAGGAGTCTCCCCGAGAACACGTACACGTTTATGTCCCCTTGCGGGCCTTGTACGACACAGCAGAGGTTCTCCAGGGGCGGTTGGAAGCTAACCCTAATTAGTGTGATGTTGAGTGAGTTTGGGGGAACTCTGGGCTGGAGCTAAGCCGAGAAATCAGAATTGAATTTGAGATGCAAACGGCGTCCGACATCTCGGACGCCGTTTGTTTTGGGAACAAGATTCCTTCAACAGATTCTTGCCGCACCATACGGCAGATAACCCGCTTTACATATCGGGTCCCTGTTTGTCGACCATTTTAGTTAGATCAAATGTCACTTTGATCGGAGTGGTCCCAGCTGCGGTTCCGAATTCGAGATTCTTCTCACCGGCTGCGATCGTCGGGGCACCGCTATCGGTTTTCTTGGGAAACTCGAAAATGATGGCCTGGGGGCGCCTGGATTCTTGACTTTGATTAATCACCACCTTGGATGGCGACAGCTTTTCCCTTGTACCTTTAGACATCAAATACGTGTGCGTTTTCAAAGTATCGCTGGTTTCTTTGCCGAATGAGCTGAGGTCGCTTCCCAAGACCGCAATCATATAAGTATCCGACTGGGCAGAAAGATCCTTCCTCGCTTCTTCAGCAGAGGTACCTTGCAACTCCCTCGCCCGGGCCCTGGCTTCGCGCACCGTGCGAGATGAAATCCAACTGACCGAGAAAATCACTTCTCGGCCTAAGCTGCCTGAGCTGCGATCGATTCCGCCATTCGCTGAAAGCCCTGATCCTCCGCCTCCGCCCGCACCCCCGCCCCCACCCATATCGCCGCCTCCGGCGTGCGCAGCTTCACCGGTGGAAGAGATCGGCGCACCGCCAGCACTTCCGGCATTCAGTCCGAACTGAAACTGCTTAGACCAGGGTGAGTCCCTTAGGATTCTCTGAACATCTCTTTGATCCCACTGAGTGAAGTCCTTATCCTTCCATGGATCGCTTGCATAGGCGACCATTGCAAAAACAAACACTGCCGCCAAAAGTCCGATAATTCGTTTCGACATATCACCTCTCCTTGCCTAAGAAAAAGATTACTCCACGTTGGCCCCGCATTTCTACAGGTTCAATGTACGTCCATAAACTAATTTGCACACAATTAGCAAGCAGGAAACGGGTTTTGAATTTGCACGGTGGGCCGACCTCGCGCGCGAGGGATGTGAATTCGCACAGAGGTCCGATGATTATTCGTATGACAGGGCCTCGATGGGGTCCGACTTTGCGGCTCGATAGCCCGGATAAATTGCCCCCAGCGCCGACGCAGACAAAGCCAGGGCCACGGCTCGCAGCACCCAGCGCCATTCGATACGAATCTGAAGGGTTGGGAACCAGTGGCGAAGCAAAGCCACAGTGGAGAACGTTACGACCAATCCCAACGCGGCGCCGAGCCCGGCCATCGCCGAAGCTTCCACTTCAATCAGACTGAGTATCCCCAGCCGCGAAGAACCCAAAGCTTTCAAGATGCCGATTTCACGGGTGCGCTCGAGGACCATCGTATGCATGGTCAGCAAAACTACAAGAAAACTGATCCCGGCTCCCAGAATTACGAAGGCGCGGATGAATGGACGCAGCTCGGGCAGGTTTGATGAGGTCATCAGCGTCATGTATTCGGCCATGGAGCGAATTCTGTAGGTGGGCAGGAGTCCGACAAGGCGGGCACGAGTCGCTTCCGTGTCCCCTGTGCTGCGCACATAAATCATGGAGACCCGCTTTTCGGCGCCAGAAATGTCTTGCGCGGTGCGGAGAGGGATGTAATACCGCGCTCCTTTGCCGTGAACTACGATTCCCACCACGTGAAATGGATGATTCATTATCTGGATGGTGTCGCCGACGCGAAGGCGCCGAGATTCGGCTTCCAGGTCGTCGGCGATCACATCGTCCGATTGTTCCAGGGCATGCCCGGAGAGGAATTGGAAGCCTTTGCTCAAGCCTTCAAACCGGGGCTCGTCAATCCCATAAATGGTATTTAGTTTTTTGCCGTCTACAAGAATGAAAACTGGGGCGACTTCGTCGACACCCTGAACCCTGCCAATTTGATCGGCGATGGACTCCTGCATGACGGCGCTGGAAAACACGAAGAAAATAGAGGAGTTTGGCGGATTCACCATTATGTCGGCGCCGACGCCTTCCACCCGCTCGCTCCAATCAGCGAGAACGCCCGTGGTCAGTCCAACGATTAAAAGCACGAGGAAAACTTGAAGGGAAATCGCGACCACGCTCAAGACCGAACGAAGAGGACGAGCTTGAAGGTTGTGCCAGACCATTCGTAAGCGTGTGATTCGATGGGACGGAGTCCCTGCCATATTTGGTGACACCTGAAGTAATCTATCACCCACACCCCACGCGGTCAAAGAAACAGGGAGCGACGGTGAACATAGATGGAAATCCTGGTTCGATGAAACAATGAGAAAACTTTTCAACAGGAATGTTGAAAACTTTGTGGAAATGAAGCTTCAAGTGCCGCTAACCGTTTGTGTTTGCGGAAGTTGATGCTCTTTGCACAACTCTGGTGCAAAGATCGCTGCGCGGTGAGCATTTCAAATGCCAAGTGAATTAGAATTCTAAGCAGAAAAATATTTTCCGGAAAATATCGCGGTTTGACCTGATGAATTCAATTGCGGCGACGGTTCAGTACCACTTGGGCGGGCGTTCAAGGTGTATTTTGATGACCTGCTCGTCGTTGTCTATATCGTA
The DNA here is from genome assembly GCA_035308165.1 of Candidatus Acidiferrales bacterium. GTDB lineage: Bacteria > Acidobacteriota > Terriglobia > Acidiferrales > UBA7541 > DASTCZ01. The sequence goes on along the minus strand of DATGHC010000061.1, from coordinate 6,910 downwards.
CGTCTGGCCATACGGCTTCCACCCTTCGGCGACGATCTGGACGATTACGGAGCGGCGAGGGACATACGGCGCGACAGCGACTCCATCCGAATTGGTCTTGATGTTCATCTCCACTTTTTGGTCCTTCCCGATGGTGTGTTTGATGACGTAGCGGACATAGACGCTAGCCATTTCCACGGGAATGGATTTCTCCCCGCCAGTGACCTCGATGCGAACCCGAGTAGTGGCATCGGGGTCCCCTTTTACCTTGGTTTTGTCATTCTTATCCTGCGCGACGGAGAGAGTTGCCGCCAACAAGGTAACCAGAGCGGCAAGAACGACACACGCAGTCGCGGATTTGATGTGAGAGATCATTCCTACAGGTAATATACTCGTTTCGTTCGGTAAGATGCAGCCAAATTGTGCCGGGTCGCCTGCCGCTGAATTGACTGACGGGCGCTCCTGCGCTAACGTCAGCCGGAAATTGGGTGCGAACGCGGCAATGGCTCCGATATTAATACGCTGGCCGCGGATTTTCCGCAATTAAATTTCGGCGAAAGCTCAAAGCAGGCATCGGTCTGCTGGCGCATTTAGGAACAACCGGAGGTATGGATGGGATTTGCAACAGACGCAATTCACGTGGGGCAGGAACCAGATCCATCCACCGGATCGATTGTCGCGCCGATTTATCAGACCTCAACCTATGTACAGCCTGAATTAGGGAAGAACAAAGGGTTTGATTACGCGCGCACGGCGCATCCCAATCGCAGGGCGCTCGAACGGACCATCGCTAAACTTGAGGGCGGAACAGCAGCGTTCGTTTTCACTTCCGGGATGGCGGCCATCGATGCTGTGTTTCGTCTCCTTCGGCCCGGGGACCATGCGATTCTCTCGCAAGCGGTTTATGGCGGTGTTGTGCGATTGACCACCCAGTTCCTGGTGCAATTCGGAATGGAGTTCAGCTTTATAGACACATCCTGCACGGAAAATGTGGCAAACGCAATACGGCCAAATACGAAACTGATCTACGTGGAGACGCCCACCAATCCCACAATGAGCGTCAGCGACATTGCAGCCATTGCCAAGCTTGCATCGGGAAGCAAGATAACTCTAGTGGTGGATAACACCTTCTTGAGCCCGTATTTTCAGCAGCCTATCGCCCTGGGCGCGCATATCGTTGTGCATTCCATGACGAAATACCTAAACGGCCACAGTGACTGCACGGGCGGAGCCGCGATCCTGACGCGGCAAGAGGACACGGACAAGATCTATTTTCTGCAGAGGTCCGTGGGAAGTGGGCTGGCGCCGATGGATTGCTTCCTGGTCTCGCGCGGCGTAAAGACTCTGGCCGTCCGGATGAAGCAACACAACGCAAACGGGATCGCGGTCGCCAAATTCCTGGAATCCCATGCGAAGGTGAACCGCGTATTTTACCCCGGGTTGGCTTCCCACCCGCAACATGCCGTGGCCAAGAAACAACAAAGCGGCTTCGGCGCCATGATCTCCTTCGAGCTGGGCTCGATGGAGGCGGCGCGCCGCCTTCTTAACCATGTGAAAATCTGCTCGCTGGCGGAAAGCCTGGGTGGGGTCGAGACGTTGATTTCGCATCCGGCCACGATGACGCATGCCTCCGTGCCTGCCGAGATGCGTCAGGAAATTGGAATTTCGGACGGGCTGGTGCGTCTATCTGTGGGCATTGAAGATGTGGAAGATTTGATCGCGGACCTGGATTTCGCACTCTCGAAGGTCTAACCGGAGGCAACAACAATGAAGAATTTTTGGGGATGGCGCGTATCCGCTGCTGGAATCGTGCTTTGCGCGGCGGCAGCGTGGATGACATCCTGCTCGAGTCAGCCTGAAGTTTCCCCAGCGGGGCAATCCGGTACGTCAACCGCGGCGAATGACCCGCGGCTGGCAAATTCCTATCGCTTCGAGCGAGGGGGCTGGATTTATGTCCATCTGGAAGGCAACCCGGCGCAGATTGGATTTCAACACGGCTACTGGCTGGCCCAGGAAATTGCGGATGCTCTGAATGCTTACAAAATTGGCACCACGCACGTGACACAACGCGACTGGGCCTTTTACCGGGAGACGTCGCGAACCATCCTGTGGCCGCACATCGAGAGCGAATACCGCAATGAACTTCAGGGAATTGTCGCCGGGTTGCAGGCGCAAGGGGTGCAAGCCGATCTCGATGACGTTGTTTCGCTGAACGCCTTCATGGAAGTGCCGGGCTATTACATCCCCTGGTACAACGCGCACAATCCAACGGCAAATGCTCCCAAGCTGACCAGCCCCGGGAATTGCAGCGCGTTTGTGGCCAATGGCAGCTATACACGGGACGGCAAAATCGTAATTGCTCACAATAATTGGACGGATTATTGGGAGGGGGAGCGCTGGCGCATTGTGTTCGATATTATGCCCGCAAGTGGCTATCACATGCTGATGGACGGATTTCCGGGGGTTATTGCCAGCGACGACGATTTCGGAGTCAATTCGGAAGGCTTGATGGTGACTGAAACAACGATTTCGCAATTCAAGGGGTTCGACCCCACGGGAGTGCCTGAATTTGTCCGCGCGCGCAAAGCGTTGCAGTACGGCGCATCGATTGACGACTACGTGCGCATCATGCTGGACCAGAACAATGGGGGCTACGCCAATGACTGGCTGCTGGCCGATAATAAGACCGGCGAAATCGCCCAATTCGAGCTGGGGCTGAAAGACCATCAGCTGTGGCGAACGAAGGATGGGTTTTATGTGGGCTCGAATTTTCCGAGCGACGCAAAGCTGATGAAGGAAGAAACCGATTTCGATCCCAAGGATGGCGGCAGTTCCCCAAATGCCCGGCATACCCGGTGGGAACAGCTGATGCACGAATCAAAAGGGAAGATTGATACTGCTGCTGCGGAAAAGTTTTTGGCGGACCACAAAGATGTCGTCGATGTCTTGCAAACAGCGGACGAGCGATCGCTTTGCGGGCATACGGATGCATCGCCACGCGGCATCCCTCAGTGGAAATGGGACGCAAATTTTCCCGGCGGCGCAGTTCAAGGTAAGGTGATGGACAGCCACATGGCCCTATCGATGAGCTTTATCGCGCATACGGGACATCCCTGCGGCCAGGATTTCCTGGCGGAGCCATTTCTCGCGGCGCATCCCGAATATGCGTGGGAGAAACCAATCCTGCACGATATGAAGTCGGGGCCGTGGACGGAATTCAGGGCGGGTGATAAGCCCGCAAGATAAGACAACCGTTTAGCGGACGTTTTCCGCAAGCCAGTTCAGATATTTTCGCGAACCGGAAATTATTGGCAGGGCGATGATTTCGGGCACCTGGTAACTATGAAGGCGGCGAATCTCTTTTTCAAGCTTGCGAAATCTGTTGCGAGTGGTTTTGAGAATTAGCAGGGTTTCCTTGGCGCTCTCTACACTTCCCTTCCAGCGATAAATGCTGGCGACAGGCGTGCTCTGAAAGTTTCCGCAGGCAGCCATTCGCTTTCGGACCAATGCTAATGCAATTCGACGCGCCTCCGCCGGGGATTTGCAGGTCACCAACACGACGATCGCTCTGAATTTGTTGGCCATATTTCCCCCGGCTCGGGTTACCTCTTCCAGCACGCCCTCTTCCACGGCTTACCTGGATTTGCGCGGCACGCTACAATACCGCGCCAGGACAATCTTGTGCCACATTCACCGATACATTTCGGTACCTCGGGTTGGCGCGCGATCATTGCGGACGAGTTTACGTTCGCGAATGTTCGGCTGGCCGTCACGGCAATTGCCGGACATGTCCGCAGCCGGTCAAAAAAACCGGTGATTATTGTCGCCCACGACACCCGATTCTTTTCGGAGGAATTTGCGCGCGCGGCGGCGCAAATTCTAGACGCCAGTGGAATTAAGTCGTTGGTTTGCGACGGGCCGACACCAACACCCGCAGTAGCTGTGGAAATCCGTCGGCGTAGGACCGACGGAGCGATTAATTTCACCGCAAGCCACAACCCTTTCCCGTATCACGGGTTGAAGTTCTCGGGGCCAGATGGGGCGCCGGCGATGCCGGAAGTCACGAAAGATATCGAGGCACGTTCGGCAAAGCTCGCCTCACGCGATTTCAGCGAGCCGGTCGAGGCGCATAGCCACTCCGGCAAAGATTTTGAAGGCATCTCGCTTCGGGTTGCTTATCTCAAGCGACTCGGTGAGTTGGTGCGATTTGAGGTGATTGAGAAAGCGGCGAAAAGCTCGAAAGGAAAGTCCGGCATTGTCTATGACGCAGTCCACGGTTGTGGCGCGGGCTACTTGGACTTGGCTCTTGCTAATCACGGAATTCCGGTAACTGTGATTCGAGCCAACCGAGATGTCTTATTCGATGGGACCGGACCGGATGTTACCGAAGACAACTTGGCGCCGCTGCGCGAAGCAGTGCTGGATTCGAAAGCCAGCGTTGGACTCGCGACCGATGGGGACGCAGACCGCTTCGGAATCATTGACGCCGATGGGACATGGATTTCACCGAACCACATTCTCGGGCTGGTTTACGATTATTTGGTCGAAAGTCGCGGTTGGAAGATGGATGCGGGGCGCAGCGTGGCCACCTCGCACATGATGGATGCGGTGGCAAAGCTACACGGCAGGAAAATCCATCAGACGCCGGTGGGATTTAAGTACATCGGAGAATTAATTGAGAAAGACGAGATCGCGCTGGGTGGCGAAGAGAGTGCGGGGCTGTCCGTCCGCGGGCATGTACCGGAGAAGGATGGAATTCTTGCCTGCTTGCTGGTGGCGGAGATGATTGCGGCGCGCGGCACGACTCTGTCGCAGCAGATTGCGCATCTATTCCGTCGCGTGGGGTCGGAATTCTGGCCGATTCGCACAAATCTGCATTTGACGGAAGATGTGCAAGCGCAAACGATGGCCCGGCTGAAACAGAACTACAAAACCTTTCTTGGCAAACCTGTGCGCAGCCTGGATCGCACAGACGGATTGAAAATGGAATTTGATGACAAGTCGTGGGTGCTGCTGAGAATGTCAGGAACGGAACCACTGCTGCGCGTTTACACAGAGGCCGGGTCACAGAAAGATTCTGCCTGGCTGGCAGAGGAAACACGAAAATGGATTTTCGAGAAGTCGGATACGCAGGCAAGAGCAAACACAGTCAGGGGCTAAAAGATGAAATCGGGCAAGGCACGAAAGACGAAAAAAGATAATCCGTCATTTATTCAACGCAACCTCAGGACGATTTTGGGGCTGGCGATTCTGGGCCTGGCAATCCACGACGTGTTTGGTCCGCACGGATTCCTGGCCATGAGGCGCACGCAACTGGAAATACGGCAGTTCAGCGCTGAGATGAAGAAACTCAACGAAGAGAACCAGGCGTTGTCGAATGAGGTGCTCTCGCTGAAAGGCGACCCGCGATTGATTGAGCGCATCGCGCGAGAGGAGATGGGTCTGGCAAGGCCGGGGGAGTATATTTTCAAGTTGCCCGCGGCGGCGGATGACAAATCAAAAGGCTCCGAAGGCTCCACCCCCGGCAGGTGAAAGCAGAAACCCCCTTTGATTATTGAGGCGGGAATGGCTGTGCCGCACAAGCCAAACCGAGAATCGAGTTAAGGCTGCATCGGCCCATCCAGCATCGCAGGGACAAAGACACTCTTTCCCTTCCAACGATTGCGCAGAGTTGCCAGCGCCACCATCGAAGTGAAAATCACTGCCAATCCTAACGTTGCCATGCCAATAGTCTGTTGTTGCTTCTCGAGAATTGAAAATGCGCCGTACACAAATTCAATGTGAACCCAATAGACCAGCAGTGATGTCTTCCCCATTTCAATGAAGGGACTGAATCCCACCTGCCCCGCCCCCCAGCGGCACCATACATAGCTGGCGAACAGTATTAATAATAAAATCCCGAGCCGGACCAGGAAGAATTCCGGGCTGGTGTGCCAGAAATCGTAATTGGCGTAAAACTTTCGCGGTTGCGCATCGAGCCACAACGCCAAAGCGCCGAGGGCCAGCCCTTTAACCGCGAGTAAAGCCATGGCCTGTGCTCCATGCGCCCGCGCCCAGTCTGTCAGCAAGAAAAATCCCACCGCAAGACCCGCAAAGGCGAACGCACCCCACGGAAATAATGGGAAAAGCCAGGACTGGGGCTGATTGAAAATATGGACGCCATCAATATAGGACTCAATTGGCCAGGGCAGGAAGCGGGGCCGCCAGGAGGTCCAAACCAGGGGAGATATCACTGAGATTGCCAGGGATATGGCCGCGGCGACGACGAGATTCATTTTTCGCAAACCGGCGAGACTGGAAGTTCCTGGGGAAAACATTCCCACCAGCCAGCAGGTTACGCCCATCAATATCAAAGCAAGTCCGATCGCGTTCAGGATGTCCACGCGAAACAGATCGGTCCACGGCGCCCAGCCGAACCCAAGGAGAAATTCCTGCAAACGAAAAAGCAGCGCGAGCCCAAGGATTTCGGCACCGCGGCGGATCGTTGTGCGTGCGACTGCGCCGGGTGAGGATCCGCGCTCGCGAAGCTTGTCCGTTACAAACGCAAATGAAATGCCGGCGAGAATTAGAAACAGCGGCGCGGGAAGCGTGCCGCCAAGTTGTGAGAGCTTCGCGAACTGTGATTGGTGCGCTGTGGGGTTCAGCCAAGAATCATAGCAATGCGTCTGAAACATCATCATGCACGCAAAACCTCGCATCCAATCAATGTAGGCCAGGCGTCGCTGGATGATTTCGGGCATCCCTTATCCTGAGTGGCATTTCTGCTGTGCGCATCCGCGGATTCCGCGCCCCGCGAAATTGCGCCCGCAGGAAATTGCGCTAGACTAACGCGTCATGCCCGCTTCGCGCCAGTTGCGATTGCTCCCCGCGCTTGGTTTATGGCTGGCGGTAACGCTGGCTACGGCTTTCTATGCGAATGGGCTGGGCTACG
>DATGHC010000060.1:0-68705 GCA_035308165.1 Candidatus Acidiferrales bacterium | reverse complement strand
CGGCACGGCAAGTGCCCAAGCGAGATACACCGGCAAGGTCACCCTGCCCTTTGAAGTCCGTTGGGGCAAGACAATGCTTCCCGCTGGCGAATATCGCTTTCAGGTGCTGGCGGGCGGAGGCTTCCTTACCGCCATCAATGCGGTCGGCGGCAAGACGAGCGCACTCGCAGTGCCCATCGCCGTGGATGAGGTGGCCTTTTCTGCTGCCGACTCTCTGTTGCTCACGAAGGACGGCGGGAAGAGATCCTGAAACGCAGGGAGGAACAAAAACGGCAGACCCTCTATGAACGGTTCGAGTACAATCGCGCGCAACGCAACCAAGCAACCCGGTTGCTCGCTGCGCCCAACCACAACGCCAATGCCGCGCCCAGCGCGGTCGGAACCACAATAACCGGTGAACCGGATGCCTCAAACCGTAACTAAGTTTGACTCCCAGTCGCTCTCATTTGCGCTGAAGACGGACAGTCGTGCTTTTCCATACAGTTCGCTCCGTATCCCACCATGCGGGGAGACTCGTGTGTTTTCTTGAATGACGTGCCGCAATCGGGGCAAGCAGGGACAGCCTCCCCGGGCTTTATCCAAACATGCGGGACGTAGACTATCTGACCCAGCGTGTTGTCTTCCCATTCCTGCCACTCGCCGAAATGCACACGTGAATTATCCTCTCCGGGGCTGGGAATGCTCCAAATAATCCTCATGCGTTTGCAGTTGTCGTTCCTGTGAGCGAGGAGCATTCGCGCCGCAGCCCGAGATTCAGGCGAACCAATCGGAAAATCCTCAGGCTTCATGCACCGTCACCACCAACGTGAATGATTTCCGTTCGTCCCCCTTCCCAAAGGATTCTCTGTGGTGGAGGCAATGGTTCCTTTCCGTCATATCCGATGCACTCGATTCGGAGGGTGATTACGATTCCCGAATCCCATTCTGAACGGTCTAAAAGAATCCGAGCCGCCGCTCTCGATTCTGAAGAACCAATCGGAAAGTCGCTAGGTTTGGGTAGGCTTTTCATCGAGATTGCGGTCGGCTTGGACGTAATAGATGTCGTCAGTTCTGATTAATCATCGCGTTCATTCCGACATCAGAAGGCCGAGCCGCTGTACTTCTTCTAAACTTCTCACAATATTCTCTCCGCGATAAGTCTCGCCATCGGGCCACATTTGCTTAATGTAGATTGTGACGCCATGACTGTCGGGTTCGCCCCAGTGACGACGAATCACTTGCACGATGCTGCCATCCGGCACTTGGTAGCGATGGAGAGTATCGGGTGGTTCAATTACAGGAGGCTGGCCTGAAAAAAAATCGGGAATTCCCGTCATGACCATTACGAAGGCATTTTCCTCCTCGATGCTCGCCCTTCGTTCGATCTCTGCCCGCGCTGCTGCTCGCGATTCGGCGCTCCCTAACGGATAATCCTCGGGACGCAGTGCATTCGGTAAACTTTTAGGAATTTGGCTCATTCCTAGGGAACCAGGCGGGCAAAGTACCGTCTCGGGCGTAGGCTTCCAATTCCTCGCTCGTCATTCGCTCAAACGCTTGGGAGATGGTCTTGTCTTCAAATTCGATGGCCTGACGCGGTCTCCCTTCCGTGCGGTCGGCAATCTCTCTGGCGGCCTGCACGTTGCCGCGCACCGCATCCCGTACCTGAGCCACAGCAATCAACTCCGCCCAAGTGCGCCCTTCGGGATCGTTCGGGACCGACTCTTCCAGCTTGTTTCTGTATGCAGCTGATAGTGTCTTGCTCTTTGGTCTCCCGCCTGGGTTTCCGCTCTGCCCTTTCTTCCATTGGTAAGGTTTTCCCACGTCCGGGCTGGGGCCTCGAAAGCCTGTTCTTTGCTTCTTTTCAGGCAACTCTTGCGCGGTCATTAGACCCTCTTCCTTTCTGAACTGTTCCCGTGAGAAGCCTAGGCTTCAAGCCCATTTCCGAGAGTCGCTCCAGCGCGACCGCCACAAACGCTGGTTCAATCTCCATTGCGAAGCAGCGCCGACCGGTGCTTTCGGCGGCACAGAGATGGGTTCCTGATCCCGAAAACGGCTCATAACACACGTCTCCTGGCTGTGTGTGTAGGCGAATGGGAGTGACAAAGAGGTCTAAAGGCTTCTCAGTTGGGTGGCGAGATTCGACTCCTGGCAGGACCGGAACATCGATCTGCCAGACGGTCGTAGGAAACTCCCCGGAATTGCGCTTTGGCTTGTTGCCTTGCTTCCATCCGAAAAAGCACGGTTCGTGTTGCCACATGTAGAACGAATGAGTCAGCACGGGCTTGTTCTTCACCCAGATGATTTGTTGGTGAACGAGAATCCCACAATTACGCATGGCCTTCTCAACTTCAATCTGCCGCTGCGAAGCGTGCCAAACATAGATGGCAGCATCGGGCTCACAAACTGCGAGAGCTTGCTGGAGAAACGCTTCGTAGAAGGGGCCGAGTGGTTCGGACTTCTGCTTATCGGCGTATCTTCCCTTCCAGTCCTTGTTCTTGCCATCCGAGAAATCCTTGGAGGGATGGTTCTTCGCATCGTAGGAGACGAGATACGGAGGATCTGTAGCGCACAGCTTTGCAGTCTTTCCATCCATGAGCACCGAAACATCCCCATCGCTGCAACTATCGCCACACATCAAACGGGACTGCCCGATTTCCCAAATCTGACCACGAGCAGTTCCCCACTTCCTCTGTAATTCGGCGGCCTGGTCGATTTTTGGCTCTGGCGCTGAAAGTTCGTCTTTACGAAATTCTTTTAGCAGCGTGTTGAGTTCGTTTTCATTCCAGAATTGTTTGAGGTCTACGTCGAGCGACGCGAGTACTTCGGGATTGCACTCAAGGTCAATTTCCCCGACGCGGTTATCGGCAATCGCCAGCTCCCTAGCCTTCTTGTCTCGCTTGAGGTCGAGGTCACCACGTTGTACAGCGACAAGCGATGAGCCGTCGGATTCGATCACGGCGATGGATTTCATTCCCGCAGCGCGAGCCGCCTCAACAGTCTTGTTCCCCCAATCACGCGATCATGGCGGTCCACAACGACCGAACGTCCTGCGCCGTACTTTTCGAGGGACTCCCCGAGTAATTCCCTCCCCCGCTTAGTTCCCTTATTCGCGTTATCCTCATCAAGGAGCAGCTGCGCGATGGGAACCATGCGGACTTTCGGCTTCACGACACGGCTCCGCACTGCTGGAACGAAAACTGTAGTGACTTTTGTAGTGACCCTGCGTGCAGCCGCATATATATATGTACATCCAGGCACAACCTCTTCGAGGAAATAAGTCTTGCGGATGCAACTGGATGATTGAAAACACAGGGTTTACGGAAGCTAACGAGCCTGCCTTGGGCGCAGGAGATCTCCGGTTCAAATCCGGACGCCCCGACCAATTCTATCTGAGCACCGTGAACGAGTTTTTGCAGTTTCCCTTGCGTCAAACAGATTCTGTTCCCAGTTATGCAGTCTAGTTTCTCGTGAGAAACGCATCATCTTCCATGACTGACGGGATAATGACATCAACGTTGCCGACAATTGTGCGGCGTCGCCCCACGCTTATGCGCGTAGACACGACGTCAGTGAAGAAGTAGCGCATACACATCAGTTTGTTCGTAGCTTCGGAATAAAAGTGGAGAGCCATCGGGCGCAAGACCGCTCCAGAAACCAAAGACGCCAGCAATCCGAAAGGGCAGATCAATTACTTTCTCCAATTTGCCATCAGGGACGTGTACCCGAATAATCATGGGTTCGGGGCTGGCAAAAGTGTTGCAGTACACATATTGCGAGTCCGCCGACCAAGCCGGGTAGTCCACCTTGCTTTTTGTGAGCGGCATTCGTTTTCCGGTTTGAAGGTCAAGGAGCGTCAACAAGGGAGCGCCCGCAGTAGATTGCGCTACCAGGTACCGTCCATCCGGTGAAACCAGCGGCGCGTAGAGGTCATCCGCGCCGGGTATTTTTTCCGCTCGTCTGGTCTGAAGGTCGACACGGTAAATCGAAATGTCTTGATTCTCTCCATAGGGGTCACGCCCGAAAAAGATGGCTCCTCCATCGTGTGACCAGCTCGCGCTTGTTTGTGCGTGTGCTTCAGAAACAACCGGGGCAGCGCTCCCTCCATCCATAGGGATAGTGCGAATGGTTGGCAATTCGCCGAGCTTTCTGGATACGAACAGGATGCGTTTCCCGTCGGGGGACCATCGCGGGTTGGTGACGCGGAGTGGGGGAAATGTCAGCTGGAGCTGTTCACTCCCGTCGGTCCGCGCACGCCACAGGGTTCCTTCCGGAAAAGTCACATAAGTCATCCACTTGCCGTCGCGGGTGAAATCTACATGATCGGCCGACAAACCTTTTGCAAACTGGACGAACTCTCTCCGCACAGCGTCATATTTCTGAAGCTCGCCGGAAATCACCGTTCCAAGCGCAAAAACTCTTGCGCCGTCTCGGCTGGGAAGAGGACGTGAATAATTAATGGGGCCGGCCGTTAATTGGACGGGCTCGCGGCGCGTCCGATGGAGCCAATCGGTTTTTTCCTCCGTTGCCCAGAGATCGAAGACTCCATCCCGCCGCGACGCGAAAATATAAAACCGTCCATCCGAAGTCCATTCTCCATAACCTTCCGCAGGCGCTCCGGCCCAGTGAAAGTCCAATGGATGAAGATCGCGTCCGCTCGCGCCAACCTCCCAAATGCTCATCGCCGCCTGCGGCCCCTGAACGGTGAAGCGAATTCGTTGATCATCGGGCGACCATCGCGGATGGACAACGTTTCCTGCCGCCTTTGCCACGGTGCGCTCGCCAGTCCCGTCCTTGGAGGCAATCTGAAGGAGGTCGCCTCTGGCGAAGGCCAATGAATTCCCGTCAAAGGACCATGCAGCATCATCCGCGACGATATCGGCTATCCGGCGCGCGGGACCGCCGATTACGGGTTCGACCCACAAACCAGGAGTTTGGCCCTCACGCATTTCCGCGCGGAAAGTACCCAAGAACATCGTCCCGTCCGGAGAGATATTCTCGATCAAGGCGTCCGGCGAAATTCCAGTGACGGCAGTATTCTCATTGCCGTTTAAGAGTATCTGTCTGAATTGGTAACCTTCTCCGAAGTTGAATTCGCTGTAATACAGTCGCGAACCATCCGACAAGAGATTTCCCGGAGACCATGCATGGCCAGAACTACTGAGCTTTACGATTCGTGTAACGCGAAGGGCGGCCGTAACGGGCCTGATGAGATCTACCGCCACAAGGAGGATGGCGATAACAACAATCACCGCAAGGATCCGCAACCCGCGCGACAATTTGCGAAGCTGCACACGCGGTGTCGCGTCGCTGGACGACGCGATCTCCTCCGCCGCACTCTTCGCTTGTATCCCGCCGGCCTCGCGTGACGAATCAATTTCATGTGCGTGACTGACAGACTGGGTAGACACAGGGGCCTGCTGGACAGGTGCGATGAATCGGTATCCTTGCCTGGGGACGGTTTCAATAAAAATGGGGTTATCGGCCGAATCGTCCAGGGCGAGTCGAAGCCGTTTGATGGCACCATTCAGTCCGAGATCGAAATCTACATGGACACCACTTGGCCAGAGCTGTCTTGTCAGTTCCTCGCGGGTTACTAGTTCTCCGGGCCGCTCCAGGAGAATTTCCAAAATCCGGAGAGGCTGCTCCTGGAGTCGAACTCGTCTACCCTGTTTGTGGAGTCTCCGGCTCCCAGTATTAAGCTCGTAGAGTCCGAACTTGATTAAGCCGGGTGCCATAGTGGTTTGCAAACTCTAGCAGCTTATTCTAGGGCGGGCCACAAAATCCGACAATGCCATATTTTACAGATACTTAGCTCGCCACATCGATTCCATATCGTGCCCTTTGACTAGAGCATTTCCTCCGCGCGAAACTTCAGTTCATAGAACTGTAACTGACAAGAGTGGCTTTCCCTAGACCAGTGGAGGACAGGAATGAAACAAAAACTAATCATCGCGGGCTTGACATTCATATTGACTGCACTTCTTGCAGCGGATGTATCGGCTCAGGATTGGGGAAACCCTTGGGGATCGCAGACAAAGTTAAGTTACATTGACCACTCCACGAAGAGGGTGGAGCAGATTACGGGAAATTGCGACTGGATAATATGGGACGCAACCATCGATTTTGGACCGCCCATCAGCGATCCAGATCCGACCTGCAAGCCAACCTTGAGTCGGACAGTGACCCGGGCCGATGTGCTTGGACAAGGGCTTGGGTATTCCTTCGAGCATAAGGGGAAACTGATATTTCTGTTTGGAGATACTTTTGGCGCCAACGTGGGAGACGGAAATGGGAACGCCTACTACCCCACCTGGACAAGTGTGCAGAACACATTCCAATACCAGGCTGGAGATACGATGGCGTGGAGCTCGACGCGGCAGCCCAAAGACGGACTGCTGATCAATTATTTTCTGACCAGCGATCAATCACACGCGCTGCTGGTGCAGCCGATGTACGCGACCCCGCGATGTTTCCCCGACGGAACATGCGGAACGGCGCTCCCCATGGGACCCGATGATATTCCCAATTCCGGGATTAGCCTGGATGGACAGATGTACATCATCGCCAGTAGTGGATCGATGGTCACTAGTTCGGGGGGCGATTACACTAAGAACTACTCGGTGGTTTCCAAATTTGATGAAAACGCCGGAACATTTTCTGCCGGACGAACTATTTCCAGCGTCGCGGACGGCGGACATTTCGTTTACCTCTCGTTACGCGAAATCCCGCGCGATGCGAATGGCTGGGACCAATTTTTTGGAGAACCATTTGTCGCGGTATTTGGAGTCGGCGAATACGGGAAGAGCAATATTTATCTTTCGTTGGTTCCCAAAAATAGTTTTGAGAGCGGAGCAGGGACGGTTTACTTCACCGGGCTCGATTCATCCGGGTTACCTACCTGGGGTCCGGATGACGGCGCAAGCGACGTGCCGGTGGTGTCCGACTTGGACCCCAGCCACCCCACGATCACCAATCTGTCCGTGGTTTACTCCCGGGAGGTTGGACTCTGGCTTATGACTTTCGGCGGAGGGAGACAGCCGGGGCCACAAAGGGTGAACACTGCGGGCGTCTATTTTTCGTATGCGAAAGAGCCCTGGGGGCCGTGGGCAACTCCACAACTGATTTTGAACGATTGCCGGGACAATGCTGCCGGCAATTATATTTTCTACTATGCGAAAACTGCCCTAGACAATGACTGCCCTGCAGCCCTGCCCGGGGTCACGACATTTCCCGCCTCCGCCGGCCCCGCGGGGCCGACCATTGGCCCGCAGGACCCAGTGACTGGAAACGACCCGGCAACGACGCGTGGCGGAGGCTTTGCACCCGAAATGATCGAGCGGTTTATCGAAGTGCAAGGCGACACGCTGAAGATTTATTACACGCTTTCGACGTGGAATCCTTACGCGGTGATCGAGATGGAATCTGATTTTACGATTAGCCGCGGGGATCCAGACTGAATGTGAATCTGGAGGGAAGGGTTTTCTCGCCTTTGAGAATTGGGATACCCCACAAAAGTTGAGCTGGGCGCCGAAGAGCTCCTGTCCGTAAGTGATGAATTCTCAATCAAAGAACCGCCCACCAAGTCTTGATGTGTTTTCACTTGACTTGAAGGTTCAGCCCGGCGCACGATACCGCGCAACAACTATGAGGCCTAGTTGAAGGTTCGCGTTCTGCGAGTCGTGGGTGCGAGCAGGGCGGTGAAAACTATCCGGTCATTTTTTCTCGCTTCGGCTCGTATATCGGTCGATTTGTCTCAAATGGTAGTGTCGGCATCTCTCCTTCTTATTCCAATCTTTCATTCCAAGGCATCTTTTATCAGCTCGGAAATCAGGAACTGTGTTTCCGTCGTCCGAAAGCCAGCCATTCGGGAGAAACCATATGCAATTTACGGGCAAGACCTTCAATTTTAACTTCCGTTCAATTCGATTCCTGCTGGGGGCGGGTGTTGGCGCGGCAGCGCTGACTGCGTGTCTATTTTTGTTGATGCGCGCAGGAATGGGGCGCCCGGCTGCGCCGGGAAGCAACGCCAGAACAGTGGGAGAAGTGTCTCCAGTGCCCAGCGGACCGCGGCAGCCAATTTTGAAACCCGTGGCCAGTGGCGCGCAGGATGCGAAGGCCGCTGTGCCGGCACATAAGACTCGGAAAGCCGCGCCTGTGAAATCGAACGTGGCACAGACGAAGGCACCCGTGGGCACCGCAACGCAATCCACGGCAAAGGTTGCACCAAAGCTCGACATTCAAGTGCGGCCAACGAATTCGCAGGCGGCGGAGCCGGATGGAAACAAGAATAGCTATGTGATGCAAGCTGACGGAGGTAATGCGAGCGGCGAAAATGGGGACGATCCCAAGAGTCACTCCACCTATTTCTATTATCAGCGCGCATATCCGAATGCCCAAACACCTCCTGGCGCGAGGCAGAATTCACTGGCGCAACTGGACTCCATGATTGCGCAACAGCGCGCGCTGGGGCTACTTCCACCTGCCGATGCGCCTGTGCCGCCCCCCTTGGGCTGGCCTGAACCAGCCGCGTGGACCAACATCGGCCCCCAGCCAGTAACAAATTCGGCGGGAGGAGCGAACTTCGGCAATCCGGCGTCCACGGGACGTGTGACCGCAATTGCCGTGGATCCAAATTTGCCCTCCACGGTGTTTCTCGGCGCGGCGACTGGCGGCGTGTGGAAATCCACCGACAGCGGCACCACCTGGAATACAACTTTTGACAATAACAAGTCTCTGGCCATCGGTGGGATAGGCATCGCTCCTTCGTCTGCGACAGCTGGAAATCCCAGCCAAACGATCTACGTGGGGACAGGTGAAAACAATTTCTCTCTGGACAGCTATTACGGCGCGGGCATTTATAAGTCCACGGACGGTGGTGCTACATGGACTCAACAGTGCAGCGGAATGGCAGGTGGAGTGGCTGTCAATTTCTGCTCGCCCATTGGGCCGATTCCGTTTCAGGGAGGCGGGTTTATAATCGGCGCTATCGCGGTGAATCCCGCCGACGCGACGATAGCCGATGCGGCAGTGGTCGATTTTTTCAACAATGCAAATTCTGGAATTTACCGCACGACAAACGGCGGCACACTTTGGACGCTGATCGCCTCCGCCAGCGGCGCGGCAGGAAACGGCGTGGTCTGGAACCCGACGGATCCCACAGTAGTTTATGCAACGCTGGGTGGATTCTCCGGCACAGGCGCGTTTGGCGTGTACAAATCATCCGATAGCGGCGCGACTTTCACAAAACTTACTGGCAATGGCGTGCCAAATAACAATCTGCCGACAAGCAACCTTGGCCGCGCCGAACTTGCCGTCGCGCCCAGCAATGGGAGCGAGGTTTTTGTTGCAATCAACAACATCAACACCTCGAGCTTGCTGGGGCTCGCAAAGTCAACGGATGCGGGGGCCACCTGGACGTTCACAGCCCCCAGTTCGCTGCCATCGCTTCCGAATTTCTGCAATGGCCAGTGCTGGTATGACATGGCTCTGGCGGTGGACCCCAACAATGCGAGCATCGTTGTCCTTGGCGGGTCCGCTTTTACGAATAACAGCAGTACGATCTTCCGCAGTACCGACGGCGGCTCAACGTGGGTGGACATCACGACCGGCGCTACGGCAGTTCGACCGCACGTGGATACGCATGCCACGACGTACGCGAATCTGGGGGGTGGCAACAGCCGTCTCTACACAGGCGATGACGGCGGAATTTGGTTTTCAGATAACCCCGCAGCAGTGGCCCCCATCACCTGGAAGACGGGAAATAACGCCAATCTCGTGATCACCCAGTTTTATCCGGGGCACACGACTCATCCTACGGATACCAATTTTGATTTGGGCGGCACGCAGGACAATGGGACGGAAAAGTTCTCGGGCAGTCTGGCTTGGGATCACGTCGCTTGCGGAGATGGTGGCTATACCGCGATTGATCCGAACATACCGTCAACACTTTATGCCGGCTGTCAGAATCTATCACTCCTCAGGTCACCTTTGAACGGAGTTGCAGGATCCTGGTCATCGATAATCAATGAGATCGGCACAAGTGGCGACCGATCTTTGTTTATTCCGCCATTGGCGCATGACAATATTCAAAGCGGAGTTTTATACTATGGGACGTTTCGAGTCTGGCAGACGGTCAATTTTGGAAATAATTGGACGGCAATTTCTCCGGACCTGACCGGAGGCAGTCTTAATGATGACGTAACTTCGATCTACGCTTCCGACACCGATTCCAATACCGTTTATGCGACCACCTCGAATGGACGGATCTGGCGCACCACAAATGCGCTCGCGGGCGCGGGGGCGGTTTGGACCAATTTAACGAGTGCGCCGCTACCTCCCCGATATATCTCACAAGTCAAGACTGACCAGAAGAATGCGAATATCGCCTATCTAGCCTTTTCCGGATTTAGCGGCTTCTCTGACGTTGTAGGGCATATTTTCCAGACGACCAATGGCGGGACGACCTGGGTTGACATCAGCGGAACTGGTGCGGGCGCACTCCCAAATACACCGGCCAATGCCATTGCGCCCAACAATACCGGGGCACCGTTGAACCTCAATGATGTATTTCTAGCGACGGACATTGGTGTTTTTGAGTGCACGACCCCCGCGGCTTCACCCGCCTGCCAGACCTGGACACCATTGACGGGCTTGCCGACGGTTCCTGTTACGGACCTGGCCCTGCGCCAGAATTCAGAGGAATTGCGCGCGGTGACTCATGGCCGCGGCGTGTGGGACATGCTGGTTCCTGGAATCAACCCATCGGGGTTCCTTCTTGTGACTTCGATTTCGCCTTCGAGCGCCGCAGTGGGCAGTGGTACGGTTCCGTTGACATTTATAGGAAATGATTTCGGAGTGCCCTCAGGGACACCCCAAATCCTTGTGGACGGTGCGGACCCTGGGGTGACGAATATTGTGGTGTCATCCGCGAACCTGATGACGGCGACGCTGCCGGCAAGTGTCACGGCCAGTCCGGGCTTACACCAAATCACAGTGATGCAGCCCGGTCACGCAAATAATCCAAGTAACCCGACCAGCCCAATGCCATTCGGTGTGACAGGCCCCGCGTCCACGCTCAACAGTATTGCTCCGACACAAATGTTGGCGAACAGCGCCCCATTCCCGTTGACTTTAAATGGTCTCAATTTTGAGTGCCAGAGCGTCCCCGCTCGAACGATCGTGCAATTCGGAAAGGCAGTGCTGAACCCGACGACTTGCAGCGGGAGTTCATTGACCGTCACCGTGCCCACGAACCTGATCAATACGGCCGGCGTTGTTGCTGTGTCGACATTCAATCCCGGGCCCGGTGGAGGGTTGTCGGGAGCCCAGATTTTTACTGTAACCGTTGCAAACGTCGGTCTGGCCCCCTCGCCCGTTCCGTTCGGTAGCCAGGCGCAAGGCACAACCGGTGCGCCGGTGACGATTACCGTGTCCAATACAGGCAATGGTGCAGCGACATTGGGGGCAGGCACACCTGTGACGTTCACAGGCGCCAATGCGAGTGACTTCGCCATCGTGGGCGGAACGACTACCTGCGTGGCAGGTTTTGTGTTGGTGGCCAATACCGGCTCGTGCGTCATCAATGTGACCTTCACTCCGGGAGCGACCGGTGCGCGAACTGCGCAGATCAATGTGACCGACAATGCTCCGGGCAGCCCACAAGCTGACACACTCAACGGCACAGGAACGGGAACGATTGGGCTGGCTCCGGCGCCCGTGCAGTTCGGCAACCAGGCGCAGGGGACGACGAGTGCTGCGATGACGCTTACCTTGTCGAACTCGGCCGCGTCTTCGGTCACACTGGCGGCAGGCACACCTGTGACCATCACAGGCGCCAATGCCGGTGACTTCGCCATTGTGGGTGGCACCACAACTTGTACCGCGGGTTTCGTGCTGGTAGCGAACACCGGATCGTGCGTAATCAACGTGACGTTCACTCCAACGGCAACCGGCGCACGAACGGCGACGATTAATGTTGCCGATAATGCCGCGGGCAGCCCGCAATCCGACACGCTCAATGGCACGGGAATTGTGGCCAACGTGACCATGGCGCCTTCGCCTGTACCATTCGGCAATCAGCAACAAGGCACCACCAGCGCGGCAACGACGATTACCGTGTCTAATACGGGCACGGCTCCAGCCACCCTAGGGGCAGGCACACCGGTGACCATCACAGGCGCCAATGCAGGTGACTTCGCGATCGTGGGCGGGACGACAACCTGCGTGGCAGGTTTTGTATTGGTGGCCAATACGGGCTCGTGCGTAATCAATGTGACCTTTACTCCGAGCGCCACGGGAGCGCGAACCGCACAAGTCAATGTTGCCGACAATGCTCCAGGTACCCCCCAGACGGACACTCTCAACGGCACTGGAATTTTGGCTAACGTGACCATGGCACCTTCGCCGGTTCCGTTTGGCAACCAGGCGCAAGGCACCACCAGCGCGGCAATAACGGTTACCGTGTCCAATACGGGTAATGCTCCAACCACTTTGGGGGCTGGCACACCTGTGACCATCACGGGCGCCAACGCGGGTGATTTCGCCATAGTTGGCGGAACCACGACCTGCGTGGCCAACTTCGTCTTAGTGGCCAACACCGGCTCGTGCGTAATCAACGTGACTTTTACTCCAAGCGCCACGGGAGCGCGAACCGGCACGCTCAATGTTGCCGACAATGCTCCTGGCACTCCGCAAACCGACACGCTCAACGGGACTGGAACTTTAGCCAATGTGACCCTGGCACCATCGCCCGTTCCGTTTGGCAATCAGCAGCAAGGCACCACCAGCGCGGCTACGACCATCACCGTTTCCAACACGGGGACGGCGCCAGCAACTCTGGGGGCCGGCACACCTGTGACCATCTCTGGTGCGAATGCGGGTGATTTCGCCATCGTCGGCGGAACGACCACATGCGTGGCCAACTTCGTCCTAGTGGCCAACACCGGCACCTGCGTCATCAACGTTACTTTCACTCCGAGTGCCACGGGAGCAAGAACCGCGCAGATCAATGTTGCCGACAATGCTCCGGGCACACCGCAAACCGACACTCTCAATGGGACGGGAACATTGGCCAATGTCACGCTGGCACCTTCGCCGGTTCCGTTCGGGAGCCAGCAACAAGGTACGACCAGCTCTGCGGTGACGATTACGGTTTCAAACACCGGCACAGCGCCCTCTACCCTGGCGGCGGGAACACCGGTTACGATCACGGGCGCGAATGCGGGTGATTTCGCCATCGTCGGCGGAACGACTACCTGCGTGGCCAACTTCATCCTGGTGGCCAACACCGGCGCTTGCGTAATCAACGTGACCTTTACTCCAAGCGCCACTGGAGCGAGAACGGCACAGGTCAATGTTGCCGACAATGCTCCAGGCAGCCCGCAAACCGATACGCTCAACGGCACCGGCACGTTATCCGCCGTGGGGCTGGCTCCATCGCCTGTACAGTTTGGAAATCAGCGCGTTGGGACTACGAGCGGCTCATTGACGGTGACGGTATCCAACACTGGAAACGTGGCGGCTACTTTGACGGCAGGCACGCCAGTGACAATCACTGGTGCGAATGCGGCTGACTTCGCCATCGTGGGCGGAACTACCACCTGCGTGGGAAGTTTCGTTCTGGTGGCCAACACCGGTTCTTGTGTAATCAACTTGACGGTTACGCCCTCTGCATTGGGAGCGCGAACTGCACAGGTCAACGTGGCCGACACCGCTCCAGGCAGTCCACAGTCGGACGCCCTGAATGCTACGGGCACGGCTCCGGCAGTTACGCTCTCTACCAACAGCATTCCCTTTGGCAACCAGGGAATCAACACGACGAGCGCGGTAACCAACGTCCAAGTGAGCAACACCGGGACGGCCACACTCAACGTGGCCAGCTTTACGCTTACTGGAACTGACACGACGCAATTCGTCCTGACGGCCGCCACTTCCGGGACTCAGTGCAATCTTGCCGCGGCGTTTCAGGTTCTCGCCGGGGCGAATTGTTCCTTCGGCGTGAAATTTGCGCCGACCACGGTCGGGGCCAAGGCCGCATCAGTGAATGTGAATGATGACGCGACAGGCTCACCACAGCAGGTCTCACTTACCGGCACAGGAGCCGTGGCGGCGGTGGTCCTTAACCCTGCGCCATTTACCTTCCCCAACCAGCGGGTTGGCACGACCAGCGCTGCGACCATGATCACTGTGTCGAATGGAGGCGCGGCGCCATCTACGCTTGCAGCCGCGAATCCGATTACATTTACGGGCGCGAACGCGGGTGACTTCGCGATCGGCGCGGGCACCACGTGCGTCGCAAACTTTGTGCTGGTGGCGAACACCGGCTCTTGCGTCGTCAACGTGACCTTCACTCCTGGAGCCACAGGTGCGCGTACCGCCACGCTCAATATTTCCGATGACGCTCCCGGCAGTCCGCAGACGGGCGTGCTGAACGGCACTGGAACGGCCCCGGCAGTGACACTCAACCCGAATAATATTCCGTTCGGGAACCAGAACATTAATGCGGCGAGCGGCGTGACCAACGTCCAGGTGAGCAATACGGGCACCGATACGCTCAACGTTGCAAGTATTAGTCTGGCTGGTGCCAACTCAAATCAATTCACGCTGACCGCGGCGACCAGCGGAACACAATGCAATCTCGTGGCGGCGTTTCAAGTGACGGCTGGGTCGAATTGTTCCTTTGGCGTGAAATTTGCGCCGGCCACGGTTGGCGCCAAGGCCGCAACGGTGAATGTGACTGACGATGCTGCGGGCAGCCCGCAGCAGGTTACGCTTAGCGGGACAGGCACGGCGGCAGTGATCGCGCTGGCTCCATCGCCGGTTCCGTTTGGTAGCCAACAACAGAGCACGACGGGCGCTGCGGTGACGATCACCGTAACCAACACCGGCACAGCTGCGGCCACGTTGACGGGCACACCGATCACCATCACGGGTGCGAACGCGGGTGATTTCGCGGTGGTGCCCGGCACAACTACCTGCACGGCAAACTTTGTTCTGGTGGCTACGACGGGAGCTTGCGTCATCAACGTGACGTTCACTCCAGCAGCAACAGGTGCGCGAACGGCGACGCTTAACCTCGCAGATGACGAGCTCGGCAGCCCTCAGACCGACGTGCTCAATGGCACAGGCACGCTGCCGATGGTGGCCTTCAATCCGTCACCCGTAGCCTTCGGCAACCAAAGGGTTGGGACCACCGGCGCTGCGGTGACGGTGACGGTGACGAACAACGGCAATCAGGCAACCACGTTGAGTGGCGCGCCCGTGACCATTACGGGCGTTAATTCGGCTGACTTCGCGTTGGCCCCCGGCACCACCTGCGTGGCCGCCTTTGTGCTGACTGCAGGCGGCGGCTCCTGCGTGGTTAAGATCACGTTTACGCCTGGCGCGGTGCTGGCGCGCACGGCCAATCTCAATATTTTCGACGACACTCCAGGGAGTCCGCAGTCGGACATCCTGAACGGAACCGGCACGATCCCGAATGTGACCCTGAGCCCATCGCCAGTACCCTTCGGGGGCGTGAACGTAGGTTCGTCAAATCAAATGGTCGTGATGGTTACAAATTCCGGGACAGCTCCATCTACGTTGGCAGCAGCGAATCCGGTGACCCTCACGGGCGCCAACGCAAGCGATTATGCAATCTCTGCTGGGACGACTTGCGTGGCCAATTTCGTTCTCACGGCGGGGGGCGGGTCGTGCGGTGTCACTCTCACCTTTACGCCGGGAGCCTTGCTGGCGCGAACGGCAACCTTGAATGTCGCTGACGATGCACCCGGATCTCCGCAATCGGATACGCTGAACGGCACCGGCACACAGCCCGGTGTGAATCTCTCTTCAGCGAACGTAGCCTTCGGGACAGTGGACGTCAGTGTCATGACGCCCGCTCCGGCTGTAACGCTCACGAACTCCGGCACGGGTCCGCTGACCATCACAAGTTTCACCATAGCCGGCGCCAATCCGGGTGACTTCTCACAAGTCAACACTTGCCCGACAACTCCGAATACGCTGGCTGCCGGCGCCAACTGCACAATTACGCCAAGCTTCAAACCCACAACAACCGGTGCGCGCGCCGCGACGATAGTCATCACCGATAACGCGGCTGGGAGCCCGCACACAATCACATTGGGCGGCTCTGGCGTTGACTTCACACCGAGCAGCCCAACACCACCGGTCACCGTGCCTGCGGGAATGCCGGCGACGTATACGATTACGATTACTCCCGCGACAGGCGGCTTCCCGAACGCGGTCACCTTCAGTGCCACGGGTGCGCCGGCGGCGACCACGGTCACATTCAATCCCGCCAGCGTGACGCCGGGTAATGCGCCGGCTTCCACGACGATGACAATCACAACCACGATGCGCGGCGTGGGAGGATTACCGACTGCACACGGCGTCGTGCCGCCGCGGATTTCCTACCCACCGAATCGGTTCATTCTGCTGTGGACTTTTGCGGGAGCATTGCTACTTTACGGACTGACAAAGATGCGCAAAACAAACCGCAGGCGGCAATTGGCACCCGCGCTGTTCATAGCTATGGTGGTTATGGCCGCGATTGGAATCGCAGGATGCAATCAAACACCAACTGGAACTCCGATCGGCACCTCAACGATTACGGTGACGGCAACGTCGGGCAGTTTGTCGCACACGACCACGGTGTCACTGACTGTGCAATAGAAGGGAGCGCTCCCTTCAAGTCAAAAGCTGGAGCAAACGGGCGGATGCTCTCCGCCCGTTCTGCGTTGCGGTTGAAGATTTCTGGCAACTGAGCGGGTCAAGCGCCTTTCTAGAAGGCACGAGCTAGTGGAGTTTGTTTAGAAGTTGCTCGAGCGCCCTGCCGAAAAAGTTTGAGCGCCTCCAGTATCCCTCCGCCATAGAGTTCCGTCTTGCGTTCGCCAAAACCGGAGATGGAGCGAATCCCAGAGAGTGAAGTGGGGCGGACCATGCACAACTCATCCAGCGAAGTGTCGTGCATGACCACGAATGCGGGCACGCCTTGCTGTTTTGAGGCTACGCGGCGCCATTCACGAAGATATTCGCGGAGATCGGGATCTATCTCTAGAAGGTTGTCCTTCCTCGCGGATTTTGAGCGACCGCGCGTAGATGCGACCGCAGCTGTGGACAAGGGTCTCGACCGTTTCCGCTGCCCCGCTCGGAGAGGAGTGGGCTCCCAGTTGAAATCCACGTCGCAAATATCGCAGGCCTTGCAGGTGTGCCACTTGGGAATCTCTCCAAAATGAACACAGATCTGGCGATGCCTGCAGTCCTCCGATTCGACGAAATTGCGGATTTCGTGATAGCGCTGCCAGCCGCGCTCCCTTTCCGCGGGATCGATGACCTGCTCGATGAAATGCGCTAGGAGTCCGGCGTCACGTTTTTGCCAGAGGAGTAGACAATCCGCGGGGAGTCCATCGCGGCCGGCGCGGCCGGCTTCTTGATAATACTGTTCAATCGATTTAGGCAGTGAGAGGTGAATCACGGCGCGGACCGCTGCTTTGTTAATGCCCAGGCCGAACGCGATGGTGCCCACCAGCAGGCGCACTTCGTCCGACATCCATCGCTCCTGATTGCTTCTGCGGGTTTCCGGATCCATTTTGCCGTGATAGGCGATAGAAGGGATTCCCTGCCCCGCAAGGAGCGCCACAGTCTCTTCGACGCGTTTGATGGTTGGCGCATATACGATGACGTTGCTGTCGGAATAATTCCGCAGGGCTCCAACGAGCAAATCGGATTGGGTGCGGGCTTCACATTTCTTGATGAGATAGCGGAGATTGGGACGGTGAAAGCTGGCGATGTATTTGTGGGGATCGCGGAGTTTGAGCTGGTCAATAATATCGTGTCGGACGCGCCGAGTGGCGCTGGCGGTAAACGCGGCCATGGGCCGATCCGGGAAATGTCGTCGCAGCGAGCTAAGTTGCCGGTATTCCGGACGGAATTCGTGCCCCCATTCCGAGATGCAATGCGCTTCGTCAATGGCAAAAAACGAAATGGGGATGCGATGGAGCCACTCGAGGGTATCAGGGCGTGCCAATCGCTCGGGTGAAAGATAGAGCAGGCGGTATTTGCCCACACACGCCTCGCGCATCACAACGGATTGCTGTCTCTCGGTAAGCGAACTATTCAGGAGCGCGCATTCGATTCCCATCTGTGTGAGTTGTGCGACTTGATCCTGCATCAGTGCAATCAGAGGCGAAATCACAATTCCAGTTTGACTTGTAAGTAGCGCCGCCGGCAACTGGTAACAAAGAGATTTGCCGCCGCCCGTGGGCATCACCACGCAGGTGTCGTGACCGGCGAGAATGCTGCTGACAATGCGCTCCTGCAACGGCCGGAAGGAATCAAATCCCCAATAGCGATGCAACGCAGTCAGCTGACCGGTGTCCGAACTCACCCTTGCAGTATAGAATCATGCCCCGGCGGGGTCTATTCGGCAGTGTGATTGAGCCAAAACAGCATCGTTCGCACGTCCGACATTCCCTAGCCTCCCATACGTATTCATATGCAGGGCTAATCGCGACGGTTAGCGTCACATCGTTCCATACGAAATCGAGGGCACTTAATGACGAATGCTCCTGCAGTTGCGGCAAATTCTCTACCTGGCGCCCCAGAATCAAATCAGCCCATCGCCAGCACGATCCACACGATTGCGTTGTTGGCGATGCTAAGTATCTGGGCTTATTTCAGTCAGGCGCACGTAAATGCATTGCGAGCGGCTGCCGCGCCCAACCACATGTTGCTGTATTTGCGGACAATGGCTTTCGAGTGGGCGATGTTTGCGTTCATCTACTATGGCATCCGCCGTCGCGGCGTCACCCTGCAGGACCTGGTTGGCCCGCGCTGGACAACTGTGCGAAAAGTTCAGATTGATATTGGAATCGGACTGGGCTTCTTCGCCGTTTCTGTGGTGGCCTTGGCCCTGGTGGGCCGTCTACTGCAAGACACTTCGTCCTTGGACGTGGTGCGATTCATGGCGCCCAGCGGACCTGCTGAATTGGCAATGTGGATGGTCTTGTCCCTCACCGCTGGAATCTGCGAAGAAACTATTTTTCGCGGATATTTGCAGAGACAGTTTATTAGCTGGACGAAAGTCCCGGCCGTCGGGATATTGGTCTCCGGCGCATTTTTTGGTGCGTGTCACACCTACCAGGGAACGAAACACGCGATTGCCATCGCCGTGCAGGGAATCCTGTTCGGTATTCTGGCAACGTGGCGGCGAAGCCTGAAACCCGGAATGATTTCCCATGCGGTTCAGGACTCCATTGGCGGGATCGTGCTCAGCCGTATGGTCAATCATTGAGTTGGTGGAATCCCAATCGCGGCTCAGACGCAACCTTCACACCGCTCAATGCGTATAATCAAATGAGAAAGGTGGACAAATGACTGAAACGCCGCAAGCGGCGCTGCGGACCGCGGAAGTCGCGCGTCATTACCAAATGGGCGATGCAACCATCCGGGCAGTCGATGGAGTGTCGCTGGAAATTGCCGCGGGCGAGTTTGTCGCGCTTCTGGGCAGCTCCGGGTCGGGCAAATCCACACTGCTGAATTTGTTGGCTGGTTTGGACCGTCCTTCGTCTGGAGCGATCTTTGCGCACGGTCGCAACCTTTCGGAAATGTCCGGAGATGAACTGGCGAAATATCGCAGCCTCACCGTTGGAATGGTATTTCAATCATTCAATTTGCTGCCGCGCATGACGCTGGAGGAAAATGTGGAGCTGCCGTTGCGTCTGGCCGAAGTGGATCGGAATGTTCGTTCGTCACGAGTGCGAGAGGCGCTGGAGCGAGTGGGGCTGTCTGCGCGGCTTACGCACCGTCCGTCAGAATTAAGCGGCGGCGAGCAGCAACGAGCGTCGCTGGCGCGTGCGCTGGTAAACCGTCCCACCATTCTTCTTGCCGATGAACCCACCGGGAATCTCGACAGCCGCACGGGCGAAGAGATCCTCAATTTCATCCAGCAATTTAATCGAGAGCTGGGAATGAGCGTGGTAATGGTGACGCACGAGGCGCGGCTGGCGGAGCGGTACGCGGGCCGGCGTTTCTATCTTCGGGATGGAAAGCTCTCCTTGAACGGAGACGCACAGTGAAAACGCGCGATCTGATGGAGCTTGCTTCCCGAAATCTGCGCGAAGCCATGCTGCGCAACACGCTTACGACACTGGGCATCGCCGTGGGCGTGGCGTCGTTGGTGGCCATGCTTTCGCTGGGCATTGGGCTGCAAAAGCTCTTAATGGGCAAGCTGGAAAGTTCCGGATTGTTCAATCGAGTCTATGTGGCCCCGCGAAACGCTCGCAATGATAACGGCGGGCGCGGGGGACGGGGTGGGCGTGGGGATGTGCCGTTGGCGCCGCAACCCGGCGAAATAAAATATTTGACCACTGCCGTCCGGCAGCAATTCGCGGCGCTGCCAAACGTCACGGCGGTTTATCCGGAATTGAGACTTACGGCGGATCTGCGTTATGACGACAAGGGCCACGTGACGGCCGCGGCCAGCGTGCCCCCTGAAGCGCGCGGGACCGGAATATTTGACTCCATTACAGGAGCGTTTTTCTCTGCAACGAATGCCGCGGAGGCCATTTTGCAAAAAGAGCTTTCACAACAACTCGCGGATGAAGGCAAGATCCAACCTAAAGACTTGATCGGCCAGATGGTGACCATCCGTTATCCGCAGCGCAAACCTGTGCCGTTGGAACCTGGGCAACGGCCGGAGGACTTTGTTGCCAACGGCGAATTCGGTTATGGGTTCACAATTGTGCCAACTGAAGTCAAAGTCCGCATCATTGGAATTGTAGAAGGTGCGCAGGCCGGGCCCGGTGGGTTTGGCGGCGCGCCCATCATGTTGCCGCTGGAGTTCGTGGAGCAGATGCATACGGTTCAGGGCGTTGACGTGCGAGAGGTTGTCGCCAGTCCCGGCGAGCAGGTTTATGCGTCGCTGACCATCATGCTGAACAGCCCAAACAATGTGCAAGCGGTGGAAGATAAAGTGAAGGAGTTGGGCTTCACCGCGTTTTCACTCTTTGACGCGGCCAAGAGCCTGCAAAAAGTATTTAAATTTATTGACCTCTTCCTGGCGATTTTCGGGAGTCTGGCGCTGGCCGTAGCTTCACTCGGTATCGTGAACACATTGGTGATGGCAATCCTGGAGCGCCGTCACGAGATTGGCGTGCTAAAAGCGTTGGGCGCTGCGGACCGCGACGTTCGCCGTCTCTTTTTTACGGAAGCCGGCGCCATGGGGTTTTTCGGCGGGGCATTGGGCGTGTTTTTCGGATGGGCCATCGGCCGCATCATAAACTGGGGTGTGAGTTTATATCTGACCAGCCAGAACATCTCCTCGGAGGATGTCTGGTTCGTGCCCCTTTGGCTGGTGGGATTTGCAATTCTATTCAGCATCCTGGTGAGTCTTGGAGCAGGGCTTTACCCCGCGTCGCGCGCGGCGAAGCTCGATCCAGTGAAGGCCTTGCGTTACGAATAGTTGATTGACGTTCGCGGTGAATTCACGGAAGGAATCCGCTGAAAAAATAATCGGGGCGCCTCGCTGAGGGTTCGAGGCGCCCCGATGTTTCCTGCCCACCTCCGCAGGATGCGGGCAAGCTCTTTGCTACGCGACGAACTCGTCGCCACGCAGGAATTCGTACCGTTCAATTTCGGCCACAATGCCCACCCGGCCAACATCAGTTCCGTCATTTCGAGCCACACGGCCCAGGCAGCGCACGCGCACGGGACCGGCCAGCGTGATTTCGTGGGGCAAGGTCAGTAGGATTTCCACGGGAGAACCGCTCTTCACTTCTTTGGGCAGAACGAAATAAACACCGCGGGAGCTGACGTTCGTGGACTCCGTCTTGGCTTCGCCCACAGCCGACCCGCAGGTCCAGCGGACTGTCATGGGGAGGCGAATCTTGAATCTCTGGTTTAACCTGCGTTCCTCTGAGGTCACAAAGGTCTCCTTGAATGAGTGCGCTATAAAAAGTATCCCGTGTTCTAGTAAGGAGATTATTGGAGAGGTGAGTGCGGCTCAATAGCTCGGGCGTCCCAATTAAAGGTCATATTCGGCAGTACCCGTGTACCATCAAAAAGTTTTCGCTTTTTTATCGAGGGAATTTCCACCTGCGGAAAGCCTGTGGAATGCGGTTATTACCGGATTTTGTGGGAGATTCCTGGAGTTCTGGATGAGGATTTGCCGTAGCGACGTGCGCAGTGAATCTGACGGCTAAGTGCGGCTAGGCCTTGTCTATCAAGCGGTGATGAATGGCGTAAAGGGCGAGTTCAAGCCGGTCGGAAACCCCTAGCTTATCAAATATGTTGTGCAAGTGGTTCTTCACGGTCTGCTCGCTAATGAAGAGTTTCTCGCCGATTTCCTTGTTGCGGAAACCCTGCGCCACCAATTGCACGATTTCCTTTTCACGTTCGCTGAGCAAAGGCTTCTCGCGGCGCGGCCCGGATTCGGAGGACTTGGCGAAGGCCTTCATCACTTCGGCGGTCATGTGATTATCGAGCCAGATTTCACCGGCATAGACGCGATGAATGCTTTTCACCAGAAGATCAGTGGCAGATTGCTTCAACACCACGCCGCGAGCCCCCAGACGCATGGCGCGCACCACATCGCGATCGTCTTCAGCGGCGGTCACGCAGATTACACGGGTGGGAAGTGAATCGAAGTTGACCTCTTCCAGCACCGCAAGGCCATCCTTGTCGGGCATGCGCAAATCCAGAAGCAGGATGTCGGGCTTCAGCTTGGTCAACAAGCGGATGCATTCCGCCCCATTCGAGGCTTCGCCAACAATGGTTACGTCGTCGTCGGCATCCAATAATTTTCGCAGGCCATCGCGAAAAATAGCGTGGTCGTCGGCGATAAGGATGCGGATAGGTTGCTTATTTTTAGCCATATTAACCGAGCGCTACCTCTACGGTCAGCCGCGCCCCATGCCCAGGACTCGACTCAACTGTCAGCAGGCCACCCACTGTGCGCGTGTGTTCCTTTATGGAAATAGGGCCGAGCCTCAAACGGTCCAATTCATCGCCGGAAAACCGCCCCGCGAAGCTAAACCCTTCGCCGTTGTCATCCACGACCAGGACAATCGAGCTTTCCGACTGCGTCAGTTTTACCACGACGTGGGTAGCTCGGGCATGCTTTTTTATATTGTTGAGTGCTTCCCTGTATATCTGGAACAGTTCCCGGCAGACTCTGTCAGGAGCCTGTAATTCTGCCGCATTTATAAGGAGATCTACCTGTATTCCCGACTCATTCCGAAAGCGCTCGGCGAAGCCGCGCATCAGGTCGAGCATATCGGCGCTCTGCACGCGGAGGGGGCGAAGGTCGGTGACCATGCGGCGAAGCTCTGAACCTTCGTTGCGAACGGTCTGCTGAAGCGTGGCCAGCCCGGATACCGCCTGCTCAGGGGATTGCAAGAGCTTGCGGCGAATCACGTCCAGTTGGATTTCCACGCTGAGTAGCGTTTGCAAAATTCCGTCATGGAGGTCGCGCGAGATGCGGCTGCGTTCGGATTCGATGGCTCGCGCGCGTAGGTGCCGCAACAAAAATAAATTTTCGAGCGGCGGCCCGACGTGCCGCACGATCCGTTCCAGCCGGTGAAGATCATGCGAAGTAAAGCGCTGCCGCGAATTGGCGAGCAGCATGCGCGCGGAGGGCTGACCCTCCACTTCCATGGTTACGGTGAGGACAGAATTCATTTCGAGGAGTTCGCGCGCTGGCCCGGGAATGAGGGGCACTTCAGCTAGAGGGACGCCGCTAAACCGGTTCCACCCAAAGCCCTCACTCGCGCCGTCCATCGAATTCCATCCCACGCTGGCATCCGGCATGTCGAGCAGGAAGCCATCCGCTGCTACTAGAGGAAGACTTTCTGGTGACAGATGGCCGCTCGCGCCGCGGGAGATCCTCCAGAGGAAGATGCGCTCCAATTCCGTGTCTCGGTGCACCAGAAAGGCGCGCTCGCAGTTGAACGTTTCGACCAATTCCCCCAGCATGCCGCGCAAGGATTCCGCCACGCCCTGTTCCACGCGCAGCATTGCCGTGAGATCTGAAAGAAAATGCATTTCCGATTCCTGTTGACGGTTCCGGTTGCCCAGATATGCCATGCTCAGGCCGGAGATAAGCGTTCCGCAGGCGACTTCCATACCTCGAAGGACGTCGGTCCACGCCCAATCGCTTCGGATCATCCCCCACCCGAAGGTGGCTACCGCAAGGGCAGCGACGATCCAGTAGGCGCGGGCCCCTCCCCAGCTCACGCCGACCGCATATGCGGCAATCAGCAAGAGAAACCACAACGGAACCACGGAAGGCGAGATCACCAGGAACGCCACCAGGACAATCAGGTCCGCGATAAGGGGAAATCGCCACGCTCTGCCCCATGGAAAACCCTGCGCCAGGGCAATGCCCAGGCCTAGGACCAGATAGGCAGCCAAAAACCAGGCTGCTAGCGCGGATTTTGGAGCCAGAAGCAACAAACTGATCAGTGCGAGGACAATCAGGACCGGCCGCGCCAGCGTTACCTGGCGCTCGAGAGAGCGTTGTTCAAGTATGTGGAGCTGCATGAAGAGGCCGGAACTACCCTATCGAAGTTCACACACAGTTGCTCCCGGCGCAAGCGGACGTTCCAGCCGCGCAAGACCTGTCCTGTGGAAATTTTTTCCTTCACATTCTCGCCGCAATGTGGATAATGCCCACGGGCCTAGCTGCCCTGCTTCTTTGGAGTGAAATATTCCGAGAAGCAGTATTGGGGTGTGGTCAACACCGGCGCCCGCCGGAGAGTTTCCGAAGATCGACTACGATAGTGCGACAGCGATTCACTCGCGATGAAGTAGTGCGTATGCTGGGCGTCTCACGACGCCAGCTGGACTATTGGGGACGCCTCGGCTTGGTCTCGCCCGAAGCGCGCTGGGGCGAACGCTTTTACAATTTTACGGATTTGGTGGCCCTTGAGACCCTGAAGCGCATGACGGCTCGCGGTGTGGCTGCACGGCGGCTTCGCCGAGCGCTCGAAGCGCTCCGCGAACAGCTCGGGGAATCCACTGCGCCCATTTCGCGTCTGCGGATCAGCACCAATGGCCGTGAGATTGTCGTGAGCCAGCCCTGGCCGGGCGGTCCGCCAATTGAACCACTCACCAAGCAGCTGCTTTTGGAATTTGAAACCTCGTCGCTGGCGCAAAAAGTCCGTGCGCTGCCCTCGCACACTGCCGAAGAGTGGTTTGAGATCGGGCTGACCTGCGATACGCGTCCGGGCACCATGCAACGCGCCGCGGATGCGTATCGTCACGCTGTCGAGTTAGCGCCCGATTGGATCGAAGCACACCTAAATCTGGGAACGGCTCTCTTCCATTTGGGTCAGGGCGCTGAATCGCGCCGGTGTTTTGAAGCGGCTCTCGAACTTGAACCGCACAACGCTCTTGCTCACTTCAATCTGGGGTGCTCTTTCGAGCGGCTGGGGAACCGCCGGGCGGCGATTGAACACCTTGAGCATGCCGTGCGAGTGGCGCCTTCGCTTGCGGACGCACATTTGAATCTCGCGCTTCTATACGAAGCCACTGGCCAGGACGACCACGTACGCGAGCACCTTTCCATGTATCTGACGCACGACCCACAAGGCCAATGGGCCTCTTTCGCAAAGTCCAAGCTTCCTGATCCTGCCACCGCTTCCGCCCGACATGCCCGAGGCAAGCTGACGACTTTCCGCAAGCGGGGCTAGCGACCCGTTTCTTCAGCCACGCCTTCCTTTTTATTTCCCCAGCCCATAGATTGAGGCCTACCCGTGCATTTCTGGACGCATAGTACTCTTGTTCTATAGACGCTCCTTTAGCCGGCAGATAACTTTGATGTGTGTGGAGAGCCTTGCGAGGCAGTGTGTCATCCCGCGTTAAGTCCTCTGCATCAAGATTGAACTAATTCAGGTGCCCCCGCACTTGCGGGAGCATCTTCTTGTGCGCATTCTCAGGCTGCATCAACGCATGCAAAGTGGAGGCTCAGGAATGTCAGGTTCACGGGCGCCCAAGCGCCGCTCACCGCAGAAGAGTTCTTCCAAGAAAACCGGTGGCCCCAAGCATACGGCCGATTATCTGAAGCTCATCGGTGTGCGCGATCTTCCACCGGCCACCAGCCCATTCGATCCCGGTTATGATCCCGCCACAGTGGCGTCGCATCTGGCGCAAAGCAGCCACCTGATTTGTATCCTGAAAATCTCGATGGCCTGCTGGCAGGTGGCGAAGGAATCCGCAACTCGCGAAAAACTTGCTGCGGCAAAGAAGAACAAAGTCAAAACAGTTACCGGCGGCGGGCCCTTTGAAGTGGCGGTCCAGCAAGGGCAGTTAGCCGCCTACCTCGATCTGGTCGCTGACCTGGGCGTAACCCGCATTGAAGCCGGCGAAGGATTCACGGACTTGCCACTCCCTCCAAAAGAAGTAATCCGCATGGCACATTCGCGCGGGCTGGAAGTACAGTTTGAGCTGGGCAAGAAGCACGAAGGCGCGTTCACGGACGAAATTGTCCGCGGCCTGATTGAGCAGGGGAAAACCTGGCTGGGCGCAGGCGCGCTGGAGCTCGTTGTCGAAGCCCGGGAAAGCGCGAAAGGCGTTGGGCTATTTGACGAACAAGGCAATTTCAACCCTGCGTTCGCCGATCGCTTTGCCAAGATATTCGGAATGGAACAGTTGATGTTTGAGGCGCCCAACAAACCGAGCCAGTTCGCCCTGTTGAATCATTTTGGCCCGGAGGTTCGCCTTTCCAATGTCCGGCTGGAGGAATTGCTCCGCGTTGAGATTTACCGCCGCGGACTGCATTCAGACGCATTTGAACACGAAAACTTGCGCCCTCGAAGACCAAATTAATCGCGCAAGAATCTGTGGATGGAGACTATCGTCATGGGCAAAAGTGTGACCATTGATTATCTTCCGGAGAGTGCCAAGCGCTATCCGTCGGGATACGCAGTCGTGGCAGTGGACGTGATTCGCGCCACTTCCGTGGCCATTACCGCGGTTGAGCTTGGCCGCCGTTGTTTCCCTGTGGCCACGCTGGACGGCGCCAGCCAGATGATGGAACTCCTGGCCAGCTCCAATCCAATGCAGATTGGCGAGCTCGGCGGACACATGCCCTACGGTTTTAACCTCAATAACAGCCCGGTCGCACTCACTCGCCGTACGGATATTGAGCGCCCCGTAATTCTCTTGTCCAGTTCGGGCAGCAGATTGATGTCCGACGCGGCGCAGTGCGAAGCGGGATACGCTGCTTGCTTCCGGAATTTCGCGCCGACCGCACGCCACTTGGCAACGCATCACGAGCATGTGGCCTTGTTGGGAGCAGGCAGCCGCGGTGAATTTCGGGAGGAAGATCAGATCTGCTGCGCCTGGATGGCTGAAATACTCGTAGCGTCAGGATTTGAGCCCGAAAATCGCGACACGGAGCTGCTCATCAAGCGCTGGAGCGGCGCATCCCCCCAGGCTGCGCGTCAAAGTAAGAGCGCCGATTTTCTGGTTCGTACCTCGCAGGTGGAGGATTTGGAATTCATTCTCACGCACGTCAATGACGTTCCCGCTGCGTTCAAGATTGAAGGCGGTGAACTGATCCGCATCCCGGTGAACGTGAAGGAAAACGGGCAGCCTCAGACTGTTCATACATCCCAAAAAACTAAGCCCTGATTCGACTCGACAGAGTGTCTTCGCTCTTTGCCCTGCTAGGTAGCGGGCTGCTGGCTCCTCCTCTACCACCGTGTTATCATTTTCACAGGTGGTGGGCGTAGTTCAGCGGTAGAACATCGGACTGTGGCTCCGAGGGTCGTGGGTTCAAATCCCATCGCCCACCCCAGATTGCAAACTAAGAGTCCTATTCTTCGGAATTAATTCCACATGCCGTGAACCGCTTCCTTCCCATCATCAAGCGCGGACTGGTCTTTTTTCTTATAGTGATTGCCATCATCTATGTGGGAGATTACGTCTGGTTCCGAATCCGATTGCACAACGCGAAGCCGGGCGACCCTCTTCAAGTTCTTAAAATCGAGGGTCTCTACGCCATTCCGCAGAAAAATGGCAGGGTTGAGTACACCCCCGCTGATCCGGTCGATGTGACCTGCGCCCATTCAATTTTTCCCCATGCCGGCTATAACCCGTGCTGGTATGTCGCCCGGCAGAATGGTAAACCGATTCCGATGGTGATTCTGCCGCGCTTTCGATGAATCGCCTCTGACCCGGAGGAGCGGTGCTCGCTATCTTCTCTGGAGTAATTCCCCGTCCTATGCGAACACCTGCCAAATCTTTCCGGGAACCATCGGCGCTCATATTTTGGCGTGGGCGGAAAGTGAAAGCTATTTACGGTTCCGTATCTTGAAAAAGCATCCGGCCCGCATTTCGAGTGATTCTGTTATTCTTGTGAAGTACGCACGCTCTTTTTTTGGGAGATTGCAGGCGGGCCAACTTGGGTAGCAGTCAAGATTCTCGTTTTATGCGTGTTTCTAACTGTTTTTCTTTCGATTTCCTCGCCTGGCCTAATCAGGTGAGTATTGAGCCGCAGGGGCTCGTTTGGTACCGCTGTAGATTGATTTCACGCTGCTCTGCCTGCTGATCACCTTACGGAGCACCACAGAGCCCGCGATCAGCAACGATGATTGCTTCTGCGTGGCTGAATAAGAAGCGTCCCGGAGCTAGGCAATGCCAATCTTGGTTCTCGACGGCTATTGCAACGCAGCCGTCGAAACCCTCCAGAGTCTTGGCAGTAAGGGCTTGGAGGTTGATGTATCGGTAGAGTCGGCAGACTGCCTGGCATTTCATTCCCGTTATGTCGCCAGAAAACTCCGTCAACCAGCCGCGGGATCAGAGGATTTTATTGTCTGGCTGCGGGAGCAGTTTGCCCTGCGGCAGTATGATTTGATTGTTCCTGCCACGGAAGCATCGCTCCTCGGCATTCGCACGCTCGAACCAGCGGATCGTATCCGTCTCCGGTCTGTTGTGCCCGGGAATCGTTCAATTGATATTGCTCTGGATAAGCACAAGACCTACGAATTCGCGCGGGGATTGGGAGTGCCCATGCCGCAGTGCGTATTGCTGAGCGGTAAGGCTGAATCGAACTTGCCCCAAAGATTTCCGGTGGTTCTGAAATCCTTGCATAGCAAGGTTGTAATCGACGGGAATCTGCGATCGTTTCCAGCGCAAGTGGTCAGAAATGTGAAGGAATACCAAGAGGTGCTCAATCGGTGGCAACCGTTTACCGCCATGGAATGGCAGGAATATATATATGGACGGGGAATTGGCGCTGAATTTTTGTACAACCATGGGAAAAAAGTCTGGCACTTCGTCCATGAACGCCTGCATGAGCTTCCCCTCACGGGAGGAGCAAGTTCCTACCGTCGTTCCATCGAACCGCCACCCGCGTTGTTGTCTGATTCCGAAAAACTATTGACTGCCCTGGAATGGCACGGCGTTGCTATGGTCGAATTCAGGGTGGATGTGAGCGGGCAGCACTGGCTGATGGAGATCAACCCGAGGCTGTGGGGTTCGCTGGCATTGGCCATAGATGCTGGGGTGGACTTCCCGCTTGGACTCTGGAATCTGGCAAGTGGTACGGAACCTTCGCCACAACCCTGCTATCGGGCTGGTTTTTACACCCGCGACTTGAAGATGGATTTCCATTGGTTCATTGACAATCTGCGCGCGAACCCTGATGACAAGCTCCTGCTCACCAAATCCAGTTTGCTCGCAGCTCTTCAGCTCCTGCGGCCGTTAATTGGACGCGAAGCATGGGATCACTTTGACCTGCACGATTTTTCTTTACTCAAAGGGATTTTGGGCTCGGTATTCACCGCGGGGGCTCACCGATTCGGAGACCATCTGAAACGAAAGCCAGATCAACATACGGAAGATCAACCGGTCCCGGCTTCTTCCTCTCCAGAAGAAGTGTCCAGCAAGCCCGGCGCTCATCATCTTCATTAAGAATCGCTCTATTTTCCACCCGACTATTCTTGATTCCGGCGAAACATTTCCCACAATCTTGCGTCCTTACGTTTAGAGATATCGCGCCCGCAGGCCGGATTGAGCCTACTTGTCCCCCTGCCCGCTTAGAATCTCCCAGCGATTGCTCTCCGCTGAACGCTCACTTTTCCAATAGGGGTGGAAGAATGAAACGATTTTGGAAGGTTGCATCCGCTGTCACTCTGCTTATGTTTTGCGTAGCTGGACGCGCCGCCGCTCAGACGCCGCCGGCGAGCGCTGATGCCAAGCCCGCGGCCGACGCGACCGCGGCGAAAGAGGAATCCTCGTCCACCGACCACAGTATTAAGGTGGGTGGGCAGAACATCAATTACAAGGCAACCGTAGGAAGCATTCAAATCAAGAATGACGCGGGCGAACCCACCGCGCTGATTTTTTATACCGCCTACACAAGAAGCGATACCAAGGACATGAGCCAGCGCCCGGTCTCGTTCCTTTACAACGGTGGCCCGGGTTCTGCTTCCATCTGGCTGCACATGGGCGCGTTTGGGCCACGAAAAGTTGTCACCGTGGATGGTGACTACACTCCCCCGGCTCCTTATCAATTGGCGGACAACGCGAACACTCTGCTCGACCACACCGACATGGTCTTCATCGATCCGGTAGGCACGGGTTACAGCCACGCCGTGGGCAAAGCTCAGAACAAGGATTTCTGGGGCATAGATTCGGACGTCAGCTCCCTCGCGCAATTCATCCACACGTACGTCACGCGAAACGACCGCTGGAATTCGCCAAAATTTCTGATCGGTGAAAGCTATGGCACGTTCCGCTCCGCCGCCCTCGGCAACTATCTCCAAGCGCGGGACAGCATGGCCCTCAACGGAATCGTCCTGCTCTCAAATGTTCTCGACCTCGGTAACATCTCCTTCCTGCCCGGCCAGGACATCTGTTATGTCCTCTACTTGCCCACCTACGCCGCAACCGCGTGGTATCACAAGGCGGTGAATGATCGTCCCGCTGATGTAAATACATTTATCGCCGAGGCCGAGAAATTTGCGATGGGTGAGTATGCTGACGCTCTGTTGAAGGGCGACGGACTTACGCCCGCTCAGAAGTCGGACATTGCGAAAAAACTCTCACACTTCACCGGGCTTGGCGAAGACTATCTCCTCAAGGCCGACCTCCGCGTTGTTGAGCCGCAATTTGTGGCCGAACTTCAGCGCAGCCGCGGGCTGACAACTGGGCGTCTCGATGCGCGCTTTTCGGGCCCCAGCATTGACCCGCTCAGCGAGTTCGGATTCAGCGATCCGCAGTCGGACGCAGTCAGCCCGGCGTTCGTTGCGACCTTTAACAATTACGTCCGCAATGATTTGAAATTTGTTCAGGAGAGGGTTTATGACCCCCTGAATATTCAGGCCAATGGGGCGTGGGATTGGAAGCGGCCGGGTGGCGGATTTGGGTTTCCTGGCTCACCCAATGTGATTCCTGACCTGGTGCAGGCCATGGTCTCCAATCCGCACCTACATGTTCAGATCGAAAGCGGCATTTACGACCTTGCCACTCCATTTTTCGGCTCTGAGTTTACTGTGAATCACCTCGGCCTGCCGGATAAGCTGCAAGGCAACATCACGCTGAAGAATTACGAAGCGGGACACATGATGTACCTGCACGACGCGGATCTGGCGAAGCTCAAGGGCAACATCGCCGCGTTCATTGATGCCGGTTCAAAACCATGAAAAAATGCTAGCGGAGATTTGAGAGGGGCGTGAAGCAAACATCGCGCCCCTCACTGCTACTCATCGCGCAAAGCCACGAGTGGATCCACTCGCATCGCCCGCCGCGCGGGGATATAGCAAGCTAAGATTGCCGCGGCGATAAGAAGAATAGCCACACCTGCGAAGGTGACTGGATCCATGCGCTTCACGCCAAAGAGCAAGCTCGCCAACAGCGAGCCGGACGCAATCGCTCCGGCCGCGCCAAGGAGCAGGCCGGCCAGTGTCAATCGCATTCCGCCATCAACTACCAGACGGAAGATGTCTCGCGGCTCGGCTCCCAGCGCCATCCGCACGCCAATCTCGCTCGTCCGCCTCGCGACGCTGAACGATAGCGTGCCATATAGCCCCACACAGGTGAGCACTAACGCGAGCAAACTGAAGACGCTGCACAGCGCGGCGATCACCCGGTCCGAATGGAGTGATTCTTCGGCCTGCTCCCGCAACGTCCTGATGTGCCGGATTTGAACGGAACGATCCAGTGAACGGAGCATCTCACGTACAGGCGCGGCCAGGGCTTTAGCATTTGCGTTCGCTCGAATGTCCAAAGTGCCGGCGACCGAGCCGCTTGAATTGGACTGTGCGCGGTCCAAATAGAGGTAATCCTCCGGCGCCTCCCGCAAATTGAAATAAATCGAATCCGCTGCAATCCCGATGATTTCCATCGGCGGACGTGTGCCTTCCACGAACTTGAAGTGTTTGCCGATGGGGTCCCGGTCACCGAAGTAATGGCGCGCCATGGTTTGATTGATAATCGCCACGTGCGGTGAATCCGCTGTGTCATGCGAGGAGAAGTCGCGCCCGGCAAGCAACGGAATGCCGAGCGTCTCAAAGTATCCGGGCATTGTGTTGGTGAAGAACACGTGAGATTCGCCAGGATTCACTGGGCGATCTTCTACCTCTACATTGACGCCGTATTCGAGGCCGTCAATCGGACTGGTTGCCGAGACACACGCCGAATGGACTCCCGGTAAATTCCGCGCTCGTTCCGCAAGTACATCGTAGAAATTGCGGACTTGATCCGCCGT
Source organism: Candidatus Acidiferrales bacterium (assembly GCA_035308165.1). Classification (GTDB taxonomy): domain Bacteria; phylum Acidobacteriota; class Terriglobia; order Acidiferrales; family UBA7541; genus DASTCZ01. The sequence continues at coordinate 36,019 of DATGHC010000060.1, read as the reverse complement.
GCGTCCGCCGCCGTTGCTGTTGAAAATGACTGTGAGGACATTATCGCGATCGAATCCAACGTCCAGCGTTTCGAGATTGTAGAGGCTGTGCAGCAACAGCCCTGCGCCCGCCAACACGGTCGCAGAAAGGGCCACCTGTATCACCACGGGCGATTTCGCAAGCCAACGATTGCGCACCGCGCCTCCCAGGGCCGAGGACTGTACCTTGAGATGTTGCGCGAGTTCGCCATGTGTTGCTGCCAAAGCGGGTAAGAGACCGCAAAGCAAAACCGTTACAATCAGGGCGCCGGTGGTGAACAGGAGAACGCGCCCAGTCAAGCCAGCAGCGAAATGAATGGGATCGCGCTCGGTGGAAAGCGAAGCAACCAGAAGTTGACCGGTCCAACCCGCCGCCAGAAGTCCAAGCGCTGCGCCCATCCCAGCAAGCAGCGCACTCTCTGTCAGCAGTTGACGCACCAGGCGCGAGCGTCCCGCGCCAAGAGCGAGCCGCACCGTGATTTCCTTGCGTCGCGACGCGCTGCGCGCAAATAAAAGATTGGCCACATTGGAACACGCAATGAGCAAGACGAGTCCAACCACGGCCATGAGAATCTTCGCAGGCAATGAGAATCGCTCGCGCAAATCAGAAAGACCGCGCGCCGCAGGTGTCAGAATCAGCCGCGACATGTCCTGCTCTTTTTCGATTTCTGGAAGTGTGGAGGCGGCCATCACTTGGCGGAATAAAGGTTCCAGCCCAGCCTGTGCCTGTGCGATCGAAACCCCCGGTCTTAAGCGGGCCAAGATCGTTATCCACCAATCGCGGTTCGGGTGCGACCCGATAGGGATATAAAACTCGGGCACGCTATCCATCGTGATGCCGAAGAATTCCGGCGGAGCGACGCCTACAATCGTGTAGGGAACATTTTGAATTGTAAGATTCTTCCCAACGGCTCCAGCGTCCCCATGGAATTCGCGCCGCCAGTAGTCGAAACTTAGAACCGCGACATGTTCGTCATGATTCGCTTGCGAATCGGACGGAATCAGCAGCCGGCCGCGAAATGGATGCACGCCAAGAACTTCAAAAAAGTTTCCCGATACCGACTCGCTCTCGACGGGCGTCGTCTCTCCGTCCTTGGTCACGGGAAGGCCGATAACGAGGCTCGCGGCGAGTACACCCAAAAATACTGTCGCGTTATCTCGATAGATAAAATAAGAGGAAAGTTCGGAGGAATCCTCCCCATGGATTGTGCCGGCGGCGTGAACGAGCACCAGCTCATCAGGATTGCGAACAGGAAGTTTTCTCAGCAGCAGCGGATCAAGGATCGAAAATATCGCCGCGTTGGCCCCAATCCCCAGCGTCAGCGTCAACACCGCCACTGCGGTGAATCCAGGATTCTTCGCCAGCATCCGCATCCCGAACTTGATGTCCTGCCAGAGCGCTCCCATCGTTTGCCTCTCTGCCGGTTATGTCGAAAGTATGCGCGGCGCAGGGTCGTTCAACCACCTTGACGGAATTCAGATGTTCTTGAAAGGCACCTTGGAGTTCGTCAGCAAATCATCAATCTTGATTCTCCCATTTGCGATTTGGCTCCAGTGATCAAATTGTTCCACGTGAAACAATTTGCACAATTTTGCAGCACTTTTGCGCAACCACAATTCTAACTCCTTCCGAGCCGCGAACTTCCCGCCCGCCATTTCGAAATGGCAGCCCAAAATCCATCCAATTTCTGGTGATGTCCTGATGCTTGCTCATCGCATTCGAATCAGATACGCTCCCGCGCGAGGCTCGAGCGCACACTTTGACCAAACAAAACGGCAAGCACACCACGGACATCGTCATCATCGGCGGCGGGCACAATGGACTCGTCACGGCGGCGTATCTCGCGCGCGGCGGGCTGAGTGTGCGCGTGCTGGAGCGCCGTGAAGTTCTGGGCGGGGCGTGTACAACCGAAGAAGTGTGGCCCGGCTACAAGGTTTCCACCGCGGCCTATCTCTGCTCGCTGATGCAGGAGCGCATTATACGCGAGCTGGATCTCCCGCGCTTCGGCTACCGCGTTTACGCCAAAGACCCCGCGTTCTTCACTCCCTTCCCCGACGGGCGCCACCTGACCATGTGGCAGGACCAGAAGCGCACCTGCGAGGAGATTGCCAAGTTTTCTCGCAAAGACGCGGAAGTCTATCCACATTACGAAGAATTCGTCGAGCGGCTTTCGCAATTCGCCGAGCGCATGTTGCTGCGCACTCCGCCGAATATCACGAAAACGGGTTGGGGCGATTTAGCGGGACTCGGAAAGTTGGGAATGGAGTTGCTGCGCATGCCCGAGGATGAGCGCATCGGGCAGGCGCGCATATTCACGCAAAGTGTCGCGGAATTTCTTGAGCCCTGGTTTGAATCCGAGGAGATCAAAGTCACGCTCGCAACCGATGGCGTCATCGGAACCAATGGCGGGCCGCGCTCTCCAGGCACCGCTTACGTTTTGCTGCATCATGTGATGGGCGGAGTGGACGGCCATCGCGGCTTGTGGGGATTTGTGCGCGGCGGCATGGGCGCGATTTCGCTATCCATCGCCGACGCGGCGCGCGCCGCGGGAGCTGAGATCTCCACCGGCGCAGTAGTGGACCACATACTGATAAAGGACACCGCATCGGGCCCGCGCGCTGTTGGGGCGGTGCTTGCAAATGGAGACGAAATTCTCGCGCAAACAGTCGTCTCCTGCGCCGATCCCAAGCGCACATTTCTCGGACTCGTCGGCCAGCACCACTTGCCCGCCGATTTCGCGAAAGCCGTGCGCGAAATCGCCATGCAGGGCTGCTCGATGAAAATTAATTTGGCGCTCGATGGCCTGCCCAACTTCACCGCAATTCCTGGCGGCAATCTCCAGCCACATCACAAAACAACCATGCACATTTGCCCCAGCATGGATTACGTTGAGCGGGGCTGGGACGACGCGAAATACGGCCGTCCCTCTGCGCATCCGTTGATTGAAATGACCATCCCCACCACTTACGACGATTCCATCGCGCCACCAGGCAAACACATCATGGGAATTTTTCTGCAGTACACGCCCTACAAATTGGCCGAAGGAAATTGGCACGACGTGAAGGAAGCTTATGCCGATCGTGTGATGGACCACATCGAGGAGTACGCGCCGGGGTTTAAGAGCCTGGTGCGCCACCGCCAGGTGCTTTCACCGCTCGACCTCGAGGAAATTTACGGCCTCACTGGCGGCAACATTTTTCACGGGGAAATGAGCCTAGGCCAGCTTTTCTTCCTCCGTCCGGTTCCCGGCTGGGCGCGCTATCGCACTCCCGTGCGCGGACTTTATATGTGCGGCTCAGGAACGCATCCCGGCGGCGGAGTGATGGGCGCACCCGGCTATAATGCCGCCCGCGAAATCTTGAAGGATTGGAAGCACGGCCGCGCGAGCTAATCGCGCTCGGCAAACATTCAAAGGGATTTTCGCCAATGGGATGCCGTCTTACTTTGACTCTTCAAAATGGCTGTTGTGTTTGACGATTTGCCTGCCCGAAATCTTAGTGAGGCGAAAATTACTAGCGTTCATGGCCCAGAATCCCGTGCTCTTCACGCAAGGATTCCATTCCTCTATTTCATCGTGCACGTAGACGGTGCGTAGCGCAATCTGTCCGTCTGCCAAAAAACCAATAATCTCTCCATCAAATCTGCAATCTTCGTGTGAGATACTCTTGAACACTTCACTTAAAGACTTCTGTGTTAGCGATCCCGTCCGTGACGAGTATAGGACGAGGTTGTGTTCAGCTCCTTCGGAATCGTAATACCAGGTTAGGAGATCGGCCAAAAGTATCTCTGAATCGGGAGACCAATCAATTAGTTGCAATCCATTTCCCCTCGTCGGATTGTCCACACCTGCTACATCAAGAATCGGGTCAAATCGGCTATTCGATCCTTTGGCCGTGAATAGGGTTGTATGATTGCGGCAATCGTATTCGTCCTTGTGTTCACTGTCAGGAAGTTGTATTTCGACTCGAGCGTAAGCCATGTGAACGCCATCTGGTGAAATCATGTAAGGTCCACGAATCACAACGGGTTTGCCAGGTTGAGGCTTGACCTCCTCACAAATCGCGGCAGCAGTCGGTTGCGACTTGAACTCATGGATATTGCTGAGAGTTTGTGAAAACCCAAGGGAGCCAACTAAGGAAATGAATGCGGTCGCCAGAGTATGAATCGGCTTCAGATTCATGGCAATAGTTTACATGGAAGGAACTTTCAAAAACCAGAGACCTGAACTGCCATCTGCAAGCAGAATAGATAGATCTAAACCGCAGCCACAACCAGCAGCGTCGCATCATCCGTGAACGTGCCGTTGGCAAAGCGCACGGCTTCCGCGAGGAGTTTGGCGTGCAGTTCTCCTGCGGGCGATGTACGATTGGCCGAAAGCATATCCGCCAACCGCGTTTCGCCAAATTCCTGCCCGTCAGCATCGGTGGCTTCAGTGATGCCATCGGTGTAAAACGCCAGCCGGTCGCCATGTTCCAGCGCGATCTGTCCCTGCGCCGCCGACCAATCCGGAAACTCGCCCAGCACCGGTCCGCCATCTGCCAAACGCAGCACACTGCCATTGGGCCGCGCCACCAGCGGCGGATTGTGCCCCGCATTGACGTAAGTAAACGTCCCTTCGGTTGAATCCAGCACGCCGCAGAAAAAAGTGACATACCTCCCCGGCTCGCAGTTCTCGCAAAGAATGCGGTTCACCCGCCGGCACAGCTCCACCGGGCTGCAATCTTCTCCAGCGTAGGCCTTTACAGCCGCCTGCAAGTTGGACATCACCAGCGCCGCAGGCATTCCCTTGCCTGCAACATCTCCAATGCAAACCAGGGCGCGGTTTGTGTCCAGCGGCAAAACATCGTAGTAATCTCCGGCCAGCACACGCGCAGGGCGGTACGCCGCAGCCAGCTGAAATCCCGGCAGCGCCGGCAATTCCCGCGGCAACATTCCCTCCTGAACCGCGCGAGCCGCGTCTATATCGCGCTCGTCCTGACGCAGCCGCGATCGCTCGGCGCGCCGCGCCTGCCCGCGAATAATCTGAGTATGCAGAATTCGCCGTAGCGCCGCGTTGTCCCACGGCTTCTGGATGAAGTCGCCTGCACCGCGTTGCAACGCCTCCACAGCCACTTCCACGCTGCCCCACGCCGTCATCACCACAATGGCCAGGTCGCGGTCCAGCACGCGCAGCTCTTCGATCAGCTCCAGCCCCTCGCGGCCGGAGGTGGTGTCGCGCGCGTAATTCAGGTCCAGCAGCGCCAAATCAAATGGCCGCTCTCTCACGGCAGTGACCACGGCTGCTGGCGACCCCGCCAATTCGATATGGTACCCCTCATCGCGCAGCGCCAACCGCAGCGCTTCTCCCACGTGAGGCTGGTCGTCAGCGATCAGGATGCGGATTTGCGCAGCAACTTCAGGAGCGATTCCCACTGCCATTCACCCTCATAAACCTTCAATCAGAGTATTGCACGGCCCAGGCCCATCACAAGTCCCTGCTAAGCCATTAATTTCCAACTACATAGAAGCGTAATGGCGAAAGACCCCAGACCAGTCTGTCCGCTACTGGGACTTATCGTTGCGTCCGTGGACATCAATTTGTGAGTTCCCGATTCGGTACACGGAGGCTCCGCTGCCCAAGCTTTAGAACCACCCCTGTAGCTTGTACCTCAAATCCGCCCAAAGTAATCTAATATTGTAACTTAAATGGCCCGCACCCAAATTCCGCAAGGCGACTTGGTCTCTATTCCATCCTCCAGTCGGGAAAGCCGCCTGAAGTCCGCCCTATTCCATGGTGGCAAGCTCACCTTGGAAAACCCAGACTACGTTCGAATGTTGCAGGCTCTCACAGAGGCGCTGCAGAGTGTTGACGGTGAGCCATGTGACCTTACATGCTCTGCCCTTGGCATTCGGCGGGGGCACGCGCAGGCAAGCATCCTGGCTAACGAGCCGGGTGTAATGGCCGGAATGGCTGAGGGTCTTTATTTCTATACATACCACGGTCTAAAGGCCAAATCGCTTACGGCCGATGGCCAAGCGATCCAGGCAGGTCAGGAATTGCTTCGCCTTGAGGGCCAGGCCGAATTGCTTCTCTCTTCCGAACGGGTCGGCTTGAACCTCCTGCAGCGCATGTGCGGCATCGCCACAGCCACCCATCGGCTTGCGGAGGCCGCTAGAAAGCGCTCGGCGCACACTCACGTCGTTGTCACGCGAAAAACGCCCTGGGGCCTTCTCGACAAGCGCGCCGCACACCTTGGCGGAGGTGGCACGCACCGGCTGGGATTGGGCGACGCTATCCTCATCAAGAGCAACCATTTGCGGCTCTTCGCGGTCCAAGAAGCAGAGGCTGTCCCTCTTGCTCTAACCAAGGCATGGTCGGAGCGCCAGAAAGCCGCATTCATAGAAGTTGAAGTGACCGGGCTGGAGGGCGCTTTGGCGGCTGGCCGAGCCTTTCAAGACTTGAGGGGGACAGACGCAAAATCAGATTCGTATCCTTGCCTTATAATGTTGGATAATAGGTCCCCAGGAGAAGTAGCGCGGATCATCGCCGCCCTCCGCGCCGAAAGCCTGTGGGACAATGTGCTGATCGAGGTCAGCGGCGGCATTTCGGAGGAGACGCTCGGCGCCTACGCGGATTGTGAAGTGGACGCCATTTCGATTGGCGCATTGACACATTCCTGCCGTGCGTTGGACCTCCGAAGTAAATTGGATATTAAGGCCGGCGACAGCGGCCGGGTGGTAAGAAAAGACGCATGACACCGACTGCCACAAAACTCCGGTTTGAGGACCGCTACACGCTTCCCATCGTGGAGGAGATGCACGATTCCGCGGATGAGGTGGGCCGGAAGCAGGCGCGCATTCGGGAACTGAAGAAAGTGAAGAACGCGGTGGTGCTGGCGCACAATTACCAGCGCGATGAAGTGCAGGACGTGGCCGATTTTGTCGGCGATTCCCTGAAGCTTTCGCAAACCGCGGCGAGCACACATGCCGGCGTGATTGTGTTTTGCGGCGTACACTTCATGGCCGAAACCGCGGCGATTCTCTGCCCGGAAAGAACCGTGCTTCTGCCCGACTTGCGCGCGCAATGTTCACTGGCCTCCTCGATTACCGTGGAAGAATTGCTTTCGTGGAAGAAGCGTTACCCGGATGCGGTGGTGGTCTCCTACATCAACACCTCCGCGGCAGTGAAAGCCGAGAGCGATTACTGCTGCACTTCGGCGAACGCGACGAAAGTGGTCAACTCTATTCCCAGGGACAAACAAGTTTTACTGCTGCCCGACAAATATCTCGCCGACGTGGTTGCGCGCCAAACGGGCAGGACCAACATCATCGCCTATCCCGGCTATTGCCACGTCCACAAATCCATCGACCCGCAGCAAGTGGTTGAGATGATGGACGATTATCCCGATATCGAGTTGCTGATCCATCCGGAGTGCGGCTGCGTCAGCGCCTGCATGGTGAAAGTGCTGGATGGAACATTGCCCAAGGAGCGCACTCTGTTCCTTTCCACGGAGGGAATGCTGCGACACGTGCAGGAATCTCCGGCCAAGGAATTTGCGGTGGGAACGGAAATCGGAATTCTGCATCGCCTGCGGAATCAGAATCCGGGCAAGGAATTTTATCCCGTGAATCCGAACGCCATCTGCGCGTTTATGAAGACCATCACTCTCGACAATATTATTGCCAGCATGGAGACCATGACGCCCCAGGTCACCGTTCCCGCGGACATTGCCCGCCGGGCCAAGCGCGCCATCGATCGCATGTTGGAATCGGTCTAGCAAAAACAAGTCGGGGGAAATTCACTTCTCAAACAGGCTCATTGCTCCTGCGTTCTTCCGTCCCTTGGCAGACTTTCCGGCACTTTTCTTAGCGGTAACAGCATCACCCTTCTTTGCTTTCTTCTTGGCAGATTCTGCCGTGACGTCGGACTCCTTCGGCACACCGGTTTCAAGCACCTTTTCAAACGCCACTTCATCCAGAATCGTGACGCCCAGCGAACGCGCCTTCTCATACTTAGAGCCCGGATCGGCGCCCACCACAACAAAATCCGTGTTCTTGCTCACCGAGCCGATGACTTTGCCGCCGTGGCGGGCCACCAGCTCGCCCCCTTCCTCGCGCGAGCGATTCGCCAGCGCTCCCGTAAATACAAATGTTCTTCCCCGTAGCCTGTTGTCGGCGGGCTTCTTGCGCTCTTCGGTGAACTTCAGCCCCGCTTTGCGAAGTTTCTTCAACAAATCCTGGTTGGCCTTCTCCGAAAAGAACTCCGCGATACTGGCGGCGACTTTCGGCCCCACCTCGCCCACTTCGGTGAGCTGGTCTTCGCTGGCGTGCGCGATGGCATCCAAATCGCCGAAATGTTCAGCAAGCAGTTGTCCGGTTCGTTCGCCCACGAACCGCATGCCGAGTGCGTAAATCAATCGCGCGAGTCCAACTTTTTTGCTGGCTTCAATCTCATCGATCAGGTTTTGCGCGGACTTTTCCCCCATACGGTCGAGCGCAGCCAGCGGCTCGAGTTTCAGGCTGTAAAGATCGGCCACATCCTTCACCATGCCATCGGTCACAAGCTGGTCCACTATTTTTTCGCCCAGCCCGTCAATGTTCATGGCGTGCCGCCCCGCAAAGTGGATCAGCGATTCCTTGCGCTTGGCCGGGCACGACGCATTCACACAGCGATAGGCAACTTCATCCGGCGCCTTGTGAATATGGCTGCCGCACTCGGGGCATTTCTCCGGCATGTGAAATTCCCGCCGCGGCTTCCCCTCCTTCACCACGCGCACCACGTGGGGGATCACTTCCCCGGCGCGCTCGATCAGCACCGAATCCCCAATGCGCAGTCCCAGCCGCTCAATCTCATCCATGTTGTGCAGCGTTGAGCGGCTCACTTTCACGCCACCCACCTCGACCGGCTCGAGCACCGCCACAGGTGTCAACGCGCCCGTGCGTCCCACTTGAACAATAATGTCGTTGACGACAGTGGTCTGTTGCTGCGCCGGCCATTTGTAAGCTATCGCCCATCGCGGCGCCTTGGAGGTGAATCCCAGCTCCTCCTGCATCGCAAATTCGTCCACTTTGATCACGATTCCATCAATGTCATAAGGCAATTTTTCGCGCTTCGTGTCCCACACATCGCAGAACTTCAGCACATCCTCGAGCTTCGTACACACTTTCCATTCCGCGCAGACTTTGAATCCCATTTTCGTAAAGGCCGTGAGCGATTCAGATTGCCGCGCAAATGCCGAGCGGGCACCGCGCGCAGCGGCGGCAAAAAGAATGTACCCGTAGAAATCCAGCCGCCGCGACGCGGTAATCGACGGGTCCAGCACGCGCACCGCCCCCGCGGCCGCGCTGCGGGGATTCGAGAAGAGCTTCCCACCCTGCTCCTCCTGTTGACGGTTCAGCTCCGCAAACGCCTTGCGCGGCATCACGATTTCACCGCGGGCCTCGAAGGTCGGATTCATATTCAGCTTCTGCAAAATCTTTGCATCCACGCGCAGCGGCACCGACCGAATCGTGCGTACATTCGGTGTAACATCCTCGCCCGTCGTGCCATCCCCGCGCGTTACCGCTCGCGCCAGTACGCCATCTTCATAGAGCAGCGCGATGCTCAGGCCGTCGAACTTGTGCTCCACGACGTAATCCACCTGCTCCCGCCCGGCCAGCTCCTTCACCCGGCGGTCAAAATCCCGCACTGCGTCGTAGGAGAACGCATTGTCCAGGCTCATCATTGGACGCGCGTGGCGCACCGTCTGGAACCCCTCACGCGGAGCGCCGCCGATGCGCTGCGTGGGCGAATCGGGTGTGACCAACTCGGGATGTTCCGCTTCGAGCCTCTTCAATCGCTCCATCAGGCGGTCGAATTCGGCGTCGGTCACCTTTGGCTGGTCTTCGACGTAATAGGCGTATTCGTGCTTGCGGATTTGGTCGCGCAGCTTTTCGGCTTGTTTGGCGGCTGACGTGCTCATTCTCGTACAGGCCTCAAGATTAGCGAGCGTTGTTCAAGGCGGGGTATTATACAATGCGCAGCGTTGCCAATATGCTTGAAGGAATAAAGACCGCCTCGATCATCTTTAACCCGCTTGCGGGAGGGGGACACTGGCGCCGCCACGTGCATCTGGACTCTGCCAGACGCGTGCTTGCCGCTGCTGGCATTGAGGCGGACTTGCGTCCCACCGCTGCACCCGGGGAAGCGGGCCAGATTGCTGCCCGCGCGGTGTCCGAAGGCAGCCAGATGATTATTGTTTGCGGGGGCGATGGCACCCTCAATGAAGTGGTGAATGGTATGGCCGGGAGTCAGGTTCCTGTGGCACTGCTGCCCGCTGGAACCGCCAACGTGCTTGCCAAAGAGCTTGGTATTTCCTGGAGAATTCCAAAAGCCGCGGCCATGATTTCCACCGGTATCCCAGTCCGCGTCGCGCTGGGGTTAATGACTCCGGCGGGTGAAGCCGCCAAGCGCCGGTATTTCATTTGCGTAGCTGGGGCGGGCGCCGATGGCGCGCTCGTTCACGCTCTGGACCCCGCACTGAAGCTGAAAACGGGCATCATCTCCTACTGGTTAGAGGGATTTCGCCAGCTCTTCCGTTACAAATTTCCCAAGTTTCGCGTGGTCGCCCACCAAAACTCGGGCGAGACGACCGTGGACGGCACGCTCGTCGTCATCGGCCGCACCAAACATTATGGCGGGCCCTTCCGCATCACCACGGGAGCTGATTTTTTCAGCGATGAATTTGAGCTGGCAATTTTCACCAGTCAAAACGCTCTTCGTTACCTTACTTATTTGCCGGCGACCTGGACCGGGGCGTTGCGGCGCCAGCCGGATGTCCATTTTGTGAAGACCGCGGCGTTCCGCTGTGAATCGCTGGAGCCCGGCCCGGTTTACGCCCAACTCGATGGCGAACCTAGCGTGCCTCTGCCGGTGGATTTCACCATCGTTCCTGATGCTCTCACTCTGGTCGTGCCTGGGCATCACCGCGCACAGCTTGCCACTCGTTTGCGAAAACAGAACGCATTGCTTTCAACAACCTGAGATTCGCTCCGTGTAATTGTGGACCCTTTCACCCACATTGCCGCATCCATTGCCGCCAGCCGCGCCGGATTAAACAGAACAACAAACTGGGCGACACCGATGCTCATCGTTTCCGGGCTCGTGGCGGATCTTGATTGGCTTACTGCTCTGAGTGGGCCGCGCGCTTTCCTCATCGGCCATCGCACCTTCACGCATTCACTTATTGGGACCGCGGCCATCGCCATAGTTACCGCGCTTTGTTTCACCTTCGCCGGGCGCAAGCATCCCACTTCACTGATCCGATTCTCACGCGCGTTGATCATTTGCACGATCGGTGCGCTCCTGCATGTTGCACTTGACCTTACGAACAGCTATGGAGTCAAGCTCTTATGGCCATTCAGCGATCATTGGATTGCCATGGACATCTTGCAGAAATTTGATTTGTGGGTGCTCTTGGTCCTGCTTGCCGGAATATTGGTGCCCATGCTCTTCCGGATGGTGACTGAAGAAATTGGTGCCAGGCAGAAATCCAGAGGCGGAGCGAGTGGGGCAATCCTGGCCCTTGCCATCGTGCTGATTTACGCCAGCGGCCGCTTTGTGCTGCACTCTCGCGCCATGGACCTGCTGAACTCGCGGCTCTATCAGGGCGCCGCTCCAGTGGTTGCGGGGGCATTCCCTGATTCGCCTTCCCCCTTTCATTGGGGGGGCGTGATTATCACCGATGCCGCTCTATTCCGTGTGGATGTGCCGCTTGTCTTCGGCGCTTTTGATCCCTTCGCTGCAAAACATTTCTTTAAGCCCGAGCCTTCCGCCGCGCTCGATGCCGCGCGGGCCACGCAAACTGCACGGCTTTTCATGAGCTTCGCGCGGTTTCCCCGCGCAACCGTCGCCAACAACGATCGCGGCTTCCATGTTGAAATCACCGATATGCGCTTTGAGATAGTTTCGCCGCCCGGCCGGTCCATGGCCGCCGTGATTGACTTGGATTCGCAGGCTCGGGTGATCCGCGAAGAATTGAGACTTGGGGACCTTTTCGAGCGCTGAATAGCCTGCTTTGCCGTGCTAGAGGGTCTATTGTGCGACTTTCTTCGCCGGCCGCAAGATCAAACGTGCGGCGCCATAAAACACCACAATCGCTCCGATGGTGGTCACGCTTACCAGGACTTTGTGAGCAAGCAGAATGTGCGTGGCCTGATCGCCATACCGGATTGCGAGATATCCTTCCCCAAAAAACCGGATCAAGCGCGCAAGGATTAATGCAATTGTAAATGTGCGCAGCGGCATTTCCAGCGCTCCGGCGGCAATCACGATTCCCTTAAACGGCGTGGGCGGTGGAGCGAGTGCGCCGATAAGCATGGTGAGAAATCCGTTCCGGGCAACCCACTTATGGATGCGTTCGGCACGCGCGCCGCCGTGCTTGCGAAAATATGCTTCACCGCCCTTTCTGGCCACGAAATACAGCACCAGGCAACCGATCACCGAGCCAATGGTCGTCATCAATGCGTAATACGGCATACGCAACGGCGATTTGATGGAAAGATCAATCAGCAACAAATCGCTGACGGACGGCAGCGGCACGGCCACCGAATCGAGGAACGCAACGACGAACAGACCAAGCCCGCCCGCCGCGGAAATGGTGGCTTGAAGCCAGACCGGAAATCCAAAGGAATCCATGGGCGTTTGTCGAGGGCACAAACTCGACGCGGAATTGTAGCATCAGGTTACGGGTGTTTATACGATTGCCCCGATTGTTTCGGTCAATTGGGAAGCGAACACTCCGCGAAGTATCTGCGGCGTGCACCCTGCGGCGGATACATCCTAATATAGTTTAGGAAATATTTATTGAGGTCTAATTCCTTCTTCGATTACGTCATAAATATGATTAAGGTCTCTCGGCTCGATGCAATAAGGCGGCAATATGTAAATGACATTCCCAAGCGGTCGCAACAATACTTCGCGCTCCAAAAAGAACCGGTACAATTTCGGCCGTAACGAGGAAAGATACCCAGCGTCGTCTGCACGCAGCTCAATCGCCGCCACGGTCCCGATGCTGCGCACATCGCCCACCCCCGGGTGTCGCGCAACCGCGGGCAGCCGCTCGGAATGAATCGCCGCGATTGCGGCGATCAGCTCAAACACCGGCTCGGTGCGAAATATCTCCAGGTTTGCCACCGCCGCCGCGCAGGAAATCGGATTCCCAGTGTAGGAGTGCCCGTGCCAGAACGCGCGCTCGGGCTCAGGTCCGGAGAAGGATTCATAAACGTCGTGTGTGGCGAGTGTCGCGCCCATGGGAAGAAACCCGCCCGTTAGCCCCTTCGATAGACACATTAGATCGGGCGCAACCCCGGCCAGTTCGGTGGCGAACATCCGCCCGCATCTCCCAAATCCGGTGAGCACTTCGTCAGCAATCAGCAGCACATTGTATTTCGTCGCCAGCGCGCGGAGGCGCTGCAGATACTCCACGGGATGGACAATCATTCCACCCGCGCCCTGTAGCAGCGGCTCCACAATGATTGCAGCAGTTTGTCCGCCGCGCTCCTGAAGAATTCTCTCCAGCGAATCGCCGCACTCGATGTGGCAAGTCTCGCGCTTCAGCCCAACGGGACATCGGTAGCAATACGCCGAGTGCGCGCGCCGCACCGGAAACCGCATCGCCGCGAACGCTGCGGTGAAAAGAGAATCGTCACTCACCGACATTGCGCCCGCTGTGTCGCCGTGGTACCCGTGCTCCAGCGCGACAATTTCTGTCTTCGCGGGCTGCCCTGAATTCCGCCAGAACTGCACCGCCATTTTCAGAGCAACTTCAACCGCCGTGGAACCATCATCCGAAAAAAAGATATGCTCGAGTGGTGCGGGCGCCACGCGTCGCAATTCCTCCGCAAGCCGCTCTACAGGTTCATGCGTGAACCCAGCCAACAATACATGTTCGAGTCGCGCCGCCTGCCGGCCAATCGCCCCCGCAATCCGCGGATGCGCATGCCCGTGCAAATTTACCCACCACGATGAAATTCCATCCAATATGCGCCTGCCATCTTCCGTGATGAGCCATGCGCCTTCGCCACGCACAATTCGCGGCAGCTCCTGCATTTCGGCCGGACGAGTGAAGGGATGCCAGACCTGAAGCGAATCTACCTGAAGAGGTGCACGCCCAGTCTTCGATACAGCGCCACTCACGATCCCGCCGCCCGCTTCGCCACGGGCACAAAGAACCCCCGGTCAAACCGCGTGGCGAAAATTTCCAGCAAGGAAGCCCGATTTAATTGCGCCATCCAGGGAATCTCTCCGAGGACACGGACTTCGCCATAGTGGTCGATGGCCTCAAGGTTTTCCGCATTGAGCTTGCCAATCATCACCACTCCTGCAACTTTCACGCCGCCGGCGCGGAGCGCCGCCAGTGAAAGCAGCGTGTGATTGATCGTCCCCAGCGAACTTCGTGCGGCAAGCAACACAGGCAGCGCAAGATGCCGCATCAAGTCCACCATCAACTCACGCTCATTGATGGGCACCATCACTCCACCAGCGCCTTCAACAATCAGCGTCGAATTTCGCGCCGCCGCCGGCAATTGAATCTTCGAGAGCTCGATGCGGTTTCCAGCCAAACGGGACGCCAGGTGCGGCGACACCGCGGGAGCGAATTGATAGGCCTCGGGAATTATTCGCTGCGGCGGCAATTCCGCAATCTCCGCAACCGTGCGGCTGTCCGAGTCTTGCTCGGTTCCGGTTTGAATTGGCTTCCAGTAGTAGGCGTCGAGCGCCGCGCAAAGCAGCGCCGAGAGCATGGTCTTGCCAACCCCTGTGTCCGTCCCGGTAACAAAGAATTGTCTTGCCATCAGATTGCTCAAGTTATTCTCAAGTTTGGCATTTCTTCAAATCTGACTTGCGGATGCCGTGCGGCGGCCGACTTCTTCCCCGGCGTCTTGCCGAAGAATAGTCATCACCCTCGCCAGTTTCACAATCTCCGCCTCCGTCAACTTGCTGGTCAGCGACAGGCGCAATCGGGCAGTGCCCGTGGGCACCGTGGGCGGCCGAATGGCGCGCACCGCGAATCCATTCCGCTCGAGCTCCCAGGCAACACGGACTGCCTCCACATTCTCTCCCAGCATCACCGGAATAATCTGTGATGCGCTCGCGCCAATATCCCACCCCATCATCTGCAATTCGTTGCGCAGCCGCTCGGAAATCTTTGCCAGCCGGGCGCGTTCCTCATCCGCTGCGCGCGCCAACTTCAGTGCGGTGCGCACTTGCGCCGCAAAATAGGGCGGAAGTGCCGTCGTAAACAAGAATGTCCGCGCCCGATTGATTAAGTAGTTTTTCAGCGTGGCGCTCCCACAAACAAATGCGCCGGCGCTCGCCAACGCCTTCCCGCAAGTGTGCACCACGGCAAAAACTTCATCCTCCAAATCAAGCTCAGCAACGCGCCCGCGCCCCTCGGGGCCAAACACGCCCGTGGCATGCGCTTCATCCACCACCATCTCCGCCCCATAACGCTTCGCCAGAACATTAATCTCTGCAAGCGGCGCTAAATCCCCCTCCATCCCAAACACGCTTTCAGTAACTACTATTTTTCTCCCGGGCTGGCTCACTCGGTCGTGCAGCGCCAGTTCAAGGGCGTCTAGACGGCCATGGGCGTACACGATTTTCTCCGCACCCGATAGCCTCATGCCATCAATCAAACTTGCGTGGTTTGACGCGTCCGAAAAAACTGTGTCGCCTCGCCCGAGAATGGAAGTCAGCAGGCCAATGTTCGCCGCATAACCCGAAGTGAAGAAAAGCGCGGCCTCGGTCCCCGCAAACGCCGCAAACTCCTCCTCCAGCTCATTCCATTCGCGGGCGTGCCCCGCAAGCAACCTCGATCCCGTTGACCCCATGCGTTCAGCGCGCGACACACCTTCTACCACCGCCTGCTTCAGCGCGGGATGCGTCGAAAGCCCGAGATAATCATTCGAGCAGAGATTGATACCGGTGGGAACTTCTAGAGAGCGCAGTTCGTCGAGGTCCTCAAGCTCGCCCAACTCAGCTTCGAGAGCCTGATTCAATGGAGTAGATTTTCTGCGATGACCTTCATTCGACATGGGATTCCATTGGCCGCATGCCGAGTTCTCCCAGCAACTGAGCGTCCTCATCCGGCCCGGGATTGGGAGTGGTCAGCAGCCGCTCCCCTACAAAAATCGAATTCGCTCCCGCCATAAAGCAGAGCACCACGGCCTCGCGCGACAGTTGTTGCCGCCCGGCCGCAAGCCGCACCATCGAGCGCGGCATCAGTATCCGCGCTGTGGCCATCATTCGCACCAGCACCAGCGGGTCAAGCGCCGGCTGCTCCGCCAGGGGAGTGCCCTCCACGCGCACCAGCATATTTATGGGCACACTCTCCGGATGCGGATTCAGAATTGCCAGCTGATGCAGCAATCCCAGCCGGTCGCGCTCCGATTCCCCCATGCCGACAATTCCGCCGCAGCAAACCGTTATCCCCGCTTTGCGCACCGCATGCAGTGTGCGCAGCCGATCATCGTAAACGCGCGTGGTAATAATCTGACCATAGAATTCCGGTGAAGTATCCAAATTATGGTTGTAGGCGGTGAGCCCCGCTTGGCCCAGTCGCCGCGCCTGATCCTCGCTCAACATCCCCAGCGTGCAGCAGACTTCCAGCCCCACGGCCGCAATCCCCGAAACCATCTCCAGCACTTGCTCAAATTCGCGCCCTTCGGGCGCTTCCCGCCAGGCCGCACCAAGGCAGAAACGCGTCACCCCCTCCGCGCGTGCCTTCTGCGCCGCGGCAATCACGGTGTCGGGATTCATCAAGGATTCGCGTTCTAGTCCAGTGGAATAGTGCGCGCTCTGCGGGCAATATCCGCAATCTTCCGGGCAGCCTCCCGTTTTAATTGAAAGCAACCGGCAAGTCTGCACCCTGTCCGGCGCATGAAATGCGCGATGAACTTGCTGGGCGCGAAACGTCAATTCGGGCAGCGGCAATGCATAAATCTCAGCTATTTCAGCGAGCGTCCAATCGTGTCGCGGCTCAATCCGCGCGGATGCAAATGCTTCAGAAGGCATTTTGAAAAGCACCTCGTGTGCCGCTAAAGCGCCGATTCTATCAGAATTGACACAAACCTTCCGGCTGGCCGCTGCCCGCGCACTTTCTAAGGGAATCGCCGCAAGGTCTTCTGCAATTGAAAACTGTTTTCTACAGGTCCCGCGAGTGGAAATGATAAATCGCGATGGCCATGGCAACGATCAGGTAAACGCACGTGTATCCAATCATGGTCATGCTCGGCACCGACACATCCGCAAAGGGCGTGAACTGCAGCGATCCTGCCAGCGGCGATTGCATTTCATAGGCCGCTCGCCTCCACACCGACTCGCTCGGCATTATCAAACTCGAAATCACACCCACCATTACCAGCTTCGTGCTCTGCGTGAATCCGCTCATTTGCTCCATCCACCCGCCCATGAAAGCCAGCCCGTGCAGACCCAGCACAATCACTCCATTCGTCAGCGTGGAAAACCAGGTGCCGAACATAAGCGTCACCGTCAGTGCTAGCAGACATTCCAGCAATACAAACAACCCGCCACGAATCGGATTCTGTGGCGCCACCCCGCCCAGCCAGTAACCGACAGCAATTGTCCCGCCGAACATAATGATCACGTAGCCCGCGATCATTCCCGCGAACCCTGTCCACTTCCCCATCAGTATTTGCCAGCGGCTAATCGGCTTCATGGCAATCGCATGAATCGTGCCCGATGTGATTTCTCCGGAAATCGTATCGATGGAGGTCAGGATGGTCATCACCACCGCGAGTAAATCCACGGTGTAAAGCCCAATCATCATCATGCTGCTCAGGATCTGATAGCGCAGGAATGGCGCGACGTTGCGGCCATTAAACTCCGCAATCTGCATGCGCAACCCCAGGCCGTACACGCCCAGAAATCCGGCCCCGGCGATCAGCGCGGTCCATAGGATTTTTCTCCGCGCCGCCTCGCGAAATGTGATTCCAGCCATGATCCAGAGGCCCATCACAACCCCTGATCCTCGCCCATAATCCGCACGAACATATCCTCCAACGAGAGTTTCTCCGGCGTGAATTCATAAACATCCGCGCCCGCCAAAACCAGGTGCCGCAACAAATCTGGCAGCCGGTCCGCTGAGTTCGTCGTCAGCGTCAACTGTTCCCCCTCCAAGTTTGTTGAGGTGCACCAGCTCGTTATCCCCGCCACAATTTTCATGGACAACTTTCGCGCCCGCACCGAAACCCGGATTTCCCCGTCCGTCATGGCCTGCAAATCCCGCGTGGCAATCACTTCACCATCCTTAATAAACGCCACATGGTCACACGTTATCTCCACCTCGCTCAGCAGATGAGAATTGAGGAACACGGTTGCCCCTCGGTCCCGTTGACTGCGGATAATATCGCGCACCAGCCGCCGCCCCATGGGGTCAAGCCCCGAAGTGGGTTCGTCCAGAAAAATCAATTCCGGCTCGTGGATGAGTGCCTGCGCCAATCCGGCCCGCTGGAGCATGCCCTTGGAGAAATCACTCAGCCTCTTGTCGCGGTGCGGCGTTAGCCCCACGAGGTCGAGTAGCACCGGAATCCTGTCTCGCAATCTTTTTGCGGGCACGCTGCACAATCGCCCATGGAGCTTCAACAGTTCCGCAGCCGTCAGCCATTCATAAAATCGGAAATCCTCGGGCAGAAATCCAATCTTTCGACGTACTTCTACATCGCTTGAAGGCGCCCCCAGGACAAACGCCTGCCCAGCGCTCGGCTTCACCAGCCCCAGCAGCATCTTGATCGAAGTGCTCTTCCCCGCTCCGTTCGGGCCCAGAAAACCAAATATTTTTCCGCGGCGCACGTTCAGCGAAAGATTGCGCACTGCAACCTTGTTGGCATACACCTTGCGCAAGTCTTGCGTTTGAATCGCGTAATTCTCAGAATCGTCCAGAGGTCTCTCCGAAACTTAATTCAGCGAGTCCGCAAGTGTCACCGCTTCGCCAGAATTCCCAAATCCCGTAATCGAGTACACCATCCCATTCTTGGCCCACACCAGCGTGTACGTCGGCCCGCGCCGCCCCGCTGTGTTCAGCAACGTTCCGCGCACCCCATTGATTTCCACCGCCTCGTACGACCGCATGAATCGCGGCAGTGACATTCCCAACGTCGTCTTCCAATCCACGGTGTGGAGAAACTCCTGCGCCTGGTTTGGACTCATCCCTGCAAGTTCCAGCCCAATTTCCGCGAGTGCTCCAACATCCAATCCATTCGGCACATTTACCACAGGACTGGGTCCCTGGCTCAGCACTACGCAGGTGCTGTACTCCGTCGAAGCGGGCGGCGGTGTCGAGACTCCATCCGTGCTTCCTCCTCGCGTGGGACAGTTCCCGTATTGCGCCTGCACTCTCCGTGAAAGTTGCACCGCGAAAGTCGCGCCATCCAGCGACGATGGCAATACCAAATCCGGACGTCCCGCCTCGTTAAGAATCGCCTGCAACCGGGCGCGATCCACGGTCATATTCATTGCGTGTGCCCCCGCGACCTCCAACTTCGGAGCATCTTTCTTCCCGCTAAACAACTTCACTGGAAATCCCGCCAATTGAGCGGCCATAGCAGGCGTATCCGCGGCCTGATTCGGTTCGTTGACTGTCGTCGCCACCTTGTCGGAGATCATCTGCGAAACCATCTCTTGCACCGTGTGATTCGCGTTCGGCCCCACAAAACTCGATAGATCCACGTTTACAGCCTGCACCTTTTGCATTCGCAATGAATCCAGAAACCTCCTTGCCACATTCCTCACCGGAGTGAGCATCAGCGACCCCGCCGCCAACACAATCACTAATCCAGCAACCAGCACTCCTTGCCATCGCCTGGCAAAACTCTTTTCGACTATTTCTTCTGTCATTGTCCTGCCCTCCAGATTTCTCAGCTTGCCATTTCGAACCAATCGCCCATTCGAGTTTGGCGCCTCACCCAGCCAACGAATCAGAATCTCATTTTGTTCTCAATCCTTGGTTGACACGCGCGACGCCTCCACGCTAGCCTTCGCGCAAATCCCGAGGAGGACACATGTTAATGCTTCGCCGAAACTTGCCGTCCATGGCCTTGTCGCTGCTCATTCTCGCGCCATCCGTTCTCGCTCAGCAATCCAGTTTCACCGTAGGCACCGCCACCGCCGCGCCCGGTCAGAAAGTAAATGGCTACATCGAAGTTCCCGCCGGAGTCGACGCCGGCACTCGCATCCCTGTTGTGGTCGTTCGCGGCGCGAAGCCCGGCCCGGTCCTGGCCATCGTTTCCGGCTCTCACGGCACCGAATACGCCTCGATCATTGCCGTTGAGCGCCTCATCAACGAGCTTGATCCCGCGCAAGTCTCCGGTACGGTAATCCTCGTGCCTCTCGTCAATATCTTGTCCTTCGAGCAGAAAGTCCCGCACGTCAACCCTCTCGACAACAAGAGTATGAATCGTTTCTACCCTGGCAAGATGGACGGCACGCAAACCGACCGCGTCTCCTTCCTCATCACCAAGCAAGTCGTCGAGCCTTGCGACTACTTGATCGACCTCCACGGCGGTGACCTCGATGAAAATCTGCGCCCGTACAGCTACTGGACAGTCGGCGGCAATGATAAGGTGGATCGCGTCTCTCGCGAAATGACTTTGGCCTTTGGTCTCAACCACATCATCATCCAATCCGATTTCCCGCGCGATCCCGCGGCCTCCAGATATCTCAGCAACACCGCGCTCACCCGAAACAAACCCACCGTCACCGCCGAGGCAGGCTACTCCGGCACCGTCGAGCCCGGCGATGTGGATGCTCTCGTCTACGGCAACTTGAACGTGATGCGCTACCTGAAAATGCTCCCCGGCGCCGCGCCATTCGTCGAGCACCCCGTATGGATCGAAAAAGTCGTCACCGTTTCCAGCGACCAACCTGGCATCTTCTATCCACTCGTCAATCGAGGCACCTATGCCTCCGCAGGAATGAAAATCGGTTACGTCACCGATTATTTCGGCCACATTGTCCAGGAAGCGCACGCGCCGGTTTCTGGCGTGGTCCTGTATGTTTGTGGCGTCCCTTCCATGACCAAAGGCGCCGTCATCGCCAACATCGGAGTTGTCGCCTTAAAAGAGCCTTAATCCGCCTTCTTCATGCTAGACTTCCGCCTCACTCAGCATGCGACGGGCAATCTTAGCATTCGTCCTTTTCTCTTGCGCCTCTGCATTTGCGGCCGACGATTTCACTCTGTACGAGCTTCTGCCCCCCGAAACCCACAGTTTCGCTATAACTTACGACGTCACAGTAGCGCGCGAAGGCTCCAAATTCTTTTTCAATCCCATCCGCCCCGGTTCCACGGCCTCAAAAGAGCGCGTCATCGAGCGCAGCACCGGCCAGGACTTGAAATTTGAAACCGTGACCGGCAAGGACGCCAAGGCCACCGGCGAAGTTGGTTCCCGCGCGGCCGACGACGATCTTTTCCTCAAGGTCACTTTGCCCGGCCCCGTGCCTAAGGGTGGCCAAACCCGCATTCGGATTTTCAAAACGTATACCGACGCGCCCTCCTATTTTCTCCAGGACGGCCTGCTTATTTTCAATCGTCCTCTCGGCATCAAACGAAATGTCGTTGTCCTCCCGCCTGGGTGGGAACTCATCGCCAGCGCTTCGCCTGCCATCGCCAGCACGGGCGCCGACGGGCGCATCAGCCTCAGCTTCCTCAACGATCGCGACGACCAGCTCCCCGTCAAGATCACCGCGCGGAGGCTTCCATGACGCCGCGCCTTCACAGCAGTTTTGCACCAGCATGGAAGTACGCCATTCTCGCGGCGCTCGTCCTGCTTCCGCTCACTGCCCGCGCCCAATTTCATCGCTCCGAGCAGGATCGCGAAATCACCTACTGGCTTCTCGATCCCTCCACTCACCAGTTCCGCATCTCCCACGATTTCACTATCACACGAGTGGGCCAGAAATACGCCCACAGCTTCGTCCGCAAAGGCAGCGAGGTCGCGCCCGATTCAAGAATGTTCGACGTGGACACCGGCAAAGAACTGAAGACCTACACCGTGAAGGGTAAAGACGTAAACGCTCTCGGCTACTACCCGCAGCCCACCGATCCCGATTCCGTTGTCGTTCAGGGCGATCTCGACCGTCCAATCACGGAAGGCCAATCCATCCGCGTTCGCGTCGAAGAAACCTACACTGATCCGGTCGGTTACACGATGGAAAAGGACGAACTCGTCTGGAAACGCACCCTCGGCCGCCCGCTGAACTTCGTCACGTTGCCCGCAGGCTGGATGCTCTCATCGCTCGACACTCCCGCCGTAATCTCACTGGATGATCAGGGCCGCGTTCTTCTTCGTTTCACCAACATCCGCAACGACGAGCTCAACATCACCCTCAAAGCCCGCCGCCGCCCCGCGGCGCACCCTGCTCAATAAAGTTTTGGGCCGTTTTTCACCAACATAGCCCGCGCATCTCATCATTTCAAATTTCTCTCTGCCTTGATCTTCCCCGCCCGCACCGCCTTCACCAGCGCGCCATGATCGCGCTCCGTCTGATCCGCATACACCACCGCGAATTCCTGAATGGCTTCATCAAATGTTTCGCTCTTCCCCATATATCCGGCAATGCGCGCCGAGTCCCCCGTCCTCGCGTGAGCCCGCGCCAGCGTCCACCCGCATACGGCCACATATTCCATCCAATCCCCCGCGGACATGGTCTCGATTTCCACTTTCATCTTCATGTCCCGCAGTTGCCGCATGTAGTAATCCCGTCCGTGATCGTCCCGCGTCCATCCCAGAAAAACATCAGGCGTAGCCTGCAACATCCTCTGCCCCGTCACCACTCTTTCGCCGTGATTTCTGTATTGGCTCTTGCCCAGATATTTCTCCAGGACTGAAGACTGCGCCTCCTTAATTTGCAGGAAAATCGGATCGCGCTCGCCCGCCATCAACAGCGCCGCGTCGCAGCGCGTCCCCACCGACCCCACTCCCACCACCTTCCGCGCCACATCCACCAGTTTGTACCGGTCCAAAATCACGCG
This sequence comes from Candidatus Acidiferrales bacterium, assembly GCA_035308165.1. Classification (GTDB taxonomy): domain Bacteria; phylum Acidobacteriota; class Terriglobia; order Acidiferrales; family UBA7541; genus DASTCZ01. The sequence continues at coordinate 12,994 of DATGHC010000060.1, read as the reverse complement.
CCGCTCCTCCGGCAGCGTCAGCCGGTAGCGGTGAAAAATGTCCCTGACCTCCTGCTCGAATTTCTGCGTCTGCCGCGGGTGATACACCAGCGGCGGCCGGTCATTGATCCTCCTCCGTCCACCCACAATCGAAGTTATTTTCGGAAGCACATGCTCCGCCGTTTGCAGCCGCGCCTGCGCTTCCACTTCCCTCCAGCGGACCTTCGCCGCAGCGTTGGTCGCCTTATCAATCAGCAGTGCCGCCCCCAAATGCGAATACCACACCTCAATCGCCCGCATGCCCCCATATTCCCGCATGCGCATCCGGTACGATTCCACCGCGCGCCGCGCCGCGTCCCCGCAATGTCTCTCCTTCATTCCCCGATCGCGCCCCGCCAGCACGATGCTCGCCGCCAGCCTTTTCACATCCCATTCCCATGGCCCCGGCAGCGTCTCATCGAAATCGTTGATGTCAAACACCAGTCTCCGCTCGGGCGATCCAAACCCGCCGAAGTTCGCCACGTGGCAGTCGCCGCACGCCTGCACACGCAAATGAGTCACCGGTGTCTCCGCCAGATCCCTCGCCATCAGCGCCGCCGCGCCGCGATAGAATGCGAATGGCGATTCGCACATCCGCCCGTAGCGAATAGGCAGCAGCTCCGGCAATCTTCCCCGGTCATCCGCGCGCAGCAACGCAATCCCGTCGCGTCGGCCACTGGCCGCGGGCCATCTCGCGTGCGAAGTCCGCGGCACTTTCACGCGGAGGGCCTTGCCCGCGCTCAACCGCTCATTCTCCGTCAGCCCCGGCCGTGTCGCGCCAGCTCCTTCCACATCCCTGCCTTTGTTCAACATATCCGTCCCTCAGCCCCAAAAGCCCCTCACCACGCATCTTTCCACGGCGGATGATATCACCCCGGCTGTTGATTGTTCCCCGACCCCTTTGTTGAGGCTTTGCGCAAACGCCGCCTCATAGCCGTTGTGTCGGAAACCTGTCAGTAGCAGACTAATGAGAGGATCCAATTGCACTCTACTTGGGTAAGACACTTTGGTGGTCGCTCTCCCTCCAAAGCTCTGAGCTTCCCATTCTTATTGGAGAAATTCAGATGAAAGAACGGTCCTTCAAAGACAGACTCAAATCTTGGGAAACTTCCAGCAAGGCCAACGCGGAGGTCGCCGACCGGCGTACCTCCTCCCGAAAACCTGTTATAGCTGCTGCGCAGGTCGTTGAGGTCAGCTCCGGCGCCCGCGTTCGCGCTCGCTGTTGCGACCTTGCCTTGAATGGCTGTTACATTGACACGCTGAATCCGTTCCAAGCCGGCACACTTGTACGACTCCGCCTGGAAAAGGGTGGCGAGATCTTCGATGGCAAGGGAAAAGTCGCTTACCGCCAGATAGGGCTGGGCATGGGTATAGCCTTCATCGACGTGACACCCGAAGGCCTCGCGATTTTGGAACGTTGGATGTCATCATTTGAATCCTCCGTGGATCCATTCGACTCACCAATTCCAGCTGCAAAGCCTGCACAGCCCAAATCTGTCATCTCCGAGCCTGACGAGCAGTTTGCTGACCTGGTCCAATTACTGGAACGGAAAGGCATCCTCTCCAAGTCTGAAGTTGTCAAGATTATGAGACAAACCTTCGATTAATCGGACATTTCTACAGTTCGGGCTGCGACTTCGGCCCATCCAGGTTGGTCCTCTATGGCCTCGTGCACTTAATAACTGCGGCCCCTGTTTGCTTTGCGGCACACTAAAACTCAATTCCTATTGCTGGCCTGAAAACGGCCAAACAGAATAGATAGGTCTGTCCCCGGCCTAAAAACCGCTCGGACAATTCCCTCTCGAGGAGTGTTGTGTCCGGTCATGAGTGACCCTCTCTCACGTGACCCTACGTCTGTGGCCAAGAAGGCCTCTAATGTCGCGGACCGCCGTGTCTCTGAGCGCGTCTCTCTTTCCGCCATAGCCGAACTCGTCGACCTGGGCACGAAGCAGCCTCGTACAGCCCGCGTCGCCGACATCAGCCTACATGGCTGTTACGTGGACGCCATCAGCGTATATCCGGTCGGAGCCAGGATCAGAATCTCAATCCTACATTCCGAGGTTCAGCTGGACGCTTTCGGGGTTGTCACTTACTCGCTTCCGGGTATGGGCATGGGCGTGAATTTCACCGACCTGCCCCCCGAAATGGAGTCCGTTATCGATCACTGGATCTCGGAAATTAAAGGCGCAAGCGCCCAGGGCCTCGACCATTCCGATGTCGATCTTTCCATGCAGAGTCTGCCTCGTGCCGAACGTCTCATATTAGGCCGCCTGATCTCTCTCCTGGTTCGCAAGGGTGTGTTGACGCGCGAAGAGGGTTCCGATCTCTTGAGTGAGCTTCATCAAGAATGATTTCGTGATTTGGAAGAAAAGGATCCCGTGAAAAGAAAAAAACTTGGGGAGGTCCTGCAGGAGCGGGGTCACATTTCGGCCAGCGGCCTTGCCCAAGCCATTGCCGACCAACAGGGAAAAGTCATCCGCCTCGGCGAGCTGATGTTGGAGCGCGAGCTCGTCCTGAAATCGGATTTGGCGTCGGCTCTAGAGGAAGTCACTCGCATCCCGTACGTCGATTGCACCACCCTCTCACCTACTCCCGAAGTATTGGCCCTGATTCCCAGGCACCTGGCTCTTCGTTGTTGCGTTTTTCCGGTGGAGAAAGAAGGCACCAAGCTCGTGGTGGTGATGGCCGAACCGCAAAACGTCGCCCTCTACGACGAGGTCTGCTTCAATGCCGGAATAAACCTCTCTCCCCGCATCGGTTTTCGGAATGACATCCTTGCGGCCATCGAGAAGCATTACGTCTCGGATGGCTCGACTGGTGTTGTCGATCCGTCCGATCCCGCCTCGGGACCGCAAATGGAATTTGTCTCCACTAGTTCGCGCCAGGCGAATCGCGATGCCATTGAGGAAGCGCAAGCGGAACTGGCGCGAAGGCATTCGCCCGCCGTCCGTCTCGTCTCGGAAGTAATCACTCTCGCCAGCGAAAAAAAGGCCAGTGATATTCATATTGAACCCCAGTTGGCGGATGTCATCGTCCGAATCCGCGTGGATGGAGTCCTCCGGGATCTCATCCGTGTCCCTAGTCATCTGCACCACTCTTTTGTCTCCCGCATCAAGATCCTCGCGGATATGGACATTGCGGACCGGCGCAGCCCGCAGGATGGTCGCTTCCTGGTTCGTATGGGTGGCAAGCAGCTGGACATGCGGGTATCCACGCTCCCCACTCAATATGGCGAAAAAGTAGTCATCCGCCTCCTCGACTCTGCCGATGCGATTCGCAGCTTTGCAGGGCTTGGCTTGCCTGCAGATGTGGAACGTGCTCTCTGCGAGGTCCTTTCACAGCCTCAGGGCATGGTCTTGGTTACGGGCCCCACCGGATCGGGCAAGAGCACATCCTTATATGCCAGCCTCAATTTCCTGCGCAAACCGAGCATTAATATCGTCTCCGTAGAAGACCCTGTTGAATACGTTCTCGCAGGCATAAACCAGGTCCACGTGAATAACAAGGCCGGGCTTACCTTCGCCAGTTGCTTGCGCTCAATTCTCCGCCAGGATCCCAATGTCATCATGGTCGGTGAAATTCGCGACCGGGAAACCGCTGAAATCTCCATGAAGGCCGCGCAAACCGGCCACATGCTCCTTTCCACTCTGCACACCAATGACAGCGTCTCCGCCATCACTCGGCTGGTGGACTTGGGTATCCCGCCATTCATGATCGCGGCATCCATGACTGGGATTATCGCCCAGCGTCTTGTCCGCAAGCTTTGCACTTGCAACGATCTCGTCAAGACGCCTCCTGAAATCGCCGACCGCCTGGTGGCCCTGGGCCACATGGAACCAGTCAGTCATGTTCACATTCCTGTAGGTTGCGAGGATTGCGACCAGACCGGTTACCGGGGACGCGTCGGCATTTATGAATTCCTGGTCTTCGATGACGAGGTCAGGGAATCGATCCGTTCAGGCGTCAGTAACGAAGAGATTCGAGCCCACATGCGAAGCACGGGCATGAGGCTTATGCACGAAGATGGTGTGAATAAGATCCTTACTGGCAAAACTTCCATCGAAGAAATCGCCCGCGTCGTCCCCATCCATGGCGACAGTTTTGCGGAATGTTCAGAGTGTGGCCGGAAATCGTCTCCAACTTTCAGATATTGTCCCCACTGCGGGACTGAGCGTGAAGTAACCGTTAGTCGTCGTGGGGTTCGCGCATCTCGGGCAGATCTCGAAAGGACCCTCAAACAGTGAGCACACTTAGCAGGAAAGCGCCCACAACTCAGACCGAGCGCGGGTGGTCGCGCTTTTCTAACCTGAAAGACCTCTCTCTTGTGTATGAGGGCCGCACTGAATTTGTGCCCGTCCATCCACCGGACATCAGCCCCACAGGCATGTTTATCAACACGCCCGCCATTTTGCCGGAAGGCGCCATACTGAAGATCGCTTTTCGCCTGGCCAAATCCAACTATCCGATCAATGTTCGCTGCGAGGTCCGCTATTGCCTCAACGGAGTGGGCATCGGCGTCGAGTTCATCGGCATTTCACTCGAAGACCAGAAGGCCATTCTGGATGAACTGGAATCTTCCGTGGCAACGCCCAGGCGCAAGTCTCGCAAATAGCCGCCATTCATTTCTTCCCTGATTATTAGTTCCCCGCCCCGCCTCGTCCACCCGCCACCGCGGGCGGATGCATCTCATATTCTTTCGGCGGTTCCGCTCCCAGTAAATAGCGCACAAAATAATCCCATCGCCGCCGCGTCATGTAATTGCTTTCGCTTCCGTATCCGTGCGCTTGGTTCGGCAGCATCAGCAAGTCGAAGTCCTTGTTTGCCTTGATCAGCGCATCCACCACCAGCAGCGTGTTATACGGCGGCACGTTGTTGTCCATGGTGCCGTGCGCCAGCAGCAAGTGTCCCTTCAGGTTCTTCGCAATCAACTGATTCGCCTGGCTGTCGTAATTCGTAGTTCCGTCCCCCTTTTTTTCCAGCAGTCCTTGCCACTTTTCTCCCCAATCATCTTCGTACTCGCGGTTGTCGTGATTGCCGGACTCGGAAATCCCTACCTTGAAAAAATCGGGGTAGCGGAACATCGCATCCGCCGTCGCAAATCCTCCGCCCGAGTGCCCATAAATACCCACGCGGTCGATGTCTATCCACGGATATTTCTGCGCCAGCTCCTTCATCCCCTTCACTTGGTCCGGCAGCGTGTTATCCCCCAGGTCCTGAAAATACATATCGTGGAATTTCTTTGATCGCCAGGGAGTCCCCATGCCGTCTAGCTCGATCACGATGAACCCAAGCTCCGCCAGCGCCTGGCAATCGGCGCGCGCCGCTGAAAAGCTTCGCCCTCCGACGCTCCCCGTCTGCGGCCCGGGATAAATGTGATTGATGATTGGATATTTCCTGTTCGGATCGAAGTTCGTTGGCTTGAACATAAGGCCGTACAAATCCGTGGTGCCGTCGCGCCCTTTCACTGTGAACGGAATCGGCGGCTTCCAACCCGTGGCCGACAAACGTGAAATATCCGATTTTTCGAGCGTCGCAACCAGCTTGCCCCCCTCATCCCGCAACACCGCAATCGGAGGCACATCAGGCTTCGAGTACACATCCACCAAATATTTCCCCGAAGGCGACGGCGTCACTTGATGGTTCGCATCTTCAGGCGTCAGAAGCGTGAGTCCCTTCCCATCGAACCCGATTCGATACGCGTGAATAAAGTAGGGATCGCTCCCCTTCTCGTGCCCCACTCCGTCGAAATAAAGCAGTCGCTTCTTCTCATCCACCCGGGCCAGTACCGTCACATTCCAATCGCCGCTCGTAATCTGATTCTTCACTTTTCCCGTCGTCAAATCGTACAAATACAAATGTCCCCAGTTATCGCGCTCCGAAAACCAGATCGCTTCGTTCGTCGCCGGCAGGTACCTCCAGTTGATCATCCCATTCCCGGATTCATAGTAAGTCGGCGTGGTTTCCTCAAACACGTCTTTAACCGCGCCTGTCCCCGCATCCGCAATGCGAAACTTTTCCACCTTGTGGTCGCGCGAAGTGGACACAAATGCCAGATGCGTCCCGTCGGCGCTCCAATCCACATCTGTGAATCCACCTCCGGCGCACGAAATATCGTCACACAGCGATGACCGATGCTGGTCGGGAGGCATCTGCAATCGCACCACCTTGGGCCCGTCCACTTCAACCACCACGCGTTGAATCATGGTGATCACGTCATCGCCCGGCAGCGGATACTTCCAAGCCCTCAATTCCGGATGCCCCACCTTCGTGCTCACCAGGTACATCTCCCCCACGCCGCGCTGATCCTGTTGGTACGTCGCAATCTTCTTCGAGTCTGGTGACCACAACACGATCGGCCGATCGCTCGTCACCCATCCCGCGTTGTCCGTCGCGTATCCGAAATCTTTCACTCCGTCGGTCGTAAGTTGTGTCTCTTTTCCCCCCGGTATTTCCCGCATCCACAAATTGTAATCGCGGATAAATACCGCGCGCTTCCCATCTGGCGATGGCACTGATTCTCCTCGTCCGCCGCGCCCGCCACCTCCCCCGCCGCCACCGCGCCTTCCCCCTCCTCCGGCAGCTTCAGTGCATTTGTTTCCCTGCACGTCACACGTCCACCTCTTGCCATCCGAGCTGAATGTAATGCTCTGCCCGTCCTCTGAAAACTCAAACGTCATGAACGGCAGATGGTGCGCGTCGTAAGACGCACCCGAAGCCGCTGAAAGCGCCGCGGCAACTTTCGCCTGCTGGAACGGTTCCCCGCGCGTTCCCTTGGCCGCGTCAAACATCACGAACTCGCTTCCCTCCTCGGTGGCCACGCGATACCACAGTCTGTCATCCGGCAGCCAGTTTGGCCGCGGCGCGATATGCAGCACCAGCGGAGTGGTGTTGTACCCCATGAATTTTTCCGCGCGTTGGTAATCCGCGTCTGTCAGTGCCCGCGGCGCATCTCCTCCGCGCCCTTGGGCATATCCGCTCGCCGCACCCATCAGGCACACTAACGCAATCACCGCCACCTTCGCGTTATTCAATGTCAATCTCCACTCGGCACTCCGCATCGTTACCTCCATGAATTTATTCGCGCCAGAGTATTGCATATTTCTCACGCCGATACTCATGCATCCTGTCCCTGCGATTAATTTGCTTCCGGCGGGTGCAATGAAAGTTTCACAATGCCCAGCGCATTCACACGCGCCCGGTTCACTTCAAGTCCCCAATGCAGATGCGGCCCCGTCACCCGCCCAGTCGCCCCCACTTTTCCCAGCACCGCGCCGGCTTCCACAGAGTCTCCCGCCTTCACCCCGATCGCACTCAAATGCCCGTAAAACGTATAAATCCCCTGTCCATGATCCACAACCACTGTGTTCCCGGAAAAATAAAGCGGCTCCGCCAGCACCACTCGCCCCCGTTGCGCAGTATGCACCGGTGTCCCAGTGGGCGCGGGAAAATCCACTCCACTATGAGGCGAACTCGGCTCCCCGTTCAGCACTCTCCTCTTACCAAAATTACCTCCGGTCTTTGCCCCCGTCAGCGGAATCCTGAATTGCCCCTTCCAAGCAATCGCCGGCGTCACCGTCGCATAAATTTCGTGCAGCCTCTTCGATTCCTCCTGCGCCCGCGCCAACTGTTCCGGGTTCGGTTCTACAAATTGGGGAGCCACGTTCAATTTCTCCGTGGCAAATCGTCCATCTTTCACTGTCACACTCGCGGTACAACTCGAGGCTGCGCCCTCGCCCCGTTTCACGCTGATCGAGAAATCGTACTTTCCCAACTCATGCTCCAAATCAATCCCCAGCATTCCTCGCCACTCATCGCGTAGATGCTTTTCCTTGGCTGGTTCACGCCAAACAGGAATCGCGTTGCCATCCCACTCGCCTTTTACTTGACTCAGTGCGTCCGCGCTCGATACCTCTACCAGCACGAGACTTCCCTGCTTCGCTTCAGCCGCGCTCAATCGTAAGCGGACCCCCTGACCGCAATCGCGTTCCATCCACGCAGGCACGATGGATTTCCGCGCACCACTCCCCTTACCTTGCGCGAAAATCCCGTTCCCCCCCAAATACAGAATCACACAACACACCATCGCGCAAATTTGGCACGGCCTTCCGCGAAACATTCGATCTGGCATCTCGCATCGCATTTTCAGCATTTGACTATACGCCGTCCTCCACCAACCCTTGGGAGAATTTCTGGTACTTCACACTAACTGCTAATTCGCTGCTTTTTCTCGACTATTGAAGATTCACGGCCGAATGCATTTACGCCCTCCGCAGCCAGCCTATCGACGCCTGACGTTCTCGTATTCCTGGATCGGGCCTATCGATATTTTCGGGAGTTCTGTATTCTCTCTAGCGAAGCTGATTTTTAGCTCAACGGACTTTCGATTTCCTAGGGGAACCCACCAGATTGGTATTTACCATTTGAATTTTTATCTTCTAGCATTAATATCATCGGAGTATTAGTATCCAGGTTTTTCAGGATTGTTTCTCGCGGTAGCCCTGACTTTCGAGCGACTGAGCGCCGCGATGATTCTGAAGCGGGAGGGCTTTTATGCGATTCGCGCAGATCTGCTTGGCGGCCCTGTTTATCCTGGCAGCTGTGTTCGCACAAGATAGGCCGGACGGACCGACCGACGAGAAGGCGCAGAAGACGTATAAAGATGCTTTAAAGTCCCTGCACGAAAACCGTACAGATGCCGCCCTCGAAGGGTTCAGGAAAGCGGATAAGCAGGACGGCGGGCATTGCACGGACTGCCAGAGGCAAATGCTCAAGTACGGGTCTGAATTGAGGGACTGGAAGACCGCCGAACTTGCCGCAGAGGAGATGATTGCGCAGGCTCAGGGCGACAGAGAAACGGCAGTCGCACATTATGAATTTGGAGTGGTCCTGATGAACGAGGGGTTGGAGAAGAATAAAGAAGATATCTACTCACACGCCGATCAAGAATTCAGGAGGGCGCTTGCTGTCAATGCGAATTTCCCGGATGCAATATATGGGGACGGGAAGGCGCTCGCGCACCTTCGTCAGGACGAAGCAGCAAGAGCCATGTTTGAACAATATACAAAGATGAAACCTGAGGGAGACCCTAACCGCCAGCGCGCTCTACGATACACCAGTCACCCTGAATTGGCGCGCGCCTTGATGGCGCCTCCCTTCGCCGTCACCACTGTGGACGGAAAGCGAATTTCCATGGACGATTTGCAAGGTAAAGTCGTGTTGCTTGATTTTTGGGCCACTTGGTGCGAACCGTGCCGCGAAGCGCTTCCGCACATTCAAAACGTAGCAAAAAAATTTCAGGGACAGCCCCTGGTGATCCTCAGCGTGAGTCTCGATTCTGACGAGCAGAAATGGAAAGACTTCATCCAAAAGAACAAGATGACCTGGCTACAATATCGCGACGGGTCTTTTAAGGGTTCGATAGCGCAAAAGTTCGGTGTAACGGCTATTCCGCATACTTTTACGATAGACGCGGATGGCGTGCTACAGGAAGAACACATCGGCGACGCGTCGATCGAGGGCAAGATAAACAAACTCCTCGCCCGCGCGCGCGAATTGCAGACAACTACAAGCTCCCAAGAATGAATTTGTATCTTGGTCCCTGCCACTTGCCATCAGCGTGATTCGCGAATCTCCGGCGCCGTCTAATTCCATTTCAAATTCTTCAGTTGCTCCAAATTCACGTTCCCCCCGCTCAACACCCCCGCCACCTTCGAACCCTTGGGAGCCTTCACTAGCCCTTTCAGCAACGCCGCAACAGGAGCCGCCGCAGCGCCCTCCACCACCAGCTTGCAATGGTTCATCACCCACAGCATTGCGGCAAACATTTCGCTGTCTGGCAAGGTCACGATCTCGTCCACATATTTCTGCACCACCGAAAACGTGTTTTCCCCAACGCGCTTCACCCTCAATCCGTCAATGATGCAATCCACCTTGTCCAGCGTCACCACGTGTCCCGCATCCACGCTGTTCTTCATTCCCGGCGAGCCCGATGATTCCACTCCAATAATCCGAATCTTCGGATTGCAAGCCTTCAGCGCCATCGACACGCCCGAAATCAGCCCCCCGCCTCCAATCGGCACAACCACCACATCCACCTCTGGCCAATCGTCATAAATCTCCAATCCTAAAGTCCCCTGCCCGGTGATCAATTGCATGTCATCAAACGGATGAATGTAGGTCAGTCCGCGCTCCTTCACCAACTCCTTCGCTTTCTCATTCGCTTCATCCCAAATGTTCCCGTGCAGCACCACTTCCGCGCCATACCCGCGCGTCGCATCTACCTTCGATTGCGTCGCATTCTTCGCCATCACCACCACGGCCTTCACTTTGTTGATTGCCGCCGCCAGCGCCACTCCCTGCGCATGATTCCCCGCCGACGAGCAAATCACTCCCCTCTTCTTTTGCTCCTCCGTCAAATGCCGAAATTTATTCAACGGTCCGCGGATTTTGTACGACCCGCCCTTCTGAAACACTTCCGCCTTAAGCCGCACCTCAAATCCCGTCCGTTCCGACAACAACCGCGACGTCAGAAGCGGAGTATGATACGCATGCGCAGAAACATGTTTCTGCGCCTCTCGAAAATCCTTCAACGTCGGCGCCTGATCCATTCAACTCCCCCTTAACTTCGCCATCTCAAAATTGTATCCCTTAATTTGATTCCATTCGCGCACCGACAATCATCCATTCCAATCCGCGGATTTGCAAGGAACCAGTCGCTGCTTTGATTCTGGTGTGACGCACCATTAGAAAAATGGAGGGATTTCGTGAAAACAAGTTGACCGGAGAAGTTGTGCGCCCAAGAGGACGATCTTAAAACTCTTATCGGCAATTTCGTGGCCAGTTTGACACACGTCGATGTCCCGATTCGATTGAATCAATGACAAGCGTCAATCCTTTAGACCATGTCCTGTCTAAATTTGGCGAAGGCTTTTCCACACTGTCTACGATGAGGACGTCGACTGGCGCGGTCTGCGGTTTCATCAGCAGGCCGAATTTCTCGCGTAGCACGGTCGACAGAGACGGCAGCGATGAGTTCTCGGCTCTGTCATTGGCAAACATAAAATTTACTTCGTACCTGTCGGTGAGGCCGGTCTTGTCGATTATCGGACGTCCGGCAAAAAAGCTAAGGGAGTTCGCTAGGTCAGAGATTGTGCTTGATCCATAACTCTGACCGCAGGCGGGATCGTCTTCGGGGCAACTCTGTGGTGCCCACTTGGCAGTTTTGAGATCAAATGGCTTCCCTTTGAATCCACCCGGTCCGATTGTCAGAACGAATACGTGCATCTCCTTCTCTTCCCAGTGGACGCGCATTTTGAAGCGGTCTTCGAGCAAGCTTTGCATCATCTGGCGCGATTGATCCTGCGTGGTCTCGTTAGGCATTGTTGCGTCGATGCTAAATGTGTTGGGGCCGCACTGGGCTTTGGCCCAGTTTGGAAGGCCGGTGATGGGCGCCCCGATCGTCAAGTGAAATGCGTAGCGAAGAAGCGCCCACAGGTCGGAGCACGGAGCATAGACCCTACCCTGAGAAAAGCGCACGCCCATTGCTATCTTCGGAAGCGGTTGATTTGGTTGCCAGGATTTGACGGAGGCTACATCAAAGTTGAGCTTGTCGTCAGAATGTATTTCAGCCCGGCTCTGGCTCGCAGTCGCGGTACCGAACACTACCGACGCAGACATAGCAACTAATCCCGTCGCGATCAACAAATGCTCTTTACGGATTACAATTAAATTTCTTAGCCTCTTCATTTCTGAAGACTCAAATGCAGGCAATCTATCACAGTCGGCAGTTTCAAATCGATTACATACAAGGAAGGGAGTTAGGTATGAAATTCCCCAAATGAACCCTTGACCGTTTTCCATCGTGCCAAAGATCTAGGTTGAGTTCAAGCCGCCTGAAAGGGTATTAGTGGAATTTGCTGAAAATACATCTCAAACAGAAGTGGCGCACCCGAGAGGACGATCTTAGAACCTTTCTAGGGGAATTTGTATCAAGCCTGCCAAAGGGTGATGTCCTAATTTCATATTTGTGGAGGTTTGGGACCCAATCCGTGAACCGAGCCATCGGTCATAAGACATTAACAAGACTTCCCGAACTATCGTGGCGTATAGATCGTTGAACCCAGCCCTATCTGGGTAAAAGATTGCCTTAGAATCAGCCATCTGCCGTCCGAGTTGCGCCTCAGGACGGTGAGGTTATAGCCTTTCAACACACATGGCCCATCACCAGGATCCGATGGGTGGCACTTACCTTTAACAAGGTATTGTATGCCCCCGTCGTCGAATGCCATATCTCCTGATACCTGTGCAGTGCCGGAACTCACAATATCGCCGATTTTGGGGTCGGCGAGTCGTTCAAAGAGTTGCCCAAAATAATCCTTCGGATTTCCTGGTCGGTCGACTGCCGGATAGACAATCGCATCTTGGGCGTACAGCGCAGAGATTGAATCTGCATCTCGCGCTTTCCAGTCCTTCGACCATTCTTGCAGCACACGCAAGACTTGTTGCGCGGAATCAGATGGATTCTGAGAGGAAACCGATTGAGTGGGCTCGGTATGAATAGGTGCTGCCAAGGACAGGACCGCAAGAAAGAGTATTACAAAGTGGGGTTTCATTAGTGCACCTCCAAGAGTGTACGCGAGTATCTGTCCGGAAAATCGTTCCGTCGATGCGTATCCCGGTGCGCGCCACGGCCAATGAGGCCACTAGGGATGAAACCTCAACATCCGCGTACGTCCCGTGCATCTCATCTGCCTGTAAAGACGTTGCTCGGCCAAGATTGTTAACACTCACAGTTGGCCTGGTGAAGTAAAGCTCGCGGCAGCAAAGTGTAGGAGGATTGTGGTGCGCCCGGGGGGATTCGAACTCCCGACCTTCTGGTTCGTAGCCAGACGCTCTATCCAGCTGAGCTACGGGCGCGCCGTTTGCGCTCCAATCTCTCGACCGAAGCGCACAGAGTGACCGCATTTTATCACGCGAC
>DATGHC010000059.1:0-19416 GCA_035308165.1 Candidatus Acidiferrales bacterium | reverse complement strand
CCGCTTTCCTTGAGCGTGTCGTGCAGATTCGCTCTAGAGGTTTTTATGGCGGGGGCCAGCCCGAAGAATATTCCCGCCAGAAGCGACACAGCCGCGGTGAAAATCAGAACGTGCGAGTCAAGTCCAACCTCTCCGGCACGCGGCATTGACAAAGGCAGCCTGGTCAAAGCCGCCTGAGTAGCCCACGACGCCAGCAGGATTCCCAACCCACCTCCTATTAGGGCCAGGAGGATGCTCTCGGTAAGTAGTTGCCGTACTAGCCGCCCTTGACCCGCACCCAGCGAGGCGCGGATCGCAAATTCCCGCGAACGTCCGGTCGAACGCGCAAGCAACAGGTTGGCAACATTCACGCAGGCAATCAGCAGAACAAATCCCACAGCCGCAAGCAGCGCCAGCAGAAAGGGTTGAATATCGCCCACCGTGGTTTGCTTGAAAGTAATGAGCGCGGCTGCAATACCCTTGTTCTTGTCGGGGTAAGCCACCGCTAGATTTCGAGAAACACGGGCCATGTCGTCTTTGGCTTGGGCAAAGCTTACGCCAGGTTTCATCCGGCCAATTCCATGTATCCCGATACCGGAGCCCCGGTCTGGCAGCAGGTTGTTGCCCCACTGTCCAATCGGAAGGTAAATTTCCCTGAAATTACTGTTGCGCAGGAACAAATCAAAATTTTCTGGTATCACCCCCACAATCGTGAAGTCCTTGCCGTCCAAGAAAAGATTCTTACCGAGCACATCAGGCGAATTGGCGAATTTGCGCTTCCAGAAGCCGCCACTGATGATGGCCACCTGAGCCGCGCCAATTTCGTCCTCACCCTTAAGGAAAGTGCGGCCGATCACCGGCTGCACGCCAAGCACACGGAAAAAATCCGAGGAAATGTACATCCCGGGGACTTGCTCCGCATTTCCCATGCCCAGCATGGTGAAGGAATTCCGGCGATAGATGGCCATGGAGGAAAACGTTTGATTGTCATCTCTCCAGTCGCGAAAATTCGGCCAGGAAATTGAGCCGGTTGCGAAATTCGCCTTGCTCTCATGAATGGTCACAAGCTGATCCGGCTGAGGATAGGGCAGGGGATTGAGCAGCACCCCGTTCACAACTGAAAATAGCGCGGTGTTGGCGCCGATCCCGAGCGCGAGGGTAAGCAGTGCCACCACCGTAAAGCCGGGATTCTTAACCAGCGTGCGCACTCCGAACCGGATATCTTGCCAGAGCGTACCCATCGATTTGCTCCTTGGAAGTTCTCGCTACTTCGCAATGTTTAGACGGTCACATCTCCACACCGGTCGTGCCGATAGATTGAGTGCACAGCTCAGGCCGAAGGGTGGCAGTGTATGTTATTCATTACGGGGCAGTTATGTCCACAAAGTGCCCGGAAGCGACGGTAATTGTTTGCTGGTGGGATTGCCCGTCCCGAAAGCGGACATGGGTGGAGAGAAGGATCCGGCGGTCGGCGGGAAGGAATGACTTGACAATCTTCTGACAATACTGTATTTTCTGTATAGACTGAAATAAAGGAAAACCACGATGCCTGAACTCACGCCGGTCCAAAAGAAATTCATCCTCCACTGGGGCGAAATGGGCACCCGCTGGGGCATCAATCGCACCGTGGCTCAGGTGCACGCGCTGTTGTATCTCTCTCCAAAACCACTGGACGCCGAAGACATCGCCAAGACGCTGGGCGTGGCGCGTTCCAACGTCAGCACCAGCCTGCGCGAATTGCAGGGCTGGGGGATTGTGCGGGTCACGCACCTGCTGGGGGACCGGCGCGACCACTTCGTTTCGCTCACCGATGTCTGGGAGATGTTCCGCATCATTATTGACGAGCGCAAGCGGAGGGAAATCGATCCCACGCTGGTGATGCTGCGCGAATGTCTGGTCGAAATGGGCGGCGAGGGCACGGCCGACACTTACCCGCGCAACAGGGTGACCGACATGCTCGAGTTCATGGAGAACATGTGCGGGTTCTACGATGAAATCGGGCATATGTCGCCGGCCACACTTAAAGGGTTGGCGAAACTGAGAGGAAAGCTTCGAGGGCTGTTGGGCAAGAAGAGCAAGTAGCAGGGAAATGGTGCAGCAATGATCTCACTCACATCGGAATACACAGATGCAAAGGGCCGACACGCGCGGGGCTGGCTGTTTTACGACGCGGAATGTGAATTCTGTACGCGCACGGCTAGATGGATTGCGCCCGCGCTGGCGAAGCGGGGTTTTGCACTCGCGCCGCTGCAGGATCCGCGCGTGGTGAAACTTCTTGGATTGTCACAGGCTGAGTTGATGCTCGAAATCCGGCTCCTTAACGGAGACGGCCGCCAATACGGCGGAGCGGATGCTGCGATTGCGCTTGCACGTGAAATTTGGTGGGCAGCGCCGCTCGTGTGGCTTGCAAAGATTCCCGGCGGATTGTCCGCTCTGCGCGCCGCATATCGATGGGTCGCGTCGCACCGCAAGTGTGCGGCAATTAATTGTCCCGCAGCAGTCTTAAGACCGCGCTCATGAAATTGCACCGCTAAACGGAAAGGAGGAGGTTATGAACAACTTGGAAAAACTTCTCTGGTTCGCGGCGATCGTACAACTCGGAATGGTCCTGGCAAATTTCTATCTCCCGTCGAAATTGCGATACCGCGAAAACCTAAGCCGGGTTGCCCCAATGATCCGGGAGATTTTCGTGGTCCACGCCGCTTACGTCGTTGGCATTGTGTTTCTGTTTGCGGTCCTGACTCTCCGCTTTGCAAGGGATCTCGCCAGCGGCCATGGCCTAGGCCAATTTCTTGCAGCGTCAATTTCACTCTTCTGGCTGTGCCGCGTCCCACTGCAACTGTTTTACTACGATGCAGCGATTCGCCGCGCAAATCGTGCTGGGGATGTAGCCATGATCGCTGCGCTGCTTTTTCTGGCGACGGCTTATGGTGCTGCAGCGCTTGCGCCAACTTGGTAGAGGCTCGCGGGTGTGAAGCCTGCTCTTGATCTGGAAGGAGGTTGCTCCATGCGAGTGGCAATCACGGGAGGGACCGGATTCGTAGGGCGACATTTTGCCCGTCGACTCATGACGGATGGACACGAGGTGGTTTTGATTGCTCGAGGAGAGGACAATCGTGATACAAGCGTCCTCGATCTGAACAGGTCGCAATTCTTCTCCTCTAACCTTTCCAATACAGATGTACTGGTAGATGCATTTGCCGGATGCGATGCTGTTGTTCACTGCGCGGGGATCAATCGCGAAATTCGTGAGCAAACCTACCAAAAGGTTCATATCGAGGGGACCAGAAATGTCTGCGATGCGGCGCGTCACGCGGGCGTGCGCAAGATTGTCCTCCTAAGTTTCCTGCGGGCAAGGCCGGACTGCGGTTCCGCGTATCACGAATCGAAGTGGGCAGCAGAAGAAATCGTGCGCCATTCCGAGCTGGACTACACAATTTTCAAGGCTGGAGTGATTTACGGTCAGGGGGATCACATGCTCGATCACTTAAGCCACGCCCTTTACACTTTCCCCGTTTTCGCGCTTGTCGGGATGACGGATCAGCCCATTCGTCCTCTGGCCGTGGAAGACCTCGCTTCGTTAATTGAAAGATCTCTGTTCGATCCGAAATTCACGCGAAGGACGTTTGCAGTAACGGGTCCTGAGGAAATATTACTTGGTGAGGCAGTCAAAAGAGTAGCCGCAGTAATTGGCAAGAGGCGGCCGATGATTCGTATGCCGCTTGCCTTCCACTATTTGCTCGCATGGATTGCAGAATTGACGATGAAGATACCGCTTACATCCCTCGGCCAAGTCCGGATTCTCTCTGAAGGAATTGTCGAGGCGCTGCCTCCGTGCGAATCCCTGCCGGATGACTTGCTGCCAGCCACACGTTTTACTCAGGAGCAGATACGAAAAGGCTTGCCCGAGCCAGGCAGATTCAGACTCACGGATCTTCGCTGCTGCTTAAGGAAGGCAAACACTTAGACCTACTTTCACGCGGGGAGGCAAGCCGATGCGAATCACATTTCGCGATCTGTGGAATTGGAAGGGCAGGCTCAACCGAGGAAGTTACGCCCTCATCGGAGTCGCGGGGATCGCCATCAAAGTCGTCCTGGACAGGATTCTCGCAGTTTACGTACTCCATGAAGCTTGGGATTTCTTCAGCTATTGGACGCCTATTCGCGAGGCTGGCCACATTACGTCACTTTCAAGACATGACGTTCTATTCTTGGCGATCATGCTTGCAGTTGCTTTGCCATTCATTTGGGTGGGAGTTGTCTGCACATTGAAAAGGCTTCACGATGCGAATCTTCCATCAGGGACGGTCCTTCTGTTTTTCTTGCCGGTCCTGAACCTGGTCTTATTTGCACTTCTGTGTACATTTCCGAGCCGACCCGATAGAGCTTTGGATGCGACCACTTTTTCTCGCCCCTCCAGCTATGGGATTGGTCGCTTCGTGCCCGCCGGCAAGGCTGGTAGTGCACTAACAGCCGTCGTTCTGACGGGTAGCTTGGGTTGCGCCCTCGCTGTTCTTGGCACGGATTGGTTGGTGCATTATGGTTGGGGACTCTTCGTTGCCCTTCCGTTCTGCATGGGCTTCATCTCTGTACTGCTTTTCAATTTCCACGGCTCTAAGGGCTTCGGAAACTCGATTGCCGTGTCGATCCTTTCATCTTTTTTCGCGGGCGCACTTCTGCTTGTATTGGCGCGAGAGGGTGCCATCTGCCTGATACTCGTTCTGCCGCTTGTGACTCTGCTTGCTATGGCAGGAGGCACTGTGGCCTACGTCACGCGCCCGCATCAATCAAGGCCTCGTGCGAATCCTGCGCTCTTATCCATTGTGTTGGTCCTAGCTCCGGCGGTCATGGGCGTTGAACAGGCAGTTCAGCCTGTTCCCCCTGTTTATCAAGTCAAATCCGAAATTGAAGTGGAAGCCTCGCCGGCCACGGTGTGGAGGCAGGTAATCGCCTTCACAGAAATCCCTCAGCCACGTGAATGGATCTTCCGCGCGGGGATCGCATATCCAATTCGCGCCGAAATCCTTGGAAGTGGCCCTGGCGCCGAACGCCACTGCATTTTTTCAACGGGGGCCTTTGTCGAACCAATTCAAGTCTGGGATGAGCCCAACCTCCTGAGATTTTCAGTCACATCGAATCCTCCACCCATGGAGGAGTGGACTCCGTACGCGAAGATCGATACGCCCCACCTGCACGGCTTTTTGGTTTCACAGGGCGGCCAATTCCTGCTCACTGTGCTTCCAGGGAATCGAACGAGGCTCGAAGGGACGACGTGGTATCGCCACACGTTATGGCCAGCGGCGTATTGGCGCGTCTGGTCCGATTACATCATTCACATGATTCACATGAGAGTTCTTGAGCATATTAAAAAAGCCGCAGAGTTGGGGACCCTAGCTTCCAATTGAAGGTGCAGGAGGCCGAGATGTCTTCTCAAATTGCCCTGGATGTTGTGACCGGCGCTTTCAGCTTTACGGGAGCTGCGATTGCGAAGGAATTGCTTGCAAATGGCCGGGCCGTCCGCACGCTCACGAATCATCCGGCCAGCGGAAGAGCCGCTGCGGGAGCCATTGAGACAGCCCCGCTCAATTTCGAGAATAAGGAGGGCTTGCGACGCAGCCTGGAGGGGGCGGATGTTCTCTACAACACCTACTGGGTTCGATTACCCTACAAGGGCATGACTTTTGATCGGGCAGTCGCAGATTCCGCGACGCTGTATGCGGCCGCAAAGCAAGCCGGCGTTCGCCGCATCGTTCACATCAGCATCGCCAATCCCTCAGAGGATTCGCCGCTCGGCTATTATCGCGGGAAGGCTCTGGTTGAACAGGCGTTATTTGAGACGGGAATATTGCATGCGATCCTGCGGCCTACTGTTATTTTTGGCGGCGCAGATATCCTGATTAACAACATCGCCTGGATGCTGCGGAGATTTCCGATATTTGGCGTCCCAAACATGAGTGAATGCCGCATCCAGCCGGCGCACATTGAAGACATCGCGGGACTGGCTGTGACGCGCGGAGCACAAAATGAAAATGTCATTGAGGATGCTGTTGGCCCCGAAATTTATACCTTTGAGGAATTGGTGCGCCGAATCGCGGTTGCAGTTCACAGCAAATGCAGGCTGATCCACGTGGGTCGGACCACCCTCACGGCCATGGTGCAAATTCTGGGCTGGGTCACAGGCGATGTTGTTCTGACAAAAGAGGAGATAGACGGATTGGCCGCCGACCTGTTGGTTTCCGCAAAACCACCCACGTGTCCCACGAGGTTTAGCGAGTGGTTGACCGCCAACGCAGGCGAAGTTGGGCAGAAGTATGCCAACGAATTGCAGAGACATTACGTTGGTTTGAAACGAGAGCAATTTTACGCGCGTGCCGCTGACGAACCCGCTGCAAGCACTTTTCGATAATAGGCTTCGTATTGCGGAATGATGTCGTTGGCGCAGTATTTCCTCTGGGCATTAATCCGCGCCTGTTGTCCCATCGACCGCCCGCGGTCCGCGCGCGAAAGTATGTCCACGGCATATTTTCCCGCCGAGGCGACGTCTCCCGGCTCCACCAGATACCCATCCACACCGTGCTCGACAACCTCCGGCACGCCCCCCACTTTTGTGGCGATAACAGGAACTTCGCAGGCCATCGCCTCCAGCGCCGCCAATCCAAACGATTCCAGTTGCGAGGGGAGCAGGAACAGGTCGGCCAACCCAAGTTTGGTCTCCACGTGGTCCTGTTTTCCAAGGAAGAAAACGTCGTCCTCCAGTTTCTTCTGACGCACCAGCCAGTCCGCCGCGCCCTGGTCCGGACCGTCACCCATCATCACCAGCTTGGCAGGCATTTTTTCCCGCACCAGAGCGAAAATCTCAATCACATCGGTGATGCGCTTCACCGGCCGGAAATTCGAGAGGTGCATCAGAATAGGCTCGCCGTTTGGCGCCCACACGGCACGTTTACGGGCGTCCGTATTGCGATGGTATAGATCGCAATTCACGAAGTTGGGGATAACCTCAATCGGGTTCTTGGTCGCGAAGTCCTTCAAGGTTTGGTCTTTCAAATAATTGGAGATGGCCGTTACCCCATCGCTCTGCTCGATGGAAAAACGCGTGATCGGCAGATAGTTTCGATTGTTGCCCACCAGAGTAATGTCGGTCCCATGCAGCGTGGTTATAAAAGGCAACCGCCTGGGGGCCGCCATCGAACGGGCCAAAAGAGCGCTCACTGAATGAGGGATCGCGTAATGCACGTGGAGAAGGTCGAGGCGGCACGACTCGGCGACGTCAAACATTTTTGACGCCAGCGCCAGGGTATAAGGAGGGTGGTCAAACAGTGGATAGGTAATCACCTCGACTTCATGGAACCTGATATTCGGGACGTCCGTAGGCATGCGAATGGGCGGGGCATAACTGATGAAGTGGATGTTGTGCCCGCGGGCGGCAAGCTCCAGTCCGAGTTCGGTGGCCACCACTCCCGATCCACCATAGGTAGGATAGCAGGTGATTCCAATGCGCATTTTTTTCGACTCATCCGCCATGGGTTAGCCCGCCTTGCGACAGTCATCCACCAATGATAAATTCCCCATTCGTCGCATGTTCATTAGACGCATCTCAGAGGCTCCAGGTGACAAGTAAGGCGACCCGTTTGGCCGGCAAAGTGGCATTGATTACCGGCGGTGGAAGCGGTATTGGCAGAGCTTGCGCATTGGAATTTGCCAGGCAGGGAGCGAAAGTGGCCATTGTCGGACGCCGCGCGGACCAACTGAGTGCGGCCGTCAACGAGATCGATAGAGCAGGCGGTATTGCACACAGTGTACGATGTGATGTGACGAATGTGGAGCAGGTGGAACACGCTGTGCGGAGTGTGGTGGAACATTTCAACCGACTTGATGTGGTTGTGAACAATGCGGGAGCAATGTTTCCCGGAAACGCCGAGCAAACTTCGGAAGCCCACTGGGATTTGTTGATCGACACAAATTTGAAAGGCACTTTTCTGATTTCCCGCGCTTCATTGAGGTTTCTGCGCCGGTCCGGCGGTGGCTCCATCATAAATATGGGTTCGGTGTACGGATTAGTGGGTAGCAAACAGCGCGCAGCGTACGCGGCTTCAAAAGGCGGGGTTGCCATGCTGACTCGCGCCATGGCGCTGGACCACGCGCAAGAAGGCATCCGTGTAAATTGCATTTGCCCGTCACTGGTGGAAAGCGAAATGGGCGCGAATCTTTTTGCCAATGCGCCCAACCCCGAGGAAGCGCGCCGCCAGCGCATCGGATTGATCCCCGTTGGCCGCGCGGGAACCCCCGAGGAAATTGCCCATCTCGCGGTTTATCTGGCTTCCGACGAATCCACCTGGGTTACCGGGGCCACACTTCCCATCGATGGCGGGCAATCGGCAGGATGAAGCGTCCAACGATGCCCGCAAGAAAACCAAGACCATTCTCAACCGAAGGGGCCACTTGGAATGCGGCTGACCTGGGCCTGCGTTTGCGAAACAGCGCCCCAGGAAAATTGTTCGGATATGAGCTGGAATCTGTGGGCGCGGGTACCGCGGTCATGACCATGCGCGTCCGCAAACATCACCTGCAAATCCATGGCGTCGTGCATGGAGGCATTCTGGCCTCGCTGGCAGACACCGCGGGGGCCATGGCCGCCTACCCTATGTTGCCTAGGGGGACTCGCCTGGCGACCGTTGAAATGAAGATTAATTATTTGGAGCCGGTGGATCGCGGCCCAATTACCGCGAATTCGCAGGTGCTGCGTCTGGGCCGCACCCTTGCTGTAGTGGAATGCGAGGTCCACGCCGCGGATGGAAAGCTCACCGCCAAGGCGCTCATGACCTTTGCAATAATGCCCGCGCAGAGGAAACGCCGGCGAAACCCCGATTAAGAAATTCAGGAATGCTTACTGCCCGTTGGTGCCTCCCATGGCAGATTCTTCGCCATCTTTGAAGACGTACTTAATGGCTTGCTTGTAGAGCAGCAGGTTAGGACTTCCAAACCTCGTCAGCTTAATGCAATCTCGGTCATACCACTCCACCACCCCGCGAAGCACTTCGCCATCGGTCAGAACCACGGCGACCGGCGTTCGGGCCTGCATTTGCTTCACCCAATAAAAATTCTCGGCATGCGTCTGCTCGGGCGGCGTAGGTTTCTTGTGAGGCACTACAGCAGCATGATGAGTTCGCACGACTGGCCCCTGCTCCTTGACCTCCGTCAGGGACGGACGGATAAGTCTACGATTAACCATGATTGCTCCCCCCGACTATCTAGACGTAAAACCCCAAGTTGGGCCTTGCGGATAGGATGCACGGAATCGAAATTCCGTTTCATACACTGTAAAAAAAACTGATTTCGGGGAGAGGGCCTAATCAGCAGACAGGGTAGCGCCCAAAGCGTCCAGTGCTAGCTGCCTATTGATGTTTCTGCGATGCCGGTAGGACAAAGTATCCACGCCGCGGACTGCGCGAGTCACCCAAGGCGTGTTCAGTTTAGAGCCCAACGTTTGCAGTTCCTTCTTCAAGCTGGGGTTCCTAAGCTGCGGTTTATCGGAAGCGCTGGTTAATTCAAGTAGATCCGCCAGCACGCTGTAAAGCGCACCCAGCAGGGAATCGAATGGGACGGCTTGTCCACCCTCCCGCTTGGTAAGCTGATTGGTCAGCGAAAAAAGCCCCGGAAGTTTGCCATCGGCCGACAGTTCCAATATCCGCAACGCCTGCCGCCGCAGTTCAGTCGCTTGGTCAACATCCATGCCCAGCGCGGCGCCTGGGCTGCCTTCGGACAGTTCGGCAGCCTGCGTCCTGCCTGCCGCATCGAGTTTGGTGCGCTCGCGCAGAATCTCCTCCATCTCGTTCTGCCCCACGGGCGCAAAGAAGAATTGCAGGCACCTGGAAACAATGGTCGGCTGAAGCTGGTAGGGGCTTGGCGCCATCAGAATCAGCGTGGAGGATTCAGGCGGCTCCTCTAATATTTTCAGGAAAATGCTGGACAAGTCCCAGCGCATCGTTTCCGCGCCATCCAGAAGGAACAGCCGCCGCCGAGCCTGCGGCCGGAAATTGGCCGCGCGCTGAATGGCCCGCAACTGCCCCATGTGGATCACAGGCCGCACTACGGGTTTCTTCAATCGAACTGGGTCAGGGACAATGGCCCAAACGTCCGGGTGTGTTTGCAGGATCAGCGGGACGCGCTCCACCATGCCCGCATCGGCGCTTTCACCGCGCTCGGCGAGCCCCTGCTCGATGAGCGCGGAGGGCTCGGCCAGCCTTGCAATCCTCACGCACGTGTCGCACTTACCGCAGAAATCGTCCTGCATCCGTTCGCAATTCGCAGCTTGGGCGAACATCCGCGCCAATGTGTATTTGCCCACACCTTTCGGCCCGAGGAAAAGCATCGCGCTCGGAACTCGCTTTGCAGCCAGCATTCCGCGCAGCGATTTCACGATTCGCTCATTGCCGAGGAATTGATCGAAGCCCATCAGTGTGTCCCCTTGGCCGCGGAGGCGAGCGCGGGCACCCGCGCGTCCACAGCTGTAAGGATGGCGGCGTGAATTGCTCCGGTGGAGAGAAGCATGCCCCCTTCTTTTGCTTCAGATGATCCAGAGAAACAATTTACAGTCACCCAATTAGGTTCCATCGCCAGGCGGTCAAATACAAGCGCGGCCTGCTCCAGGTGCCTTTGGTCGGCTTCCTGCAAATCCCGTTGAAGCGTAGTGTAATCCCGCGTATCTTTCAGCCCCACCAACCGTTGCGCTTCTGCAACCGGCAGGCGAAGATAAATCACCAAATCCTCCGCGGGCAATCCGTAGAGGCCATATTCAAGGCGCTTCAGCCAGCTCAGGAACTCCTCGCGCCGCTGGGGCGCTACGCGCGCCGTTTGGTGAGCCAGATTGGAGGCAATGTATCTGTCGGCGAGTACTGTCTTGCCGCCCGTAAGAGCGGCTTCCAGCTCGCCCTTTGATTCAAAGCGATCGCCCGCATAGAGCAACGCAGAGAGGTGCGCATCCACAGCCGAGAGAGGTCCAAACTCACCGTTTAAGTAGCTCGCCACCAGCCGCCCAAAGGACGAGTCATATCGAGGGAAACTGAATTGCGCGATGCCGACTCCGCGCGATTCCAGCGC
Source organism: Candidatus Acidiferrales bacterium (assembly GCA_035308165.1). GTDB lineage: Bacteria > Acidobacteriota > Terriglobia > Acidiferrales > UBA7541 > DASTCZ01. The sequence goes on along the minus strand of DATGHC010000059.1, from coordinate 8,337 downwards.
GCGGGCCAATAGATCAAGCTGCGTTCTCTTGCCCGAGCCGTCTATGCCCTCGATAGCGATGAATTTTCCGCGCAGCTTCATAGATGTGCCTTGTGGGAGAAGAGGCTCTGTCGAAAATGCCCCGTCGCAGTCTAGCGTGAGAGGCGCGTACGCTGCAATCTCGACCTCTTCAAACGCGCGTTGGCGGCGCCGCAGGAAAGAGCTGATCTCGCGCCCGTGATAAAATCACAACGATGGCGATTACCGTTGCCGGCATTGAGACCAATCTTCACCGGATCCGCGAGTGCGTTGCGCGGTCCACGGCACGCGTTGGGCGCCAGCCCGAAGAGGTCACGATTATCGGCGTCTCGAAAACGCATCCCGCGGAAGCCATTCGTGCAGCCTATGAAGCCGGTATCCGCCATTTCGGGGAAAATCGGGTGCAGGAATTCCAGGAGAAGTTTGAAGCCGTAAAGGATCTCGGCGCGACCTGGCATCTAATTGGACATCTCCAGGGCAATAAAGTGTCCCGCGCACTGAAATTATTTCGCCTGTTAGATTCATTGGATTCGCTTCCTCTGGCGCAAAAATTGGAAGCCTCAGTCAGAGGCGCTGAGACCTTGCCCGTCCTGATCGAAGTTCGCACGGATGCCGCCGCAACAAAATCGGGCGTCCTTCCCGAGGATGTTCCCCAACTTGTGGAGGTCCTGCTCGGCATGAAGCAGCTCATGGTGCGCGGTCTGATGACGATTCCCGCTTACTTTGAAGATCCCGACTCGGTCCGGCCTTTCTTCCGGGAATTGCGCATGCTGCGGGATTCGCTGGTCCGGCGATTTCAACATCCGCTCCCAGTACTTTCCATGGGGATGTCCCACGATTTCGAGGTAGCCATCGAAGAAGGCTCGACCGAAGTACGGATTGGGACTGCGCTTTTCGGTGCCCGCGCGCAAATTTGAGCATAGAAATCAGTGAACGGGGCGGGTGCATCACGTTTCGAGTGCGGGTGCAGCCGCGCGCATCCACCCAGGCCGTCGGTGGTGAATGGCAAGGCGCGCTCAAGATGCGTCTGACCGCTCCGCCGGTGGATAACCGCGCCAACGAAGAGCTTCGCCGCGTTCTAGCTGAGCAATTGAACGTGCCGACTGGCGCTGTTAGAATCCTGAGCGGCGAGCGGGGCCGCACCAAGCGCGTTGAAGTGCGGGGCGCGACTTCGGCCCAAGTGAAAGCTCTCAGCGGCCCGCCGAAGGGTTCATGACCCGGCGCATTGACGCATCCCCAAGCCAAATACTCGCGTCCAACAGAAACAGGTGAAATCACATGCCCGACATTCAAGACATTCAGCGAGTTCTGCGGGAAGAGAAGATTGACGGCTGGCTTTTCTACGACATCCTCCACCGCGATTCCATCGCATACCGTGTGCTGGGGCTTGAGAATTGCATGGCCAAACGGCGCTGGTTCTATTTGATTCCATCCAAGGGAGAACCGCGCAAGCTGGTTCACCGCATCGAATCCGGCGCGCTTGATTCCTTGCCCGGCGAAAAATATCAGTATGCCGCGCGGGAGGAAATGGAAAAGAATCTGCCGAAGCTGCTGGGCCGCGCGAAAACACTGGCGATGCAGTATTCGCCGAAGAATGCAATTCCATCTATTTCCATCGTTGATGCAGGCACCGTTGAGCTGGTGCGCTCCCTGAAACGCAAAGTCGTAAGCTCCGCCAATCTGGTGCAACTGTTTGAGGCGTCCTGGTCTCCCGAGCAGCGAGAATCGCATATGGCCGCGGGAAAATTGATCGACAAGATCACCCGCGCGACATTCGAGCATGCTGCGAAACTGGTGCGGGATCACGCTGCGTTCACCGAATACGATCTTCAGCAGTGGATGGCGGGGCAATTCCGCGTCAACGGACTTGTGGCCGACAGTGATCCGATCGTGGCAGTCGGCCCGCACAGCGGTGATCCGCATTATGAGCCGCGCAAGGAAACGGCCTCGCAGGTTCGCGAGGGCGATCTTCTGCTGCTCGACGTGTGGGGCAAGCTCAATAAGCCCGGGAGCGTTTATTACGACATTACCTGGATGGGCTACCTGGGCGCGAAAGTACCTGAAAAATATGCCAAGGTCTTTGCGGTGACGAAACAGGCGCGCGATTCCGCGGTGAAGTTCGTCCGCGATGCGATTTCCGCGGGGCGCACTATCGAAGGATGGCAAGTGGACCGCGCATCGCGTGACGTGATTCAGAAGGCGGGATATGGAAAGTTCTTCACGCATCGCACGGGGCACAATATCGGTCAGGAAGTGCATGGAACCGGCGCGAACATGGACGATCTCGAAAGCCATGATGTGCGGCGCATTATTCCGCGCACCTGTTTTTCCGTTGAGCCAGGGATTTATACTCCGGAATTCGGTGTGCGAACGGAAGTGGATGTGTATGTCGGCGAAAAAGAGGCCGGAGTAACCGGCGCTATCCAATCGGAAATTCTTCCGCTGCTGGCATGAAGTCAATTGTGGGAAAAAGTTTTAATCATTAAAAAGGCTCAATGACCGAAAACGATTCGGAAGAGAAACCTCAAATTATCGAGCCCACCCGGTCCCTTACCGCAAATGACTCCTTCGCTCCCGGGGAGACGGGTGAACCAGGCGAGCCGATTCCAGGTGCGGCTGCCGGAGACCCCTCACCGCAGGTGGACCCGGGTTCCCCTGGAATACAAGACGAGGGGCAGGGAGCTGTCCGGGGAATTTTCATCGTGATCGCCGCCTGGTTCTTGCCGGGGCTCGGCCATTTGATGCAGAGGCGGCTGGGCCGGGCGATGGCCGCGTTCATAGCCGTCGGCGCGATGGCTGTCGTGGGGCTGTGGATGCGAGGGACGATTTTCCCTCCTCACGGTGATGACGCGTTCGGCGTTCTGGGTTTTATCGCCGATGCGGGCGCCGGCGTTTTTTATTTGCTGGCGCACTCCATTGAAAAAAACGGCGCGGACATTTCGCGCGCCGCCGGGGATTATGGCACGCGGCTATTGGCGACGTCGGGAGTCATCAACTTGCTCTTCGTGCTGGACGCGCTGGAGATTTCGCTGGGGCGGAAGAACTGATGACCCTCACTCACTTGCAAACCATGGCGCTGTTCGCGTTCATCGTGTCGGTGGTGTTCGCGTTTCTCAGCCGGCGTAGGTTGAGCTCGCGCATCCGGTACACGCTGTGGGCCTTTCTGGCTTTTCTGCTGGTGGCGGTGGCCCTCGGCTGGGTGATGTACCCGTTCTCGCACTAAGCTCCGCGGGCCTGTTTGACGGTGTGCGGATGCGATGCTAAATTTCTGGTAGACCGTGTTGTGGGTGGGGAATTGGTATAAAGGGCCGAGGTAGCTCAGTTGGTAGAGCAGCCGATTCGTAATCGGCAGGTCTCCGGTTCAAGTCCGGATCTCGGCTCCATTTTCCCTGAGACGAATACTGAATCCTCCATTTCCGTTGGTTGCTAAGGGACCACTCGGCGATTTCCTCGTTCCCTCGGAAAGTCCGAATTATGATGTTCAGCAATCCTAAACTACCAAGTGCAAGTCCACGCAAATGAAGAAAAACCAATCGCGCAGGTTTGCGGCGGGGGGGACCCCATCCCCCTCATTTCTGGATGAATGTCATTCTAGGGGACTTACAGACGCGAAGGTCATAAGTGTGGCAATTGCAGGGGTTAGAATCGTTTGTTTTCAACGGTATGGGCCCCTCACGTAAGTGCAGATTCTGCTGGGTTTAAAGTCCTTCGTTTTGATATTCATCCATGAATTGCAATATTTCAGTGCAACCCTCACTTGAAGTCAGCTTTGCCGCGGATCGTTTTCGACGCGGGTCTTTCCCCCTCGGCGGGCCTGCGTCAGGGGAGCAGACCATTGACGCGCCAGAAATTGACCTAGGGAGTAGCCAAATCTGCACCGTATCGTAACGCGGGATTACGTACTTGTCAAGATATTACTTAAGAATTATATATTCGAATGAGGCGTATTCGAATCGCGCGGGAGGCTGTGGGCATATACTCCACCTTCTTGAGCGTCAGTTGGAGGTCACGGTCGTCACCAAGCATGGCGAAATTTTCCTGGGCGAACAAATCATGGATTTGCGGTAGATTGCTGGAGTGGCCGCGCTCTATGCTCGAGCTCCGGGATTCCCTGGAAGGATGAAATCAAGATCGGGGAGGGATTCTGTATGCCAGTCCAGTACAAAATTGAAAAGGAACGGCGATTGGTGTTGAGCACCGCATCCGGAGTGTTGACGCCAGAAGACATATTTGCGCATCAGAGAAAGCTTGCGAAAGACCCGGATTTCGACCCGAAGTTTTCGCAGTTATCGGACTTCACCCACGTGACCGAACTCGATCTTACTCAGCAGGATGTGCAAAAAATCGCGGAAGCAACTTTGTTTGCTCCCGATGCGCGCCGCGCCCTGGTAGTGAAAGATAAGCGTGCGTTTGGGCTGGCGCGAATGTTTGAGGTCCTTCGCGGGGACAAAGGGGACCGGGGAATCGTGGTCTTCGGGGATTACGACGAAGGGCTGGCCTGGGTTCTCTCGGCGGAACCGCGTCCCAGGAAGAAACAAACCACCTGGGGCGCTTAGGATTGCCCTCGCATCGAGTCCGTCGTAGCAGGCGGGCACCGCAACATAGAAAAAGATCGGTGAAATGAATCGGCACTTGAATCCCCACCCTTCGGCGGGCGAAAAGCCGATTCACCCGCTCAGGAAGGTCAAGGTTGCTTGGGCTTCTCAATCTTCAGATTGGTCTGAGTCCAGAACAGCATGAAATTTGCGAAGGTGTGATAGATCATCATGCGGCGGCTGCCGAAATCGTAGTAGGAATCTGCAAACTCGGGCAGCCAGATGGTTACGTCCTGAGTCGGAAACTTGACGGGAACGTAGTCGATGACAACGAACCACTGATGCAGCTTCACCGGCGGAATTTCTTTCATCAAACCGGTTTCGAGGTGGACGACCTCGCCGGAATCAGCGGCAATCCAGGCGTGGCCCTTGAGTGACGCCGGATAGGTGATGTTCCGGGTGTGGAAAGAAGAAGTGCGTTCCGGCTTGTCCGGACGCTGCTTGAAATCAACCACCCAAGCGGGTTTTCCTTTCCATTCGGCCATACCTTCGCAATTCATTTCGTAGTCGCCCTGCAAGGTCGGAAGAAATATAAAGACCATTTCCGGCAGCCCCGAAACCGCCCGGGCGACCTCGGATAAATTGTTTCCGCTAAGTGGTGCCCGATTCTCTTCTACGACTGGGTGTCCTCGTTGATGGGGGAAGGTCACAGTATATGAAACGGTGTCCGAACCTTCCTCGAGGACGAAACCTTGACGATCATTAGACCGGAACTCGATTCTTTCCTGCGCGGTGAAACTCTGAAGATCGGTAACCAGTTCGATTGTTCGTGCGCCAGCCAGTGCAAGCACATCAGCGAGCACGCAAGGCGGCGAGGAACTCAAAGCCGGGATGGGCGCATCAGTATTCGGGGGCTTCCAGGACAGGACACGGTCCTTTGGTTTTTTCCCAGTGTCTTCGGTTTGTTGGGCGGCGAATGAAGAGGGGGGCAGCAGCAGGGCAGCCGCTGTCCCTGCGCCTAAGAGAGTGACAAAGCCGAGTGTGACAAGGCGTTTGTGAATCATTTCTCACCGAGCCAAAAATCAGGTGGCCACAATTGGATTCCGTGATTTGCGGCCTAATGCGATCCTGAACACTACGGGCCTTTCTCAAAAGTGTCACTTGCCAGCCGATGCCGATCCAGTCGGGCAAGAAATCAAATCTCCCCTGCAGGGATTCTCAGTGAATCTCGACGGGCCGACTGATGGCACTGATCTGGCCGCCCTCTATGTCCTCAACCACCTCTCGCAGACGGTAGGTGCCGGGAGCGACTTCCAAAGTAAGGCTGGCATCTAGGCCCTGGCTTAAGATTGTGCCCATAGTTTCCTTTTTCAGACGCAGATCCATTACGCCCTGGACGCCTGACAAATAATGGTCCTGCGTATCAAACAGAGCGGTCACAAAGATCAATCGATCGACCTTGCGGTCTCCCTGTGTTTGAAACGCAAGCTTGTTCGCGTCAAAATGTACCGCGACACTTAGGACATGTCCGCCCGTGTCCAGGGTGCCTGGATAAGTTGTGACTTGCATAGGAATTGATTCTGGGTTGTCGGTTGCCAAAACAGCATTGTCCAATTTGCGCTGTTTCTTTTCAGCGTCGGTAGGACTCGTGTCGGGAACCAGGTAGCCTCGGCGAGCCTGGATGTTTAATCCGCTCGAATTCACCAATTTGACTTTGAGGCTGTGCGTCTCGCCAATGGTTTTCAAGTCGCCCGGCGAAAAAGTGAGGACGTACGAGACGTCCGGGGTGGTTAACATGTCGCGCAGGCCGGCATCAAGATCGTTGCGGTTGTGAAAAAAGCGCCCGCCAGTACCTTCCGCCAGCATGGCCAACGGGTCGTCCAGAGCTTCCCGGTTCAAATTTTGATAATCGATAAACAACAACAACATTCTTCCGCGCAATTCAGCTCTGCCACCCAGACTGACGGGATGTCCATCATCGTCGACTCCGGGGGGAGCAGCGACAAGTCCCTTGGCATCGAGCGAGTTTATGATTACATTGGCCCTTACCGCCTCGTCGATCACCTTGTCCTGTTTTGCCTGGAGCGCTTGAAGGGTTTCAGTCAGAAATCCAGACGAGGCCAACAACAGAATGCGCCGCCCCGGCATCCCGCCCAGGTAATGGATAACATCGGTGATCGCTCCCAGTGAATCCTCAGAGGCTTGCTCGGCAATCTGCACAACTTGCCGCGCCGCGGGAATAGGGTCAACCTGCCCGCATAATGCATTCCCGAGAGCCAGTGCATCTGTTTGCATGCCAATCGTATCGAGGATGAGATGTGCCTGATGCGGGGTCATCGCCGAGCAGTTAACAGTTCCATTTTCCAGCCTTTTTATATGGGGTCGAAGCTGTGCGAGCGTCTCAAGGATTTTCGGCACGTTGTCCGTGAAGCTCAATGAGACTGTCGCGCTGGTGGTAAATATTCCAATTTTGTCGCCAGGCTTCATGGTGGTGCGCACAAAGACCTCTGCCGCATTGCGGGAGGTTCCCGCATCCGACGTGCGCATGGAGGCATCGTCGAAAAACAAAGCAATGTTTCTCGGAGTTGGTGATGGAGCCAAGGTTGGTGTCGTTGAAGGCTGCGGACCGGTCAAAGTTTGTGGTGTCGCGCCATCTTGGAGGGGCATGGCCGCCGTATTCTCCACCGAAAACGAGGAAATCTCGACTTGGTGGCCGTTGTCAAATAACTCAAAATCAAATTTCTTGAGTCCGCCCACTGCCTTTCCCTGTTTATCACGCACAATAACAGGCACTTGGACGAAAGCGCTTCTCACGCGGATTATACTGGCTGACAGAGGAACGTACGGATGGCTGCCCATCTGGATTTCGTCGTCAGATATGGCCTGCCCATGCAAGGCCACAGCAGCCATAATTCCGGTGACGGCGAAGGCCGCAATCCATTTGCGTTGCATTTGACCGAAAGCATCCCGCGCCGAACTGCAAAAAAGGGGCGCCCACTGCAGCAGAAGATGCTTGTACACCTCAGAATGGTTTTCTACAAGAGTGTCTAAGAACGGAGAGATCTGTTTTGGGTGCGGTATCTGGTGATGTTGGAGATAAACGACAAGATGTTGACAACAGGAGTGGCGTTAAAGATAATTTTATAGATGTCGCCCCGCCACGCAATCACGTTTTTGACCCTAATCATTGTGTCACTGGTTTGTATTTCGAGCATCTGGTTGATTCCAGCCGGACAAGGTCCCTATTCCGCGGCGAATGGGCCGGTGACCGCTTTCCGGGCACGGCGTGCGGCTTCGCGGTTGATGTCTTGCATTCGAGCGGTTGTTGCCATTGGTTTAGGCGGCAGGCCGAGTGCAATTAGAAGCTTATCCAAGTTGGGGCGAATCGAAAGTATCCCTCAGGAAATTAGCTATTCGTCTTACTTGAATTGCCCTCTTCAGTGCTGATCCATTAAGAATTCCCCATTGATTTGATTTCCAACCGGATCTCTGGCGCGATTGCAGCCGGATCCGCAGGCCCCGTTCGACGAATCCAATCTCATAAATTCTTGGAGGGTGTCATGAGAAGTGAAAATGCAAAACGAATCATTTATCCCATGGCAATTGCAGGAATTCTAATTTTCGCGGGCTGTCAAAAGCATGCGGTATCCTCGACTCCGGCAGCGCAGAATGCCGCTCCCGCGCCGGCCGCACCAACCGTGAGGCTTCAGGCTTCCCCCCCCACGATTACGAAAGGCGGGAGCGCTGTGCTCACGTGGTCGTCCTCAAATGCCAACCAACTGAC
>DATGHC010000058.1:0-3629 GCA_035308165.1 Candidatus Acidiferrales bacterium | reverse complement strand
GGCGCTGGCCTGATCGAATCGATTCCAGACTCCACGATTATCGCCAACATGAAGGCCGATGCAACTCTGAAAGCTGCCGCGGGAATTTCCGGTCATCCCAACGCGCACATAAGCGGCACCGCAAACCGAAGCGCAAACGACGGCACCATCACGCGGTTCGGTTGGAAGGCTCAGAACAAGTCTCTGCTCATGTTCTCAGGCGAAGCCTACAACGTTGAAATGGGCGTCTCAAATCAACTTTTCCCACAGGAGCGAGACGAAACTCCCGGTTGCGTTCTCAACGCTACTCCCGAAGACACAGTCAATTTCACCACCAGCGTAACAGCGCCCTCCAATACCAATCCTGCGGTTCTCTCGGACATTGAGGCCTTCGCCGATTTCATGCGTATGCTGGCCCCGCCCGTCCCGGCTCCCGACACTCCTTCGATCGTCAATGGCCGCATGCTTTTCATAAAGACCGGTTGCTCCCACTGCCACACACCCGCACTGACAACCGGCAAAATGATTGCCAGCGGCTCTTCTAAGGTCCCAAGTGTTGCGCTCTCCAATCAGGTTGCACACCTCTGGTCTGACCTCCTCGTCCATCACATGGGCAAGGGCCTCGCCGACGGCATCACTCAGGGCGGAGCGGGCCCCGACGAGTTTCGCACCGCTCCTCTCTGGGGTGTAGGGCAACGCGTCTTTTTCCTTCATGACGGACGCACCTCCAACCTGGTCGACGCAATCAAAGAGCACAAAAGTGTGGGCAGTGAGGCAAACAAAGTCATCGACCGTTTCGATCGATTGAAAATCAAGGACCAGCAAGACGTCATCAACTTCTTGCGATCCCTTTAGCGCGGGTCACATTCTCCTCATCGACTGGGTGTTGCGACCCTGCACGTCTCCACGCGTGCCCCGTGACTTGCCCCCGCCTGAACTTGACGCGTGAGCGCTGTCCATGCTGTAGAATGCATTGTCTAAGCGCCGGAGAGCAGGTTTTATGGAGCGCACCTCAATCAAGGGCAATTCGCGCGACATTCTTGCCCGCCCCTGGCCATTTATTTGTGATCGAAATGAAGCTATTTCATCCGCATCCCCTGCTCCGCCAACGGGACTTGATGACCATCGCCTCTGCATTTTGGCCCCGGAGTCACAGCTCGCTGCCTCCGAGCTCCGACCGCCTCTTTGAGGTTGAGCCAGGCTCCCACATTCTGGCCAAATGTCATTGGCAATCCGATCCTCGCAACGCGCCTACTCTCGTTCTTGTGCATGGCCTGGAAGGCTCCAGTGAATCCGAATACATGAAGGGAATTACAGACCGTGCGTTTCAGGCCGGATTCAACGTCCTGCGAATGAACCAACGAACCTGCGGAGATTCGGAATTGCTCACGCCCACCCTTTACAACTCCGGACGCAGCGGAGATTTTCGCCTGGTATTCGACGAATTAATCGAACGGGATAATCTCTCCGCGATTTTTTTTGCCGGGTATTCCATGGGCGGTAATCTGATCTTAAAAATGGCCGGAGAACTGGGCGATCAGGCCCCACAATTGCGCGGCGTCTGTGGAGTTTGTCCCACTTTCGACATCGCGGCCTGCGTCGACGCCAGCAGCCTTCCGCGCAATTTTTTGTACCGCCGGCATTTCGTTTCCAAACTCAAAGCCCGCATGCGCCGCAAAGCCAAAACGTGTCCTGGTATTTACAACCTCAAAGGCCTCAACGAAGTCCGCACCCTGCGTGAATTTGACGATGTCATTACCGCCCCCTACGGCGGCTACTGCAACGCGGATGATTATTATTTTCGTGCCAGCGCTCTGCGCGTCGCCGCCAACATCCGCGTCCCAACACTGCTGATTGCTGCTCAGGATGACCCGCTTGTCCCGACACACCCTTTCTCGAATCTCGAGATAACGAGTAATCCCAACATCCGCGTGGTCATCTCAGAGCACGGCGGCCACTGCTCATTTATTTCCAACGATCGAAGTGAACGCTTCTGGGCAGAAGCGCGTGTTGTCGAGTTTTGCTTGGATTGTCTTGCCTTGCCCAAGACTATCCCACAGGTTTCTCAAGCGAGGGGCTGAATCCCGGCGTCAATAGCTGTGCCGGACCATCGGGCATCACCACCATGTCATCTTCCAGTCGCAAACCGAAATCCTCGGCGATATAAATCCCCGGCTCATTGGAGAACGTCATGCCGGCATCCAGCACATCTTTCGATCCGCGCACCAGATAAGGATGCTCGTGGCCATCCAATCCAATCCCGTGCCCCAGCCGGTGCTTAAACACTTGGTAGTCGCCGCCGTAGCCCGCAGCTGTGACCACCGCCCGCGCGGCATCATCCACGCCGCCGGTGAACCGCCCTCGCCGGCAAGCGTCCAGCGCCGCATCCTGCGATTTGCGCAGCGTGTCAAACGCGCGTTGAATTTTGTCCGGCTTTTTTCCGAGCACTGTGCAGCGTGTTATGTCGGAGTCATATCCTTCCACGCTCGTGCCCGCGTCAATCAAAAGCACCTGTCCCTCCTCCAGCTTCTGAGGAGTGGTAGTGCCGTGCGGCTGCGCCGCCCATTTTCCGACAAGCACCAATCCGTCGCCCCCCGGCAACCCCATTTTCTGCAGCCCGCGCGAATACCAGCTCGACACGTCATATTGCGTCATTCCCGGAGTCACCGATGCAAATATGGCGCGATACACATCGCAGGTCGCCGCGCACGCCAGCCGCATCAGTTCCAATTCGTGTGCGCTCTTTCTCATCCGGCAACCCGCGGTCACTGGATCCCCCAGTTCATAGGTCAACCCGGGCGCAGCGTGACGCAACTTATCGTAATACGTGAATTGCGCCCTCTCATCGACTGCGATGCGTCCGGTGCGAATCCCCTTCTCGCTCAGCCATTTCGCCACTAGTTCTCCGGGATTCTCATCTTCCTGCCACGCGCGGACTTCCATGGGCCAGCGAACTTGCTCGCGGTAGCGGCTCTCTTCAAATCCGGGGCAGAAGAGCAGGGGGTCGCCAGACCGGGGGATCACCGCTCCCGCCACGCGCTCGCTCTGCCCCCAGCTGATCCCGGTGAAGTAATAAAGCGACGTGCCGGGCGTGAGGTAAAGAGCCTCAAAGCCCGGCTTCAAATCGGTCATTAGTTTTTGCGCTTGAGCCATCCGCCCCTTGAATTCTTCAACGGAAATCGGCCGTACGCGATCGCCCAGTGGCTTCAGCGAATCAAACGCGGCCGGCAACGGGCCGCTGCTCGCGGCGGCTTGTCCGCGGCGCTGAAGCGCTTCGAGATCCACGGTTTCCGGTTCCGCTCCGCGCCCGATCCGAGGCAAGAGCGTTGCCGCCCCCGCCAGCGCTCCCGATTTCAGCAGTCTTCGACGTGTGATTCCCATCCTTCCCCCTCTTCAAACGCAATTTTTCAATTTATTTTGTAAAGCCTCCACGCATTTGGCTTACGCGCTTGTACCTTCCATCGCAATGGAAGTCAAGCAGGTCAAATCAACGAGTGAGGCGCTAATTCTTACTGGTCAGATGGAAAGAAAAGAAGAGTGATTGCCCGTTGAAGTCTGAACGTATGAGATAAATTTTATTCTTCCGCGCGTGTCGCGTACAGCCGTCCATTTTCAACCCGCAATTCCACCAGCAACGGTGGACGGAAACC
>DATGHC010000057.1:0-66154 GCA_035308165.1 Candidatus Acidiferrales bacterium | reverse complement strand
ATGACTGCTAACCCCACAAATCGGAAAAACCTCATTCGGGCCGTCATCGCAGTGGTCCTGATTCTTGACATCATACTCTTGGGTGTCAATTGGTCGTTGGCGGCGTCGCCGACAGCGTCGAATCTGCAAATTAAGCTGCTGCACCAGCGGCGCGACCTGATTGCCGCGGATGTGCGCCGGGCTGAAGATATCCAAAAGAGCCTCCCCACGGTGGAATCCGAAACCGATACTTTTTATCAAAAGGATTTGCATCCTGGCACCGCAGGATACTCCTCCGTTGTCGACGACCTCGGACAACTGGCCAAGGATTCCCATTTGCAGATTACTTCGACCCGCTTTCGTCCCAAGGTGGTGGAAAAGCGCGGCGTGCAAGAGATCACGGTTACGATCACCACGCAGGGCCAGTACGCGGACCTGGTTTCGTTCATCAACAGCCTGGAAAGGTCCGGCAGTTTTTTCCTGTTGGATAGCCTCTCGCTGGAATCCAGCAGTGAAGGAAGCTTGAAACTCAACATGGAATTGCGGACGTATTTCCGTTCATGACCAAACCAGAACGAACTCGGCTTATCTTTCTCCTCGTAGTACTGGCGGTGGTGGGCGCCTTCGCCTATTTATTCAACAGAGATACTACGCAGAGCGCCCCTGTGCTCCAATTTGAGGGGGCCTATAGTCCCATCGCGGTGGAAAATCCCTCGCTGCGTTTCGATTTGCTGAGTAATATCCACGGCGCCGAATATAAGGGCACCCACCGTAATATCTTCAGCTTCACGCTACCGCCGCCTGTTCTCGCCCCCAAGGAAATCAGCGATTTGAATAATAAGCCAGTGCCTCCTGTCCCGACCGGCCCTCCACCAATTCCGGACGTTGTCGTGGACTTGAAGTTCTATGGCTATGTGGATGAGCCGCGCAAGAATCTTCGGCGCGCTTTCTTCGTCAATCCCACCGGGGATGAAATCTACATTGCTGGCGTGGGCGATACGCTCGAAAATCGCTTGCGCGTCATGCGCATTGGAAACGATTCGGTGGAGCTGGAGGAGATTTCGAGCTCGCGCCGAACAACCGTCAATATTGTTCCGGAAGATAAGACACAATGATCGGCAGAGGAATAACTTCTGAGACCAATCGCGGCCAGCGCGGCTATGCGCTGTTGATGGTCCTTTCCATGTTGACCATTATGGCCGTCGGCGCCTCAGCGGCTGCGGTCGTGTGGACGACTGCCGGCATTCGCGAGAAGGAAACCGAATTGGCCTGGCGTGGAAATCAATACGTACGTGCGATCCGTCTCTACCAGAAGAAATACGGCCACTACCCCAAGACGCTCGCAGACCTCACAGATTACCATTCCGGCCAACCGCGATTTATCCGCCAAGCCTACAAAGATCCCATGAACACCGCGGATGACGGCGCCTGGCGGCTCATCTTCGTATTGCCCAATGGCCAGCTCCAAGGAAGTGTCATGCACAAAACACTTTCGCTGGGCGGCTTGGGTGCAATCACAGCCGGTGCAAATCTGAACCCGCTCGGCGGCATCTCCAATTCCGGCTCCAATCCAGGGCAGATTGGCGCGACCAACACGAATCCGGGGCAAACGCCAACCGCACCAGGGCAGTCTCCAACCCCCGGCGGAGACGCTACCCAGAACCAAGATCAGCAGCCGCCAACTTTTGGTTCCGGCCAAGTCTTTGGAGGAAGTGTTATCGGCGTCGCCAGCAACGTCAAGAGGCCCTCCATCCGCGTGTATCAGGGCGGCGACACTTACTTTAAGTGGGAATTCATATATGACCCCACTTCTCCCACGGGTGTGATCCAACCCGGCCCGGGTCCGACGGGCACCCCGCAGGGCGCACCAGGACAGACCCCGGCGAATCCACAACCTCCTTCCGGCCAACAAAATCCATCGGGCCAGCAACAGCCGCAATCTCCTCCGATTGACCATTAGTCAGCTCACAGCGGGAGAACAGTCGGATAATTCGTTCCAGGAGCCCGCGCACTCCCTCGCGCGGAGGATCGCGATTCGTCGAAGTAAATTTGAATTTCTAGCGCTGGATTTTCTTGCCGGCTGACCGTGGACTTTGTGAAGCCGCCGGAAGGGAATTCGCCGGCGCACTCTTCGCCAGCCTCTGAGTCACTCTCTGGATGTATTCGATGGTTTCACGAAATGGTGGCACGCCCCCGTAATACGTCACTTTGTCAGGTCCCGCATTGTATGCGGCAAGCGCCAGCATCAGGTTCCCCGAAAATCGGTCCAGCATTTGACGCAAGTACCTGGCCCCGCCCTCGATATTCTGCGCGGGATCGAACGGATTCTTCACCGCCATCCTCTGCGCGGTTTCCGGCAAGAGCTGCATTAGTCCGAGCGCATTTCTGCGGGAGATGGCCCGCGGATTGAAATTCGATTCCGCCGCCATCACGCTTTCCAGCAGCTTCGGCTCAAGCCCGTATTTGGCCGCAGCGGCCTTGATCAGCTCGCCATACTGCCCAGTCGGGGATTCTGTTTTCGGCTCAACAGGCGCGGCGACCGGACTAAAAACCTCTTCCGGTTCAATTCGCAGCACGTCCTCCGCCGCCACACTGACAGTCCCACCATCCATATGCAGGAGCACCCGGTCGCCAACTCGCTCAAATCCACCGATGTGAAGCCTCGCACCCGATGAGAGGACCGCATATTCGGCGCGCGCGGGAAAGGCCATGGCTGCAGCCAGCGCCACTATGGCGGCAAGGCGCGTAGCTAGGCGCATGGAGTGCCTCCCAGCGCATAGGCTTTTATGGCCACGGCAACTCCGTTCTTATCGTTGCTCAAAGTTTCCCGCCAACCGCTGGTTTTCAGTTCAGAAACGCAATTGCCCATCACCACGGGAACGCCCGCAAATTCCAGCATTTCGCGGTCGTTCAAATTGTCACCGATGGCCATGATCTCATCGCGCGCGTAGCCCTGCATCGCGGCCCATTCGGCGAGGATAGCACCCTTTGAAACAATCGGGTTCAGCACATCCACCAGCGCAAAGTCGCGCGCCTCGTATTCAGTGATCGCCAGAGAGAATTCGTTTGCGCGGGGCAGCGCCCGCAAGACCGCCGCAGCGGCGCGGGCCATTTCAACTTTGCCGTTGTACATCACCTGAATGGGGTCTTCAGTCAAACAGTCCGCCAGCGGTGAGCAAAACGCGATGTACTGCTTGTTGCGCTCGTAATATCCGCGACGGTTTGAATCCTCCCAATTCATGCGTTCAAAAATCACCTGGTTTTCGCTCGGACGGTCGAAGACCACGGCCATGCCGTCTTCAAAAGTGGGCACAGACTCCAGAACATGTTTGGCGGCGCTCGCCGGAAGCAAATGCCGCAAGCGCGTCACCCCATCGTTGGACTTCACCACCGCGCCGTTATTCACCATCATGGTTACGGGGCAATGCAACTTCTCACGGATGGGACGGGCAAAATCGAATCGCCTGCCGGTCACCAGCGCCACCTCAATTCCAGCACTGACCGCTTCGGCCACGGCGAGTTGGTTGGCCTCTGGCAGCCGTGATTGGCCGTCAAGCAGCGTCCCGTCTATATCAATGGCGATGAGTCGAATGGACACACTCCATTGTAGCTTGCGCCGTTCGGTCTGGCCACTGTCTGGAAACCCGTCGTTCCACATTGGGACTTTCACCGGACGCCACCATCTCCGCGATTTCTAGGGGGCCACGGCCGAATCGTCCAACTTCTCATTGAATTCGAAATCAATTGGAGCTAGTGTTTACGCAAACGGAAAATCTGTCGTGGAGTCCCCAGATAGGTTCACCGGACAGGGCCAAGGACACGCAAGTTGCTGTTGCCGGGGTGGAGAATCAAATTCGTCCGCAAGAGTGAATGAAGGAGCCCAGTGTATTTTCCAAGGTTGATCAGCAAACCTTTTAGCCATTCTCTGTTCGTTGGGATCATTCTGGCATTCTGCGCTCTGTCGCCCGCGGCTCTTCCGCAGATACCGGGCGCCATGGCCGGTGGGACGGGGCGCTTGGTGGTGCGTGTAATGTCGATTACCGGGGGGGCTATCCCGGTCGCAACCGTCAATTTGTACGCGGACATGGGCGAACTGACGGGGAACACTGCCGCCATGCATATGGAAGGCAGTGATTACATTTATGTTTTCAACTTCGTCTCTCCTGGGCGCTATGCAGTGATTGTCAGTGTGCCTGGTTTCCAGACCTCCAGACAGACTATTGAATTAACTTCAGACATACTGATCCAAGAGCTTGTCTTTCTCTTGAAGCCCATCGGCTCAAACGCCGAGGCTGCCAACGTACCGCCCTCGCTGGTATTTACGCCTAAAGCCCAGAAAGAGACGCAGACGGCTCTGAAAGAGTTGCAATCCAAAGACATAGTAAATGCACAAAAGCATTTGATTACGGCCTTGAAGGCCTCTCCAGGGAATTCACAAATCAACTATCTGCTGGGCATGACTTACGTTTGGATGAACGACGGTCCAAAGGGTAAGCCCTATCTCGAAAAGGCGGTTTCCCTGAATCCCAAGTACTACGACGCGCTTCAAGGGTTAGGATATTTGCGATTTCAGGACGGAGATTTCGCCGGGGCCGTTGAAGTCCTGGAACGCGCTATACCACTTTCCCCAACCGCTTGGCAGCCACATCTGACGCTTGCCTACGCCTATCTGCGCCAAAAGAACTTCGCCGCGGCGCGCGAACATGCGGATCGCGCCTTGGAGCTCGGACGCGAGAAAGCGATTGGAGTCCAACTGGCGCAAGTGGAAGCTCTCGCCGGGCTCGGGGAGATGGAACAAGCTTCCAAGGTGCTCAGCGCATACTTAAAGGACAATCCAAGGGATTATAAAGCGAAAAAATTGGAAACCTGGCTTGCCAAATTGAACAGCCCGGCACAGAGCAGTGCCGCCGCTGGTCCATTGGATACAGCACTTCCCTTGGGCGACACGGGCACTGGTCCTCTCGACAGAATTATTGCACCTCCTGCCACCAGGGACACATGGGGCCCGCCGGACTCTGACGCCACGCAGCCGCCCGTCGCTGTAGGAAGGGAGTGCTCATTGCCGAAGGTCCTGGCGGGTGCGGGAAAGCGCGCGGAAGAGCTGGTCAACAACCTCGAGCAATTCTCCGCTATGGAGAAATATGAATCTGTCGAAATCCGCGCGAAGGGTCAGGTGACAGACCCCACATCGAGAGTATTCAACTACATGGTGTTTATCCACAAAGACGTTCCGGGATTGTTGAGCGTGGAAGAACAGCGGGAGCAAGACAAAGTTACGGAGCTCCTGCCGGGACGGCTCCAGGATGTGGGTTCTCCCGGTGTCTTTCTCATTTTTCATCCGCTATTCCGGGACGATTTTGAAATGAAGTGCGAAGGCCTGGGGCAGTGGAATGGCCAGGGCACCTGGCTGGTTCATTTTCAACAACTTCCAAACAAAACACCGCGCATTCGAGAATTTGTTAGTGATCAAAAGGGATACCCGATGCGATTACGCGGGCGCGCCTGGATCTCCGCGGAGACCTACCAGTTACTGCATCTGGAAACAGACCTTCTGCAGCCCGTCCCACAAGTTCAGCTTCGCCGTGAGCACATGTCGGTTGACTATCAGCTTGTCCCGTTTTCCAAGCACAAGGTGGAATTATGGCTTCCTCAACAAGTGGATTTGTACATCGATTTCAGGGGCCATTTGTACCACCACTACCACTCGTTTACCGACTTCCGGCTGAACGCCGTAGATGTGGAACACAAGGTCAGCAAACCAAAATCTAGCCCGTGAACCTTGTTAGAGTTATTCATCTTCAGGGATGTGCCGCCGGGTTCAAGCCGTCACAGTTGCCTGTGTTAAACTTATTCCCCTCATGCCATTACATTCATTTTCTACTTTGACGCATTTGGAATGTTCGCAGTGCCATAAAAACTACCCGCACAACAAGCTTATGAACACTTGCCCAGACGACGGCAAGCCTCTGCTGGCCCGTTACGACCTGAAGAAGGCGGCCGCCACTCTAACCCGCGACGCCCTGGCCGGGCGTCCGCTTAATATCTGGCGCTATGCTGAGGTAATGCCCGGTGATGATCCCGTCACGCTGGGTGAAGGCATGACGCCGATCCTGAATGCATCGCGCCTCGGTGAGCAAATGGGGTTGCGCAAGCTTTTCATCAAGGATGAAGGCTTGAATCCGACGGGTTCCTTCAAAGCGCGCGGGCTTTCTGCGGCAGTTACACGGGCCCGCGCGCTCAAAGCTAAAGCACTGGCCACACCAACCGCGGGCAATGCCGGCGGAGCCCTGGCAGCCTATGCGGCGAAGGCCGGGATTCCCGCAGTCATCGTAATGCCTGCCGACACTCCCCGGGCAAATGTCCTCGAATGCCAAGCTTTCGGAGCGGACGTCCGCAAGCTCGACGGCCTCATCTCCGATTGCGGAAAATATGTGGCCGAACACAAGGAGCGCGAAGGCTGGTTCGAGGTAACCACTCTCAAGGAGCCGTATCGCATCGAAGGCAAGAAAACCATGGGCTACGAACTGTGGGAGCAGATGGGAGGAAAGCTGCCCGACGTAATTATCTATCCCACCGGCGGAGGTGTGGGTCTAATCGGGATGTGCAAAGCCTTTGACGAAATGCAAGAGATGGGCTGGATCGGCAACGACCGTCCGCGGATGGTCAGCGTCCAGGCTTCCGGCTGCGCACCGATTGTCGTGGCCTATGAAAAGGGAGCCGCGACTTCTGAATTCTTCCAGAACGCCGCCACGATTGCCTCAGGCTTGCGCGTGCCCAAAGCGCTCGGCGATTTCATCATGCTCGCTGACATCCACACCACGCATGGCACAGCTCTCGTGGCCACCGATGAAGAGATGCTGGCCACGGGCAGGGAATTGGCCAGCCTGGAAGGAATGTTCGCCGCCCCGGAGGGCGCGGCCACCGTCGTTGCAGCTCGAAAGCTCGCCAAGACCGGCTGGATCAAGCCCAACGACAGTGTGGTGCTATTCAACACCGGCACAGGATACAAATATAGCGAGGCGTGGGAGGCGGCGCTCAAGTCCAAATCCTGAGTGTCGAGTCGAGTGACCGAACGGCTCTATTATCACGATGCATTCCTGCGTGAATTCGACGCGCGGGTACTTTCCGCCAACCAAGAGGGAGATCGCTGGCGTGTCTTATTGGATCGAACGGCTTTCTATCCCACATCGGGCGGACAACCTCACGACACGGGAACACTTGGCGATGTGAACGTCGTCGAAGTCTTGGATTCGGACAATCACGAGGTGATCCACTTCACGGATCGGGCTGTCCCCCCGGGCCCCATTCAAGGAAGAATTGATTGGGAACGCCGCTTCTATCACATTCAGCAGCATACTGGCCAGCATCTATTGTCGGCAGCATTCATCGAGCTATTTCAATTTCCCACGGTGTCGTTTCACCTCGGCCGTGATACTTCAACGATTGACCTGGCCGCCCCGGTCATCGAACGGCGCCATCTAGACGCCGCTGAACGTCGCACCAATGAAATTATTTTTGAGGACCGGCCCGTGCGCGTCCTCTTCGGGACCGCCCAGGAATTGGCCGCGGCAGGTGTCCGCAAGCAAGTTGATCGCGAAGGGATCCTGCGCGCCATTGAAGTGGAGGGGTTTGACCGCCAGCCCTGCGGTGGCACTCATGTCTCAAGGACGGGTCAGGTCGGCCTCATTCTCCTGCGCAAACTCGAAAAAGTGAAAGGGAATTGGCGTGTGGAATTTGTTTGTGGTGCGCGCTCCGGAGTGACCGCTCACAATGACTACGTCGCGCTAGGTGAGGCGGCGCGGTTGCTCAGCTGCGCGGCCGCTGAAGTGCCCGCCATGGTCGCTCGCGCCCTCGAGGAGCGCCAGGAGGGTCATCGCACGCGTCAACGCCTCACCGAAGAGCTGGCCGAAGTGCAAGCGCTCATGCTCCTGGCCACTGCGGGCCGCGCCGGAAAATCCGGCCAGCCCGGAGTTGTGTCCCATCTTCTTGGCGATTCCGATGCAGCTTTCCTGCGCCTCCTCGCCACGAAAATGGTTGCGCAGCCGAATGTGCGGATACTTCTAGCCACACGCGCGGGCCAGATCATTTTCGCGCAGAGTCCCGGCCTGGAGGGGGACATGAGCGCTCTTCTGCGCGACTGCCTCGCCGCCGCGGGTGGAAAGGGAGGCGGGACGCGAGACTTTGCTCAAGGCAGCGTCCCCGATCCAAATCACGTGCAAGCCGTCTTGGACAGCGCGCTCCGGCAACTGGAGCGGCCTGCGTAGCGTCATACTGGTATGATTCTCCTGGCGCTTCTGTAGCGCCTTCCGGGGTGTAAAGTGAAACGAGCTGTGATTTTGTTGATGTGCATGAGCCTGCTGGGATTCGGTGCAAGCTTCACGTTCGAGGCGCAGACTCCCACTCCAACGGTTAACGACATTCTTACCAAATATGTTGCCGCTTTGGGCGGGCGGGGCGCGATTTCCAAGCTGACTTCCCGCGTTTCCAAGGGAACTCTGCAAGTTGTCGGAGTCGAGGAATGGGGCACTGCGGAATCCTATGCAAAAGCTCCCAACAAATACTGCTCCATTATTACTTTCCCCGGCGGAGGTGAAGTCCGGCGGGGATTCGACGGACACACTGCGTGGTTGCGACGGCCGGATACAGGAGTCTCTGATCTTACCGGCCAGGACCTGTCATCCATGCAACGCTCTTCCAATTTCTATCAGTCGATCGAACTCGACAAGCTTTATCCAAAATTGACGTTAAAGGGGCAAGAAACTGTAGCCGCATATCCGACCTATGTCCTGGAGGGCGATCCTGGCGATGGCTCTCTGCGCAGGATGTACTTTGATATTTCGTCGGGCCTAATGATCCGCACCGATGAAGAAATGAACGCTCAAACGGACAATGGCATAACGAGGATTACATCGCAAACGTTCCTGGAAGACTATCGCGAAGTGGAAGGGGTGAAGCAACCCTTTAGCATCCGCCAGATCAACGGCGCTTTAACAGTGATTATTCACTTGACGGAAGTTCGCGTGAACCAACCCGTGGACGACGCCCTGTTCGCAAAGCCGGCAAAGTAGCCGAGCCTCGGGCCGCGAATTCGATCAAAGGCGGGTTTCGTAGGGAAGTGGAGAGCAGGAGTCTTGGTGGACGGCATGGGATTCGAACCCACGGCCTCCTCGTTGCGAACGAGGCGCTCTCCCAGCTGAGCTAGCCGCCCACGCCGAAAATTCTATCAGAGGGTCTGCGGCGATTCCACCCGCGGCCCCGCGCTACGCTTGAAACACTTTACTAGTGCGAGGTTGGCCCGCCCTGGGCGGCCATTCGCTCGGCAACTACACGCCTCGCGTTGTCATAAAGCGCCCGGGCTTGCGGGAGAAGTTCGACGGCTTTGGAAACCTCAGCATCGGCTTCCGTCTCGACGCGGAACCCTTCCGGTAAGCCGTAAATGGATGTGAACACTTCGCGTTTGATTTGCAGCTTAATCCAGTCGAGATTCTCGGTGATGTCCTGATCGGTGAAAGCAACGCCGCGCTTGGTGAGGTACTGCTTAAATAGTGTGATGACCGAACCATCCACCTCAAAATTCTTGGTGATGTTCGGTTTGGTTCCCAGGTAATAGGAGACAAAATCTCCGACCCCCACATCTACGGGAACCATGGACGACAGAATATTCTTGCTCTGCCGCCGCAAGATTTGTTGAAACTCATTCAGCTTCGGAGAAGGATATTCGACGTCTGGAGTGATCCCGCCTCCACCGAAGACTTTCCGGCCGCTGTCCGTCAGCTTTACTTCCGTTTGCTTGATCGTGGCACCACGGTTGTATTCGTAATCGAAGAACGATACGTCATGGTAGTCGCGTTGGATCAGCCGGCCACTGGGCGTGTAATAGTGCGCGGTAGTAAGGGCTAGCCCCGTGCCTTCACTCAATCCCTGCACCGACTGGACCAGGCCCTTGCCAAAACTTCTCTCACCCATCACCAGACCACGATCGTGGTCCTGAATGGCACCCGCCAGAATTTCAGAAGCAGAAGCGGAGCCGCTATTCATCAGCAGAACAACTGG
This sequence comes from Candidatus Acidiferrales bacterium, assembly GCA_035308165.1. Lineage (GTDB taxonomy): Bacteria > Acidobacteriota > Terriglobia > Acidiferrales > UBA7541 > DASTCZ01. Next base: position 56,122 of record DATGHC010000057.1, on the reverse strand, counting down.
AACACGCAAGCCATTGTTGCCGTGCAATGCGTAATATGGGTGGTAGGGAGATACGCGGCCCTTCCGGGAAACAATCAGTTGGTTCTTGTCCAGCAGCATATCACCGACAGCCCACGCCGCATCCAAGACGCCTCCGGGATTGTCCCGCAAATCCAGCACCAGTCCATTGAGCGATGAGGGATTCAATTGTTTAAGCGCAGCCGCAACGTCATCGCCGGTCGTCTCATTAAATCCTGTTAGCCGAATGTACCCAACGCCAGGACGAATCATGATTGGCGGATCCACGTCGTGCCGGGGTATTTCATCCCGAACCAGCGTGAAAACCAGGGGGTCCGAAACGCCCTCACGCCCCATGGCGATATGTACCGTGGTGCCCTTCGGCCCTTTCAGGAGGTCCGCAATATCCACACTGCTCATGCCTACGGTGGATTTATCGTCCACTTTCAGAATTATGTCACCTGGCCGGATGCCCGCCTTGTAAGCAGGCGAACCTACGAAGGGCGATACCACTTGGGTCTTGTTATCGCTGATCCTTTGGACGATTTGCATTCCAACGCCGTAGTAGCGGCCCTGCTCGTCTTCCAAAGTAATGGCCCACTGGTGAGGATCGAAGAAGTATGAGTGCGGATCAAGCATGCGCAGCATTCCCGGGATGGCGCCGTCGTAAACAACTTTGCTGCTGTCCACGGGAATGGCGTAATTCTGCTGCACCACGGTCAGCACCTGCGCAAAATTCTTAACCGAACTCTGCAAGTCGGTCGCGCCAGCAGCCGTAGCCCTGGCTGTAGGCCCATAAATCCCACCTAATATTGCGGACGCAACAAGTACAATGGTTACAAGCAGAACACCACGCTTGTCAGAAGGCATGTTCACCTCAGTCCCGTCAATAAAAACCCAGTATAGCACACCACTTGCGGCATTTGACTCCCCCACAATGGTACTCTATGATGCCTGAGAAACACTGCCTGACCTCCAGTTGAAATGCTTAGCCTGCCGCATTTAGTCATCCTGTTCCTAGTAGCACTGATGGTATTTGGCCCTCAGAAACTCCCAGAATTGGCTCGCATGTTAGGCAAAGCCATGGCCGAATTCCGCCGGATATCATTTGACGTCAGGCGTGTAGTGGAAGATGAGATGCACGATATGGAGCGGGCAGCCAGAGATGCCGACCTGCGCAAACGTGAGGCCGAGGTGACTGAGCGCGAGAAGGCTGCGCAAGAGGCGCTGGGAGGCCCAAAGACCTTAGGGGATGCGCTGGCAGGCACTATTCCGGCCACACCGCCTTCAGGCGCCCAAATCGACCCTCCATCGCCAGACCACCCCGTGAGTGACACTTCAACTGGCACGGCCCCTGAGAACCCTCCTGATGACCATTCCAGCCCCTCATGAGGTCCCAGAAATGACCGACGAGTCCCAGGAGCCCGGCGGCCGGATGTCGTTTTTCGAGCATTTGGCCGATTTGCGCACGCGTCTCTTCCATGCCTTTGCCGCCATCGCCATCGGCGCCTTCGTTGGTGTAGGCGTTGCCAGATACGTGTTGAATTTTATCGTTCGGCCGATGACCAAAGCATTGAACGATGCACACTTGGATCCCAAGATTTACTTCACGCATCCCGCAGGCTATCTCAATTTGTACATTCAGATTGGGCTCTACGTGGGGCTGGTACTCGCTTCTCCCTACGTGCTTTACCAGGTCTGGTTGTTCATCGCGCCCGGACTTTACAAACACGAACGGAAGGCCGTGGGTGGATTTGTGGTTTCATCCGTCGGACTTTTTGTGGGTGGGATAGCATTTGCGTACTACGTAATCTTGCCGTACCTGCTGCGATTCCTGGTGACCTTCTCCCAGGGCGGCCCTTTCACTCCGTGGATTAATTCGGAGGAATATATTGATCTCCTCCTTCTGGTTTTGGTGGGGGTTGGAGTCGTTTTTGAATTGCCCATCCTGATATTCTTTCTGGCGCTGTTCAACATTGTGACGCCGCAATTTCTGTGGAAGAATTTCCGGTATGCCATCGTAGTGATCACGGTTGTTGCGGCCATAATCACGCCCACTCCAGATGCGATGACCATGCTCATCTTCATGGCGCCCATGATTGTGTTATATCTCGTAGGAATTGGAGTTGCCTGGGCGGTGGTGCGCAGGAAACGAGCATCATAGTTACGGGAAAGAGGCGCTGGTATGCCGAAAAGGATTAGAGTGCGCGCAATCGTGATCGGTGTTGCGATGCTTGCCGGTTTATCGATCGCCGGTTTGACAGCATGCGGAGGAAGCGCGGCGAACACTTCCGGCACTCCCGCAGGCAGTGTTGCCGCCTCGGCTCCCACGACACCGAATGTCGAGCCGCCAATTGCACAAGCACCAGTCCAGTCCGGGACCGCGCCCGCCAAAAGCGCGTCGCCCCAGGGCTTCAGCGGGGATCGGGCCTACGATCAAGTTGCAAAACTAGTTGGTTTCGGCCCACATCCGCCCGCGACAGATGCCATCCACCGTGTCCAGGAATACATCCTTTCTCAACTGAATGGCTACGGCTGCAAAGTTGAGACTGACGACTTTCACGCTGCGACACCTGTCGGTAGTGTGCTCATGAAGAACATTGTAGTGAAAGTCCCTGGCAACGGGTCAAACACCATTCTCCTGGCGACACACTACGATACGGACACGCTCGATCCGAATGACAAGAAACTAACTAACTTCGTTGGCGCCGATGATGGCGGATCCTCGACTGGATTGATGTTGGAAATGGCCCGCGTCCTTTGCGGAAAGCCGCAGCCTGCAAATATCTGGATTGCATTTCTGGATGGCGAAGAAGCTTTTGTCCATTGGGACAACGACACGGACAGCGTCTTCGGTAGCAAGGAATTGGCCGCGAGGCTGGCGCTTTCGGGTGACTTGCCGCATGTGAAAGCGTTCGTGCTGGCCGATTTGGTTGGCGGCAAAAAAATTCATCTCAAGCGCGAAAGTAATTCCACTCCCTGGTTGGCGGACATCGTGTGGAGCACCGCCGCGCGGCTCGGCCACCAGGACATTTTCGTTCCCGAAAAATCGGGTGGAATTGAAGACGACCATTTGCCATTCATGAACCGCAAAGTGCCCGTCGTGGATATCATTGATCTCGATATTACGAAAGACGTTCCTTACTGGCATACGCCGCAGGACACGCTGGACAAGATCAGCCCACACAGTCTGCAGGTCGTCGGCGACGTAATCCTCGCGAGCCTACCCGAAATCGCGAAGCATTCACGCTAAATGCGGTTCGGGAGATGAAGCCAAGCAACGCGGGACGATTCGCCGTTCTATGTTTTTCCAATGCCCCTAACATAGCGTGTAATTGAAAACGGGTTCTCATGCGCCTCTTACCTCTGCCACGCCTCTCCACATGTTTGTGCTAAATTCGTTGCATACCAATGAACGTCACACGCAAAATCATTGTCCGTGCCGCCTCTAAGCACTATTCCGTCTATTATGGGAGAGGCGAACTTCGCCAGATTTCAAAGAGACTTCTGACACTGGGAGCGACAACTGGAACCTTCGTTCTTTCGTCGCCGAAAGTTTGGAAGCGCTGGGGCAAATCTCTCCTTACAACGCTCGGTCGCAAGTCGAACCCGGATGTAATTCTTTTCGACGACCGGGAAGCCGCCAAGAATCTCGCGACGGTGGAAAAACTGTGCCGTACGCTGGCCCGCGCTGGAGCCGACCGGCGCTGCACCATCATTGACGCTGGGGGCGGAGTCGTCGGCGATGTCGCCGGGTTTGTCGCCGCCACTTATCTACGAGGGGTGCGACTTGTCCATGTGCCGACAACTCTCGTCGCGCAAGTGGATAGCGCCATCGGCGGAAAAACCGGCGTGGATCTACCTGAAGGCAAGAACATGGTCGGCGCTTTTTACCAGCCGGACTTAGTTATTGCTGACCCCGAAGTTCTCAAGACTTTGCCTGGCCGCGAATATCGCTCAGGGATCTACGAAGTCATCAAATACGGCGTGATCGGCGACCGCGCGTTACTGGCGCAACTCGAACGAGACATGGATAAGCTGCTCCGGCGCGACGCTGCAACGCTCGACGCCATCATCCCGCGATGCGCCGCAGCAAAAGCGCGGATCACTTCTCTCGACGAGCGTGAGTCGGGGCCGCGCGAATCGTTGAATTTCGGCCACACAATCGGGCACGCTCTCGAGTCCATCACGAAGTATCGCGTTTTCCTCCACGGCGAAGCAGTTGCCTGGGGCATGATAGCAGCCACTCTCCTGAGTGTTGCAGCGGCCAGACTTCCACTTGCCGACGCTGCTCGAATTATCGGCTTGGTGCGGCGCGTGGGCACTTTGCCTCCATTGCCTCACATTCCACCGAAAAGTCTTGTCGCCGCCATGCGCTGTGACAAGAAGACTCGCGACGGCAGGTTGAGATTTGTGCTAGCAAAGCGAATCGGCAAAGTGCAAATTGGCAGCGAATTGCCGGATGATCTGATTGCAGATGTTTGGCGTGAACTGTTGGGCCTTGCAAAGACTGCAGAATGAATTCCGCACCTCAAACAGCCGCGAAGTCCCCCGCCGCCGGCGCGCGCCCGGAGGGCGTCGCAGGAGAGAAGGAAGCCTCGGCGCGAGTCCGCGAAATGTTTGGTGGCATCGCTCCCAGGTACGATTTCCTGAACCATGTTCTTTCGCTCTCGCTCGACCGTCTTTGGCGCCGCCGCGTTGCAAGGCGTTTCCGCCTTGTTCTGGACCGGCCCGAGGCGCGCGTCCTCGACCTTTGCTGCGGCACGGCGGACCTTACGCTGGCCCTGGCTCGCCGGAGCCGAGCCACGATATACGGCAGCGATTTCGCTCACCCGATGCTGATTCGCGCAGCCCAGAAGGCCCGCGCGTTTGAAAAAAGGCAGGGGGATCATGGAACGCTCGCGGGATTCATTGAGGCCGACGCTCTGTCTCTACCAGTCCCGGATAACAGTTTCGATCTGGTGACTGTGGCATTTGGGTTTCGCAACCTGGCAAACTATGACCGCGGCCTTCGGGAAATATTCCGTATCCTCAGGCCCAGCGGACGCATCGGTATTTTGGAATTTGCGCAGCCCAAGGGCAGGTTGTTTGGCGGGTTATACCGTTTCTACTTCAGCAGGATACTTCCTAAAATTGGGGGCGCAATCTCCGGCAGCAATTTCGCTTATTCCTATCTCCCCAACTCCGTTCAGAAATTCCCCGAGCCCGAAGAGTTAGCCCGCCGCATGACTGCCGCGGGATTCATCGACCCTAGATGCGAATTGTGGACGGGTGGGACGGTAGCACTGCACACAGCAAAGAAACTATAGAGGCAGGTCTATAACCCGATCGCGGCTCAGCTTTCCAATCCCAATAATTTAATCTTATGCAGCAGCGTTTTGTAAGAAACCCCTAAGCGTTCCGCAGCGCGGCTCTTGTTCCATTTGCACTCGCGCAGCGCTTCCGCAATCTTGAACCGCTCCAAATGCTCCACTGCCCGGGAGGTCACCTCCTCAAGCGTTCCATCCCAATGGAATCCTTCGTCGAGCATTCCCGCAGGAATTTGCCCGGGTGCAGGACGCGCCGCGGGGATCTGAAACGCTGCTCCGTCAATCTCCATGCCATCGGCCAGAATGGCGGCCCGCTCCACCGAATTCTGTAATTCGCGGACATTTCCGGGCCAGGTATATCCCTTCAGGCGGGCAATCGCATCGGCAGAGAACCGCAAATCCGGCTTGCGAAATTCGCGCCGGAATTTCTCCAGGAAATAATCCGCCAGCAACACTACGTCGTCTCCGCGTTCGGCGAGCGGAGGAATTGCGATCGGCACAGCGGAAATTCTGAAATACAGGTCTTCGCGGAAGGTCTTGGATTCCACCGCGGAGCGCAAATCCTTGTTGGTCGCTGCAAGAATGCGCACGTCCACTTCGATTAACTGAGTTCCGCCCACGCGCTCAAAGCACCGCTCTTCCAAGACGCGCAACAATTTCGACTGAATGCTCAGAGGTAGTTCGCCGATTTCATCCAGGAAAATTGTTCCGTGGTGCGCCAGTTCCATCTTTCCAATCTTCCGCGACCCCGCGCCGGTGTAGGCGCCACGCTCATGCCCGAATAATTCATTTTCCACCAAACCCTCAGGGATGGCCGCGCAGTTGAGAGCCACAAAGGCGTGCTCCCGACGTGGCGAAAGATGGTGGATGGCCCGTGCGAACAGTTCCTTGCCTGTCCCGCTCGGCCCCAAAAGCAAGACCGTGGAATCCGTCGCCGCCACACGCTGCGCCTGGCTGGTGGCTTCCTTCATGCTCAAATGCTCGCCTACAATTCGAGGGAATCCATATCGCGTGGCATATTCCTCACGCAGCAGCAGGTTTTCCCGCAGCAACTCCTGTTGACCCGCGGCGCGGCCCACGAGAAGTTTCAGATGCTCCAAGTCCACCGGCTTCTGAATGAAATCGAATGCGCCTTCCTTCATCGCCGTGACGGCCTCTTCGATGGAGCCGTAGGCGGTAATCAGAATCACAGGCACAGTCGGATCCGATTGCTTGGCTTCCTGCAGGATTTCAATTCCGGAGCGCCCGGGCAGCTTCAAGTCGGTCAGAATCAGTAGATATCTTCGGGCACGAATCCGCGCCACGGCAGTGGAGCCGTCGGCGACATCTTCCACATTGTAGCCAGCCCGCTCCAGCGCCTTGCGCAGCATCGCGCGCAGCTCATTCTTATCTTCGACCAGGAGCATTGGTTCCATGCCGGATTCATTCTTATCACGCTTCGACGCGGGCGATACGGCGGTCTGGATCAGTTGTGCAGTTTCAGCCATGAGGTTTTCGATGAAATTGATTCCGATGCCTTACAGGTTTCAGTTGCCAGCGTGGACCTCTGAGGCCTGTTCATTAAGAAGTGATCTCAAGGGTACCGATTCAGCCTATTCAAAAGCCAACCGAGAGCCTGATTAGTTTGCCCATCCAGGCTGCCCGCCTGCTCGCCTTAACTCGTCCGTCAGATCTGACAGCGCCTGCTTCAGGTCTGCGACTTCCTGCTTCTTGGCATCAATCTTGGCGGTCTTGTCGTTGATCTCGTCGCGGCTATATTGCTGCTGCAACGATTTGTTGGGGTCGGAGTAAAATTGCGTTTGGGCCAGGTTCAGCTCGCGTTGCATGATGTCCAGCTCTTTTTCCGCGGTGGCAAGTTTTTGCCGGGCATCCGAGAATCGCTTTCGCCAGTATTCCTCGCCCTTCGGCGGTTCCGGTGCAGCCGCCGGCTTTGCCGCTGAGGCGGTATTCTGAGTTGGTGGTGCAGCAGGCGAAGCTCCCACTCTCGATATGCCCCCCTCTTTAATTGCTTCCATGCTGTCATTTGTGTAGGTCTTTGCCGCCTTAGGCTCGTTCTGGCTCTCCTGGCGGGCTTTTCGCGCGACTTCCGCCACCGATTGCGGCTTTGTGCCTTGATCCGAGGATTGCTGTTGCGCGCAAATAACGCTTGCCGAGGCGCCAAGAATCGAAATGCAGGCCGCCAAGGTCGCTGCTTTACGTAGGCTCATTTCTGGGACCTTTCTGGAGCTTCAGGGGATACCACTCCCCTCCAGTCTAGCTTCGGGCCGTAGCTGAAACAACTGTACGACTGGCCACTCGCTTGGTCGGTAGCCAAACGATAAACTCGGCTCCCCCCTCGGAAAGGTTGCGGGCTTCCACCGAACCTCCATGCTGGACGATGATTTTCTGCACAATCGCCAGGCCCAGCCCCGTCCCTTGCGCTTTGGTCGTATAGAACGGGAGGAAAACCTTGGGAATCACCTCTGAAGGAATGCCAGGGCCGTTGTCGGTGATCGAAATACGCTGGGCCGGACCATTGGGCCCGTTCTCCATGCTTCCATGTAAGGCGATGTGCCCGCCGAAGGATTGTCCCTCCGCGGCCTCCGCGGCATTGCGGACGAGGTTAAGAAGCGCCTGGCGCAGCAGCGCCTCGTCTCCAGAGATTTCAGAGTAATCACCTTCCACTACCACGCTCACGCCCGGATGCGCCTCGCGAATGTCCTCCGCCAGCCGATCCACCATGGATGCCAACGGCACATCTTCATCGGCCAGGCTCAGAGGCCGCGCAAATTTCAAAAACTCCGTGACCACGTGAGTGATGGCTCGCGTCTGTTCCAGGATTCGATCGGCGTTCTCCCAGGTCTCCCCCTTACGCGATTCGGCGCGAATCATCTGCGCGTAGCCGGAAATTGTCGCCAGCGCATTCTTGAATTCGTGCGCGATACCTGCGGAAAGCTCGCCCAGCGCAGCCAGGCTTTCCTTCATTTGAATTTGTTTTTGCAGCCCAGCCAGCTCGGTCAGATCCGTCAATAGGCAAAGTGCCCCGGAAATTTCACCCGGCTTGTTGGTAATGGGGGAAATGGTCACGCCCAGTTGTCGGAATTCGCGCGAGGGTGTTGTGTATTCCACTTCTTCGCGCCGGAAGGTCTCGCCTTGTTGGAGGCAGACGTCAATCATTGCCGCCACGCGCGACTCCGGCCCGAACACTTCGGTGTAGCGCCGGAAGGGAAGCGAGCGAATCCCCAACGCCATCTCCGCCGCGGGATTGGCGCTCGAAATCAGCCCCGAAGAGTTCACCAGCAGCAGCCCGGAGGGCATATTGCTTGTGACCGCATCGCTCAACCGTTCCGTCTGCTGAGCGCGCTCTCGCTCGCGCTGGTGGAGTTGCTCCAACTCCTTTTCCTGCTCGCGCAGCTTTTGAATCACTCCCTGCATGGATGCGGCCATGAAGGCGTTTGGGTCCTCCGCATTCGGCCGCGGAGCGGTCATGTCCGTGGCCTGTTTCTTTCCTGAGGAATGCACATATCTTCGAGTTGCCGCCATGATTGCAAGCGCGAGCCCGCAGACGATAACCAGAAAGCCCACACCGCCAAGGATCCAGAGCGACCAGGGAATCGAATTGGTTGCGGCTGCCAGCATTTCCTCGTTCATCCCCGATCGGTCTACCTCGCGTACAAGAGCGACTGATACCAGTTCAACAAAGGCGTTCCGAAATAAATCACGAGCAAAGATCCCGCGGCCAGAAAGGCCCCGAACGGCAACTCATAATCTCGTCCCTTGCGGGCGGCAAGAACCAGCGCGATTCCGATAAAGCTTCCCAGCAGAGATCCGAACAAGACCGTGAGCAGCGTGCGCTTGACTCCCAAGAATGCGCCCACCATGCCCATCATTTTCACGTCTCCGAATCCCATGCCTTCGCGCCCGCGGAGACGGAAATATCCTTCGCCAACAATCCACAGCAAGCCCGCACCTACCAGCGATCCGAGCAATGCGTCAACCAATGAAATCACCGGCCGCGGGGGAGGGAAGTCAAACATCCGGCTGGAGAGCCAAAGCGCTGCCCCGTCGGACGGCATCGTAAACAGACTCAGCAACAATCCAATCAGAAATCCCACCAGGTTCACCGCGTTTGGCAAAATGCGCTCGCGGATGTCGGTCGCCGTCAATACGATCAACAGCGCAGAAAGCGTGGCCCATTTCAGTGTATCCAGGCTCAACCCAAACAACAGATAGCAAATTAGAAATAGCACGCCCGTCAGCAGTTCAATCGCTGGATAAAGCGGAGAGATCTTCGCTTTGCAGTTTCGGCATTTCCCGCCAAGGATCAGCCAGCTCAGCACCGGAATATTGTCGTAGGGCGCTATCGCTTTTTGGCATTTGGTGCAGTGTGATGCAGGCAGCACGATGGATTCTCCTGCGGGAATCCGCAGTATGCAGACATTCAGGAAGCTGCCGATAAACGTTCCAACCAGGAATACACCAATCCCAATCACTCATTCACTGTGCCACAAGAGATGGCGCGCCTCAATGCGCCGCACGCAACGTAGTGCCCGATGCCTAACACCAATTTCCCTGTGGCAAGGCCGATCGAGGGACAATTGCCCGAACAACAATCACAAGGGGTGGGTCCGCGACTCGTCTGGATCCATTCAAGACTAATGCGGGCGTCCTTTGCCGCCTCGTTGACACGCTTACATCACGCTCATATATTCAATCGGCCGGTTCCACTACACCTTTGATCTGGCTGACTACTCAAATGAATTGGCTCGAAGCAAGAATTCGCCGCTACGAACATGCCCGGTGGACCACCGACGACAACCGCCGCGTATTTCCATTTGAATGGGGCCTGGAACATATCGGTGGCCGCGCCGATGAGCCTGACCCGCGTGGGTTCCTCTCGGAGTGGGTTCCCAGCACGATTGCTCATAGCGACGACTGGTTCTTCGTTTCGCCGGCCAATGATTACCGCTTGGAATCAACTCTGGTCGGTCACCACAGGGAACGCGTCTTAACCTTCACGAGTGCGGTGGAGTCGAACTGGAAGGAAAATAATCTTGTCCATGCGAGGTTTTTTCCCGCGCGAAAAACCGGCCCTGCGGTTGTGCTCCTGCCGAATTGGAATGCCAAGTGGCATGGGCAGGTTGTCCTTTGCAAATGGCTAAACAGACTGGGCATAAGCGTGTTGCGGCTCAGCATGCCTTATCACGATCGCCGAGCCGTCCCGGGACACGAGCGCGCGGATCATCTCGTCGGCCCCAATATAGGACTCACGCTGCAAGCCAGCCGCCAGGCAGTAAAGGATGTGCGCCACTGCCTGCTGTGGCTTAATCAGCAGGGCTATCACAAGTTGGGAATCGTCGGCACGAGCATCGGCTCCGCGGTGGGAAGCATCACAATGGCGCACGAGCCTCTGGCCAGCGCCGGCGGTTTCCTTCATGTCTCAACTTATTTCGGGGAAGTGGTGCGAACTGGGATGACCACCGCGCACGTGTGGGAAGGGATGCGCACAAAAATCACCGCCGAGGAATTGCGGTATTACTGGTCGCCAGTTAGCCCTATGCCGTACCTTCACAAGCTTGAGGGAGCGGGTCGCCCCTTCTTGGCCATCGGCGGCCGCTACGATCCAAGTTTTTGGCCGGAATTTACCGCGGAAATGTTTTCAGAGTTGCGGCGCCAAAACGTTCCGCACGAGGAGATCATGCTTCCCTGCGGACACTACTCGCTTGAACTGTTTCCATTCGGCTACTACGCCGCCTACCGCATCGGAATCTATCTTTTCCAACACTTAGCCTGAGTTACCGATTATGAGTACGTAGCGGTGTCTTCAGCAGGTCGGGGACTTGGGTCCGACCTAATCGGTTTACAAATCAGGGTTTTCAACACCTGAAGGATTTTAGTTTCCGCGCGGAGTATTTATTTCGTTCCCCCGTTTCCCTTCGTACTCGCGCCGCGCCCGCCTTTCCCGCCTGCAGGAGTTCCCCCTCCAAGTTTGTGTGTCGGCGGCACTGCGGTCGCACCTGGGCCCGGTTCAGGAACCGGTTTGGGCATATCCGCCGCCGAGAATCGCGGGACCATGTTATCCGCCATCGCAATGGCATAGACCGCCGAGGCGATTTCCACCGCGCCCTCGCGCACATCTTCCTCATAAATCCGCTCGTAGGTGTCGAGGTTCGTATGGTGCGTGAACGATCCATAATCAAAGGCGTCCTGGTTCAAGCCAATTCCCGGGAGCCCCGCGTTGTTGAATGAAGTACTGTCGGTTCCACCGGTAGCACGGCTGTTGCTCGCGCGAGCGCCCATGAATCCCCAATCCTGATAAGGCATCATTGCGTCGCGAACCATGTCCGCCGCCGCGGCAGGGCCAAACACGCCAGCTCCACGCGGTTTGCCAGTTCCCGAGTCAATATTGAAGTAGGCATCCAGCTTCGCGAACTCCGGTTTCGGTTCCTCAAAGCTGCCGAAGTGGTGCTTCACATAAGCCAATGAGCCGAGCAGCCCCTCTTCCTCTCCGCTCCACAGCGCCACACGAATTGTCCGTCGCGGTTGAACGTGCAGCGCCGCCAGAATGCGGATCGCCTCCAGCATCATCGAGGAGCCGATTCCATTGTCGGTCGCTCCCGTTGCGTCATGCCAGGAATCGAAATGTCCGCCAAGCATGACAACCTCGTCCTTCTTGTCCGTCCCCGGAATCTCGCCAATGGCGTTATAGGACGTTTTTCCGTCGGGATATTCCTGGTTCAGAATGTTGATCTTCAGTGTCACCGGCGTTCCATCCGCAAGAATGCGAGAGATGCGCCCGTAGTCCTCATTCCGCATTACCAGCGTGGGCACCACTCGCGTCGAGTCATAGTTGTTGTTCTGCTGCGCGATAATAATTCCATGCTCGCGACCAGCATCGTTTATGCGTACCAGCGCACCGTTATCCACCAGGAATTCATTTATCACTTGTAGCACCTGAGCACCGGTCATTTGGTCGGGCCCGAGTTGCGGCGCTGGACCGCGCCCGCCGCGCCCAACATTTGGATTATTCGGATCGAATTGTGCCTTCCAATCGTCCTCTGTCCGGCGAAGCGGTGCGGGATAGAAATTCTCCGGCACCTCGACATGTTTGCCGACCATCACGATGTGCCCGCGAATCTTTGCTTTCACCGAATTTAGGTAGGCGTCCAACTCCGCATGCGTCGGCTGTACCGAGGTCGCCGGTGTCGCCGCGGGAGGCATCGGCGGAGGAGCCCAAGCCGGGGCCGCAGGCGTTTGCGCGCCCCCGCGCCCAGCTCCGAATCCGCCGCCACCGCCGCCCGTTCCTGGGGGGGTAATCTGGACCACTGTCGCAGTCACCGGGCCTTTCGTTCCGGGCGTCCATGCCAGCGGCTTTACCATCAACTGTCCATGAAACGGAGAAACTGCGTCGGCCTGCAAAAGCAAATTGTCCCAGCCGCCCACCGGTGTCGCCGCGCTGGGCGGTTGAAATGTCCATGGCTCCAGATGTGCGTTCGACAATCCAAAGGAAGTCATGGTTTTGACGGCCCAATCATCCGCACCCTTCAAGTTGGGTGTGCCGGTCACCCGCGGTCCATGGACGTCGGCAACCTCATGAATAATCCACATAATTTTTGAGTTGTTCGTTTCTTCCGCTTTTATCCGCGCGTACATATCCGACAGGCTGGGCGCCTGCGCCGCGCTCGGCAGCACGGCAATCACGCCAAGAATTATTGTGGACCCAATCGCCGCACGAATCGTGAGGGAAAGCGCATTATTCCTTTTCATGGTTTCTCCTATATCCGGGAATCGCGCACATTCTATCCACAATCCGATCAATTTTGCGAAGGAAAAACATTGCGGCGTGGTCGCTGGTGCGAAGGCTTCCAGCCAGCGGTCCCACAGCAGATGTAACCTTTTTGACTGTAGAGCGTCTACAGTGGATATGTCACCCTCATGCCAGGCATGATGGGCAGTGGCGGAGGTGGTTCAAATGGCGGACCGTCGGGATAAGAGAGAAGGAGACCTCAGTCGCGAATTGCAAGACCATCTGGATTTGGAGCTGGAACGTCAAATAAATTCCGGGATGTCTAAAAACGAAGCTCGCTTCGCGGCTCAGCGCGACTTTGGCAACAGCATAACGATCCAACAAATCACCCGCGAAATCTGGGGTGGTCAATTCCTTGAAAAACTTGGTCAGGACTTGCGGTTCGGTTTCCGAATGCTGCGCCGCTCTCCGGGCTTTTCCATCCTGGCCATCCTCTGCCTGACCTTGGGAATCGGCGCCAACGCCGCGGTTTTCAGTTGGATTGAGGGCATCCTTTTCCGTCCCTATCCGTTAGTCGCCCACCAGGAGAGAATGTATGCCGTCACTGGGACTGCTCGCGGCTCCACCGGCACGGAAGGCGTTTCGTGGCCCGATTACCTTGATTTTCAGAAGAACTCAACGCTCATCGAATCCTTCATTACCGGCAAGATCATGGGCACTACACTCAGCATCGGCGACCGGGCTGAAAATTCCGTCGGTCAAATCGTGTCCGCAAATTATTTCGACGCGCTCGGGGTTCATCCTGTTCTTGGCCGAGGATTCCAGCCTGAGGAGGATACCGGCCGCAACGCTCATCCTGTGACGGTGATCAGCTACCGGGTGTGGAAAGATCGTTTCAACGGCGACCCTGCTATCGTGGGGAAAACGCAGCGCCTCAACGGCATCCAGCACACAATCGTGGGCGTCGCCCCGGAGGGTTTCGTCGGCACCTTTGTTGGCTACGCCATGCAGTTCTGGGTCCCTGCCTCGATGGAAGAAGTTTTTGAGACCGGCGGGTACAAATTGGAAGATCGGAGCGCGCGCTGGGTCGAATCTTTCGTCCGCCTGAAGCCTGGAGTGACTCTCGCACAAGCTCAATCGGAATTGTCTGCCATCGCGGGGCGCCTTGAAGATGCTTATCCGCTAACAAATCGCGGCCGCGGCATCAAACTCTGGCCTTTGTGGCAAACGCCTTTCAATGGCGCCGGGTCCATGCTACCAACTCTTGGAATCATGCTCGCGGTGGTTGTCTTCGTTCTCTTGATTGCCTGCGCCAATGTCGGGAATTTATTACTGGTCAGGTCATTCAAGCGCCGCCACGAAATGACGGTTCGGCTGGCAGTGGGAGCAGGACGCACCCGCTTGCTGAGACAGCTTCTCACCGAAGGTCTAATCCTTACAGCAATCGCCGCGGTGGGAGGTCTTCTGCTCGCAAATTGGTGCCGCCACCTGCTGGTCTTATTTTTCCCGTCATTTGGCGGAGTCCAGATTAATTTCCCGGGCGAAATTGATTTCCGTGTTCTCGCGCTCAGCACGGCGGTCTGCCTGATCTCCACGGTCCTTTTTGGATTGGTGCCGGCGATTCAAACCAGCAAGGTTGACCTCGCCTCCGCGCTGAAAACTGAAATGGGCGGCGTTGTCGGCGGTCGCGGTAAGTCTTGGATGCGCTCGACCTTAGTTCTCGTTCAGGTATCGCTCAGTTTTGTTTTGCTGGTTGGCGCCGGCCTGCTGCTTCGCAGCCTTCGTGGGATTCAATCCTCGAGCCCGGGATTTTCGACGCAAGGCGTGCTGACGACCGGTGTGGATTTGTTCGGCTCGGGTTACGACACTCCGCGCGCTAAGGCCTTTCAAGATGAGCTGATCCGTCGAGTGCAGGCATTTCCCGGTGTCGAGTCCGCCGTCTTCGCCAATATCACCCCGCTTTACATTGGCCGAGGTTTTTCTAATTCGCCCATTAATTTAGATGGCTCTCCTTTTCCCCTCGGCGAAGAACCTGTCCTGGAGTTCAACGAAGTCGGCCCCAACTACCTGGCCACTATGGGGATTCCGCTTGTGAGGGGCCGGGAATTCACTCTGGGTGACAATGAAAACGCGGCTCTGGTCGCCATCGTGAATGAAACCATGGCCGCACAGTATTGGCACGGCAAGGATCCCATCGGCCAGCGGGTACAGGTCAAAGGCCGTTGGATGCAAATCATTGGCATTGCCAAGGACTCAAAATATAATTCCATCACCGAAATCCCCCGGCCGTTCTTTTATGTGCCATTGCGCCAAAATTTCTCTGCTCGAACCAGCATGAATATCCGCACCACTCTTGAGCCTGAAACCATCATGCCCATGCTGGCCCGCGAAATGCGCGCTCTGGACACCAATCTTGCTCCTCGCGCTGTAATCACCATGGCCGAACACGTTCACCGCTCCACATGGTCGCAGCGCATCTCCGTAACATTACTGGGTATCCTCGGCGGATTGGCGTTGCTACTTTCCGCGATCGGCCTCTACGGCGTCATGTCCTACGCCGTATCGCAAAGCATGCGTGAAATGGGCCTGCGCATGGCGTTGGGGGCAACTCCCTCTAACCTGTTGTGGCACGTGATGTCACACGGGCTCGCATTGACTCTAATTGGATTAGGGGTGGGTGCGGCGGCGGCCCTGACTCTAACGCGCTTAATCGGCAACCTGTTATACAAAGTGAACCCGAATGACCCCCTCGCATTTGCTTCGGCCTTCGCCGTCATGATGATCGCAGCGTTTGCTGCCTGCTTCCTGCCCGCGCTCCGTGCCGCGCGCACCGACCCGATGTGTGCTCTGCGAGAGGAGTAACTCATCGCTCCGATGGGTGTGCTTTCTCCGTTCAGCGTTTGCGGCCGTGTGTCTCTATGGAGTTTCCTCTCCCGCATGGCGATTGTGTTATTTTTAAGTAGTCCCACGCAATTCCTTAGCGCTGGGAGCGATTGATGAGTTGGATTGCCTACTGAGGTGTCAAATTGAAGAGGGTTATTGCACTCCTACTGCTGAGCAGTGCTATTCCATTTCCGGCTTTGGGCCAAAAGGCTGCGGCCAAGCCGGGAGCCAACGCAGATTCCGCTCCAGCTTCGCGGTCCGCTGCTGGCTCCAGACTCCCGACCAAGGAGGAAGTGGACGCAGCGATGACACGCTCTTTCGGATACGAACCAGCCATCTCTTGGGCCGTTATCGAAATAAGAGCTTCACCCATTCCCGGCGTCGCCGATGTCGTGATTTCCATAAACAAGCAGGCCGCGCAGCACATGTATCTCTCCGAGGACACGCAAGACGCCATTATCGGCGAGATGATTCCGTTCGGACCTAATCCTTTTCTGCAGGATAGAGCAAAGCTCGTGTTCGCGGATGGGCCCGCGCGAGGATCGCAAACTCCAGCAATTCTTATCGTCGAGTTCAGCGATTTGGAATGTCCCCACTGCAAGGCTTCACAACCGATCATTGAGAAGTTAGTCGCCGATTTTCCGCAGGTGCGCTTTGTATTCCAGCAATTTCCGCTGCCTGCATCAATGCATCCCTGGGCCATGAAGGCCGCGGAATACTCCGATTGCGCCGGACAACTGGACCCATCTTCGTTTTGGAAATATGCAAATGCGGTTTTTGAGAATCAGGCCGGCATTACGCTGGAAAACGTGGACAGTAAACTAGGAGAGATCGCCACCGCAACCGGGTTGGACGCGCACGAAATGACCGCCTGTGCCGCGCTTCCCTCGACTGAGGCGCGGGTCAAGAAATCCCTGGATTTCGGTACGTCGCTCGATGTGCATGAAACCCCAACCATCTTTATCAACGGAAGAAGAGTCCTGGGCCTTGCGAATATCCCTTACGAGAGCCTGAAGAAGTTGGTGCAATTTGAAATTGATCACGCCGGAAAGTAGTTCAGAAAAAGTCCCGCACCACTAATTAATCGTTCGATGGACGACGGCGGCAATCTGGCGGACTTCGTCGGTGAGGCGGAGGAATTCGTCAGGCAGGATGGACTGCATGCCGTCGGAAAGCGCGTGATCGGGATCGTGATGGACTTCCACCATGATACCGTCGGCTCCGACAGCAACTGCGGCGCGGGAGAGCGGCAACACTTTGTGGCGGCGCCCAGTGCCGTGGCTGGGATCCACAATGATTGGAAGATGGCTGCGTTTTTTCACAGCGGGGACAACAGTGAGATCGAGCGTGTTGCGCGAATGATCAGCGAATGTGCGCACGCCGCGCTCGCAGAGAATTACATTGTAGTTGCCTTCGGACAGGATGTATTCGGCGGCCATCAGAAACTCATCGAGAGTTGCCGATAAACCGCGCTTGAGCATGACCGGTTTCCGGGCGCGCCCCGCACGCTTTAACAACGAAAAGTTCTGCATGTTGCGTGCGCCAATCTGGATGATGTCGGCGTATTTTTCCACCAGGTCGAGGCTTTCGTTGTCCACGGCTTCCGTGACGATTCCCAACCCGAACCGCTGGCGAACTTCAGCAAGGATTTTCAGGCCTGGCTCGCCCAATCCCTGAAAGTTGTAGGGAGATGTCCGAGGTTTGTAAGCCCCGCCGCGGAATAACTTCACGCCCGAGGCCGCAACGTGTTTGGCAATGGTCAGAGCCTGCTCGCTCGACTCGATCGCGCAAGGTCCCGCAATGATGCCAATCGATGTGCCGCCTATCTCGACTGTTCCTGAAGGGGTCGCGATGCGAATGATAGTGTCTTCTTCCTTCACGTCGCGGCTGACCAGTTTGTAGGGTTTGCTGACCGGGATGCATTCGATAACGCCGGCCATCGCCTCCAGCGTTCCGATGTCCACCACGCCAGTGTTGCCGGTGATGCCGATGGCAGTTCGTAGCGTCCCGGGAATGGGGTGGGCCTTCATTCCCGCCGCTTCGATGCGCGCGCATACGGCGCGGACCTGCTCTGGGGTAGCGTGCGCATCCATTACGACCAGCATGACGGCTCCTTTAATTAATCAGATGAAAATAATGAAGTACCCGACTCAGTGAGCTGTTTTAAGGCGTCTGGAACACAGCAGTCTACTGCAACTGGAACAGGGGCCGCAAATTGCCGGGAATGAGCAATTCGCAAGGGAGAGCTGAACTAAGCATCGTTGATCCTAATTGGCGTTACTCAGTGATGTGAGGGCATGCTAGACTTTCTAGCAACAAAATTTGCCCGGAACATTCCCGGGGAAGGATAATGTCCAAATTGGAGGCAAGCGTGAATCGAGGGCAATTTTCAAACAGAATGCGAAGTTTGTCCTGGGTAGCAATTGTGGCAATGGTGTTCGTAGGCGTGGTTTACACCCCGAGGCATGCCAATGCGCAGGCACCGGCCATGTTTACCGTGCCGTTTTCCGCCGACGAAATTATGACCACGCAGGGACGGTTGGGCGCACCGCAGACGATGACGGGCAAGATTTATGTCGGCAAAGCGCGGCTCCGAACAGACATGAACGTGGGCGGTCGAGGGAATATGGCGACCATCATCAATCTTGAGACCAAAGAAACGATCATCCTCATGCTTGACCAAAAAATGGCCATGAACATGAGCGCGATGGCGGGGATGGCCGGAAGGGGCATGGGGGGACCAAAGCCGCCGATTGACACCTCCAAGCCTTTTGATCCGGAGCATCCGTGCTCCGTCTCGGCCGACATGACTTGCGCGCCTGCCGGGAATGAAACCGTGAATGGGCGCGAGTGTCAGAAATGGATCATCACATCCAAATCTCCGAATGGGGGCACAACCACCAGCACGGCCTGGGTTGACATGAGGCTTCGGTTTCCAGTTAAAACGGTTGGGGATAGCTTCAGCCTTGAGTTGAAAAATATTGTGGAGGGAGCACAGCCGGATAATCTGTTCGCGATTCCCCCCGATTTCAAGGTAATGGACCCCAGGGCGATGATGGGTGGACGGAACTAGATTAAGCGTTTCAGAAATGAGTGAAGCGCGCTCGATTATTGCCGAAAGGAGGGGCGGCTAGGCAAGCGCCGAAACCTCAGCTAGAATGGGTGATTCGCTGCTCTCGCAGCGGGCCCCAGAGAAATGCCAGGCGAGATACATAGCTCGGGATTGGTGTACGACGCAGAGGATGAGTACCGCCCCGAGCCCGAACCGATTCCTCCACCCGCCGTCTGGCTTGACGGCAGTTTTCGCATAGGCATCCACACAAGCATCGCCGGTGACATCGCCAATTCCCTCGATATTGCCAAGAAACTGGGTTGCAACGCGTTGCAGATTTTTTCCAGCAGCCCGCGGATGTGGCCCCGTCCAGGACGCGCGCTGATTCCTGAAGCCGATGCGGCGCGATTTCGCTCGCGCCGGGCGGAATTGGGCCTTGGACCGGTGGCGATTCATGCAAACTACCTGATCAATCTCGCGGCCCGAGATCCTGTGGCTCGCGTGCGGGCCATACAATCGTTTCGAGATGAGTTACTGCGAGGGATGTCGTTGGGGGCGGATTTTGTGATTGTGCATCCCGGGTCTGCGCGCGATGGCGACATCAAGCGTGCGGCCAGCGATGTAGGTGAAGCGCTAAGGCAATCGGCGAGAGGATTGAAGTTGAAGGGACTACAAATTCTGGTGGAGAACACCGCGGGGATGGGAAACGCCGTGGGGTCGAAATTCGAGGAGCTGGCGGCCATACTAGAAGGCGCTCGGGAGATTGACGCGGGCGTTTGCATCGATACTGCGCACACGTTTGAAGCGGGGTATCCGATCCATACCGCGGACGGGCTGGAGCAGGCATTGCAGCATCTGGAGAAAACCGTTCAGCTCGATCGGGTTCATGTATTGCACGTGAATGACTCGAAGACAAAGTTTGGGTCGCGAGTGGATCGGCACCAGCATATTGGTAAGGGAGAGATCGGGTTGGAAGCCATGGAGAGGATTTTGAGGCATCCGTTGCTTTCTCCAACTCGAGTACCGGGGAGAGCGTTCTTATTGGAAACGCCGATCGATTCCCCAGGGGATGACCGGAGGAACGTGGCAGCAGTGTGGAAGTGTGTGGGTGTGGCGGCGGAGCAGATGCCGGACGCGGAAGATGGGTTTTCGATGGTGAGGGGAAAGCGAAAATCAAAGACAAGAGCTTTCAACGCCGAGACACGGAGAAAGCAGAGATCGCGCGGAGAAGGGAAAAGGGGGGGCGCGAAGAATAGGGTGACGCGGGGGAAGGCGAGAAATAAGAAAGGGAAGAGGAACTGAAGTCCGTGGCGGAATACGATCCACAAGCGGTTGAGGCCAAATGGCAGAAAATCTGGGAGGAGCAGCACGCCTTTGAGGCGGATGCCGATCCGGACCGGCCGAAATATTATTCGCTGGAGATGCTGCCGTATCCATCGGGCACACTGCACATGGGCCACATGCGAAATTACACCATTGGCGATGCGGTGGCTCGTTATCGGCGCATGCGCGGATTCAATGTAGTGCACCCCATGGGCTGGGACGCGTTTGGGTTGCCCGCGGAAAACGCCGCCATTCAGCGCGGGATCCATCCACGTGAATGGACCCTCGGGAATGTGGTTGAGTTCAAGAGAGTTTGCTTTCGATTTGGATTCAGCTACGACTGGCGACGCGAAATCGCGACTTGCGATCCGGAATATTACAAGTGGAACCAATGGATTTTCCTGCGGATGTTGGAGCGTGACCTTGCATACCGGAAAAAGAGCCGCGTGAACTGGTGCCCGAAATGCGGCACGGTATTGGCGAATGAGCAGGTAGTGGATGGATGCTGCTGGCGGCACGAGGATACTCCGGTGGAGGCGCGGGAAATTGAGCAATGGTTTTTCCGGATCACGCGCTATGCGGATGAATTGTTAAACGGGTTGGACGTGCTGGGGGACGGGTGGCCCGAACGCGTCATTACCATGCAGAGAAATTGGATTGGCAAGTCGCGCGGCGCTCGTGTGCGGTTTGAAGTGGCGGGGCTGACGGGGAAATCCATCGAGGTTTTCACCACTCGGATTGACACGATTTATGGAGCGTCGGCGATTATTTTGGCGGCGGGGCATCCGCTGGTTCAGGAATTGATTGCTGGTTCGCCGAACCGCGCTGCAGCGGAAAAGCAGCTTGATACGATGAAGCAGACTTCGGTGAAAGATGAGGACGTGGCCACGGCTGAAAAGGTCGGATTTGCAACAGGCCGGGACGCGGTGAATCCGTTCACAAAAGAGAAGCTGCCCATTTGGGTCGGCAATTTCGTGCTGATGGAATATGGGACTGGGGCGATCATGGCTGTGCCGGCACATGACCAGCGCGATTTTGATTTCTGCACGAAATACCGTTTGCCGACTCCAATTGTGATTCAACCATTGGAAGGCGCTCCTTTGACCGACACGGCACTAAAACAGGCGTCGAGCGAGTACGGAAAGCTCGTGAATTCAGGACCGTACACCGGCCTCACTTCCGAAGACGCCATAACTAAAATGACCGCCGATGCCGATGCGCATGGATTTGGCAAAGGCGAGACGACGTTTCGGTTGCGCGATTGGGGTGTGTCGAGGCAGCGTTACTGGGGTACGCCGATCCCGGTAATCTACTGCGAACGCGACGGTATGGTGCCAGTGCCAGACGATCAGCTTCCGGTGAGGCTACCCGAAAAAGTTTCCATCACCGGGATGGGCCAATCACCGCTGGCGAATACAGCGGAGTTTGTAAACATCAAGTGTCCGAAGTGCGGCGGGCCAGGGAGGCGCGAAACCGACACCATGGACACGTTCGTGGATTCGTCGTGGTATTTTCTGCGGTACCTCGATCCGCACAACGACAAGATGCCGTTTGATCCAGTCGCTGCAGGTTATTGGTTTCCTGTGGACCAGTATATCGGTGGAATCACCCACGCCATACTGCATCTGTTGTACGCACGATTCTTTACGATAGTTTTGCGCGATATGGGACTAGTGAGCACGGGCGAGCCATTCACGCGTCTTTTCTGCCAGGGAATGGTGCTCAAGGGCGGAATGGCGATGTCAAAATCGAAAGGAAATGTAGTCGGCGCCATGGAAATGGCGGATAAATACGGTGCGGACACCGGGCGTCTCTATACGCTCTTCGCAGCGCCTCCGGAAAAAGATATGGAATGGAGCGAGCAGAGTGTGGAAGGCTGCGCGCGGTTCCTGAACCGTGTATTCCGATTGGTGGAACATCACGGCGGTGAAGTGCGCCAGCACGCTGCGGGAGTAGGCGACCTGGCGGGAGCCAGTGATAAGGAAAAGATTTTGCTGCGTAAGACTCATCAGACCGTGCGGCGTGTGACTCATGACTTTGAAACGAGGTGGCACTTCAATTCGGCAATTGCCTTGCTGATGGAGTTGGTAAACGAGATTCACGTTCAGGAACCACTGGCGGAGGGTGCAAGGCCGACGGTCATCAAGGAAGTGTTGGAGCTGTTGACGCTGATGCTTGCTCCCATGTCGCCGCATATTGCCGAGGAATTGTGGGAGATGCTTGGCCACAGCGGAGGATTGATCCGCGCCTCGTGGCCACAATTCCGTGCGGAATTCGCCGCGGAAGAGCAGGTGGAAGTGGTTATTCAGATGAATGGAAAAATTCGCGGGAAAATTACAGTGGACGTAGGCCTGGATGAAGATTCGCTGGTCGCGAGGGCACTCGCCGAACCGCGCATTAAGGGAATGCTGGACGGGCAGAAGATTGTGAAGCGAATTGTGGTGCCGGACAAGCTTGTGAATCTGGTCGTGAAATAATTGTGCGTGCACCGGGAGGCTCGATGGCGGCAGCAGGAGTGAGTGTGGGGGGAGCAATTCCAAAGAGCGAGCGCGGCGGAATCGTGGTGCTGGATTTCGGCGGACAATATACGCAACTGATCGCCCGGCGGATCCGCGAGCAACAGGTTTTCTCGGCAATCTTGCCATGCACAGCGCCGATCGCAGATATACGCGCGCTGGAACCAGCGGGAATTGTGTTGTCGGGGGGGCCAAGCTCTGTGTATGACGCCCAAGCGCCAAAATGTGATCCGGGGGTGCTCGCGCTGAATGTGCCGGTGTTGGGAATTTGCTATGGATTTCAGTGGATCGCTCACACCCTGGGCGGCAAAGTGGAGCGAGCGGGACGACGCGAGTATGGACCCATGCTGCTCGAAGTCCAGGACACTTTTGGAGTTCTGAATGGAATGCCGGAGAAATTGCGAGTGTGGAACAGCCACGGCGACCATGTGCTGGAAATTCCCAAGGGATTTCGCATTAGCGGCAAGACCGAGAATGCCATCGCCGCGATGGAAGATGCCGAGCGGCGCATCTTTGCAGTGGAGTTTCATCCTGAGGTGAAGCACACAGAGCGCGGGACGGATATCCTGCGAAGTTTTATTTTTAAGATTTGCGGGGCGCAGGAAAAGTGGAGCGGCGCGTCGTTCATCGCCGAAACGGTGGAATCCATCCGGCGTAGAGTGGGAGAAGACCGCGTAATCTGCGCGTTAAGTGGGGGAGTAGATTCTGCGGTAGCGGCAGTTTTAGTCGGCAGGGCAATCGGAGACAAACTGACAAACGTTTTTGTGGATACAGGTCTGCTGCGGAAGAATGAATTTCGGGATACGCTGGAATTACTGCGTGTCCGGATGGGATTGAACGTTGTGGGGGTGGATGCTTCGGAGCGTTTTCTGGCTCGCCTCAAGGGCGTAACGGATCCGGAGGAGAAGCGGAAGAGAATCGGCGGAGAATTTATTGCGGTGTTCGTTGACGAGGCCAAGCGCCTCGCCAATGAATCGGCGGGACAGCTGAAATACTTGGTGCAAGGGACGCTTTACCCTGACGTGATCGAATCGGTTTCCGTGAAAGGGCCCTCCGCTACGATCAAAACGCACCACAACGTAGGAGGGCTACCAGCCGACATGCCCTTTTCGCTCATCGAGCCGCTTCGTGATTTATTCAAGGACGAAGTGAGACGCATTGGAGCAGGATTGGGATTGCCCGCGGAGGTGCTCACCAAGCAGCCCTTTCCGGGCCCCGGTCTCGCCGTACGAATACTCGGTGAAGTTACCCCCGGAAGGCTGGAGCTGGCGCGCGAGGCAGACGCGATTATCGTGGAGGAGATTCGCAGGGCGGGGCTTTACGAGCGAACCTGGCAGTCATTTGCCGTTCTGCTTCCCGTGCAGAGCGTGGGAGTGATGGGCGATGGCCGCACATATGGATGGACTGTAGTCGTGCGATCGGTGGATTCAGATGATGCCATGACTGCGGACTGGACGCGTCTTCCCAACGATGTGCTGGCAACAATATCGTCACGGATTGTAAATGAGGTCGCGGGGATTAATCGAGTGGTTTACGACATCAGCTCAAAACCACCTAGCACAATTGAATGGGAGTGAGGCAAGCTGGCCGCTGGGATGCCGGAGAAGGGGACGGATCCCGGTCAATTTACCGCGTGGCCAGCTTCTGGGCCATGAAAAGAAGCAAGCGCCGGTCTGGATCCTCAATGCGGCCCATCAAGCGGCGAAACTTAGATAGGAAGCGGGCTTCCTTTCCAGCGCTGCCCCACACGATGTCGCTCGAAGATCTGCGCTTGGGCAAGTTGGGCAATTTGGGCGGCTCTTCGCCGTCATAGAAGAGTTGATAGAGTGGAACCTCAAGAGCGCGGGCCATTTTCTCAAGTGTCTCGATGGCCGGAACCGTGTGGCCATTTTCGACGCGAGAGATGTAACAACGCAGGAGTCCCGTTCGCTTTTCGATGTCCCCTTGGGAGAGTTTTTTTTCTTCGCGCAGGACGCGAAGGCGGTCGCCAATAATCATGTCAGCAATTATTGCAGACGGATATTGCAACCGCAAGAGTAAACTGAGCACACAGAAGAAATTTCTGGATGTAACCGGAAGATGACAATCAACGTCTCACATAGGGAAGAGAAGGGAAAGCGGTCTGAGACGGCGGAAAATGCCGCGGCCAAGGAGCGGCAGCTCGTCCTGAATGCGCAAAAGGGCGAAGTTGCGGCTTACGAAGCGCTTCTGGCCAAGCACCAACAAAGGATATTTGCCGTAGTGGGCGGCATCCTCCGGCGGCGGGAAGACATCGAAGACGTAGCGCAGCAAGTTTTCGTCAAAGCGTACTTTTCGCTGAAACGTTTTGACTTGCGGTCGGCATTCGGGACCTGGCTGTACAAGATTGCGGTCAACGAATGCTGGGATTACCTGAGGAAGAAGAAGGTACGCCGGTTGGTGTATGAAGCCGACCTGAGCGAGGAACAGAACCGCCAGCTTGCGGGAGTCAGCGAGCAGTCATTCGGGGCCCTGAAGTCGCCTGAGGATGCGTTGAAGCGAGTCGAGCAGCGGCAATTGGTTGAACGGCTGCTGGATGAACTCGATGAGCAGGATCGGGCGATGCTGGTGATGAAGGAAGTTGAGGGCTTCTCGGTTGAAGAGATCGGCGAGACGCTGGGAATTAATGTAAACACAGTGAAAGTTCGGTTGTTCAGGGCGCGCGCAAGGCTCGTGGAAGTTTACCGGCGGCGCCTGAAGGGAAGTACAACAGGGAAAGCAAAGAAGGCCGGCGGGAATCCATAAATTGGCCCGGCGGAGATGGATGGTGGAGGTCAGTCATGTGGAATAAAAACTCGTCCAGGAGCGCCTGTGAGAATTATGAGGCGAAACTGGAGGACGCAGTAGAGCGCGCGACGGAGAGCGGAGTAGGTCTCTCGCTGAGCGCTGATTTGGCGCTGCATGTGTCGAGCTGCGCGAATTGCAGAGAAGCGTTGGACTCTGTGGCGTTGAGCACGGCATTGTTGCACTGGGGGCTGGAGCCCGCTGAGGGCCCCGGGCCCGGGTTCGCAACCCGCGTTCTCGCAGCAATTCGATTCGAAGAGGACCGCCGGGCATCACAACGGCTGGTTTTTTGGCTGCCGCTGGAGCATTTGGCCGCGCGGATGGCCATGGGTGCGGCGGTAGCAGTCATGGCGCTGACGATTTACGTTTATGCGTATGTGGTGCCCCAGAGTAATCAGGCGGCGGTGGCGACACAGGCGGAAGCCTACGAGCTCGTGCCGCAACCGCAAATGGAGCCGCAACCGCAATCGAAAGACGAAGTTTTGACGTCTATATTGGAGCGCAATCATGCAAGGTGAAACGCAAGGCGACCGTCCCCAGCGAGTCGCGGTGCTGTTGGTTTTGGCTGTGTTTGTATTGGGTGTAGCACTCGGCGTGCTCGGGACATACCTCGAGGGATACCGCGTGTTCGGTGCCGGCATTATGCATAGGCCGCCTGTGGATCGCAGCCCAGTGGCGCAGCAGCGGCATCAGCAGGCCCAGGTGGAGCGGATTACGAAAGAACTGAGCTTGTCGCCGGATCAGCAGAAACAGCTCGACGGAATTCTGTCTCAGACTGCTACGCGATATGCTGCCGTGCATGAGCAGACGGTCACGGAAATGGACCAAGTGCGCAAGCAAGGGCGCGATCAGATCCGGGCGGTGTTAACCCCGGAGCAGCTTCCTAAATTTGAAGAGTTCCTTCGCAAAATTGATGAGGAACGTAAAAAGAGAAGCAGTGGCAGCAATTGAAGGTATAATTCCCCGCCGCAAGCATTCCAATTGGGAGAGAGTGAATTAATGGAGAGGTTGAAGGCGAACTATGGCTCAAGCTGCGGTAGTGTCAATGGATAACACCGGAGCTGCACAAACGGCCGCCGCTGTAATCCGGTTGGAAGGCGTTCACAAGACGTATGACTTGGGCGAAATCCAGGTGCATGCGCTGCGTGGAGTGTCGCTGGAAATCCACAAAGGCGAGTTCGTGGCGGTCATGGGCGCGTCCGGGTCGGGGAAGTCCACCCTGATGAATATCTTGGGCTGCCTGGACAAGCCGACACGGGGGCGATATTTCCTGGATGGGGTTGACGTTTCGGGGATGAATAAGGTCGAGCTGGCGCACATTCGAAATCACAAACTGGGATTTGTCTTTCAAGGATTCAACCTCCTTTCGCGCACCTCAGCGCTGGAGAACGTGGAGTTGCCCACCATTTACGCGGGAATCACATTAGAAGAGCGCGAGGCGCGAGCGAAAGAATCGTTGGAGCGCGTAGGACTTGCGGACAGAGCGCATCACCATCCGAGCCAACTTTCCGGAGGGCAGCAGCAACGCGTTGCGATTGCCCGGGCACTGGTGAATCGTCCTTCAATCCTGCTTGCCGACGAGCCGACAGGAAATTTGGACAGCCGAACTTCTGTTGAAATTATGGACATCTTGCAAAGATTGAATCTTGAATATGGATTGACGGTGGTCCTGGTCACACACGAACCGGACATCGCTCAATACGCCAAACGAATCATGGAGTTCCGGGACGGCAAGGTCAAGAGAGATGTCCCGGTTACGAACCGGTTAATCGCATCGGAGGTTTTGCCCACCTTACCTGAAGTCGGGGCAGAGTCTGACGACGAGCCGCCGGCATCCGGCAGCCCGCAAGAGAGCTAATCAGCAAAAATCAGAATGGTATATCTTCGTCGGAGATGTCCGGGCCCGGCGCGGAGGAGGCTGTATCGTCTCCGCCGCCCTGATTGAACTCGGAGTCCGCTGATCCGGAAGCGGCCGCGGCGGCCGAATGGCTCATTCCACTGGATTCCGCGCGCGAAGTCAGCATTCGCATTACGTTGGCGACGATGTCAGTGGCGTATCGCTTTTGACCCGTGGTCTTGTCGTCCCAGGAATGCGATTGGATGCGGCCCTCGATGTAAACGAGCATCCCCTTTTTCAGATACTGCTGAGAGATTTCCGCCAGCTTGCCCCACAGAACGATGCGATGCCACTCCGTGCGCTTCTGACGTTCGCCGTTGCGGTCTTTGAAGGTCTCATCGGTGGCAAGAGAGAAATTGCAAACGCCTTGTCCCGAAGGCGTGTACCGGGTTTCCGGATCCTTTCCCAGACGGCCGACCAGGATAACTTTATTGACCGACATCGTTCCTCCTGCGGATTAGTTCTTCTCTAGCGATAGAAAACCAGTTTGATGGTTGAGATGAAAGATAACACGCGGAGTGATGAGGCGCAAATTGGCTGGAGTCTGTGCGGTGGGTCGAGCAGAGTCGTGTCGATTGCTTGCCTGACCTGAATTTCCAGCCAGTGGGCTTTTCAAAGTGAAAAGCCTGGGTTCCTTCAGAAAATAGAGGCTGGGATTTGGAAAACGTCACAGGGGAAAATTGGATTCTGCCTGTCTAGCGGCCGCCGGTAACTGAGGCGCCCAATTCACGTAATTTATCCCGGGCGAGCTTTCCTTCGGCCGAGTTAGGAGAATTGCGCGCGACGGTACGGAGATCGGCGATTCCGTTAGCCTTCTTTCCGAGTTCGATATAGGTCAAGCCGCGCTTGAAGTAGGCATTGTCGTACTTGAAGCTCTTGGGAAAATTGTCGATTACATAGGAGTAGCGGTCGAGCGCCTCCGCCCAATGCTGCTGCGCAAAAGCAATTTCTCCAAGATAGAATTCGGCGTTCGAGGCGCGGTCGGAGGTCGGGTAATACTTCAGATAATCCTGGAATTCCTGCTGGGCCAATTCATATTTCTTGGTCAGGACGTCGTTCAGAGCGTTGTCGTAAAGCGTTTGCGAGGATGGTGGCGGTGTCGCGCTGGTGGCAGGATTGCCACCAGGCAGGGAAGCCGGATTCGTGTTGGATGGCACTGTTCCCGGCGGAGTGCTGGAAGTTGTACCGGTCGCGGGGTTTTGAGTGGCAGGTTGCTGGGTCTGGGAAAGCGCGGAAACCTTGGCATCCAAAGTTTGAAGGGTTCCCGCCAAATCAGTAAGCTGCGAATTTATTTTTCCGAGCCGCTGCTGGAGCTCGCCCATATTGTCGGAAACACCCTGGACTTGCGTGGTCATGGAATTGAGCTGCGCGCCCGAGTTGGCTTGAAGGTCCTGCATGGTCTTCTGGAGCGCGCCGATGGATACATTCAGTTTCGAAACGGCGTCGCTCTGTTGATCGACAAGTGTTTTCAGGACAGTGAACTTGGTGTCCAGCGAGCTTTGCATGTCGCGCTGACCTTGCTGAATCTGGTTCACTCCGGTCAAAAGCTCAATCATTTCCTTGGCCACGGCGCCCACCGGCGCGGGAGAAAATAATGTGCCGCCAATAGCCCCTGCGGCCATGGCTGCAGCGAGAAGAATTACTATTTGCTTTCTCTTCATGAATGCCTCCAAATTAGGGCCGGTAAGATTTACTTGCAGCGCAGGCCGCAAGGCCTGAGTACCTCCATTTAAGGTTACCCCTGGCTCCCGCGATTAAATTCCGCTTCGCCAATCGAAAGCCAGGGGCTCGTATTGTTTATCTGCGACCGTTTATTGCTTGACGAAATGGCCGCGGCGATTCTGTTGCCAGCACGACTCCTCGTGTTCCGTGCAGAAAGGTTTTTCCTTGCCGAAACTGGTGGTGGAGAGCCGGTCCGCCGAGATCCCGAGTGACACTAGGAACTCCTTGACAGTGTCGGCACGCCTTTGACCCAGGCCGACGTTGTATTCAGTGGTGCCGCGCTCATCGCAATGTCCTTCAATGGTCACCTTGATATCCGGGTTCCGGCGCAGGAACTGAGCTGTCTGCGAAAGGGCATCGCGTGCATCAGGACGAAGATCCGACTTGTTGTAATCGAAATACGCGTCCTTAACCTCACGCAGAAAGATCGTGTCTATCGATTCCTTGGGCGTTTCCGGCTGCACAGCCGGAGGGGCGCCAACGGTTATGCGAATGCTTGCGTCGGCCGTGCCACCGGGGCCGGTTGCGGTGATTGTGTAGGTCGTCGAATCGGAAGGTGTCACTTTGGCGGACCCCTCCGGAGCAACGCTTCCAACGCTGGGGGAGACAACCAAAGAAGTGGCGTTTGTGGAGGACCAGGTAAGGGTCGCGCTCTCGCCTTTTTGAATAAACGTAGATGAAGCTTGCAGTGTCACCGTTGGCCGTGCGGCCGCTGCCGGGGGCGGGGTCTGAGCAATCGGCTGAGATGGGCCGGGCTTCACTGGTTGTTTGCACGATGCGCTAACCAGAGCCATCGCCAGCAGGCCGAGCAGGACATGCCTGCTGAACGAGTGTTTGAGCATTTTCAATTTCCTCCTAGATTGAATTGGATATCCATATTGATTTCAGATCGCGCGTATTAAAAGGAAATCTTGCCGAAAGTATCCTAACACCTTGAGAAAAAGGGATGAAGCAGGACATGAACAAATCTGAGCATCCGTGTGCGCTTACAACAGGCTCGGACAATGATTTCACCCAAGTGATATTCATTGGCGTGGCGCCGACCAACTCGGCGATTCATTTGAACCCTGGGTCGTGAGTGGACGCGCTTGCGTTCCGTCCGCAAGCATCGACCAGATTTGTCGACTGCCGGTGCGCGTGGATTCAAACACAATGTGCCTGCCGTCCGGCGCCCAACAGGGACGTTCATTGCGGCCGGTGTCCCGCGTCAGCTGCACAAGTTGATGGTTGACGATATCCATCGCATAAATATCGTAATTTCCGTCGGGGCGCTGCCAGCTAAAGGCCAGCAGCTGTCCATTGGGAGACCATGCCGGATCGATCACGTAGCCCGCGTCCTGCAATTCAATTCTCTCGGCCCCGGTACCATCCGCGTTCATCGTGTAAAGCTGCGGGTGGCCGTTCCCTGAACGGTCACTGACGAATGCGACCTGCAGGCCAGTCTTGGGATTCCAAGCCGGGGAAGTGTTGACGCCCACTGAGAAGGTAAGCCGCTTGGGGTGCGCACCGTTCGAGTCCGCTATATATAACTCGGGATTTCCCTGCATGCTGGACATGAACATGATTTTCGATCCGTCGGGAGACCAAGAGGGGGAACTGTTCGTCCCCGACCATCGCGGAAAAGAGATTAATTTTCCTGTGATCAAGGAATACATGCAGATTTGCGCGCTGACTACATTCCGGACCCCGGGCGCCCAGCAAGTGAAGGCAATGCGGGAGTTATCGGGCGACCACCGCGGCGTGAGGGCGATGGAGCGCAACGAAGTAAGCTGGTGCTGGTTCGCGCCGTCGTAATCCATAACCCAGATTTCTTTATTGCCGGTCCTCGAACTGGCGAATGCAATTTGAGTAGTGGCGATGCCGGGGACTCCGCCGGACATTTTCATAACAATTTCATCCGCGAACTGGTGGGCGAAAAGGCGGACCTGCGCATCGGTCACATCTCCGCGATAGATCTTGGCGATCATCGGTGGTGCGGCCGTATTATGCACATCGTAAAGCCAGGCTTGAATCGTCAGAGCGTTTCCGCTGGCGCTCAAATTTCCGAAGGCCACTGCTTGGGTCGAGGCCGGAGGGTCGCTCCATGCCTGTGCATTCAACTCCGAGGGCTGGCTGGGGACTTGCGTCGGATACATGCTCTGGCTGACCATATCGATGATGCCGCTGAAGTCCAGGTCATTGCGGACTACGTCGCTGAACTCTTTCCCGAGCGGCTGTGCGGCTGGGCTTGCGGGAGCGAAATCTGCGACAGCGATGCGCGCTTTTTGGACGCCCATGCCTGTGCCCGTGGTGAACCAGTCAGGCTTCTGCGCGAATGCACTAACTGGCATCAGTAAGAGGATTGCTAGTCTTCCAACAATGCCGATAGGTATGATTTTGCGACGCATGCGAAAAATAAATCCCCCTTATAGCGACCGCGAGAAACAGATTACCGCTTGAAATCAAACCAGAATTGAACATTCACCAACGGAGCCGAATAGTCGCCTGGCAACTTGCTCACAGGGCTCGAGCTCATAATGGCCCGGCGCGCAGAGTCGTCGACCGATTTGTTGCCACTCGATTGCAAAATCTGAATATTGGCGATAGTGCCATCCCGCAAAATCTGAAAAGTAATGACTGCGCGCGGGGCAAAGCGCACCGAAGGGTCCACCATCGACTGCAGCCAGTTGCTGCCGATGCGGTTGCGCACCGCGTCCACATACCAGGAGTACTTGGAACCGAACTCGCCTCCACCCGATCCTGGAAATGACATGTCGCCCTGAGTTGACCCAACGATTGTTTTCCCCGGAGCCGAATAGGGAAGAGTAGGGGCGCCCCCGCCACCATATGGAACCGCGTTCGTCGGAGGGGGGGCAGTATCCTCCAGAACCTTTGATGGGCGCGAGGGTACAATTTTGGGCGGTTTCTTGTCCTTGAAAACTGGAATGGGCTGAGCTGTTACCGGCGGAACAACTTTGGGAGTAGGCTCGTCCTTGTATAGCCCCTTTGTTTCGTCCACGACGCGGCTGGGAGTTACTGCCACAGGTTTCGGTAAGGGAATAGCGGGGATGGAACCGACCATTCCGACGGAAATTGAGTCCCCTGACGACCCTTCCCATCTATCGCCGGTCCTGTTGATGAGAGCGGAGACCAAGATTGCCGCGGCCAGCGAAGCATGCAAAGTGGCTGACCACACAAGTTTACCCTTCAGGCTTGGATCGGCGAACTGTGGCGCGGCTTGAACCATCTTCGTTAGTGATCCGAATTCTGGTCGTGCAACGGCTCGGTGACAATTTGGACCGTTTCAATTTTCGCTTGCTTCAGGTGGTCCAAGACTATTGCTACCACGCCAAAGGGTACTGTCTTGTCCGCTTCCAAGTAAACCGCATCATGCGCGGGATCTTTTAGTTGTTGCAGGGCCTTTGCGCCCAAATCGTGGATATTGACCGCGGTGTTGCCCAAATAAATTAGCTGGGCTCTGTCAATGGTGACAATCACGCGGGCTTCGGGCATGTCGTGGACAGTCTTGGTTTGCGGCAGATCCACATGTATGCCTGATTGGAGTATGGGTGCGGTGATCATGAAAATAATCAGTAGCACCAGGACAACATCAACGAGCGGGACAATATTGATTTCTGAGAGCGACGTTCCGGTTTGTCGTGAAACTTGCGGCATGGTGTTAAAGGCGCCTCAGGCGCTCATTTTCTCGATTTGCGCGGCGACCTCCATGGAGAAGTTATCCATGCGCGCGGCGAGATCTTTGGTCCGGTGCACAAACTGATTGTACGCGATGACGGCAGGGATGGCGGCAAACAATCCTGCAGCAGTGGTGACCAGGGCTTCGGCAATTCCCGGAGCGACGGCCTGAAGGCTTGCTGCGCCGGCGGTGCTGAGGCCTGAGAATGCGTCCATGATTCCGTAGACGGTTCCAAACAGACCAATGAAGGGCGACACAGAAGCGGTCGTGGCCAGCCACGGCATGTATCGCTCCACCCGGCGGACCTGGTCCGCCGAAGCGAGTTGCATGTTGACGATGACTGCCTGCAGGCTCTTGAGCTTCCCGTGGGGATTGCTGCTGGTGAGCTGGCTTTGCAACTCCCGGAACCCGGCGGAGTAAACCGATTCCAGAGGGGAGCGGCCATCGCCAATGCTCTTTGGGTCCGGCAAGCCGCGTCCGGCGCGGAAGACTCTAAGAAATTGGGTGGTTTCGCGCTCAATGCCGCTGAATAAACTCATTTTCTGGAAGATCAAAGCCCAGGAAAAGAGTGAGAAGAAGAACAAGATGAGCAAAATGGTGCGCGCCACCCAACCCGTCTGTTGCAACAATACTGGGAGTTGCCCGTCTAGAATTAGAAATGTAGAAAAAAGCGCAGAAACAGGAATAGTTCCCCCCTCTCGCGTTGCTGAATGCCCCAAAACACCGTAGCACACGCCCAAGGGCTCTTCAAATGTTTCGATGCGAAAATGCGCCTAATTGATGCACTATGCGACACATCCCCAAAACCCCTAAAACGCGGGCGGGAATGAATAAATGTTGACCGGCGAGCGTGGTAAGGCATACAAAGTTGCGGGAGGTTGCGAAAGCCAGTGGCTCAAGAGAAATTGTTTACTCCGCGCGAAGTGGCCCGTGTTCTGGGGATCAGCTACCCCACTGTCAAGCAGTGGATTTACAAGAAAAAGCTGCGCACAGTGAAAACGGTGGGCGGGCACCACCGGGTGCCGGAAGCAGAGATAGACAAGCTCCTTTACAAGGTCCGTGACAAGGGAGATGTGACTCGGAAACGCGTTGATTTCCGGCGAATCAGCGGGCGCAATCAGCTGGTGGGGAGAATCACGGACATCAAGATTTCTGGCTTGCTGGCGCAGGTCACTCTTTCGGTGGCAGGGCAGAAGATTACCTCAATCATTACGGCGGACGCAGTTCGTGAAATGCGGTTGAAACCGGGGCAGACAATTGCTGCTCTCATTAAGTCCACCGAAGTGATGTTGCTACAGGTCTGATTCGATTCATTCGGTTATCTTCCACGCGTAGAAGCCCATCGGAGTCTTTCGTTCTCTTCCTCTTAAGTCGTATAGAATCGATTTGACATATCGGATATAGACGGATATATTCACCACATCATTTTTGCGTGTCAAACCGTTAAGCCGGCAGCTCGCTCCCGGGGGTACTCATGTTTTGCAATTATTTTAAGCTAAGGCTCAGCTTTGTTCTATTTCTGCCGCTTTTCTACCTGTTGTGCGTGCCAACATCGCCTGCTCAGGTGTCGGCAGCCATGGCTGGCGTAGTCACTGACGCATCCGGCTCGGCGGTTCAAGCGGCTTCCGTGACAGCAAAAGACCTGGAGACCTCCGCGGTTCGCCACACCACAACGGATGCTGCGGGGCGATTCGAGCTCCTCGAGTTGGCCGTGGGCGGTTATGAGGTAACAGTAACCAAGGATGGATTTCGGACCATCGTCCGCAGCGGAATAAATCTCGTCGTGGGCCAGGAGGCCCGAATCAATTTCTCGCTCCAAGTCGGAGAAGTCACCCAGCGGGTCACCGTAACGGAAGAGGTTTCCGCTGTTGACCCGTCGACCACGGACATCTCCGGCCTGGTGGGAGAGAAAGAGGTCAAGAACCTTCCGTTAAATGGGCGAAGCTACGATCTACTGACTCTTCTCAACCCCGGCGTGGTGAATTTCACCTGGGAGAAGACCGGCGGGATCGGTATTTCCAATTCGACGACCGCCAACATGTTCTCCGTTTCCGGCAACCGGCCGCAGCAAAACCTCTTTCTCTTGAACGGAATTGAGTTTACCGGCGCGGCCGAAAACAACATGACTCCCGGCGGAGCCAGCGGCCAATTGTTGGGGATCGATGCGGTAAGGGAATTCAACATTCTGCGGGATGACTACGGCGCAGAGTACGGCAAGAAACCCGGCGGCCAGGTCAGCATCGTGACGCAGTCCGGGACGAATCAGTGGCACGGCTCGATTTTTGAATTCTTGCGCAACAGCGCCTTGGACGCGCGCAACTTCTTCGACGCGGGTACTTCGGCTCCCCCCTTTCAGCGGAATCAATTCGGCGGATCGATCGGCGGCCCAGTTCAGAAGGACAGGACATTTGTATTCGCCAACTACGAAGGATTCCGTCAGAGCTTGCACCAGACATCCGTGGCGTTTGTTCCTGATTCCCAGTCCCGGCTGGACGCGGCAGCGAGTGTAAAAAACTTGGGATTGCTGAACTTGTGGCCCATTGCCCCGCCCGGTGCTCCCGATTTCAAGGTTACGGCTGGCGGCGACGGCGTGGCCCAGGTGCTTGGCAGCCCATTGCAATCAATCCGCGAAGATTTCGGAACCGGCCGCGTAGACCACATCTTTTCAAATCGGGATTCCGCTAGCGCGATTTATACGGTTGACGATAGCTTCTCCAACACTGCAACACCCCTCGATCCCTTCAGCACGGATTTGCTGACATTGAGGGAGCAGGTCCTAAGTTTGCAGGAGACGCACATTTTTTCCCCTACTCTGCTGAACACCGCGCGCGTTGGTTATTCTCGCGCTGGATATTTCTTTACCGGCGAACCCAATCCTGGAACTGCGGCGGCTTCGGTGCCGGGCTTTTTGGCGGGGCTCCCCGTGGGCGCAGTGGTGGTTGGCGGCAGCCAGGCTTCCAATCCGCAAGCGCAGTTGGGACTGGCCGGGAGCAACAATGGAAGCAACTTGCGCGTTGCTCGCAATCTCTATTCGTTTGCCGATGATGTTGCGCTTACCAAAGGCCGTCACCAGCTTCGCTTTGGCGCGTGGATTCAACCGTTTCAGTCCAACGAAGTGCTCGCTCTCAGCCAATTTGGCCAGTTGACCTTCACGGGCCTGCCGAATTTTCTGGCGGGAACTGCCAGTTTTTTGTATGACCCCTCACCGACGCCGATGGCCTGGCGTTCATTCTTCGGCGCCTGGTATGCCGAAGACGTAATCCGCGTTCACTCGAATCTCTCTGTCTCACTGGGTTTCCGCGCTGAGTCCAGCTCAGGCTTGAGTGAAGCGCACGGGCTTGCGGCGAATTACACCTTCGGCGCTTCTGGAATCGTATGTGCTTCCAAGCCTGCGTCTACCGTTTGTTTGCCGCAAGTTGGAAATTCTGCCTTCACCGTCAACCGCGCAACATTCCTGCCGCAGCCGAGAGTTGGCATTGCGTGGAGCCCATTTGGTAGGAAGACCGTCATTCGCGGTGGATTCGGGATATATAACGACCTGCAGGACGCGTTGGGTTATCGCCTAGATCAAAATGGCCCGTCAAACCCAACATTCACGATCGGCGCCACAAGCCTCAACAATATCTTCCCTGGAGGCAACCCAATCCAGCGCAGCGCGCCGCCGCCCACCAGTCCGCTTGCGCTGTTGTTGCCGGGTGGCGTTCAGCCCGGCCTTGCAACTCCCACGCTCATCTCTTATTCGCTCAAGATCGAACGGGAGCTTACTCACGACACTTCGCTGACCGTTAGCTACGTCGGCAATCACGGCTACCACGAGATCATTGGACTCGACGCCAATGCACCTGTTCCCGTTGTTTGTCCTGCGGCCCCGTGCCCCGCGGTGTTTCCCTCAACAATAAATCCCGGCACTGCTTTGCCTGTGTTCGGCGCACTGGCTGGGCAACCTGTGCCCGCGGGCACACTTTTCAATCCCACCAGCACGAAGCCAAACACTTCGCTTGCCAACACTTGGACCTGGTTCTCCCAGGGCACGAGTTACTACAATGCGTTTCAAGTAGATCTGAATCACCGCTTCAGCCAGGGGTTTTCAATTCGAGGCGTGTACACATGGTCAAAGACCTTGGACGACGGCGATTCGCTCAATGCTACAGCGGCGAACAATGCCGTGGCTCTGCTTTCGGACCCCTACAATCCGCGCGTGGATTGGGGCTTGGCTACGTTTGACGTCCGGCATGCCGCCGGAATTAACGGAAGCTATGAATTGCCGGTGGGCCATGGGAAGCACTTCCTGGGCGGTCTGAACGGGTTCGCGAACGCAATTTTGGGCGGCTGGACATTGAATTCGATCGTCACCGTGCAGTCGGGATTTCCATTTACCCCGCAGCTCAGCTACAACCCGGCGAATAATGGCGACTCCCGCAATCCAGTGCGGCCATTCCTGAACCCGGCGTTCACCGGTCCAGTGGTCTTGGGTCAGCCGGGCGAGTGGTTTAATCCCGCTGCGTTCATTGCGCCACCGAGCAACAGCAACTTCTACGGCAATCTGGGGAGGGATAGTTTCATTGGCCCGGGCCTGGCGACCTGGGATTTTTCCACGTTCAAGGAGACGCGATTGAGTGAGGGCATGAGGCTTCAGTTCCGGGCGGAATTTTTCAATATCTTGAATCACGCCAATTTCAACACACCGAGTCTCATCACCAATGTTTTGCAAGCTCCTCCGAACCCGACCTTCCCGGAACAATCTCCCACCGCCGGCCAAATCACAAGCACGTCCACTACATCCAGGCAGATACAATTTGGCCTGAAGCTGCTCTGGTGAATGGGAAGCAACGAATCCAATTGATGTTGTGAGTAGGAGCTCACTCAATTCATCGCACGCGGCTGAATCAATCCGGCCAAATAATTCGGCTTGCCTTCATCACTCACCAGATGCGGATATCGCGAGCCGCCTCGAAAGACGATCGTGCAGGCCCTAAAGTAATCGTTGTCCACCACAAGAAGCGTGATACCAGCATCATGCGACTGTACAGTTGCAAAGCAAAAAGGCGACCTCAAAGTGAGATTGGGCCAAAATCTCGGCGACTTTGCTGTGCTAAGATAATCTCTCAACACCTTGAGTGCGTCGATGAATTCGCGAGTTGATGTTCGGCTGGAAGCACTGACTGCCAAGCCTGGGCTACAGGCGCATTCACTTTTGCCCGACAACCGAACTGGTCGTACGTTCTATCTGGAAACTTTCGGGTGCCAGATGAATGACCACGACTCCGAGAAAGTCGCCGGAGTCCTTTTGGAGCGCGGTTACCGCCAAGTGGAGAGTCCCGATGCAGCCGGGCTGGTGCTCTACAACACCTGCAGCATCCGGGAAAAGGCCGCGCACAAGGTGTTCTCGCGACTGGGACTTTATCGTGACGCGAATGAAGGCAAGGTTATCGGCGTGCTAGGCTGCGTGGCGCAGCAGGAAGGCGAAGTGATCTTCGACCGGGCGCCGTGGGTGAGCCTGGTATGTGGATCGGCCAGTTATCAGAAATTGCCGGACTTGATCGGCAGGCTGGAAGCAGGTGAAAGACGTGTCACCGGTCTCGACAAAGACACCGACGAAACTTTTGAGACCGAGATGACCCGGCGCGACCATCCCTTCCGCGCCTACATCACAATCATCGAAGGCTGCGACAAGGCTTGCACCTATTGCGTTGTTCCGTTCACGCGCGGCCCGGAGCGCAGCCGCGCCAGCGAAAATGTTCTGATGGAAGCGCGGCGACTTGCGGACTCAGGGTACAGTGAAATCCAGTTGCTCGGTCAAACCGTCAATTCCTATCGGGATCCATCACCGCGGCGCATGAGCTTCAGCGAATTGCTTACTGCTGTGGCGGAGACCTCGGGAATTCGCCGGGTGCGATTCACGACTTCGCTTCCCAGCGATTTTGGGGCCGACATTGTGCAGGCCATCGATGCGCATCCCGGGATTTGCGACCATGTACATTTGCCTGTGCAGTCCGGGTCAACGCGTATTTTGCGCGCAATGAAGCGCACTTATACACGGGATCAATATCTGGAGCGCATTCAAATGATTCGCGGGGCGCGTCGCCCCATCAGCGTCACATCGGACATCATTGTTGGTTTTCCAGGCGAGACGGAACAGGATTTCGCCGACACGCTGAGCTTGCTTGACGCCGCGCAATACGACAGCATTTTTTCATTCAAATATTCGCCACGGCCCAACACGGCCGCGCAACACATGACCGGCGCAATCCCGGAAGAAGAGCAGGGAAGGCGGCTTGCAATTGTCCAGGAGCATCAGCGCCGAATTCAATCCGCGCGCAATGAATCCATGATAGGCCAGACGGTGGAGATCCTAGTGGACGGGCAGTCCAGGCGCGATGGCCAGTGGGCAGGTCGCACATCAAGCAATCGCATGGTAAATTTCACTTCGCTGCGCTCCGGGCTTCTGGGACAATATCATCTAGTTCAAGTCACGGGCGCTGGCCCGAACAGCGTGGTGGGCCATCACGTAATTTAGGCTTGCGGTCACCTTACTCGGGAGGCCATCATGGAAGTCGAAATGAAAATTCGCGGCTTGATGATGGATCCTTCAACGAACACTCCTATCGTGGTCCTGAAAGATTCGCAGGGGTCCGCCATTCTCCCCATCTGGGTGGGGATTTATGAGGCCAATGCAATCGCTCTGGAAATCGAGAAAGTGCAGACGCCACGCCCCATGACGCACGACCTGTTGAAGAACGTCCTTCTGGGGCTAAACGTTCGCGTTCAAAAGGTGGTCGTGAACGAATTGCGCGATGATACTTTCTTTGCACTGATCTGGGTGGAACGCGATGGCCAGACGATGTCCATTGATTCGCGGCCCAGTGATGCACTGGCACTTGCGTTGCGCGTGGATTGTCCGATTTTCGTGGAAGAACAGGTCCTGAAGAACTCAAAAGTTTCCAGCACCATCTCCGAACGTAACACCAGCGAAGAGTTGCGCAAGTGGCTTGAAAATCTCTCCGACGAAGACCTCGGCCGCTACAAGATGTGATGGCCTGCCCTCTCTCATTTTCTCTACTTTGAATAATCTAGTCTTTGAAGCTCGCCTCGTTGATCGCGATTATTCGTGCCGGACCGCGACCGCACTTCTTCTTTCGCCGAGGGCGGCGGCTTTCTTCCGGCATAGACCGGTCGAGGTTTCGATTCATTTTTCGCTTGCACGAAACGCCTCGGGTAGGTAAATTGTGACTACCCGTTAGGGTCAAGCCGGGAGATGCGACTACATATAGTTGTGCGGTTGCTGCTTGCCCACTAACAGGCAAAGAAGAGTATTCTGAGAATCCACGGAGACATTTCGGGGAGAAGATCCAGCCCATTAGCCTGCTCCTGCGCGGGCTCACTATGACCGCCATCCTGACGATTGCGAACCAGAAGGGCGGAGTCGGCAAGACCACCACGGCAATCAATTTGGCCGCGGCAATCGCCCTTCGCCAAAAGCGCACCTTGCTGATTGATCTCGATCCTCAATCCAATTCGACCATTGCTTTCTTTGAATCGCGGGACATTCCCATCTCCATGTTTGAGGTTTTCACCGACAATCGTGTAGACCTCGCCAGTGTCATCAAGCCCACTAAGGATCCGATGCTGTCGGTTGCGCCCGCGAGGCTCGCGCTTGCCAAACTCGAGCAGCAACTTGCGGGCCAATTCGACGCGCCTTATAAATTGAAGGATTCCCTTGCGCCCATCCTGAAGGATTACGAGTACGTGATCATTGACACCCCGCCCGCACTCGGCATTTTGACCGTGAATTCGATGGTGGCTTCGTCCCACTTACTGGTGCCGATCCAGGCCGCATACTTTGCGATTGAGGGCACCGACGATTTGCTGGAGACGTATGAACGCATTCGCGCCCGGCCCAACCCTGCGCTAAAGGTTTTGGGAGTGGTCATCACTCTATTTGATAAGCGCACCAATATTTCGCGCGACACGGATGAGCAGATACGTTCCGTGTTCGGCTCGGTGCTCTTCAAGACGCGCATCTCTAAAAACGTGCGTCTAGAAGAAAGCCCCGCCTATAAAGAAACTATTTTCAGCTTTGCCCCGAAATCACCGGGCGCGCTCGAATATCGCAAGCTGGCCTTGGAGGTCATCCAACGTGTCGAAGAGGATCGGATTGCCCGTCACTCTCAAGATGCGGCATGACGCGCATTACGTCGAACAACTAACAACTTTTAGCGGCGCAGCAATCGGGCGGATGATTCCGGTGGATAAGATTCGCCCGAATCCGGATCAGCCCCGCAAGATGCTGGGCGATTTGAGCGAGCTAATTGAATCTGTCAAGCAGAAGGGCGTGCTTGAACCGCTGCTGGTGCGCTATGTTCCTCGCGAGGATTCCTACCACATTATTTCCGGCGAGCGGCGTTACCATGCTTCTCGCGCGGCTGGCTTGCGTGAAGTGCCCTGCATCGAGAAAATTGCCGATGATGCGGAAACACTGGAATTGGCGCTCATCGAGAATATTCAACGCAAGGATTTGACCCCCTTTGAGGAAGCCGACGGTCTTTATCGGCTTGCCGAGAGTTTCGATTACACTCACGATGACATCGCCAAGAAAATTGGCCGCGCGCGGTCATCCGTCACCGAAACGCTCTCGCTGCGGAATATTCCGGACGCCATCCGGAAGCGCTGCGTTGACCGCGGCATCGTCTCCAAATCGCTGCTGTTGCAGGTGGCTCGTCAGCCAAACGAGAAGAAGATGCTTGAGGCGGTACAGCGTATCATTCAAGGCGGCCTCACGCGTGATGAAGCTCGTCGTGAACGGCGCGAGGAAAGCGAGATTGGCCCCCGCCCACAACCGTTTATCTTCAACTACGAACCGGAAAGCGGCGCATTCCGCATTCGTATTCAATTTCGCAAGAGCCACGTTTCCCGCGAGGAACTCGCATCCTCGCTTCGCGCGGTACTTGCTGAAGTGGAAGAGACGCACATTGGCGCCGGCCCAGCCGTCGCCTGATTTGCGTCTGCATTCTTGGCTTTTGTGCTTTTTGCCCGGGCGATTGTCCATTTGCGACGGCGTCGAAATGATCCCCCCTTAAATTCAAATTCATGCTTGACCTTTCCCCTCAACAGATAACGATCCTCGAGCGCATAGCCAGGAGTGGATTTACGATTGTTGCGTTTCCTCTGTATGCTTCCTCGGCCGGGGTGCGTCGGGGTAATTGCGCCGCATTACTGGCTCCGGTCCCACAGGGCGGTATGCGGTTCTTCGGGGAGCCTTGCTGGATGGTGGGTGACAACTTGAGTGTCCGTGTGCGCAGGGATTCGCGCGACCTTTTTGTCTGGAAGAAGCAGGAAGTCGAAGCGACGGCGGAACGATTGGCCGCGCTTGCTGATTTTCGCCGCGATTTGGAGAAGTTACTTGCGCCTCTTACGTGAGGAAGGGAATTGAAGATCGAACTCACCAGCGATGAATTGATTCTTGCGATCGTCGCAGTCGTACGCGCCGTCAATCCCACGATGCTGATTGCCGATGGCGAGGGATTCACGCTGGATTTCACTCCTCTTATTGGCAAGGAATCGCTCACCCCCGACGAACAGTTGCTGGTCAAATTGCGGAGCGCAGCGGAAGCAGAATCAGGG
The DNA here is from genome assembly GCA_035308165.1 of Candidatus Acidiferrales bacterium. Lineage (GTDB taxonomy): Bacteria > Acidobacteriota > Terriglobia > Acidiferrales > UBA7541 > DASTCZ01. Next base: position 13,598 of record DATGHC010000057.1, on the reverse strand, counting down.
TCATTTGAATTGAACGCAGAAGAGGCATCTCGCGTCGCCTCAACTCTCGAACGTTTAGAGTCGCTCCAGGCATGGCCCGCGGATGTCCTGACCATGAGTCGGGCTATCCGCGCGCGGCTCGCATCATCCGTTTGAATCGCGATCGCCAATCGCAGTCGAGAGCGCCTATTTGCATTCAGTCTAACCTTCGTAGGAAACTCAACCCATGAGCTCGTCTTACGATCTGATTTGCATTGGCGCCGGTCCAACGGGGCTGGCCAGCGCCATCGAGGCAAAACGCGCGGGGATGCGCCCTCTGGTGATTGACAAGGGCTGCCTGTGCAATTCTCTTTTTCATTACCCGGTCAATATGACTTTCTTTACCACTCCGGAATTGCTGGAAATTGGCGACTTGCCGATGACCTGCGCGACCGAAAAGCCCACCCGTGTCGATGCTTTAAAGTATTACCGCAAGACGACGGAGCACTATCAACTTGATTTGCGGCTTTTTGAGACGGTTGAAAGGGTCGAAGGCCACGATGGCAGTTTTGTCCTCCACACTCGTGACGGCGGCGGCTCGCGGGGCACGTATCACACGCGGAATATCGTCGTCGCCACTGGCTATTACGATCTTCCGAATCGACTCGGTGTCCCTGGTGAGGATCTGCCGCACGTCTCCCATTACTACACCGAAGCGCACAGCTTTTGGGATCAGGAGGTAGTGGTTATCGGTGGGAAAAACTCCGCTGCGGAGGCCGCTCTAGAACTCTTCCGAAGCGGTGCGCGCGTCACGCTCGTCCATCGGCGCGCTGAACTCGGTATGAACATCAAATATTGGGTTCGACCGGATATCGAAAACCGGGTTCGCGCTAATCAAGTGCACGGGTTGTTTGAAACCCACGTAATTCGCTTTGAGCCGGGGTGCGTCTGGATTCGCGGAAAGGACGGAGACCGGGCGCTTCCAGCCCGACAGGTTTTCGCAATGACCGGATATCATCCCGATTTCGATTTTTTGCGCCGGCTTGGGATCTCGCTGGATGCTCAAACGAATAAACCTTCAATCAATTCAGAAACTCTTGAAAGCAATGTCCCGGGGATCTATCTCGCTGGGGTAGTGATCGGTGGAAATGCCACCAGCGAAATATTTATCGAAAATGGGCGATTTCACGGAAAACAAATTGCTTCGGCTCTCGCCGGGAAAGTATCTGATTTAAGATCTCACCGATCCTCCCAATAACGAATGCCTCGCCCAAGATTCCAAATCCCCCAGATTCAATTTGCCGCGATTTGCCAATCTTCGATCAGCTAATTGCCGGCGGGAGAAGGCGAGGGTGTCTGCGCCGGTTTAGTTTCCTTAGTGATGTCAAACTCATCTACAATCTGGCCGGAGATATTTTTGAAGTAGCCGTGTGCTTTATTCGGGTTACCATCCACATTGAACGTAATGAACAGAGCCCCGAACTGCGCATGCTGGTTTGAAGTATAGATTTTCGCCCATTCCCCTTTGCAGCCGTAGGGAGCGGTGGTTGGCAGGCACCGTCTCTGGATGCGAATGCTCTCTCCTCCGAGACCTGAAACGAACACAAAGGTTCTTCCGGGCGAGACGGTCAGGCGATTGGGGTCAGGTGAATCCGGATCCGCAATTTGATTCTGAATACTGAGAAGCGTCTTGGTGCGCTCGTAGCTGTGTTCGTGACCCGTCGCAATAATGGCCCCAGCGTTTTTGCATGCCTCATAGACCCCCCAACCCATTTCGTCGGTTTTGCCCCCAACCTGCATCGCCGTCATGTTCTTGTGCCAACTGCAGATTTTCCAGATGTGGTCGTCTGCGTTGAGTTGGGATTGAATATAAGGGGCGTAGGTGCGATCTCCTATTCTCTCCTGTCCCACAAAAACAACCTTAAGTCCCTTGAATTCTATCGAGTACATTTCATGGTTCAGGTCTGGGGGATCGGGTGTCACCCCAATTCGTGCCATGCGATCCTTAAGGAACTGAGCGTAGGAGGGGTGGACGGTGGTCGGCCAGCTCCTTGCATCATGATTACCAACAGACGCGAAATACGGAAAGTTCGGCCCCAATACCCCGTCAACCGAGGTCCAAAATCCTGCGGGGTCGTTCGCATAGTCGAAGTCACCTTGATGCAACACGGCCTGTGCGCTCTCAGACTTGATGAGCTTCAAAACCGCTTGCTGATTTGACCCTTTCCCGGTGTCACCAATGAATGCGATCTTTAAGTTGGGCGCAGTCGCAATCGAACCGCTGGGCCGTAAGGAGCTGGGCCGCGTTAAGTTGACCGCTCCGAAATTCGATTTACTCGCGACGTTCTCAATTCTTAGGCCGGAAAACCTCCGAGCTTGCGGCAGCAGCGCGATAACACTAATCACCGCCAGCGAAATACCCCGCATAGTTTTCCCCATCGCCAGTCCTCCCAATAAATCCAAATGCCCGGGCCAGAATTTGTTTTTGCAACGAATTATAGAATAGCAGAACTGCTTCGATGGATTCTCACTCGGTCAGATTTGATCGCGACGCTGAATATTTCGGATTCACAAATATCGCCGGAGCAGAAAGAATGTGAACAGCGTTGCGCTAATGCCGTCAAGGAGCGAGATAATGCTACAAAATGTTTCTGACAGCCGAAAAAAATTGAAATTCGTGCTCAGAGTCGAGAGCTGAGAAGTATGGTAGGCCTAGTACTCTCAAACCGCATTTTTACCTGATATTTATATTGACTTAATTTTTCGCATCGAGCACTATGCGCGACCATGGGTGTTTCCCATGGAAGCTGTCTGCACGATTAACCCGGCCTCGTGCGGCACGGTATTTCAATGGCGTGTATTTCACCGAAATTGTTGTAATTCAATTATCGGCGCCTAGAAGATCTCGCAGCAGCTATCCACCCAATTTAAGCAAAGGTTGTTCTCTGTCTTGATGGACTCGTGCCGCCGATGCGGGCGTTTTAAGTTGCGGGAGGGATACTGTGAAAAAATGCGGGCTCTGTTTCGCGGCGTTAGCTGCGCTTGTTCTTCTACCGGGCAATGTTCTCTGCCAGTCAATTCCAGTGACGGGATCGGTCCCCGTCATCGAAGCCGATTCTGCGCCTTCGACCACAAACGTTTCTGGTGCCGTTCGAACGACCCTTGACGCTCCCGTCCCCGGAGCGACCGTACACATCGTCCATCTTCCTACGGGTCACTCCTGGGTCGGCTGGACCGATGACGACGGGAATTTCTCCTTTCGAGGATTGCCTGTCGGCCGCTACCGCCTGGAAGTTCGGCAGCTGGGCTTCAGCAAGAGTCAGACAGAAATGGATTTTGCAGGTGGCGCCAATGTACCGGCGAAGTTCACGCTCCACGTTGGGACTTCCCCTTCAGTTGAGGAAATAACGAAATCTTCAGCGGATGCAAAGCCTCCGCTCGCCGGCGCGCCGCCACCTGACAAATCCACGGAGAGCACGGCGGAAAATAAAACCGCCGCAGAATCCACGCCCCCGGCAGCAAATGCCAAAGGCGCGGAGGCTGCGCATGACGCAGTTGTCGCGACGAATCCGGCAAATGCCACAAAGAGCGCAAAGAATTCCAAGAAGAACAAGAAAGTCGAGACGCTCGACGCTTCTGCCGCGGTCCCCGGTGGAAGCGACATTTCCTCGACTTTAGGTGACGCCTCATCCTCGGATGCGGTCTCCATAAGTGGAACCGTGAATAGGGCCGCTACCCTTGGTGGCACCGGTAGTTTCAGCAGCGCCGTCGTTTTCGCAGCGACCTCGAACTCGAACGGTGCTCCCACCTCCAGTGTGGGGAACTTCCCGCTTCCCGGACAGAGTGGAGGCGAAACCGCGGCTAGCCCCAAGGCAAGCAAAGTCGGGGGCTCGAAGAAATCCAAGAAATCAAAGCAGGCCCAGAGTACCGGTGATGCCACCGAATTTGGCCAAGGTATCGAAGACCTGTGGACGCAAAAAACCGTTTCCAACCTCTCCGCGAATCAGGTGCACCTAAGCCTCACCAATCGCTACGACAATGGAGTTTGGGATGCGCACCCGTATTCATTGGTCGGCATACCTTCGGTCCCATTTCCCAGTTTCGGGGACGTATTTAGCTTGAGGCTCGGCGGGCCACTCGTCATCCCGCACGTGTATAACGGCCGCCAGCGAACTTTCTTTTTCCTAAGCACTCAACTCAATCGTGCCATGCAGCTCTGGGATACCTTCTCCTCCGTTCCAACCTTGGCTGAACGAAATGGGGATTTTTCGGCACGCGGCGTGTTGTTGTACGACCCGGCGTCCAGCATGACGGGGCCGCGAACGCTTCTTGGGACTTCGATTCCACAAAACCGGATCGACAAGAATGCCGAAGCCATGCTCGCCTATTTTCCCCTGCCCAACTTGCCCGGGTTCGTGGACAACTTTCATCTCCAGGCCCAGTTGCCTCTAGACAATAATCTGGTGAGCTTCAGAGTCCTGCATGAGATTTCTTCAAGATTTAGTGCCTCGGCCCACTACAGTGCCGCCATTACGAATCAAGACAATCTGCGGAACTTTCCACAGTTGACCAACACTTCGACGGGACTCGCCCAGGGGGTCACGCTTAGTTTGAATCAAAACTGGTCTCCCCGGCTGAGCAACTCGACAAAGGTTTATTGGACTCGCAACTCGTTGGACAACATTAACGGGTTCGCATTTAATAATAACCTTGCAAACCAACTGGGGATTCAAGGTGTTTCCCAGGCCCCGGTTGACTGGGGACTGCCGTTTTCGCATTTCACCAACTACAATGAACTCCACGACCTCGCGCCATCCCTGCAAAAAAACCAGACCCTTCGTGTTACGGACAATTTAACTTACGTTCTTCCGAAACATACCATCCAGCTCGGCGGTGAGGTTCGCTGGATCGACATCAATGCGGATGCCAATCCTGCCCCTCGTGGCGAGTTCGAATTTACCGGAATTATGACCAGTCAACTGGATGCGAATGGTATCCCGGTTGACGGCACAGGATACGATCTTGCCGACTTCCTTCTCGGCTTGCCCCAAACCGCGAACTTGGGCTACGCACTGGGTGGTACTTATACCTACCTTCGCAGCAATGCGTACAACGTCTACGCGCAGGATGACTGGCGAATTCGTCCAAGCTTCTCGATTAATTTTGGTGTCCGGTACGAAATTCAGACTGCCCCAATTGAGAAGTTCAACCGCATGGCTGATCTCGTAATAAACAACAGCATTACCGCTGTGGAAAACGTTTTGCCGGGGCAAGTAAATCCTTTCACTGGCCAAACCATGCCGCGTTCGCTGGTCAACACCAGCCCAAATAACTGGGGTCCGCGGCTTGGAATTGCCTGGCGGCCAAACATCAAGTTTCCACTCGTACTTCGTGCCGGATACGGGATCTTTTACAACGAGTCAATTTATAACCAGCTTGCCAATTCGATGGCGCTTCAGCCTCCTTTCGCCAACGCACAAACCTGGGAGACTTCTACCGCCAAGGTCCTAACCATCGAAAATAGCTTTACGACTCCCGGATCCGGGTTCTTTACTAACACCGTGGCTGTGGACCCGAATTACCATGTAGGCTCCGCCCAACTCTGGAACGTTTCCCTGGAATCACAAGTCAAACCAAACCTGCTGATAGAGGTGAACTATAACGGAACGAAGGGCACGCACCTCGACATGCTGCATGCCCCTAACCGCGCGCCGAACGGCAGCCCCTTTACCACGGAACTGGATCGCCGCATCCCCAATGCACCAGGGTTTATTTACGATACCTCCGGTGCTTCCTCCATCTATCAGGGTGTGCAATTGATTGTTCGCCGGCAAGCATCGCATGGCCTGATTATCCAGGGGAACTATTCGTATTCAAAATCCTTGGATAACGCCAGCTCGATAATCCTCGGCGTGCCCATGGTTGTCCAGGACGAAAATAATCTGGCCGCCGAATGGGGACACTCCGATTTCGACGTTCGCCACCAGTTTGGTAACACGCTTTCCTATGACGTTCCGTTCGGGCCCTCCAGGCGGTGGTTGCACGATGGCTGGATATGCCAAATCCTCCGTGATTTTAAATTGAGCGAAGTGACCACCATTACGTCCGGGACGCCGTTTACGGCCCGCGTCTTGGGCAATGTCGCGGATAACACAGGAACGGGCGTGGAACTGTCTCAACGCGCCGATCAGGTTGGGAATCCTTGGTTGCCGGCAAGTCAGCGCACGCCGTTGCGGTACTTTAATACTGCCGCGTTTGTCGTCCCTGCTTCCGGACTGTTTGGAGATGCTCCCAGAAATACGATTCCTGGACCGGGTGTGTCGAATGTTGATTTCTCGATCGCGAGGAAATTCAAGTTTGGTGAGGGGGCGCGGCGCGAGCTCGAACTTCGATGGGAAATCAGAAATGTTTTCAACACGCCGGCTTTCCAGGGTCTGGATAACGTCGTGAATTCCGACACTTACGGGAGTGTACAGAGGGTTGCCCCTATGCGCTCCATGGATTTCTACATCAAGGTGAATTTCTAATGCGAAAACTACTTGGCGTTATCTCCATCATCGTTCTAACTGTTGCTGTCGGTTTCGGGCAACAGAGCCAGGCTCCGCCCGTCAGCCTTCAAAATCCGCCACTGCCACCTCCTACGGCTAACCAAAATTCTCAGAACCCGCCGAGAGGAAAGATCAGTGTGACCGTAAACCTGGTATTAGTCGATGCCCGTGTCACGGATCGCAATGGCAAGCCGATTCGCGGCCTGAAGCCCGAACAATTCACAGTCCTTGAAAACGACAAACCTCAGCGCATTTCGTCATTCGAATACTTCGACGCCTCCGCAACCGAGACTGCAAGCGCGGGGGAGCACAAACAGCTGATCCTCCCGCTTTCGGGGCTTAAGCCAACGCAAGATGTTCAACGGGAGCTCCCAAAGCGCCGGCTCATCGTGCTTTTTTATGACCTTACCTCGATGCAGCCGGATCAACTACTCCGGGCCGTAAGCTCTGGCGAGGAGTTTTTGCAGGAGCAACTCTCCCCGGCCGATCTGGTTTCCGTCGTAACGTTCGGAAATCAATTAAGTGTTCTGACCAGTTTCATCGACAACCGGGCCACATTGTTACGCGCCGTTCGCAGCATCCGCCTTGGCAAGGATGCGGAGCTGGCGACCTTGGACAATGCGGCTACTGTCGCAGGCCAAGTCTCCGCTCGCGAGGATACCAGCGCTGCATTTGAGTCGGATGAAACGGAGTTCAACATCTTCAATACCGACCGAAAGCTGATGGCGCTGGAATCACTCGCCCAGCTACTGCGCGAGATCCCAGGCAAGAAATCGGTAATTCACTACACCGGTGGAATTTCGCAAACCGGCGAAGAAAACCGCTCACAGCTTATCGCCACTACGGACGCATCGAACCGGTCCAACGTATCGATTTACACGGTGGATATGCGCGGACTATACGCGACGATCCCCGGAGGTGATGCGTCCATAGGTGCACCCCAAAAAATTGAACTCTACAACGGCGCCGCGGTCCTCCACCAGACAGAGATGCGCCATCTTTCCCGCGATACCCTGGTTACCCTGGCGGTCGATACCGGCGGGAAAGCCTTTTTCGATCGGGGCGATTTCCACGAAGTCTATCAAACGGTCCAGGATGAAGGCACCGGCTACTATCTTTTGGGCTACTACAGCACGGATCCCAAAACAGATGGAAGGTGGCGCCGGTCCTTGGTGAAGGTGAACGTGCCAGGGGCGCACGTGCAATCCCGCCAAGGGTATTACGCGGATCGGGATACCCGGCTCGCAACCGCCAAGGACCGTCAAGAGCAACTGGGTGTGGCGATGCGGAGCGAATCGCCGAGAGTGGAATTGCCCGTTGCGCTTTCTACCTCGTACTTCAGGTTGAGCGATCGTGAATACTTCGTGCCGCTGGACGCCAAGCTGGACTCCAGCGCGCTGGAATGGGCGGAAAAGAAGGGCAACCGCGAAGCCCAATTCCAGTTCGCCGCCGAGGTTCGCGATGAAAAAACTCACAAAATCGTTTCGGCATTACAGGATTCGATTACTGTCAACTTGGCGGACGACCGCTTCAAGCAAGTCCAACGCCGCCCACTGGTTTATCAGGGTGGCGTGATCCTTCCGCCGGGCCAATACCGGCTTAAGTTCCTGGCACGGGAGGACAGTTCAGGCCGAATCGGATCATTCGAAGAGGATTTGAATCTTCCCATCCCGCAAATGGGGCAGCTTGAGTTGAGTTCTGTTCTCCTTTCAAACCAGTTGGATACCGCAAAAACGTCCTCAGAGGTAAAGCGCAGTGCGCTCGGACCCGACGCGAAACTGAAAACTACTCCGCTCGACGTTTCTGGCGGGCGAATCATCCCAAACGTCACGCGAGTATTCACCCCCCAACAAAAGCTTCTGGTTTACTTCCAGGCATATTTGCCGGACAAACTGGACAGCTCCAACCTGCGAGCAGGGCTCGTTTTCTATTGCAACGGGGAGTGGGTTAGTGAGACGCCACTCGCTACTGCAACCGACGTGGATTTGAAAACCCGCGTCGCCTCATTCCGCGTCGAGCTGCCCCTCGAGAAATTTCCCGTCGGCCAATATGAAGTGCGAGCGATTGCGGTGAATGCAGCCGGGGAACAGGCCGCTTTTGGACAGAATCGCTTTGCTTTACAGCTCGCGCCCCCGGCAGTTGCGGGGGCATCCACCGGGTCGGGAAATTAGTCAGGTTGCGAGGACGGGTTGTCAAAGGAAGGGTGAGGAATTTCATGACACGTGCCTATCGGTTCGCAATTTATTCTCAGGACGGCATGGGCCTGGGTCACCTGCGGAGAAATACGCTGATCGGGCAGAAGATCCTTGAAGCCGCACCAGGTAGCAATATCCTCTTGATCGCTGATTCACCGGTGGCTCCATTCTTCAGATTGCCGGCGGGCATGGACTTCATCAAGTTGCCGTCCATACAGAAGATCGGTCCCGGCCAGTGGCAGCCGGCCCTTCTGCAATCAAAAGTAGATGACGTGCAGGAATTGCGCTCCCTCCTATTGTCCGACGTCCTCAAGGTCTATCGCCCCGATCTTTTGCTGGTAGATCACATGCCGGTGGGTGCCAAAGGGGAATTGACCCCTGCTCTGGAGACACTTAGAAAAGCTCATCCCGGTTGCGTCGTAGTTCTTGGTCTAAGAGATATTTTGGATGCGCGGGAAGTCATCGCACGCGTTTGGCAGAAGGAAGGGGCCTACGAAGCACTTCGAAATTACTACGACCGCGTCCTCATTTACGGCAGCAGCCAAGTTTTTGATTCCTTGCAGTCTTACCATCTTCCGGTCCCCTCGAAAGGCATTCATTACTGCGGATACGTTGTAAATCCAGGGCCCGTGAAGCCCGCGAGTCAAATCCGCCAGACTCTGTTGGCAGGCAACCGCAAAATGGTGTTCGTTTCTGCTGGAGGTGGCCATGACGGCTATCTCTTGATGAAGACCTATCTTCAGGCTCTTCGACTTATGGATGACTGCACCGGAATCCTGACGCTGATGGCTGTCGGGGTGAATCTGCCCATGGAAATGCTGCAGGAATTGGTGCGCGAAGCCCAGGGGCTGCCGGTTCAAGTCTTGCCCCACGTCGATGACAGCCTGAGCCATATCGCCGCCGCCGATTTGGTGGTGTGCATGGCCGGATATAACACTTTGTCAGAAGTGTTGTCGCTAAGGAAAAGAGCTTTAGTCGTGCCACGCAATGGCCCAAGTGAGGAACAAAGAATGCGGGCTGGACTCTTTGCCAGGAGAGGTCTGTTGGAGATGCTCGACCCCCGGGACCTGACTCCCGAAGTATTGGCGAAACGATTGAAGTTGGCCCTGCAAAATGAAGACCCTTCCGTTCGCGGCCAGGCTATCGAAATGAATGGCGCCGGAAGAGCCGCCGGTCGGCTGCTTGAGCTTCTGGATTGAGTCATCGGAGGGCCATATAGATTCCACTCCTACAATCGGGTATGTCGTCAGCACTTGGCCGCGGTTGTCACAGACCTTTGTCCTGACTGAGGTGGTCGCCTTGGAGAATTCCGGCGTGCCACTACGGATTTTTTCCGTGAAGGACCCGGGTGGGGAACCGGTCCATGCGAAGGTCGCAAAGGTTCGCGCCCAGGTGACCTACCTTTCGTTCAAGCGTGGCTGGCGGCGGATCGCACGCGCAAATCTGCGATTGGCGCGGCAGCTCCCCGTGCGCTATGCCACCGCGATGGTCCACGCCGCACGCTACGGCAGGGTGGGAGTTTTACGGCGATTTTTTCAGGCTGGATATTTGGCGGATTTGTTGCGCCGCGATCCCGTCAGTCACTTGCATGCGCACTTCGCTACCGCGCCGACGCTTCTCGCCATGTTCGCATCGGAATTGACCGGTATTCCGTTTACGTTTACCGCGCACGCCAAGGACATCTATGTGGATACACAGCCCAAGCTCTTGCGCAAGCAAATCGAACGCGCCAGTGCCGTGGTGACCGTGAGTGAATACAACAGGCACTATCTGAAGAACAGGATCAGTCCCGATTCCAATGGCAAGATCCATTGCATTTACAACGGGCTAGACCTCTCTGATTTCAATTTCCGCTGGCCACGCTTTGCGGATTCTGGACGGCCCGTAATTCTTTTTGTTGCCAGGCTCATTCCCAAGAAAGGACTCGAGGATCTGATTAAAGCTGCCGCGATTCTGAAGGGACGTGGCCGCCTCTTCGAGGTTGTAATCATCGGCAGTGGGCCACTACGTAAAGCTATGGAAGTTCTCACTTCGCAACTCGGTCTTGAGGACTATGTAGTGTTCCGAGGAGCGCAACCTCAGGAGAGTGTCTCCGCGGCATACCGGCGAGCGTCTATTTTTGCCCTCCCATGCATTGTTACCGAGGAAGGCGATCGCGATGGTATTCCTACCGCTGTATTGGAAGCCATGGCCAGCGGCTTACCGGTGGTTTCCACACCCGTCTCCGGAATCCCAGAATTGATTGATTCTTCTCGAGATGGCGTGCTGGTTCCCCCAAATGACCCTTCGAAGCTTGCCGATGCCTTGGATTCACTTTTTGCGGATCCACACCTCCGGGACGCTCTCGCCCGGGAAGCCCGAACCAAAATAGAGTCGCGGTTTCGCGTGGAACACAGCTCCAGCCAATTGCTCAGCCTTTTCCCCACTGGAGCCAGCCGATGAATATCCTCTACCTTTCCGCGGATCCGGGCATTGATCCGGCCGGCCAGGGCGGCGGATCTATTCATATTCGGTCGTTCGTTCGAGCCCTGACGGATCTGGGCCATAGCGTGACCTTGGTGTGCAGTGCCGCCAAAGATAGAAAGACATCCGACCAGGATTTGGGCGCAACCGTTCGCCTTGTGCCCCTCGCGAGTTGGAATCGTGCTTTGGCTCATTCCCTCCGCTTGACCGGCAAAATCTCTGGTGGACCGAAGCGCGGGCACCCCGATTCCGTCCGGGCTCTCCACAATCTTCGTTTCGCTCGAAGCGCGAAGGCTGCGGCAAGAGAACGCACGCCAGATTTCATTTATGAACGCTACAGCTTATGGGGAATGTCCGGTCGGCGGCTCGCCAGTGAGCTGGGAATACCGCATGTGCTCGAAGTCAATGCGCCACTGGTTTATGAACAGCAGCAGTACCGTGCGGGCTTTGCTTTCCCGCCTCTGGCCCGTCGGGTTGAACAAAGTATTTGGAAAAAAGCCGACCTGCTCATTGCGGTTTCTGGTTCACTGCGCAGCCAAATGGAGCGCTCTGGAGTAGACCCCGGACGGATTCAAGTCCTGCCAAATGGCGTCAATCCTGAATTATTCCATTTGGGCTCGAGCGGTAAGGAGCTTCGAAAACGCCTGAAACTCAATGGTCACTTCACCGTCGGTTTCGTTGGCACGTTTCGACCTTGGCATGGCGTTGAATTGCTTCTCGACACATTTCAGGATCTTCACCAGGCCGATCCCTTGACCCATCTCCTTCTGGTGGGAGATGGGCCATTGCGGCCGCGATTCGAGGAACAAGTCCGAAATGCCGGCTTGCACGCCGCCGTAACCTTTGCCGGGAGAGTGTCCCATAATATTGTGCCTCAATTTTTGGCCGCCATGGACGTCGCCGTTGCACCGTATCCGGCACTTGAGGAGTTTTACTACTCGCCGCTCAAGCTCTTTGAATACATGGCCGCTGGGCGAGCAGTGGTTGCAAGCCGTGTGGGTCAGGTCGCGGAATTATTAACCGACGGGGAAGATAGCTTGCTCTTTGAGCCGGGAGACCGCGCGAGTCTGCTCCACTGCCTCCAGAGAATTCGTAAGGACTCCGCGTTGCGTGCGGAATTGGGGAGGAGGGCGACCGCGGTAGGTTCGGAGCACACCTGGAACCGGAATGCAGAAAAAGTGATTCGTTGGGTCCAGCCGCTGATTCACCAACACCTTCCATCTTGTTCTTCCAATGGAGGGGAAAAAGTGGACTCCATACTTGAGCAGCCCTATCTGAAGAGCGAGGGAGAAGGACTACGATGAACACCGGCGATATGCTTTCGGAGCGCGGCACACTCGACGGCATCAAGGAAATGTTGCTTGCGGGAAATTCGCACAGCGCATTACGCCGCGAACTTGGCGCGTTGCTCCTTCGCCAAAACACTCTGGAACAATGTGTCGTCAAGCACGCGCGTTTCCGGCCTGGCCACAAACTCCGCGCAAACTTCGACGCTCACATTCGCACAGGGGATGGCTCCAAGGTCTTCGTTCGCGCCATGGAGGCAACTTGGAGACCTCCACGGGTGAAGAAGCGCGCGAAGAAGTTGGTAGATATTGGCGAAATATTGGAGGAGGCAAAACAGCGTGGCGTTGCCGCGCCATTTGAACAACTGAGTGCCGACTTTCCCGGCCTTGGAGTTCAAGTTCAAATCTCTCCGCTGGATGCGGGCTTTCCTCAATTGGTGCGGTTGTCGGATCCCATCTACGTCCATGAATTATTGGCGAGAGTATATTCGAGCGGTTTTGCGCCACAGCCAGGAGCCCCGGCAACGGGTTACGAAGTTCAGTGTATCCGCTACCGTCCAGGCAGGCGACATGTGCTGCGTTACGACGCCGTCCAGGACCCTGAGCGTGGGACCGTATTCGCCAAAGTTTATGCGGGTGAAAATGCTGAGCGGGCATTTCGCATTGCCAAAACAGTCGCAGCTTGGCTGACGCTCAATGGGAGGGGTGTGAAATCGTTGGAGCCTCTTGCGTATCTGCATGAGGATTCCGTTGTTCTTTATCCGCGCCTGTTGGGTGAGTCGCTATCCCAGTATCTACAAAGTCCGCACCGGGATTCCGGGCAGAAATTGAAATCCATCGGCGTGGCCCTCCGCGCCATTCACGACTTGCCTCCGCAAGCCGTTGCACCGCTGAAATTGCATGACCTCGCTTCGGAAACAAAGCAAATCAACAGGTCAATCTTTCACCTTCCGACACTGCTGCCGGAGTCGGGTTCCATCGTCGCGGCCATGCTCGACCGGGCGAAGGAAATCAATGAGAGGCTTCCTGGCGAACAGCCTACTTTCACGCATGGAGATTTCATTTCCGAACATATTTGGGCCACCCCAACAGGTCTAGTGTTCATTGATTTCGACAACTGCTTCTTGGCCGACCCCGCTCTAGACTTG
>DATGHC010000056.1:0-93960 GCA_035308165.1 Candidatus Acidiferrales bacterium | reverse complement strand
AGGCGTCCACGCGCGCCACTTCTTCAATCATCACCGCATAAGTAATCGAATCTGTGCCCGTACCGCCCCACTCCTCAGGCAACAGCATCCCGCAGCAACCCAGCTCGCCCAACCGTCTGATTTCTTCCGCAGGGAAATGTTCTTCTTTGTCGTACTGGCGGGTCTTTGGGCGCACCTCCGTCTCCATGAATTGGCGGACGGTATCCCGAATCAGTTTCTGGTCGTCGGTAAGAGAAAAATCCATCGTTTCGGGTGTAGACGCGATGCTAGCACACCCGCGCAACGTTTCCCAATATGTTCACTCAAGCCAGTAACAGGCAATCATGAACGCATCCACAACGAATCGAATCAATCTACAATCCCTTCAAGCTCTCATGAAGATTTGCATCGCGCCGCAAGGAAACCTGTGGCCACAGAGAGGTCCACGTCCGCAATCAGCAAACCTTCTTTACCATACGGCTGATAGGACAGCAGCGTGCCATCCGGCCGCACCACAGTCGAAGTGGTCGGTGAACCGGCGCTCGCATGATTCACACTTGCGAAATAACAAGTGTTCTCCGCGGCGCGGCATAACATCGCTTTTTCGTGAAATGTGTTGGCGGGATCCCCGAATGTCACCGGCACGTAACCGCCGGGCTCAGCTTCGTGGAAATGTGGGTGAAAAACGATTTGCGCGCCACTTCGCACCGCCCATCGCACGGTTTCAGGATAGCGCCAACCCTCGTGGCAGATTGAGATTCCGAACGTCAGCGACCCAGTTTGAAAAACCCGCCGGCCTGAGCCGGATGAATAGGTGCACTCCTCGGAAGGATCGAGTTGGACTTTGTCCTGGAAACCTTCAATCGTCCCATCCCGATTAATGACCAATGCTGAGATTAGCAAGCCCTCATTCGCAACGACACGTTCGGTGCCCAGAATTACCGCGATGCTTCCCTTCGCAGCGGCCTTTGCGATCGCCGACCACGCGCGTTCCAGGAATTCGGGGTCGGGCGGGGGCACCACCTTTCCTTTTGCCCGATACCCAGGTACGAAACATTCCGGGAAACAGATCAGGCCGGCGCCCTCGACCGATGCGCGAGCGATAGCTTGTTCCGCCAACGCGATTGAATCGTCGGCGTTGGCGGGGTATCGAAGGTTGGCCAGTGCAATCCGAAACAAATTCAATTGCAAGTTTAAGTCTTCCACGTCACATCAAAATCGTCCGCAGCGTCACCCAGAGCCCCAGAACCACCAGCGCCACGCCAACTCCAAATGTAGAAACCCGGTGATACCACTCCGGCTCCCCCGGATTCTGGTCGTTCGTGCTTACCAGCCAGCCATTCTTCAGGTGCTTTCCCATCACCGCATTTCGAGTTAGCAGTCCGCCCACAACGAGCAGCGTCAGTCCCAGCGCCGCCACCTGAATTCCGAGAACCCGTCCCCAAATTGGGCCGCCGCCGTTCATCCCGCTCACTTACAGCTTCAACAATTCGCGCAACCGTTTCGTCTGCGCCCGGCTCACCGGTATCTCCGAGCCTTTCTTGTCATTCATCTTCAGCACATAGCTCGACTTGAACCACGGCACCACTTCCTTAATGTGATTAATGTTCACCAGGTAAGATCGGTGCGCCCGCCAAAACTGTTCCGCATCAAGCGAGGCCTGTAGCTCTTCAATCGTGCGGTAATTCGACGTGCCTTCCACTTCCCGCGCAACCACAGTTATCAATCCATCTTCAATGCTAGCGAACACAACGTCTTCGGCATCCACCAGCATCATGCGTTGTTGAGCCTTCACCAGCAACTTCACCGGCTGCGATTTCGCCAACCCCAACTGGGTCACCAGTGATTCCAACTTGTCCGCAGGTGAGGTCGTGGCTTCCATGATTCTCTTGGCTCGCGAAATCGCTTTGGCCAGCCTCGATTTGTCGAACGGCTTCAACACATAATCCACCGCATTGACGTCAAACGCCTGCACAGCGTAGTGATCGTACGCCGTCGCAAAAACAATGTGCGGCACGCGCATCTTGCGGTCCACAAGTTTCTTGATTACTCCGAAGCCGTCCAGCCCGGGCATTTGCACATCCAAAAAAACCAGGTCCGGCGAATGTTCTTTGATGAGGCTAAGTGCCTCCACGCCATTCCTCCCCTGCCCCACAATGCTTATCTCCGGAAACATCTTCAGCATGAAGATAAGTTCATCCCGCGCAGGTTTCTCGTCGTCAATGACCAGCGTGGAAATTGTGGCCGTATTCGTTTGCGTGGAATTGGGCATGTCGCGAGCGCCGCCGCTCCTCACGTCAGTATAGGCGCGGGACTCGCCGCTTTCAATCTGGCTAAAACGTTCATGAATTGATCCCGGTTCTCGTTATTCGAGAACCGCCGATGTTAGTTGATTCAGTTTCGTGGAGCTGCCTCAAGCGCGTGCGCGATCTGATTGCCTCGATTCGCTGGCGCCACGCTTTTTCCCTGAAATACCACTGCACGCACCCTTTCCATCGCGTGAATATCAGAAAGCGGATCGCCCTCCACCGCCACTAAATCCCCCTCCTTGCCGACTGCCACCGTTCCCAACGATTGATCGAGCCCCACCAACTCGGCGCTGTGCTTCGTGACCGCAATCAGCGCCTGCTGTGGCGTCGCGCCGTACTTCACCATGGCGACCACTTCATCGCGCACGGTTCCCTGCCCCGGCTCATATCCCTGGTCCGATCCGGCCGCAATGAATACGCCGTTCTGCAGCGCCAGCTTGAAGCTGGCGAATTCCCTCTCTCCAATTTCACGTGCCTTTCGCAGAGAATAATCCGCCATATGCATCTCTTCGCCATGAGCTAAAATATTGTCAACGATGTAAACGGTTGGCACATAGCTTGTGTGCCGCGCTTTCATCAGGTTTACGGCCTCCATATTCAAACCCGGCCCGTGTTCGATCGAGTCCACACCCGCGTTAATTGCCGCCAGAATCGTTTCCAGATTCTCGCAGTGCGCCGCCACCTTCACGCGCAGCATATGCGCCGTTTGCACGATCACGCGCAACTCCTCCGGTGAAACCTGCTCTGCATCCGGTGAATCGAGGGGCGAAAGCACTCCGCCCGACGCCAGTATCTTGATCACCTTTGCGCCGTATTTGAGTTGCAGATGCACGGCCTTTTCGGCATCATCCGGTGAATTGATGAATCCGTTCAACGGAATGTAGTAATCCGTCAGAGGAATTTTCGCCGGAAAAGTAAACTGATCCCCATGACCCGCGGGAATAGAAATGGCGTGCCCCGCCGGAATCATGTGCGGCCCGGGAATCGTCCCTTCATCAATCGCATCGCGCAACGCAACATCAAGGAAGTCGGAAGTCCCCAGCACGCGGACCGCGGCAATCCCCGACCCCAGTGCGTAGCTCATTGCTTTCTGCGCGCGCAACGCCTCCACGCCTTCGGATGGGCTCGCGCTTCGCGGTCCCGTCCAAATGTGGATGTGCGCGTCAATCAATCCCGGCAGCACGGTGTAGTTCGACATGTCCACTTGCATCGCACCATCTGGCACGGCGAGGTCCGTCCCAACCGCCGTGATCTTGCCATCCGTAATAATCACCGCCGCATTCGTCAGCGGCGCCCTTTCCGCGTCAAAGATCAATTTACCGCAACGCACGTACACCACATTCGGCGCTGCCCCCGCAAAATCCGCCGCCAGCAATGCGAGACACATCAGAAAAGCACATCGAACGACTTTCATTCTCATTCCTCCAGTCAGGTAGGTCATAGACTTTAAGAGACCATCCTCACTCAACTGTTCCTTGGGAATCGGAAATCTGAATTAGTGCCGGATTATAGTCCAAACTCTTTGACTTCGCTCAACGGTCTCCGCACCAGCCCCACGCGGTGACCACTTGACAGACAAAATCGAAGCTTTTTATTATAGGACCCGAATTTGAAATCATAGTGGCAGCGGGCAAGACAGCACTCATCAAACTGTAGGTCCGCAAGAAGTTTCCATGATCACAGCAACCGGCTTAACGAAGAAGTACGCCTCGACGACTGCCGTCGACAATATCTCTTTTGAAGTCCAAAAGGGACAGATCGTCGGCTTCCTCGGCCCCAATGGCGCAGGCAAGACAACCACCATGCGCATGCTCACCTGTTTTCTTCCCCCCACCTCGGGCACGGCGGAAGTCGCGGGTTTCGACGTCCTCCTGCATCCGATGGAAGTCAAGAAGCACATCGGCTATTTGCCCGAATCTCCGCCGCTCTATATGGATATGAGGACAGGCGAGTACTTGGACTTCGTCGGCAGGCTCAAAGGGCTTTCCGGCAACGAATTGAAATCCCGGATCGATTATGTCTGCGACCGCTGCGCCATCGCTGACGTCAGAAAAAAACTCCTTGGCAAGCTCTCCAAAGGCTACCGTCAGCGCGTAGGACTTGCTCAGGCCATCATCCACAATCCCGATGTCCTGATCCTCGACGAACCCACCTCCGGCCTCGACCCCAAGCAAATCAACGAAACTCGGGATTTGATAAAGGGCCTCGCCGGTGACCACACCATCATACTCAGCACACACATCCTTCCCGAAGTCGAGCAGATCTGCGAGCAAGTCCTCATCATCAATAACGGCAAGTTGGTTGCCAAGGACTCCGTGCACAACTTGCAAAACCGCGCGCGCGGAATTCAATCGATTTTCGTCGAAGTGGCCGCGCGCAACGGTGACGTGAACTCAGGCGCCGTGGTCGAGCGCATCGAGCGAATTCCCGGGGTTAGCAGGGTCCTTTTGAAAGACACCCGCAACAACCATGTGATTTGCGAAGTCGAAAGCAAGAAAGACTCGCTGGTTCGCGGCGATGTCGCGCGCGCCATCGTCGAATCCGGCTGGGACTTAAATGAATTGCGGCCTGCCGCCATGAGTCTCGAGGAGATCTTCCTGCAGCTCACAGGAAGCGATTCTCCAGCTCCTGCCCCGGCGCAACAGGCGGCCGCCGAGGGGGCCGGCTCATGAAAAACATGCTCATCATTTGCAGAAAAGAACTTCGCAGCTATTTTGCCTCTCCTATTGCTTATCTGCTTCTGGTGATGTTTGCTTTCATTTTCGGTTTCTTTTTTTGGACTTCACTGGAGTATTTCGTTCACGTGGGGATGGAATCCCAGATGCGTGGCGAGTCGTTCCCCATGAATGTGAACGAGCAGATAATCCGTCCTCTGCTCTCAAACATTTCCGTCGTCGGCCTCTTTTTTATCCCCTTGATCTCCATGCGTCTTTTTGCCGAGGAAAAACGCACCGGCACCATCGAACTGCTGGCAACTTCTCCGGTCAGCGATACGGAAATCGTTCTCGGTAAGTGGCTGGCCGCTTGGATGCTCTATGGCTGCATGCTTCTTGTTTCGGCTTTCAGCTTCGCTTTCCTCTTCCAGTACGGCAATCCCGATTGGAAGCCGCTTTTGATCGGATTCCTGGGTCTGTTCTTGCTAGCCGGCGGACTTTTGGCCATCGGAACATTTGTATCTACTCTGACCAAAAATCAAATCGTCGCTGGCGCCGTCACATTTGGCATCTGCCTCCTTCTCTGGGTCATTGATTGGGTCAGTGGATTCAATTCTTCCAACTGGGCGCGAGTGCTTTCCTACCTGTCTGTGATCACTCACTATGATTCTTTTGCCAAGGGCGTTCTTTCTGTCAGGGACGCCATATTTTATCTTTCTATGATTTTTGTGTGGCTATTTTTGACGGTCCGTTCAATGGAATCCTTGCGGTGGAGGTCGTAAGTGAATTACCGGCTTCTCAAAGCACGACAGACTAAATTTGCGGCTTACGTGGCCGTCTATGTCCTCGTCATTCTCAGCATCGTCACGGTAGCAAACGTCCTGGCGGACCGCTACAACAAGACATTCGATACGACTTCAAACAAGCGCTACAGCCTTTCCGACCAAACTGCGAAAATCGTAAAAGGGCTTAAGGAACCGGCAACCATCACCTACTTCGATCAATCCACCCGCTTCACTCGCGCCAAGGACTTGCTCGACCAATATTCCAACCTCTCTTCAAAAGTTCATGTGGAATATGTGGACGCCGAAAAGGAACCGATGAAGGCGCGCGAAGCCGGCATTCGCAGCCTTGGCACTACCATCGTCCAAATCGGAGCAAAGAAGGAAGAGGCCAAGTCGCTCACGGAAGAAGACCTCACCGGAGCTTTCATTCGCGATTTGAAGAACAATACGCGCAACACCTGTTTTGTCACCGGCAGTGGCGAACACCAAATTGACGACTCCGACCGAAATGGTTATTCCCGCTTCAAGGATTTGCTTGGCAAGGAGGATTACACCGCCAGATCCATTAATCTCCTCGAAAAAGCTGAAGTCCCGGCCGATTGCACGGTGTTGGTCGTGGGCGGACCGACCGGGGACTATCAACAGCCGGAAGTGGATGCCATCAAGAAGTATGTTGAAGGCGGCGGGCGCGCAATGTTTTTGATGGACCCTCCGCTCAAAATCGGTCGCCCGCAGATTGCCGACAATGACGCTCTGGCCTCCCTCTTGCAATCCTGGGGCGTGACGCTGGACAAGGATTTAATCCTGGATCTGAATCCCATCGGGCAACTTGCCGGGCTCGGCCCGCAAGTGGCTCTGGTTACCAGCTATGAGAGCCATCCCATCGTGAGCCCGCTGAAAGGTTCCGCGACCGGTTTTCCGCTTTCGCGCTCTCTGGATATCAAGAATGCGGACAAGACCACAGTCACGAAATTGTTTTCCACTTCTGACAGCAGCCTGGCCACAGAGAATTTGAGCTCACCCAGTGTCAAGCCGGACGATCCGAAAAATAAGCGGGGCCCAATGACCATCGCGGCCGCGGGTGAATATCGTACGGGCACTGATAACACCACCGGACGGTTCTTGGTTGTTGGCAGCTCCGCCTGGCTCGCAAATTCCTTTATCAATTTCAATGGAAATCCCGATCTCGCACTAAATTCGATCAACTGGCTTTCGTCCGATGAAGACTTGATTTCCATCCGCCCAAAGCAGCAAGAGGACCGCCGCATCACCATGACGCAAGCGGAGTTGAGCATGGTCCGCCTGACCAGCCAGTTCTTGTTGCCCGGATTTGTCCTTTTTGTCGGCATAACCGTGTGGTGGCGCAGGCGATAAATCCTAGAAACCCACCCTGGGGAGAATCAAGGCATTCATCATGAAATTCCGTGGTTTGATATTGGCTGTGGTGGTCTTGGCGGCTCTCACCGGATTTCTCTATTGGTCCAACCATCATCCAGTCCCGGATGATTCAACCAAGAGTTCCCCAGACACTCCTCCCAAGATATTGTCACTGAATGAGGCGGAAATCGTTCGATTGGAAATCAAGGACCGTGGACAGGATGCCGTGGTGGTTACAAGAGATAGTTCGGATAAGTGGCAAATCATCGCGCCCAAGGTTTACGGAGCTGACCAGGAGGCAGCGAGAAGTCTGGCCTCTGCAACCTCTTCGATCAACTCGGATCGCCTGATTGAAGACAAGGCCGCGAACCTCAAACAATATGGCCTTGATTCCCCTTTGGTGGAGTTGACCGTCGCTGAGAAGGACAATAAGACACAACACATTTTGATTGGCGACGACACGCCAACCGGCAGCGATGTCTACGCGGCCCTCCTCGGAGACTCGCGCGTTTTCATGATGGCCAGCTATGTCAAGAACAGCCTGGACAAAGGCCTCAAAGATTTGCGCGACAAGCGGTTGCTTACCCTCGACTCCGACAAAATCACCACAGTCGAATTGGTCGCCAAAAAGCAGGATCTTGTCTTCGGTCGCAGCAAAGACGCCTGGCAATTTCTGAAGCCCACCAACCTTCGGACGGATGGTTCCAAAGTGGATGACCTTGTCCGGAAACTTACCGATGCAAAAATGGATTTGAGCCTCACCGACGCAGACGTAAAGAAATCAGCGTCAGCTTTTGCATCCGGGGCGCCCGTTGCGACGGTGAAAATGACGGGCGATGCGGGCAGTCAAGAATTGCAAGTGCGGAAAAGCAAAGACGATTACTACGCCAAATCAAGCGCGGTAGTAGGAGTTTTCAAACTCACGGCCGACCTGGGCCAATCCCTCACCAAAGGGATCGACGATTACCGCAACTCCAAGCTCTTCGATTTCGGTTTCGCCGACCCGAACAGTATTGAAATTCATGACGGAGCAAAATCCTATTCTATCACCAAGTCAGGGTCGGATTGGTGGTCCAATGGCACGAAGATGGATTCCTCCACTGTGGATACTCTGGTGGAGCAGCTCCGCGGATTATCCGCGGCCAAATTTGTCGATCCCGGATTCGCCTCGCCGGCCATCAGCCTCACCGTCACTTCCAATGACGGAAAGCTCATCGAGAAGATTCAGATTGCCAAGTCCGGCGACAACTACATCGCCAAACGCGAAAACGAATCCACTCTGTACCAGTTGACGTCCGACGCCATCGACCAATTACGAAAATCCGCTGACGGCGTGAAACCTCTGCCACCGGCCCCGGCGAAGAAGTAGATGGCGCAGCTTTCTCGCTGCGTGCTTTTTCTTCTACCTGTCCATTCGACTTTTCCTCACTCCCCTTTTCCCTGCTACCATTCTTCCGCTCGCACAACTTTACCTGGAGGCATTCTTGAGCAAGCCGCGCACAAAAATCCTTTCCAGCAAATTAATCTATCAAGGCAGAGTTTTCGGCGTCCGCCACGACCACGTTATCGAACCGGGCGGTGTCAAAACAACCCGTGACATCGTCACCCATAGCGGCTCTGTGGTTGTCCTTCCGGTTCTCCCAGATCGCCGCATTCTTCTCGTCCGCCAATTCCGCTACAGTGCGGGAGATTTTCTTCTGGAACTGGTCGCAGGTCGAATGGAGCCCGGCGAAAAACCGCTGGAAGCCGCCCGTCGCGAACTCGCCGAGGAAACTGGCTACCGGGCGAAGCGTTTCCGACAAATGTTGGACGTTTACCCCACTCCGGGCTTTGTCAAAGAGCGCATGTTCGTGTTCGCCGCCACTGAACTCACTCCGGGCAAAACCAATTTCGATGCGGATGAACGGATCGAGGTCAAGGTGTTCACGCTGAAGGCTCTACTCCGAATGATCCATCGAGGGAAGATCCACGATGCCAAATCGGTCGCCGGGATTCTTTACTACGCATGGTACTTGGCGGGTGCAGGCAGCTAAACCTCTTAATTTGCTCATACGCCACTTTTTTCCCCAGATCAGACAGCCCTTATTACCATTCCGAGCATCTATATGGACGGTTCGTACCTTGTGGTACACTCCCGGCGCCCACCCAATCAATGGGCTATTCCGTGGAGTGAAGCGAGTGTGCGGCGAATCGCCCAAATCGTATCAAACAGGAGGAATTCCACTTGCTCGGAAAAGTAAAATGGTTCAACAACTCAAAGGGTTTTGGATTTATAGGGCACGATGGTGGCCCGGATGTTTTCGTCCATTACAGCGCTATTGTCGGTGACGGTTACAAGTCGCTGGCCGAAGGAGACTCCGTTGAGTTCGAGATTATTCAAGGCCCCAAAGGTCCCCAAGCGGCGGAGGTAAAGAAAGTCTCCTAAGCGGCCAATTGTCTGCCATGAGTGCCCAGCCTTGCGCGTGCGGCGGGTCGCGCGGTCCGAACGCCTTTTCGTTCGGCGGCCCGCCGACTTTCTTAGTTGCGGGCTATCACTTTCTTGTCGCATCCAACGTATAATCCCTCCATGGACAACCGCGAAGTCGCTCACATACTCAGGGAAACCGCACAACTCCTGGAAATTGACGGAGCGATGTATAACCGTTTCCGCGCCTACGAACGGGCCGCGGAACTGCTCGAAGGCTTGAGCGAACCCATCGAAGAAATCGCCCGCGACACCGACAAACTGACCGAATTGCCCGGAATCGGCGATCGCATGGCCGAGCACATCCAGGAAATTCTGAAGACCGGCGATTACGGCACCCGGAAAAAACTGCTGAAGAAATATCCAGCGACGATCCTGGATCTGCTGAAGTTGCAATCGCTCGGCCCCAAGAAAGTGGCCATGCTTTGGAAAACATTCAAAGTCGCGACGGTGGAGGCGGTAGAGAAACTCGCCAGCGAAGGCAAATTGCGGCTGCTCGAAGGGTTTGGCGAAAAGAGCGAGCAAAACATACTGAAGGCCGCGCAAACATTCAAGAAAGCGGTCGGGCGATTCCACTTGAACGACGCGGATGAGACCGCGCAAAAACTTGTCGCCCATATCATGAAGACGGGCGAAATGGTTGAGTCGGTGACGCCTGCCGGTTCTCTGCGCCGCGGCAAGGAAACGGTTGGCGATTTGGATTTGCTGGTGACGCTGGGCAAGAAGCACTCGCAAAAAACTGTGGACGCTATTTCAGAACATATCCTCACATTCCCCAACATCGAGCAAACTCTTGCGCGCGGTGAAAATAAAGTCAGCTTCCTGCTTTCGAGCGGCATGCAAGTGGATGTCCGTCTGCTTGAGAAACAAGTTTATGGCGCCGCCCTGCTCTATTTCACCGGTTCCAAAGAACACAACGTTTCGTTGCGGCAGCGAGCGCTGAAAATGGGCTACACCCTCAATGAGTACGCGCTCAGCACGCTTAAGGGCGAGAAACCGGTCGCCCGCGAGACCGAGGAAGAAATCTACGCGAAGCTCAAGCTCGATTACATTCCTCCTGAGCTGCGCGAAAATACCGGCGAAATCGAGGCCGCCGCCGGACATGAATTGCCGAAGCTCGTCGAGTTAGGTGACATCCGTGGGGATATGCAGATGCACACCGTAGCGAGCGACGGGAAAAACTCCATCGAGGAGATGGGCGCCGCCGCGCGCGAGCTGGGATACGAGTACATTGCGCTCACCGATCACTCACAAGCAGTGACCGTTGCGAACGGAATGGACGAAAAGCGCACGCTCGAACAAATCAAAAAAATCCACGACGCTCAAAAACGCGTGAACGGCATCCGCCTGCTTGCAGGGATCGAAGTGGACATCCGCAAAGACGGCACGCTCGATCTCAAAGATGAAGTGCTGGCAGAACTCGATGTAGTCGTAGCATCAGTGCACTCCTATATGAACATGGAGCGCGCCGAAATGACCGAGCGCATGCTCGCGGCTATCGAAAGTCCTTATACTCAAATCATTGCGCACCCAACGGGCCGCTTGCTGCTCCGCCGCGAACCGTTCGAGTACGACATGGAAAAAGTTTTTGATGCTTGCCGCGAACGGGGGGTGGCCATGGAGTGCAACGCCTACCCAGACCGGCTGGACCTGCGCGACGCCCACCTGCGATTAGCGCGCGACCGCGGTGTGAAGATCGTTATTTCTACGGACTCCCACTCCACCCGGACACTGCCTTACATGAAATATGGCGTCCTGACCGCGAGGCGCGGGTGGATCACCAAGGCCGACGTGCTCAACACGCAGCCGCTCAGTGCGTTCCTGGCGTCGTTGCGGGCCAAGCCCGGCGCCCGACCGGCCGGCAAGGCTGCGCACCCCTCCAAATCCAAGGCTCAAACCGCGGGCCGCAAAAGCTGACATGTGGGGCTGTCACCGCGTCTAAGGAATCCAAGGAACAGAAACCGGGGTTGAGGCGTATATATCCTTAGAACTACGGAGGCCTTCGATGCGTAAGAGCCTGTTTGCAGTGGCGATCCTTGCGGCCGCGGCGATATCTGTTCCCGCGCAAGCCGATGAGTGGCACAAGTCCTATACCATCTCGGGTCACGCTCAATTCCGCTTCTACACCAACGATGGAAGCATGGACATCAGTTCCCGAGAGGGAAAGGAGATTTCCGCGCGCGTGGAGACGAGTCGCTGGCGGATCGATCCCTCCGAGGTAACCATCACTGAGCACCAGAACGGCGACAGCGTTGAAATCGAAGTGCGTGTGCCTCGAGTTCACGGTTGGATCAGCTTCAACAACAATGGCCGGTCGGTCCACGTGGAATTGACAGTTCCGCGCGAAACCGACATGGATCTCCATACGGGAGACGGGCACATCAACGCGAGGGACATCACCGGCAATTTGCGCCTGGACACCGGGGACGGCACCCTGCGCACCGACAACCTGCATGGGACATTACGGCTGCACACCGGCGACGGCAACATCGAAGGATCGATGCTGGAAGGCGCACTGACTGCCGATACGGGTGATGGGCACGTTGACGTTCGAGGGAAATTTGATCACCTCGAGGTTCATTCCGGCGACGGACACATTCAGGTGGCCGCGGAGTCCGGATCGCGGATGGCCGCGCCGTGGAGCATTCGCACAGGCGATGGGCGCGTGACGCTGGCGGTGCCCAATGATTTTGGTGCGGAACTTGACGCCCACACAGGCGATGGGCGGATTTCTGTGAACATGCCCGTTACCATGAACGGAACCTGGGGCCGCAACTCCGTTCGCGGGAAACTGAATAATGGAGGCGAATCGTTGACGATTCGCAGCGGTGACGGGTCGATTTCCATCGAGAAGTTGTAGAACAATTCTCATTCAGATCCATTGGATCCTAGTGTCGGTCCGTTTGTCGGACTGTGTAGTAGACGTCAGGCGCCATCACGAGGGTTGAAACCTTCGGCATCGTGTGTGTGCGGCCACCCCCTCCCCCATCATTTTGTTAAGAATATCAATCTAAATGGGTTATCGGTGAGCATCGTCCAATGAATTTCATTCTAAAGGACTTAGGACTCTTGATTCAAAATACTCATTCTAAATAGCTTACAGAAACCTGAGCCTAATGAAGGGGTCGTGCAGGTTGCCCATTACGTGAGATCCGATACGACAAGGACGAAGTTGTTCCACATACCCTTCTAATTAAATAACGCCTAAGCCGATTAATTTTCCCAAGAGGAAAGAATGATGTCAAGAACTAAGTATGGAAAATCGAAAAAATATTTTTGCGATGGTGAGAATCCTTTAGTCGGTTCGTGTTCGAATGCTTGGAATGTGGCCGGCAACAATTCGTACCACAAAGGACACTGAGAGCGCGAAGGAGTGACTCCGGAAACTGGGTCTGTAGTCATTTCCTGTTCTTCTTGATTCGATTCTCTTTCATGCGGAACTTTACCATGCGGGTTATGAGGGATAGAGGGAGGGGCTTGTCAAATGGAAATTGAACTGAACCTTTGGCTTGTTTGTAAGGGGCAAGCTCCTTTTTGAAGGCGATGATGGCTGACTTGCGCGGATAGAACCCGATGTGGCTTTGGTGCGCGGCGAACCAGACCAGAATTCCATCTAAGTTGTACGCAGGCATTCCGTAGCTAATTCTTTCCTTAGCGGATGGCGCGGCTTTCTTTATGGTTTGGCGAACCTTGGTCAACATTTGCCGCACTTGCATCGGATAGTTCGCCGCGTAGTCCTCAAAGTTCTTTGGGGTCTTCCGGTTCAATCGCATTTGTCGATTATGCACTGGGTTTGGTAGGAGTCACAATCGTCACCAGGGGCTTGAGCACCCTCCCCACAGAGAAACTGAGAACGCTGGCGCTGCACGGAAATTGCACATTGTCTTTCCAAGCTCAGATGACATTAGGAAGAGGCAGGTTCTCTGGGCGGCGAAAGAAACAGGGTCTCCGAACCGAATGCTTGAATCAGGGTTGCTTGCGGAGGAGGGATGGCGTCAGGACGATCAGAACATCGAGTGCCGAACCTTCGGAGGTTGCGGTCACCGTTGGCGGCGCCGTCACCACTCGAAATTGAAGAGGATTCATGAATTGCTCAAATACTACTGCTAGAGGGTAAGGGCCGGTCTTTTTCTCGCGCAGAATAAATTCACCGTCGGAGTTCGAGTACACAACATCATCGCCGATGCGGATGGCGGCACCGGAAATGGGAGCGCCTCTTTCATCCCGCACATGCCCCTGAACTACATACTTGGGCAATTTAAGACCCTGGTTTTCGCCTCCCCCGTGAGAATGGGGAGTCAGGAGGGTGCTAGCGCCCGCGGAGTAGCGCAGGCGGCCGTCTTGAGACCGGAATGTCTGGCCATTGACCTGGAAGTTGCCGAACAATCTCAATTGCAGAGAAATGTTTAAGCCGCTGACCAGGGGGTTGGCTAGGAAGGGCATGTAAAGAGTCTGGTAGTCCACGTTGACCGCAATGCGATTGGTGGTATAGCTCCCGCCAAAGAGCACCGTTGTGTTTCCCTGAGTGTGGTTGATTACCTGGAGGAGGGTCAGCTTGGGAGAAATGGTTTCCCGGATGTTTCCGGAAAGATTGCTGGAGTGCGGCCGCGGGCCGGAGAGGGTCTGATAATAATTCGCGCTGGCATCTACGTGGCGAGTGATTTGGTGCTCAACCGAGAAACCATCGGCGACGTTGCGTCCGTTTAGCGCGTGCGATTGGAATATGCCGGCGCCCAGGCGGAAACGAGCAATATCGAAACCAGTTTGCAGCTGGTCAACGCTGGCGCGCTGGAAGGGAGTGTTCAAGTCGGTGCCCTGCGGCGCAAGAAAGTTTTGATGTCCGGCAGTGAACACGATGCTGGAGTAAGGCTTGACGGTGACCAGGATATTTCCACCATCGGCCTCGGTGGAGTAGACGGAAGGAGTGGTGAGCCGGCGAAAACGATCACCCGCTTGAATGTAGGCGGCCTTGACATCGAGCCAGCCACGGTCGGCTTCGAGAGTCGTGGCGAAATAGGGTTGGTTGGAGCCAATCCCTCCCGAGACCGCAGTTTTGAACCACTTGTAGGGGTGCCAATCCAAACTCTGGATGGAGGTCTGCTGCCTGGAACCGACATTTCGCGAGTAGAGAGTGAGCTTATCAGAAAGCGGAATCTCCAAAAAAATCATACCCACGGGCACCTGCGACTGTGCCGCCTGGAAAAACTGAGAGCCAAATCCAAGTGCAGTGGTTCCGGCGTATGCGAAAATCTTTATTCCACTCCGTTCAGTGGTGACACCGACGCCGCGAGCCAGAAAATATTGGTCGGCACTGAAAATATCAGTGGGCAGGCCGATGGCGATGGATTGATCGCCCACGGTGAGTTTGTAACCCCCCAAAGTGGTCTTGAAAAAGGTGCCGAAACGAAATACTCCATTGATGTCGCCAGCACCGATGTAACCATCATAATTTGGACCCTGGAAACTAATGGAGCCGCCCTGAGAAGGCAAAATGTCGGAAACGCCGGCTTCGATTCTGATTAGTTGAGCCTGCGATGAGTCCGGACACAGCAGCAGGAAGCAGCCTAGAAGTAAGAAGGCCGACAGCAGGGTAACCGGCGAATTGGCGCGGCGGGTCATGCCGCCCATCAATTTCCTGAAAGCATTTTCAGTGGATTTCGCTTCCTATTTTCTGTTCCAGCTGAAAATGTTCAAGGTGCAAAACGACTTTGGAAGGGACATCGGATGAGGTCCAAGGAATTTCCACTTCCCTTTCGCGGTGAGGGAAAACAGGGAAACCGTTCAAGGTCGAGCGATCTCTGCCTGAGCTGACGTCCGCCTCGAGCACCCGGCCAAATGCTGAACCGGTATTCTCAACGCGGACCACGACTTTCTTGTCGTTGGCGTGATACTCGGCAACCTTGACGACTAGCTCATCTTTTTTAACGCTTTCCCTGGGCAAGAGGTAAATCGTGTGCGGCAAGAGGACTTGGATGTTAAATCCCTGCGGAGTCTTCTCTTTGAAACCACCAAAGGTGGCGTAGACCACACACCAGGACGGGATCACGTCGGCCGAGGCTTCATAAAAAACGTAGTAGCTTTGTTTGGGCGGAATCTGAAAACTGCTGGCGGAATATTTTATGTGCATATTGGGATCCAGCGGCCCGTAGGTGATTTCGCCGGTATCGGAAACGGTGAAGGTTCGTGTATCCAGTACGACGCTGAGCGTTTGCAGGGTGTCATTGACGTATTCAATCCGTCCGCTGGCTTTCTTGCCCGGGCCCTTCACAATGTTTTCGTCAATGACCGGCCGGACGGTTTGCGCGGCGAGAGGCAAAGCTGACGCCAGGAGCAGGCAAATGCAGGAGGTCCTAAATGAGCATCTGCGTGCCCGTGACCAGATTCCCGACTGAATACTCATTGCTGCGATCCTCATAGGTTTGTGCACGGCTCAGGGTGTGGCTTCGGCTTGAATATTTACGGTGCCAGTATACGTATCCGCCTGCAACCGGGGCCTTACCGTTGTATTGATGTTCCAGGCCAGCGATGCGCTGATCACGCTAATCCTGTTGGCAGGCGTAATGGCCTTGGTTGCAAAATTCAGGCCGGAGCCCCCGGCGGTTATGAATGCGGGAGCACCCCCTCGACCACCCCGGGTTGCATTGAGTGCTCCGCTGGCAACCAAGGGAGCGTTGAGCCCCGGCGTGGTGGTGATGGAAACGGCTCGTGCTGGAATTAACTGACCGCCGGGACCCGCGCCGGTCAGCGCCGCGCCCCTGTTTGGAACCCAAGCCCACACGGTGACAGAGGTGCGGCCCGGCTTGAGTACCCATGAGGTGGTAATAACAGAGGGCACATTGCCAGGATTGGCGGCGGTATTGGGGAGCAAATTAAAATCAACGATGTTTCCGCTGGTAACGCCCACAGAAAGAGATTCCGACATCGTGGCGTTGAGCGTCACGGTTCCGGCGTTTGAAATCCGGGCTTGAGCGTGGGCGGACCCTGGGAAAACCAGAAGAGCAAACATCAGCAAAAGGCCCGTGGCCGGGATGGGAAGTCTCCCGGCGCGTGGGCCTTTTCGCCAATGAATGCATAGTTTACCTAGGGGCATGGGACCACTATTTTAACTGTTTATGGTGTGGCTTGGGCTTGAATATTTACCGTACCGGTGTAGGTGTCTGCCGGCAGTTGGGGGACAATCGTGGTGTCAATATTCCAAGCGAGAGACGCACCAATCAAGCTGGCCTTGTTGAGGCCCGTTATGGCCTTAGTGGCAAAGTTCAAGCCGGAACCGCCAGCAGTGATGAATGCCGGGGCGCCTGCTGCGCCACTGAGAGTGGTATTGAGGGCTCCATTGGCAACCGCAGGAGCATTGAGTCCTGCAGTAGTGGTAATGGAAACGGCGCTAGCTGGGATGGTGGCAGGTGCCCCACCGGTTCCAGTAAGTGCAGCGGCCGTATTGGCCACCCAAGCCCAAACAGTGACCTGCGTGCGGCCAGGTTTCAGAACCCAAACCGTCGTTACAACAGTGGGTCCGCTGCCCGCATTGACCGCGGTGTTCGATGCCAACGTGAAGTTGACAACATTTCCGCTGGTCACACTTACGGTGAGGGATTCACCTAATGTAGCATTCAGGGTTACTGTTCCTGAGTTTGAATTCACCGCCTGAGCGGCTGCTGGAGGTATGGTAGCGATCTGCACCAGCACCAAGAGCAGTGCCAGCCCAAGTACAGACCGGAATTTAGTGGTCACGATCGATTCTCCTTTGGGATTCGTTAAACACTTCTACGACTGCAATCAGGTTAGGAAAGAATATTTCCAACGGACAATAGGACGGGGGCGTTTGGTGCCCAAGATAACAATAAACACGCGGGCACAAAATAAGCTTCTCAGTAAACACGTGTCGATGAATTCCTGATTGACTAATAGAGGCGAGCGCCCCGCAGGGTCAGGGACAGATGGAACATCAAAACTGCAAGAACAGAGGCAGAACCATAACTGTTCGCGGGAGAAGCGACGAAAACGACCCGGCCGATCCCCTTTCCCTATTAGAGCTTGGTGGCGCGGGTCATCAGATATTCTTGCTGCATGAAGTTTTCACGGAAATACTCCGCAGCAAGGGTATCGTACTCGCGACGGAAAGCTTCCAGCTTGGCCGGATCGTTGGCGCTGAGATTCTCCACGAGTCTGATCATGGGGCCGGCAGTCTTTTCAGTGAGGGAGCGATAGTGCTGCACGCTGAGCGCCGGGGCGCGTACAGAACCGCGCTCAAAGCTAATGTCTTTGACTGCGGCGCCGAGGCGTTGGCGAATGATGTTTTGGTCTCCCCATTCCACCGGTGACGATATGCCGGGTGGCAAAGGAGGCATGTAACTCGCGGTCAGGCGGAACATGCGACCAACCAGCAGGTCCGGTGGCCAAGTGGAAAATGCGATGGTACCGCCGGGTTTGAGAACGCGCAGCATCTCGGACAAGGCGAGAGCCGGCCTGGGTGCGAAGATGTGGCCAAATTGACTTAGGACGACGTCGAAGGAGGCGTCGTTGAAGGGCAATTTTTCGACGTCGCCTTCCCGCCAGTCCACTGCGACTCCGGCAATCTGGGAGTTGGAGCGGGCGCGCTCAAGGAGCTCGGGGGTTAAGTCAAGGGCGGTGACTTTCGCGCCCATCCGTGCAGCGGTGACAGAGACCACGCCGGTGCCGCAGGCCACGTCGAGGACCTGAAGGCTGGGCTTCACACCGGAAAACTTGACGAGCTGCGCGGCGGGCATCATGGTAACCATTTCCAGTGGTGCGAAGTGCGCCCAGCCCTGTTTCTGCGCGGTTTTGAAGGCTTCGAATGTGTCCATGATTTCCTCTCTTTAATTTGTCGACGGCTTCGAAGATATTCGCCGGTCGTGTTTGCGAAGGGATTCTAACTCACAGCAATTTGTTGGGGAATGGCATTGATTTGTTATCATTCCCGGCATGAAGAAGGGGCCCTGGCGAGCGATCATTGAGGTGGGGTTTATTGTGTTCCTGTTTTATTCCAACTTATTGATGGGGGAATTCACGCGCTCGGGAGCGGGGAGAAATCGGGGATTGGCGTGGGCTTTGGGCGAAATCCTTACGAAGGAGAATTTGCTGATTGCGATGATTGCGGCGCTGATTGGGCACCTTGTGGTGGATTTCTTGAGGAAAAAATACTGAAGGATGAGGAAAGGCAAGAGCTTTTCACCGCGGAGGCGCTGAGGACGCGGAGGGGGCCGGAGATGGCGGGGAGTTAGCTGGAATTGGCGGTTGGCTAAACGTGGGTGAATGGGATGAAAGCAAAGCCAGCATAAGAGTAAGCGAGGAAGGAAAGATGGCACACACAGAATCTCGAGCTGGGGCCGCGATATTTTGGGCGGGGCTGGTTTGCGGATGCATGGACATAACCGCAGCGTTTGTCACGTGGGGTATCAAAGGAGTATCGCCAGCCAGGATTTTGCGAGGGATCGCCTCGGGGTTATTGGGCGCAAAAGCACTGAAGGGTGGTTGGGATATTGCGGCGCTGGGGCTGGCGTGCCATTTTTTCATCGCTTTTTGCGCGGCGACGGTTTTCTATTTGGCATCACGAAGAATTGAGTTCATGACCCGGCGGGCGATCGTTGCCGGCGTGATTTATGGAGTGATCGTCTATGTGGTGATGTATTGGATGGTGAAGCCGTTGTCGCTGGTGGCGCCGAGACCGTTTTCGTGGACGGAGACGGTTGTGGCGATTGTTACGCATATAGTGTGCGTGGGGCTGCCGATTTCGTTGATCGTGAAGAGGGTGGCGGCTTAACGCGCGACGGCCGGAGCTTTGGAGACCAGCTCGACGTCGATGGTAATGGTGACCTCGTCGCCCACGATCGCGCCGCCGTTGTCCAGCATGTGATTCCAATTCAAACCGAAATCCTTGCGATTGACTCTGGCGGTGGCGCTGGCGCCCATGTGGAGATTGCCGTGACCGTCATTCATTGACGCGGAAGGGCCTTCCACATCGAAGACAACTTCCTTGGTTACGCCGTGCATGGTGAGATCGCCGGTGAGCTTGATTTTGCCTGGACCAGCGGATTCGGCGCGCTTGGACTTGAAGGTGAGGGTTGGGAACTTGGTGACGTCGAAGAAATCCGGACCGCGAAGATCGCTGTCGCGGCTGGGTTCATGAGTTTCCACGGAAGCGGCGTCAATCGTGGCTTCGATGGCGGTCTTGGAGAGATTTGAGGGATCGTACTGAATTGTGCCGGTCATTTTGCTGAAAGTGCCGCGTACGGTGGAAACCATCATGTGCCGGACTTGAAATTGAGCGGAAGAATGAGCCGGGTCGATTCGCCACTCCGTGGATTGTGCGAAAGGCGCGGAGTTGAATGCGGCGAGCGCAAGAGCGAGTATGGCCAGACGAACAATGAACCTGGGCATCGATCCCTCCGAAGGTATTCGATGGTTAATGATAGTTGCCATGTTGCCATGGCGCGAAGCCAAAGAATAAGCTTGCGCAGTTGCCGTCCAAAACAATTCGATGAGCTGCGAAAAGCCTCAAGTGGCCAAGCCGTCCTGACCTACAAACACATCAATGACTTTACCCGTCCGAAAAAGGAATCGCAAGATTGACTGGACGTGGATGACCATGCCGGCGGAAATGCGCAATTCAGATTCTGGGATAAAGTAGTGAGAGACAAGTCCGTTGCAAAACGCAAGCCAATCGCGCATAGTTAGCGCATTCACAGGGGTTATTGAGCCAAGCAGGAAAGTACAAGAATCCTCAACACATAAGCTTGGTCCGCGGAGAAACGGCATGCGCGGTACGCTGTGGCAGGGGACGCGGAACTGAAAAATACTTAGAAAAATTGTCAGGGGGGAAAGGATGCATCGTCCGACAAAGATTCTGGCGCCAAAAGGAAAACTGGGGATATTAACGCCGGGAATGGGCGCAGTGAGCACAACGTTCATGGCGGGCGTGGAGCTGGTGAGGCGCGGAGAAGCGCGGCCGGTCGGGTCATTAACGCAGCTGGGGACGATCCGGTTGGGCAAGCGGACGGAAGGGCGCTCGCCGATGATTCGTGATTTTGCGCCGCTGGCGAAACTGGACGATCTGGTTTTTGGCGGCTGGGATGTTTTCCCCGACACCGCATATGAATCGGCGGCGAACGCGGGAGTGCTCGAACCTGGGCACCTGGCAAAGGTGAAGAGATTCCTGGGCGGGATCAAGCCGATGAAGGCGGCATTTGATCAGAGCTACGTGCGGAACCTGAAGGGAAAGCACATCAAGAAGGCGAAGAACAAATACGACCTGGCATTGCAGATCAAGGAAGACATTGCGGAATTCAAAAAGAAAACCAGAGTAGATCGCATCGTGATGGCGTGGTGCGGGTCGACGGAAATTTTCCTCAAGCCGCAAGAGGTGCATTCGTCAGCGGCGAAGTTCGAGGCCGGGATGAAAGCAAACGATCCAGCGATTGCACCATCGATGCTCTATGCCTGGGCGGCGGTTACTAGCGGGATTCCTTTTGCGAATGGCGCGCCGAATTTGACCGTGGACATCCCCGCTATTTGGGAACTGGCGGCGGAACACAGCGTGCCGATCTGTGGGAAAGATTTTAAGACCGGGCAGACTTTGATGAAGACGATTTTGGCGCCGGGGTTCAAGGCGCGCCAGATAGGGTTGAACGGGTGGTTTTCGACGAACATTCTGGGGAACCGCGACGGGGAGGTGCTGGAGGATCCGGATTCGTTCAAGACCAAAGAGGAATCGAAGCTGGGCGTCTTGGAGTATATCCTGCAGCCCAAGTTATACCCCGAGCTTTACGGGCACATGCACCACAAAGTGAGAATTAATTATTACCCGCCTAGAGGAGACAACAAAGAAGGCTGGGACAACATCGATATATTTGGGTGGCTGGGATATCCGATGCAGATCAAGGTGGATTTCCTGTGCCGAGATTCTATTTTGGCGGCACCGTTGGTGCTTGATCTGGTGCTGTTTATGGATTTGGCGAAGAGGGCGGGGCTCAAGGGTATTCAAGAGTGGCTGAGCTTTTATTTCAAGTCGCCAATGTGCGCGCCGGAGCTTTATCCGGAGCACGATTTGTTTATTCAACTGATGAAGTTGAAGAATACCTTGCGATGGCTGAAGGGAGAAGGGTTGATTACGCACTTGGGAGAGGAATATTACGATTGAAGCTGAGCGTTGGCTTGGCAGAAGACCAGAAATCTGAAGGTTTTTGCTCCAGAAGGCACAGAGCACACAAAGGTTGCGCGGCAACTACTGCTCGATGTTTTCAATGCAGTCCTTGGCGAGGAATCCCATGAAAATAAGAATTCTGTTGATGGTGATGGCTGTGGCTTGTGTCGGGGCATGTGAAGCAATCGCGCAGGGAGGGCAGAAAAGCGAAGTGGCGCGCGTCATCTCAATGCTGGACCGGACGCACCAGTTTTTGGAGGCGGAGATTTCGCCTGATGGGACGCGTATCGCATTCGTAGAGCATGCTGACGCGGCGGCCGGCTCGTACATATATGAGCGTGAATTGAAGGCGGCCACCGGAACCCCTCAAGTGATTACGGCGGCGAAGGGCGGCGCGCATGAGGAACATGACATTTCTTGGTCGCCGGATGGAAAACGGCTCGCGTTTCTCTCCGACGCGGCCAAGAATGGCCAGTTGCAGCTTTGTGTGGCGGAGGTGGCCACGGGCGCGGCGAATTGCATAACTCATGTTAAGGGGAACCTTTCGGCGCCGCGGTGGTCGGCCGACGGGGCGAAGATCGCAGTGCTGTTTATCGAGAATGCGCCGCGAGCTTCGGGTCCGCTGGCGGCGGAGACTGCGGATGAAGGAGTAGTGGAAGAACATCCCTTCGAGCAGAGACTTGCGATGGTAGATGTGGCTTCGGGAAATGTGCGACAGATCACTCCCGCCAACATGTACGTGTACGAATATGATTGGTCGCGCGACGGGAAGCAATTCGCAGTGACCGCGGCAGAGGGGTCCGGCGACGACAACTGGTATATCGCGCGACTTTACACTGTGGATGCCGCAAGCGGCAAGATGAAGGCAATTTACAAACCACCCGTGGATATACAGATGGCTCAGCCGCGATTCTCGCCCGATGGGCATAGCGTGGCGTTCATCGGAGGGCTGATGAGCGATGAGGGTTCGACGGGCGGGGATATTTATGTAGTGCCGGCGAGCGGAGGGGATGCCAAAGACGTGACGCCACAGATTGAGTCGTCGCCGGCACGGATTGAATGGATGCCGGGCGATCCGAAGATACTCTTTGCAGGCCATGATGGCGGCGGTGTGAACTTTGCAACTGTCGAGGTGTCGAACCAACATGTGGAGCAACTGTGGCGGGGAGAAGAAACGCTTGGGGCCAATCAATTTGAATTTGGCTTCTCGCTGGCGAAGGACGGAAAAACTACCGCAGTAATCCGGCAGTCGTTCAGCATGCCGCCCGAAGTTTGGGTGGGCGCGGTGGGCGCGTGGAAGAAAGTGACTGCGATGAATTCCGCACTGCATCCGGCATGGGGCAGCACGGAGAATTTGACGTGGACCAATGACAACTTCCAGGTGCAGGGTTGGCTGGTGTACCCAGAGAATTATGATCCGTCAAAAAAATACCCGCTTGTGGTATCCGTTCATGGCGGGCCGGCATCGGTAGTGACTCCGCACTGGCCTTCCAGCGCGGAGTTCGGGATGTTCCTTTCACCCGCAGGATACTTTGTCTTGTATCCGAATCCGCGTGGAAGTTATGGGCGGGGTGAAGAATTCACGCGAGCCAATGTGAAGGATTATGGCTATGGGGATTTTCGCGACATCATGAGTGGCGTTGACGCCGCGCTGAAAAAGGGGTCAATCGACGAAAACCGGATGGGGTTGACGGGCTGGAGCTACGGCGGGTACATGACCATGTGGGGTGTGACGCAAACGAACCGGTTTAAAGCAGCGGCGGCCGGAGCAGGGATTGCAAACTGGCAGAGCTACTACGGCGAGAACAAAATTGATAAATGGATGATTCCCTACTTTGGCGCGTCGGTGTATGAGGATCCTGCGGTGTATGCGAAGAGCGCGCCTATAACATTTATCAAGAATGCCAAGACTCCGACGCTGATCTTAGTGGGGGACAGCGATGGGGAGTGTCCGCCGCCGCAATCGTATGAATTCTGGCATGCTTTGAGGACTTTGGGAGTGGAGACGGAGTTTGTGATTTATCCGCACGAGGGGCACCGGTTTGTTGACGCGACGCACGTGAGAGACAGGATTGATCGAGTTACGGTGTGGTTCGACCAACATTTAAAGTGATGCGACACCAAAAGTGAAACACGGCCAAAAACCCATAAAAACCCAATAAATACCCCCCTTTCAGCAGCCCCACCGGCTAATAGACAAATTGGCCTGGTACAAGTGGTTCTTGACCATGCGGCACAGGTACGTTAATGTGCGTCGTACCCCCCGGTACGACTCCGATATCCAACCTTTGAGGAGAAAGATGGACCCCAAGACAGTTTTAGAATTTGCTAAGAAGCATGGCGCGAAAATCCTAGATCTCCGATTCATCGACGTCCCCGGAATCTGGCAGCACGTCAGCTTTCCGATTGAGCAGCTCACCGAGAAGTCATTTGAGGAAGGATTCGGGATGGATGCCAGCTCGATTCGAGGCTGGGCGTCAATTCACGAATCGGACATGCTGTTAATTCCCGATCCCAAGACACATTTTATGGACGCGTTCCGCGACACACCAACACTGGTGATGATTTCAGACGCGGTTGACCCTCTCACGAAGCAGCCCTACGCACGCGACGCTCGTTATATCGCCAAGAAAGCGGAGAACTATCTGACCTTGACCGGAATCGCCGACCAGGCGTTCTTCGGTGCGGAGGCGGAGTTCTTCATTTTCGATAATGTGCGATTCGACCAGCGCGAGCAGTATGGCTTTTATTTTATAGATGCCGAAGAAGGCCGCTGGAATTCAGGGCGCGAAGAACACAACCTGGGCTACCGTCCACGATACAAGGAAGGCTATTTCCCTGTTCCGCCGACGGACCACTACATGGATTTGCGCACGGAGATGACCACGCAGCTAATGGCGGCGGGCCTGGAGGTCGAATGCCATCACCACGAAGTTGCCACCGCCGGGCAGTGCGAAATTGACGTGAAATTCGATTCGTTGCTGAAGTCGGCGGACAACATGATGAAGTTCAAGTACATCGTGCGGAACGTCGCTTACCAATACGGCAAGAGCGTGACGTTCATGCCCAAACCGATTTTCGGCGACAACGGCTCGGGAATGCACACGCACCAATCGTTATGGCTGAAGGGCAAACCATTATTCGCGGGTGACGGCTACGCGGGACTTTCGCAGATGGCGCTGTGGTACATCGGCGGGTTGTTGAAGCACGCGCCCGCGCTGGTGGGATTTGCGGCGCCCACAACGAACTCGTATAAGCGGCTGGTTCCGGGTTACGAAGCGCCGGTGAATTTGGCCTATTCGCGGCGCAACCGGTCGGCTGCAGTGCGCATACCAATGTATTCGGCCAGCCCCAAGGCGAAGCGAGTGGAGTTCCGGCCACCGGACCCGGCCTGCAACCCGTACCTGACGTTTGCAGCGCTGATGATGGCCGGTCTGGATGGAATCGAGAACAAAATTAATCCTGGGCAGCCACTCGATAAGGATATTTACGACCTTTCACCGGAGGAGTTGAAGGATGTTCCTTCCCTTCCCGGATCGCTGGAGGAATCTCTTAAAATGCTGGACGCGGACCACAAGTTTTTGCTGAAAGGCGACGTGTTCAGCGAGGAATTCATTCAGCTATGGATTGAATACAAGAGGAAGAAGGAAATTGATCCCGTGAGGATGCGGCCACATCCTTACGAATTCATGCTGTATTACGACATCTAGACGCGACTAATCATCGCGGATTGAAACGCCCGCCCTTAACGCTTCGATTATGAAGTTACGGGGTGGGCGTTTTGTTTTTGCACGGTGAATCGCAGGGAGCTTTCATTTTCCTAGATGCTCGGCTACGCTGGTTCGCCACCGATGCATCCCGCATTCACAGGTGTTGCGTTTGCGCAACCTGCCAGCGCCGAGGCGACGCTTGCGGAGATTGAGAAGCTGCTTCCAGCGCAACTCTGGGGGCCGTTGCCGGCGCTTCTGGCCCAACTTCCCGATCCGGACGGGGCCCTAAATTACCTCGAACGATATCTTCAAGCTCAAACTGCTGATGCTTCGGAGCGGCCGGTTGCAGAGGTGCTGCCGCTCCTGGCGCGACGGCCTGTCGCGCTGCATCACCTGCTGGTGATTTTCAGCTACAGCCGGTTTCTATCGGAGACCTTGCTGCAACAGCCGGAGTTGATTCTATGGGTTGACCGGCCCGGCGCGGCGGGACATGGGAGTCTTGACCGGATCAAATCTCCTGAAGACTTGCATGCAGAATTTGCGAGGTTCGCCGCGACTTCGATGGAATTGACTCCGGCCCTGGTGCTGGCACGGTTCAAGAAGCGCGAGTATGTGCGGATTACTTTGCGCGATGTGTTGGGATTGGCGACGCTGGCAGAAACCACCGTAGAACTTTCACAGCTGGCGGACGTGTTGCTCGAGCACGCGTTGCGGCTGACGGAGCAAAAGCTGGAAGTCGCGTTTGGGTCGCCTGAACATATTGATACCGACGGAAAGAAAAAGGGCACCCAGCTAGCGATTTTATCCCTGGGAAAACTCGGAGGGCTGGAGCTCAATTATAGCTCGGACGTGGACCTGATGTTTGTGTACGGGCATGACGGGACGACCTCGGGCGGGCGTGAAGGGGCGACGACCAACCTGGATTATTTCGTGAGGGTATCTCAAGGGGTGCTAAAGACGATCACAGAGATGACCCAGGAAGGCGCCGTGTTCCGCGTGGATTTGCGCTTGCGCCCGCAGGGGCGCGAAGGAAACTTGGCGACCAGCGTGGCGTCGGCGGTTGAATACTATCGAACGACAGCGCGTGAGTGGGAGCTGCAGATGCTGATCAAGGCTCGGGGTTCGGCAGGCGATACGAGTGCGGCGCGAAATTTCCTGGGCGAAGTGCAACCGCTGATTTACAAGCGCGAGTTCAATGTGGCGGCGGTGGAAGCAGTGCTGAATGCGCGCGAAGAGATTACGCGGGATTTGAAGCGCGCCGCGCCGACGCAGCATGCGGCGGAATGGAATGTGAAACTGTCACCGGGGGGAATCCGGGACATCGAGTTTCTGACGCAGTGCCTGCAGAGATTGTATGGAGGCGCGGAGAAGTGGCTACATTCCGGATCGACTCTGGTGGCGCTGCAGCGGCTGCATGACAAGGGGCACCTGACCGGGCGAGAGTTTTTCCGGCTGGCGGAGGCTTATCAGTTCTTGCGGAAAGTGGAGCACAGGTTGCAGCTCCGGGATGGGTTGCAAACGCACACGGTGCCTGAAGCTGCTGACGCGCTGGACAGGCTTGCGCGGCGATGCGGGATTGAGCCGACCGCCGGTGCAGGTGGAACTCCAGCGGAGGAGTTGCTTCATCGGCTGGGGAAATGCTTCGCCGACGTAAGAGAGATTTACGAGCGGATGCTTTCCAAGAGCAAGCCTGCTCCGTCCGCGCCCAAAGAACAATTTGAGGCGGATGCGGGCGCGGGACAATTGCTACGGCGATTGCAGAGCGGATATCCGCGGATAGGAGAGATTTTTGCCAGGGCTGCGGAGGGCCTTGACAATTTCGCGCGGCGAGGATTGACGCACTATCTGAGTTCGGCGGCGCTGGTGCCGGGGCTGCTTGCGCAATTGGAAACAAAAACGGACCTGGTGTCTGGTGCCACGGAGCTATTTGCTTCAAGCGACTATGCGGCGGAATGTCTGACGCGCCATCCCGAAGAAATATCCATCCTGGCCGAGCTTGGAACGCACGATGGCGAGCTGACCCGGATTGCGGGGGAGATCGAGAAGCGCGGTGCGGAGCAGGTAATGGCCCATGTGCGGATCAGCTACCGCAGATCCACTTTTCGCGCTCTGGCAAATGCGATTCGCGGGCCGGTGACACCGTTTGAGACATTCGCGACGCTGTCATCGCTCGCCGAGGAAGCTATCACCGCAACACTTGTGGTTGCTGCGCATGAGGCGCTGCCTGCCGATTTATTGAAGGAATTCCGAGCGGATGATTCTGGCCAAGGTGCGTCAATTCCATTGACAGTTCTGGCGCTGGGGCGGCTTGGAACGGCGGAAATGGATTTTGGATCAGACTCGGACCTGGTGTTCGTCGCGGATGGATCGCTGGACGCGGGACAACGGGAAGCGTGGACCAGGTTCGCGGAACGAATTTCGCAGCTTGCGGCGAATCAAACCCGGGATGGTCTGCTGTTCCCGGTAGACACGCGGCTCCGACCGCGGGGGACACAGGGAGAGATCGCTCCGCCCGCGACATACTTGCTCGATTATTTTAGGAATGAAGCGGCGGCTTGGGAAGCGGCGACGTATTTGAAAGCGCGGCCGGTGGCGGGAAATTTAGAACTGGGACGGCGGATCGTTGCGCAAATTCACGAAATTTCACGCCAGCGCTTTGCGGATCCAGCACGGACGGCGGCAGAGTTGGCGGGCACGCGGGAGAAACTGGAGACGGAAGGAACGACCTGGGAACGGGGGCGTCCGCCGAAATCGGAATTCAAGAAGATGTCAGGCGGATTTTATGACATTGAGTACATCCTAGCTTTCCTGTTCCTGACTGGGGGATTGGGAGAAGCGATCGCGCCAGGTGGGCACGTGTTGCGGCAGATTGCGGCGTTGGAATCGGCGGGATCGGGTGCCGCGCGACTTTCGACGACTACCGCAGGGGCACTGCGCGCGGCGGCTCTGTTTTACCGGTCTGTTGATCATGCAGTCCGCGTGGTGACCGGCCATGCGGTGAAGGGTGAGCCGGAACCTGGATTGGCCGAACGAGTGACTTCCCAGCTGAGAATGTGGGGGATGAATTTTCGTGAAAGCGTTAGCGAAGAGCTGGTGACCATGCGGATACAAACGCGTGCGCTTTATGAGAGATTGGTTCGAGGGAAAATGTAAAGGCGCAGATTGCGTTCTCCATGATTTCATCGCAGTTGGAACGATTCAAATAGCCAGAAGTGGTCACTGTCGCCGCAATCAAAACACGCCCAATGATATGCATGTTGAGCAAATTAGATGTCTCCTGCCTGTGTATAGGCTTCGCACACCGCAGGCTCCGGGGGGCAGGCAACGATAAGAGTGCGCACCGGGCCACGATGTGCGGCGTCGGTGAGATTGTGTTATCGTTTTTGGTTCATGCTGCCGCGTCGCAGCGTCAATAATTACCACTCAAGGGAAATTAGATGAAGCTGGCATACAACGGCGTGGCTATTCCTTCCGAAGGCAAACCCATTGATTACATAAATGGGAAATTCGTTGTGCCGGACAACCCGATTATTCCCTTTATTGAAGGAGACGGGACCGGGAGGGACATCTGGCGTGCCTCGCGGCGTGTGTTTGACGCGGCGGTGAAGCGCGCCTACGAAGGAAAGCGGCGCGTGGAGTGGTATGAGGTGTTTGCGGGCGAGAAGGCCTTCAACACTTTCAGAGTGTGGCTGCCGGATGACACGGTGGAGGCCATTCGCGATTTTCGAGTGGCGATTAAAGGGCCGCTGACGACTCCGGTGGGCGGCGGGATTCGTTCGCTGAATGTGGCCTTGCGGCAACTCCTGGATCTGTATGCCTGCGTGCGGCCTGTGAAATATTTCGCAGGCGTCCCTTCCCCAGTTAAGAACCCGGAACGGATGAACATCGTGATTTACCGTGAGAACACCGAAGATGTGTACATCGGGATTGAATGGAAAGCAGGGACACCTGAGGCGCGGAAACTGCTGGAGTTTCTGAACAATGAAATGCTAAAGGACTCCAAGAAGAGGATCCGGTGGGATTCGGGAGTGGGGATCAAACCGATGTCACCCACAGGGACCAAGCGGCTGGTGCGGCGCGCGATTGAGCACGCGCTGCTGACCAAACGGCGCAGGGTTACGCTGGTGCACAAGGGAAATATTCAGAAATATACGGAAGGAGCCTTCCGCGACTGGGGATACGAGCTGGCGAAAGACGAATTCCGCGCTCAGACGATCACGGAGCGCGAGAGCTGGATGGTAGACAACCTGGACAGAAATCCCCAGCTTACGACTGAGGAGAACGCGGCGATGGTCGAACCGGGATTTGAACAGGCCACCGATGCGTTTCGCGCCGAGGTTTGCGCGGAAGTGAAGCAAGTGCTGGATGCGATTTATGCAACGCACGGCCGCGGGCAGTGGAAACAGAAGTTGATGATCAACGACCGCATTGCCGATTCGGTTTTCCAGCAGGTGCTCACGCGCGCGGATGAATATGAGGTCATGGCCACTCCCAATTTAAATGGGGACTATTTGTCGGATGCCTGCGCGGCACAGGTGGGAGGCCTGGGGATGGCGCCCGGGTCGAACATCGGGGACGGATTCGGATGCTTTGAGGCCACGCACGGAACGGCGCCGAAATATGCGGACAAGGACGTGATCAACCCGGGGTCGGTGATGCTTTCCGGGGCGATGATGTTTGAATTCATTGGTTG
The DNA here is from genome assembly GCA_035308165.1 of Candidatus Acidiferrales bacterium. Classification (GTDB taxonomy): domain Bacteria; phylum Acidobacteriota; class Terriglobia; order Acidiferrales; family UBA7541; genus DASTCZ01. The sequence continues at coordinate 63,829 of DATGHC010000056.1, read as the reverse complement.
GGATGAAGTGGCACGACTGATTGAGAATGGGATTGCGCGGACCATAGCGCAGAAACGCGTGACGTATGATCTCGAGAGGCAGATGACCGGGGCAACGAAGATCAGTACATCGGAGTTTGCCACGGCGATCATCGAGAATATGGTCAGGGCGGCTTCGGCGGATTAGCAATTTTCTCAAAAAAGTCTTGCGTTTGGACCCAAGCAGGCTTCGGGGTCAACGCCCAGATTTAGGCGGGGATAAATTTCGGGGCGGGAGCTCCCGCCCCCTGAAAAGCAGTCGCAAATTGGAATTCAGTATTTTGGTTAACTCATCGTCAACTGTGCAGTGGCCGCGCCACTGCACGCCAAAGAGAGGGGTTGCATGCGCAAGAAAGTGACAGTTGTGGGGGGCGGGTTCGTGGGCGCGACTACGGCCCAGCGAATTTTGGATCACGAGCTCGCGGACGTGGTGCTGTGCGACATCATGGAAGGGATTCCCGTCGGCAAGGGGCTGGACATGCTGGAGTCCACGCCAATTACGCGTTCGGACGCGCGTGCCATCGGAATTTCGACGGCCAATGGTGATTACAAAGAAACGGCCAACAGCGATATCGTGGTGATGACCGCCGGGTTTCCGCGCAAACCGGGTATGAGCCGCGACGATTTGCTGAAGGCAAATTACGATGTGATTAAGGCGGTTGTCGAGCAAGTGGTGAAGTACTCGCCAAACGCGATCTTGATTGTAGTCACCAATCCGCTGGACGCCATGGCGCAGGCGGCGTACAAGCTCAGCGGCTTTTCCAAGAACCGCGTGATTGGAATGGCGGGCGTGCTGGACTCCGCGAGGATGAGCACATTTGTGGCCATGGAGTTGGGCGTCTCGGTGGAAAACGTTCACTCGTTTGTATTGGGCGGGCACGGCGACGACATGGTGCCCCTGGCGCGGTATTCAACGGTAGCGGGGATCCCCCTGCCCGACTTGCTTCCCGCCGACAGGATTGCCGCGATTGTGGACCGCACACGCAAGGGCGGAGCGGAAATTGTGAATTTGTTGAAAACGGGATCGGCGTACTACGCGCCATCGGCGGCGGTGGTAGAAATGGTGGAAGCAATTTTGAAGGATAAGAAAAAGATACTTCCCTGCGCGGCGTACCTGGAAGGCGAATACGGCATCAAGGAATTGTTCGTGGGTGTGCCAGTGAAACTCGGGGCACGAGGCATTGAACAAATCATTGAGATCAAGCTGACCCCCGATGAGAAAACAGCGCTCGATAAGTCGGCGGCGACGGTTCGGGAACTTGTAGGCGTGCTGGGAATTTAAGCGGCGCGCGCCTGCCATTCTTCGCGCAATTATTGGCCCAGGTCGTAGATGGTCAGGCGCGTGTATTTCGCGTGCATGCCCGTTGCATTCAAGTAGAGCCCAACCTCGCCGCGCGGATTCTCATCCAGCGTGCTGGTTCCCAACTGGTGGCCGTTTACGGAGTAGGTGACCGAGGTTCCTCGAATTTCAACGGTAAGCTTGTTCGGTGCATTGAATCCTTTATTCACATATGACTCCGCGGTCCAGGGCTTGATGTCCTTCCATTCGGTGGTGTGATGAGACAAATCGTAGGAGCCGTTAGCGTCCACACCGAAGAGATAGAAGAAATAGTTGGATCCCGAATCGGCTCCTCCGAACGAAAGGCCATAGTCGGAATTTTCCGCGCCCGAAGTAAGAGCGACGGTCAGCTCGATGCTCACGTGGCTGGGAAGCACTCCGATTTTCTTCAGTCGTAGCAGGCAGTAGGAGTTGTCAGCAGTATTCTCCATGACGTAACCACCCGGCACATAGGAGCTGACGCAGGGCTTTCCAATCTCTTGCGTCCAATTCCTTTCTTTCACAAAATCATCATCCCAGAGGAGAGTGCGGCCAGTCGCTGGACTGCCGGTTGTTTGAGCGCCGGGAGCCAAATCGGTGACCAGGATATCGGTAAATACGGCTTCGGAACCGTTGGAATCCACACCCAGGCCCATAGCACCGTGGATCTGGTCCCTGGCAAGAATTGAGCCAACCTCCTTACCGTTGATGAAAAAGCGCGCCCGGGCACCCATGATTTCAACCGCAAGGCGGTTGGTGGCATTCAATCCCTGTTTGATGGACGCGTCGGCGCGCAGGGGAAACGGGTATACACGTTTGCCACTATTGAGGTAAGTCACCGAAAATTTTCCGTCGAAAGTAAGGCTGAAGTGGTAATGCGCCTGCGCATCGCCTGGAAGGAAACCAAAATAGACGCCGAAATTTGTGTCCGCAGTTCCCTTTTGCAGCGAGGCGGTGACTTCAATGCGCGCATGCGGCTCCAAGTCTCCGGGCGGCGAGACCGGAGCGTCGCAGACTCCTTTGTCGGAAATATTTCCAACGACGTACCCCTGTGATTCGTAAGCTAGATGGCAGTAAGTCGTGTCGCTGGTGGGCAACTGTCCGTTGCCTTTAAGGGCGTCGTTGTATAAAACGGAGGAGGATTGAGCGGCTTGCGCGTGGACTCGGAAGGACGCAGCGGACGCAAGAACCGTGACGGCAAAAGCCAGCAGAAAAAGGGTTCGCGACAACCTGAAAGAAGTGGGGGATGGTTGGTTACATCGTCCTCGCTGAGAGAAACAGTTGTTCCGGGGCACCACGCGTCCATCCTCCAGCGGCAGAGTATCGCACAAATGGAGATGAAAAATTAGGGAAGAAACCCACAGGCAATCTCGGCGTGTGCAAACACTCACCAACCTCATAGGGCCGACGTGTTGTCGCACAAATTATTTCCACTGCGGCCAGACCAAACGCGAAAGGGGTTTGAACTATGGCTTTTTGGCCCCTCCCGCCGGAGGCGCGGAGGGAACAAGCGTGGCCGACTTGATTATGCTCAGCTTCGGGAAATTCTTCTCGAGATACGCCCTGCCCTGCGCAGTGGCCTTGCCCTGATCAGGCCCCTTGCCATCTGGCGGCCCATCACCGTAGCCGTTGTAGAGCTTGTCAACCACATCCATCCCCGATGTCACTTCTCCAAATGGCGAGAATCCTTGCGAATCTAGAAAAGAATTATTTCCAAAACTGATGAAGAGCTGCGTCGTCCGTGTATTTGGTCCCGCAGTCGCAAATGTAATCTTGCCGCGCGTGTTGCTCTGGCTTACGCGGTCGTCCTTGATCTCCGCTCGGTCCCATGCTTTGGTGACTTCCGGATAGGCGCTCATTCCGAATTGGGCCATGAATCCCTTAAGAACTCGATAAAACGCGGCGCCATCAAAAAAATGATGTTTCACCAAGTTATAGAAGCGATCGGCGCCCAGCGGCGCCCAGGCACGATGAACCAGAACGACGAAGTCTCCTTCGGTGGTTACAAATTTCACTTCAAAGGTTTCCGGCGCTTTGGCGGTCAGCGTTGCGGGATTCAATAGGGCTTTGTCATAGGAAACCGATGATCCCGCAGCTTTCTGGGCTGGTGCGGTGCCCTGTGCCATAACCACCATCACAACAGCCGCAACTGCCACCCCTGCCAGGATACCCCGAGCAATCGCTTTCATTTCGTCCTCCCCCGAGTCAGCGCGCAATCGGCACTGCAACGGGATTCCGTGGAATGTACTTCGTTTAGATTTCGTCCGTCATTTACCCGCCGCTTGCAACTGGCGGCTAACCCGCTCAACTTCTTCCATCACGCGCAAAGTGTTTTCGCCGAGGATCTTGCGAATGTCCGCCTCGGAATATCCACGGCGCAACATCGCCTCAGTCAGTTTCGGCAACTTGCTGCAATCCTCCATGCCCAGAGGCATCACGGCCCCATCGAAATCGGAGCCCAGGCCAACGTGATCCGCACCGACCAGTTTCACGGCATGATCGATGTGATCCACGATGGCCTGCCAATCTACCTCAGGCAGCTTGCCTTCGGCCATCATCTGGTGCGCAACCTTTTCGCCTTCGCGGATGCTGGCGGCTTCGTTTTCTCCGGCGGCCTTGTCCACCGCGGCGATTCGTGACTTCAATTCCGCGCTCTTATTTGAAGCGTCGCGATAGGCCTGACTCAAGAAACCTACGTGATAGTTAATCTGAATCACCCCACCCTTTGCGGCCAGGGCTTTAATCATGTCGTCGGTCATGTTACGAGGCGCGTCACAGATGGCGCGACAGGAGGAATGCGACGCAATCATGGGTGCTTTGCTGGCCGCCAGCGCGTCATAGAAAGTCTTGTCGGAAACGTGAGAGATGTCCACCATCATACCGAGTCTGTTCATTTCCAGGACGACGTCTTTTCCGAAGGAGGTCAGACCGATGTGCTTTGCGTCATCTCCAGAAGAGCCGGCCCAATCCGTATCCGCTGTGTGCGTGAGAGTCATATAGCGCGCGCCAAGCTTCGCGAACTGGCGGAGGACGCCAAGATCGTCGTTGATCATGTGGCCGCCCTCAACTCCCATAAGCGCGGCGATCTTACCCTGAGCGTGAGCGGCGCGGACTTCCGCGGCGGTGGTGCAGAGCGCCAAATCCTGCGGATGCTTCTGGACTTGGTCACGCACGGTCGAAATCAAATCAAACGCGCGCTTGGTGGCGGCGGGGCCGACAGTATTAACAGGCGCCCAGATGGAAAAGAAAATCGCGTTCAGGCCGCCTTCCTTCATGCGGGCGATATCAATATTGCCTTCGGTGTCGCGATGGCCCAGATCGAAATGCTCGAAAAACATGCGCTGCGGCGTGTCATCATGCGTGTCCAGAACGATGGAATTGAAGTGAATCTTGCGGGCACGGTCGGCGATATCGTCAGCGGACATATTGGAGAGATTCAAGGCGCAGGCCAAAAGAACGCCGCCTGCAAGAATTGTGAACTGTCTGCGCTTCATGATGGATGGGCACACGGTTAGCCGAAGAGCCAACCGGCCAACGACTGGCGTATGGCGTCGCGATTGACCTGAGCGATGGATTCCGTCAAAGGAATGGATTTCGGGCAAGCATGGACACAGTTTTGTGCATTGGCGCAATCCTGGACGCCGCCGGCGCCGCTGATCGCTTCCAAGCGCTCGTGGGAATTCATCGCTCCCGTGGGATGCATGTTGAAAAGGCGTACCTGGCTGATGATGGCCGCGCCGACGAAGTTGCTGTGGGAATTAACCTGAGGACAAACCTCCAGGCATATGCCGCAAGTGATGCACCGGGAAAGCGGGTAGGCTTTCTCCTGCGCTTCGGCAGCCATCTTTGGACCTTCGCCCATATCGTAGGTGCCATCAATGGGGATCCAAGCCTTCACGCGCTTCAAATTATGAAACATGACGTTGCGATCCACGGCCAGATCGCGGATCACGGGGAACTTGGTCATGGGCTCAATTCGGATGGGTTGATCAAAGTGATCGACAAGAGCCGAGCAGGCCATGCGGGCTTTGCCGTTAATTACCATCGCGCAGGAGCCGCAGACTTCTTCTAGGCAATTGGAATCATAGGTGACAGGCGTTGTTTTCTGGCCGTCGCGAGTGATGGGTCGCTCGGCGATATCTCGAAGGCAGATGATGACGTTCATGTGCGGGCGCCAGGTGAGTTCAAACTCTTCCCAGTGCGGGCGGTCGGTTGGCGCCGTCTGGCGCTTCACTTTGACGATTACTTTCTTGTTTTCGGCCATAGCGCCTCGAAAAATTACTTTACCGCGTCGTAACGGCGCGCGCGCGGCGGAATCAGAGAAGTGTCCACGGGCTCATACGTCAATTGAATCTTTCCGTTGATCCATTTGGCTCGGGTGGTTTTCAGCCAAGCGGCATCGTTGCGCTCCGGGAAGTCCGGCTTGTAATGCGCGCCGCGCGACTCATCGCGCGCCAGGGCTCCGAGCGTGATCACGCGCGCCAGGATGAGCATGCCGTGCAGCTCTCGAGCGAAGGAAAGCGTTTGGTTTGACCACTTGGTCCGGTCGGACAAATTCATTTTCTTAAAGCGTTCCTGGAGCTCCTGGATTTTGGCATCGGCGCGCTCAATGCCTGCGTTCTTGCGCGTCACTGTAACGTGCTCGGTCATCCAATCGCCCATTTCTTTCCATATAGTGATGGGATTCTCCTCACCCTGCTGGGAAATGAGTGCCTCATTCATTCCCTGCTGGCGCTTTTGTTCCCGCTCGAATATCGAGGACGGAACGCTCTCGCAACCTTTGTCGAGGCCGCGGCCATATTTCACCGAGGCGGGACCGGCGACCATTCCGCCATAAATGCAGGAGACCAGCGAGTTCGCCCCGAGACGATTGGCACCGTGATACTGATATTCGCATTCACCGGCAGCGTAAATACCTGGGACGTTCGTTGCCTGGGTGTCGTTATCCACCCAGATGCCGCCCATAGTGTAGTGCACACCGGGGAAAACCATCATGGGCTCAACATGTGGATCGACGCCCAAAAACTTTTCGTAAATTTCGAGTATGCCCTCCAGCTTGCGGTCCAGGATTTCCCGCGGGATGTGCGAAACATCCAAATAAACAGCTTGATGGCCGCCAACGCCAAGCTTCATCTCGAAAACGACCTTGTGAATGGCGCGGGTCGCAACGTCGCGTGGGACCAGGTTGCCGTATTTCGGATACCACTCCTCAAGAAAATAGAACCGCTCGTTGACTGGAATGGAGTTGGGTGGGCGATTGTCGTTCGGTGTCTTCGACACCCATACGCGGCCACCTTCGCCGCGGGCGGATTCGCTCATAAGACGAAGCTTGTCCTCGCCGGGAATCGCAGTTGGATGAACCTGGATGAACTCGCCGTTGGCGTAATCCACGCCCTGCTGGAAAAGGGCGGACTGCGCCATGCCGGTGCAGACCACGGAATTTGTGGAGCGTCCGAAGATCGCGCCATTGCCTCCGGTGCAGAAAATCGCCGCGTCGCCGGCAAAAGTCTTCACCTCCATGGTCTTCAAATCCATGGCGCAGATGCCGCGGCAGATGCCTGCATCGTCGAGTACTGCGGAAAGAAACGTCCAGCCTTCGTACTTCGTTACTTTTCCTTCAGCCTCAAAGCGGCGCACCTGCTCGTCGAGCGCGTAGAGTAACTGCTGCCCGGTGGTGGCGCCCGCAAATGCGGTGCGATTGAAAAGCGTGCCGCCGAATCTGCGGTAGTCGAGATTGCCTTCCGGCGTACGGTTGAACATGACGCCCATGCGGTCGAGAAGGTCAATGATGCCGGGCGCGGCTTCGCACATGCGCTTGACGGGGGCCTGATTGGCGAGGAAATCGCCGCCGTAAATCGTGTCGTCGAAATGCTGCCAGGTGGAATCCCCCTCACCCTTGGTATTCTTTGCGGCGTTGATGCCACCTTGCGCGCAGACAGAATGGGAGCGTTTGACGGGGACAATGGAGAATAGCTCCACGGGAACGCCCGACTCAGCCACCTTAATGGTGGCCATGAGCCCGGCCAGACCTCCGCCGACGACGATAATCTTAGGTTGCTTCATTTTTGAACTTGGAGATAGTAATCCAAAGGATGCCATCCGAAACGGAAACAAACCACGATGGTAACGCTCATGACCAAAAGGACCAGCGCAACTCCAACGCCGAGGTAACCCGCGGCGCGCTGCGACCTTACTGTGGCCGCCAGTCCCCACTTACAAAGAAAATTCCAGATGCCGACCCCCAAATGGACGGAACAGGCACTCACGCCCAAGAGGAAAAAGCCAAAGAAATACGGATTCTGCATGGATTGATAAACGATGTCGTATGTGGATCTGCCGTGGGTCAGGAAGCGTTCGCTGTAAACGTGCCAGCCGAGGAAGAAAAACGCGATCAGGCCGGTCCAGCGTTGGAGAGTAAACATCCAATTGCCGACCCAGGGATATTGAGAAACGTTAATCTTGCCGCGATTCCAGACATAGAATCCGTAGAAGGCGTGATAAAGAATCGGGAGCCAGATGATGCAAATTTCGAGTGGGAGGCGCCACGGGACTGTCTGCAAGGCGTAGGACGCCTCGTTGTACTTGCCGGAGCTTACCAGCGAATAGCTATTTTCCCAGATGTGGTCGGCCATGTAGGCCCCGACGGGAATCAGTCCAGATAAGGAATGGAGTTTGCGAAGGAGAAAGCTGTGGTCAGTTTGGGCGGGCGAGCCAGCCATGAATTCCCTTAACTCCCCTTGCGCGGTGAAAATTTAGTCCGCTATGTAAAACGCAGGACGCGTTACCCGCATCCTTAGTTCAGGGCGGTTAACACATCATTCAAGAAGTTTCAGTATAGAAATTATGGGAAGTTAATGCAAGGAACGCAAGCAATCCAAATTCACGGGATTCCTGTGAGTCTTTGGATATAATAACTCTGCACGAAATTATTGCCTGCCCCTGGCAATCGCCCTGAGGAGAGGATGAAGGCATCCGCGGTTTCAGAAATCGATTATCTGGTGAATGGCTGGGCGGAGGGGTCGGCGACACTCGACTCAAATGGCCTTTCCATGTTTGCCGAAAAACTCGGCTCTATCTTCAAAGTTAAATCGGACGAGGTTGCCATCCTGGGCCTTGTAAATGGTGGGAAATTTCTGCGTTTTATTGTTCCGGAAATACTTCAGGCCGTGGGAACGATTCCATTGAACAGCAACTCTGCGCTTGCGGCCAGGACGGCCCGCGAGAAGCGCCCCGAAATGCAGAATACCTTTGCGGGATCGCGCCACGCCTCGGTGTTTGAGGGCGTCCCCATGGGACGTGGCGAGGGCGTACTGATCCAGAAAATCATGAGCGTGCCCATCCTTTTTGAGAAGGAAGTTGTGGGAGTGGTGCAAGTTTGCCGCAAGGGGCGCACCCAGTCGCAGGCCGGTGCCGATTTTGAATCGGGAGAACTGCGAACACTGCAAGGCCTGTCGGAGACACTCGCCCGGTTCGTCCTGCTCGCCAACAAGGATTAAATGCCTCCACCGCGATTTTCCCGCGCTCTGCTGTTTTTTGTAATTGTTATATCGGCGGTGGGGAGCAACGCCGGGCGCGCTCAACAATCCCCCGCCCCACATGTACACATTACACTGCTGGGAACCACCGACATCCACGGCAACATCCTGCCCGAGGATTATTACGCCAACCATCCAGCCAATCGCGGCCTTGCAAAGATAGAAACGCTGGTCAGGCAGGTGCGGGCGAGCGAACCCAATGTGCTGCTGCTTGATTCCGGTGACATCATTGAGGGAACACCGCTGGCTTACTATTACGCGCGAAAAGACACTTCGGCGACGAACCCGACGATCGCGGTGATGAATGCGATGGCCTATGACGCGGCGGCCTGTGGTAACCACGAATTCAATTTTGGCGAAGAGGTTTTGTGGAAAGCGAAAGGCGAGGCGCAATTCCCGATTTTGGCTGCCAATATTCGCCAGGAATACAAAACAGGGGGCCAATATTTTCAGCCTTACATCATTAAGAACCTGAACGGTGTGCGCGTGGCCGTCGTTGGATTTGTTACGCCGGGAGTGCCGAGATGGGAGATCCCGGCGCATTACAAGGGATACGAGTTCGAGCAAATTGTAGATTCGGCCAAGAAGGTGATCCCCGAGGTTCGCAAGAAGGCCGATCTCGTAGTGGTGATTGCTCATTCGGGCCTGGGGAATGATCCAAATAGCGGCACACCTGCCGCAGCGGATGATATTTCCGGCGAGAACGCAATTTATGCCCTGGCCGAACAGGTGCCGGGAATTGATGTGATTCTCTTCGGTCATACGCATCGCGAAGCGCCACAGATGGTCGTGAATGGCGTGCTGATGGCTCAGGCGCGGAATTGGGGACAATCGCTGGCGCGCGCGGATGTGGAAATGGAGCGCGCCGCGGATGGCAGCTGGCGCGTGATGGACAAACATTCAGCGGTCCTGCCAGTGACCGGTGAAACCCCTGTCGATCCAGAAATTATGAAGGTTGCAGCCCCCTATGAAGCGGCGACGCAGAAATATCTGGACACAGCGATTGCAAATTCCGCCAGTGCGCTCAGCGGAGACGTTTCGCGTTATCAAGATGATCCTCTGGTGGACTTGATCAATACAGTCCAAATGGAAGCTGGGCATGCGGACGTTTCGCTCGGGACCATGTTTCTGACTTCTCTACGAGTTCCAGCGGGGCCGGTAACCGTCAGGCAAATCGCTGGCATTTATATTTATGAGAACACCCTTTACGTCGTGGAGATGACCGGCGCGCAATTGAAAGATGCGCTGGAACACGCTGCTGCGTTTTTTCCACAATGGCCATTTGATCCCTCGCACCCGCCGAAAATGCCCGGGTATAACGCTGATTCGGCGAAGGGGGTGGGCTACGTCATCGATTTGACTGAGCCCGAAGGCAGCCGCATACGGAATTTGACCTGGCATGGCAAGCCGCTCGACCCTGCTCAGAAGTTGCGAGTGGCATTGAACAATTACCGGTACACCGGCGGCGGCCACTATGACGTTTTCAAGGGGTTGCCCATCATTTACCGATCGCCAGAGGAAGTTCGGGAGCTGATTGTTGAATTTGTGACTCGGACGGGCAAACTGCCTGTCACTTCCGAGGGAAATTGGAAAATACTACCAGCGGAAGCCGCCCAGGCGCTTATTGCCGAGGAGCGGCGGCGAATGACCCAGGGCGCGGGCAGTCCGAGCAGCTTCCGTTAGCCGGGTTCCACTTTTTGCACCGCGAGGTATAAGATTCTGGCGTCTCCAGCCCAAAAAACACTTCAGCGTGTTGTCCGTTGCGAAATCCAGAATCTGGGCGGGCGGAATTCGCATTGACACTACCCCACGTTCTTGTTATTTTCGCGGACGGCTGAAATTTCGCGCGAGCTTGCACCATTCTGAGGCGTCGCAGACCGGCAAGGTAAATGGCTTTCGTCGCAAAGAAAATTTTCCTGACAAAAGGTGTTGGAAAACATCGCGAACGGCTTTCCAGTTTTGAGCTGGCCCTGCGAAACGCGGGAATTGCTGCCTGCAATATCGTGCGGGTGTCGTCTATTTTCCCACCGAATTGCAAATTGATATCGCGCAGCGAAGGGCTGAAGCACATCAAGCCCGGGCAAGTGGCGTTCACGGTGATCAGCGAAAACTCCACGCGCGAGCCACACCGGTTGATCGCTGCGGGAGTGGGGCTGGCGCTTCCAGCGCAGAAATCCATGTACGGATATCTTTCCGAACACCATTCCTTTGGAGAGACGGAAGAAGTTGCCGGCGAATACGCGGAGGAGTTGGCGGCGGAAATGCTGGCGACGACTTTAAATGTGGAGTTCGACGCCGATTTGTCATGGGATGAAAAAAAAGAAGTCTACCGAATTTCCAATAAAATTGTGCGCACGATGAACATCACTCAATCCGCGGTGGGCGATAAGCGCGGTTTGTGGACCACGGTGCTGGCCGCGGCCATCCTTCTGGAGAGCGACTAGTTTTCCCCGCTGTAATTCCGCACGCCCGCCTAATCGTATTTTCAAATATCCCCGCCCGTCGTTGGAATTCCTCGTTTTTTGTTTGCGCCAGGGCGGTAATTGGTAGTACAAACCTATCTGCAGAAGGCCTGCCAAAACAATTTGCTGGAAATTGAGGTGGTGAAATGTTCATCGCGGAAAAATCTTATACTTTTTTTGGTGTGGTCATCTCTCAATCCTTCATCATGTGGGTTTTCATTGGATTGGTCGCGGGATGGCTGGCGGGCAAAATTGGGCGAGGGCGCGGGTTCGGCTGCCTTGTGGATATCATATTAGGAATGGTCGGCGCCGTTCTTGGTGGCTGGATATTTTCTAAACTGGGTATCCAGGGCTCGGGACTTCTTTTCAGTATTGCGGCGGCAACGGTGGGAGCCGTTGTCCTGGTCCTCATCGCGCGTGTATTCAGCGGTGGCAGGCACGAAGACTAATTCCCTAATTCTTTAACTCCTCCACTCAGACCGATCTACGACGCATATTTTTTGCGACTAGTCTTGGATTCGCTGCTCTCCCGTTGCCGTGTGATACGATGTTCACCAGTAAATCTCGGAGAAAACTTTGAGTCACACTTCACTCTGGGCCATCCCCCTGGGCGGGCTGGGCGAATTTGGCATGAACATGCTCGCGCTGCGCTGTGGGGACGAGATTATCGTCATCGACGCGGGAATGATGTTCCCGGAAGCCGAGCTGCTCGGCGTCGACATCGTAATTCCCGATATCGCCTACCTGAAGCAGCACCGCGCGATGGTGAAAGCGATTGTGCTGACGCATGGGCACGAAGACCACATCGGATCGGTGCCGTACATATTGAGGGATTTAAACGTCCCGATTTATGGGACGCGGTTCACGCTGGCGCTGGTGAGCAAGCGGCTGGAGGAGCGCGGGCTACTGGAATCGGCGGTGTTGAAGGAAGTGTCCGCCGGCGCCACCGTTAAGCTGGGGCCGTTCGAGATTGAGTTCATCCACGTTACGCACAGCACGATCGACTGTGTGGCTCTGGCCATTCGCACGCCGGTTGGCGTGGTGATCCACACCGGCGATTACAAAATGGACTCGACTCCCCCGGATCACCAGCCTTTCGATCTGCACGCGTTTGCGCGCTACGGGCAGCAAGGGGTATTGGCACTGTTCAGCGACAGCACCAACGTCGAGCGGCCCGGGTACACACCCTCGGAACGCGCAGTAGCGACACGACTGGAAGAACTGTTCCGGTCGGCCCCGCGAAAGGTGCTGATTTCCTGCTTTGCGTCCTCCATCCACAGAATTCAAATCGTCCTGGATCTTGCCGCAGAGACAGGTCGGAAGGTCGGCTTTGTTGGTCGCAGCATGGTGGATAACGTGGAGATTGCGCACGGATTGGGCCTTCTGCGCATCCCAGACGGGCTGGTGGTGCGGCCGCAGGACCTGAGGTCATTCGATCAGAAGAAGCTGGTGATCCTGATCAGCGGAAGCCAGGCCGAGCCGATGTCGTCAATGTCGCGGATCTCGGTCAACAATCACCGGTTGGTTTCGGTGGATGAGAACGACACCGTGATCCTTTCGGCAAGAATCATTCCTGGGAATGACCGGGCAATTTTCAGAATGTTGGACCACATGTTCCGGCGGCGGGCGCTGGTTTATTACGACAACAGCGCGGGGCTGATTCATGTTTCCGGGCACGCCAGCCAGGAAGAACAGAAGCTGATGCTGCAACTGGTGAAGCCGAAATACTTTATTCCGTTGCACGGAGAGTACAGGCAATTGTTTCGCCACGCGGCACTGGCGCATTCGTTGGGAGTAGTCTCCGAGGAGATCCTCCTCACGGAAGATGGCCAGCCCATCGAATTCACCGCCAACGGGGCCTTCCGCCGCGAGCCTTTACCCGCGGGACGTGTCTGCGTGGATTCGGGATCCCTTGAAGAAATTGAGGAGATTGTGATTCGCGACCGGCGGCACTTGTCCGAAGACGGCGTGGTGGTCCCCATTGTGGCCATCGACAAGCACAACGGCAGGTTGGGGTCTCAGCCGGAGATAGTCACGCGAGGGTTTCTGCCGTCCGATGACGATCAGGGGTTGATTGCCGGCGCGCGCGACATCGTTCTGAAGACCATCCAGAATTCAAATGCCGAGGAAAAATCGGACTGGACGGTGATGAAGGAGAAAATTCGCGTGGATTTGAAGCGATATCTCAATAAGCAAACGTCGAAGCGCCCGCTGATTCTGCCTGTGATTCTGGAAGTTTAGCCAAATCGGCAATCTTCATGAGAAGTTTTAAAGCCGTGAGCACCTCTCTCCGCCCTTTCGCTGACTCCGATTTTGAAAAACTGCATTCGCTAGACCGCGCCTGTTATCGACCAGGAATTGCTTACAGCAAGAGCATGCTGAGGTGGTATCTGAGGTTGCGCGGCGGATTGTGCATTATCGCGGAGGTGGAAGGTCAAATTCAGGGATTCATTCTCGCGGAGACGGAGCCGCCTGAAGGACATATCATCACGCTCGACGTCGCGGAGCCATTTCGACGAACCGGAATAGGGACGGCGCTGACGGAAGCCGCGGAAAAAATGATGGCCGGACGTGGCGTTTCACTGGTAGGTCTCGAAACAGCAACAGACAATGAAGCCGGCGTTGCCTTTTGGAAAATGCGCGGCTATCGTACCGTGGGCGTCATTCCACGCTACTATTTGGACCGCGTGGACGCATGGTTCATGCGCAAAGTGATCGCCGCGACGAAGGAGACCTGACACGGCATGCCGATACTTCACGCGATTATCCTCGCGGTGGTCCAAGGCCTCACCGAATTTCTTCCCATCAGCAGCACGGCGCACCTGGTTCTCCTTTCGTATTTCGCGGGATGGCCGGAGCAAGGATTGGCATTCGATGTAGCGTTGCATGTGGGCACGCTCGGCGCAGTTCTACTCTATTTTATTCGCGACTGGTTTGAGCTTGTGTTGGCAGGCTTTGGAATTCGCCCGTCGCCGGCGATGCGTGATGAAGAGTTCTCCTGGAAGCGAAGATTATTCTGGTTGCTGGTCGTAGGTACGATTCCGGGCGGGATCGCCGGAATTCTGTTTGAAAAGACAGTTGAAAATACTTTGAGCAAGCCCATTCCCATTGCCTGTGCACTGATCCTGGTTGGACTGCTTATGTGGTGGGCGGACCGGGTCACAAATCTGGAAAGAAATGTGAAGCAAACAAACCTGACCGATGCTCTTGTGGTGGGCACCGCGCAGGCGTTTGCGATTTTTCCAGGCGTGTCGCGTTCGGGGAGCACCATTATCGCCGGACTGTGGAGGCGATTCACACGCGAATCTGCGGCGCGTTTCTCTTTCCTTCTATCCACGCCGCTGATCGCCGGAGCGGCGCTCAAAGAAGTGCCCAAGCTAATCCATGAGCGCCACGCAGGCGGGCTGGATCTTCCCATGTCCACATTGCTCATCGGCATCGTTGTTTCAGGTCTGGTGGGCTATGCCGTGATTGCCTTTTTCCTGCGTTACCTACAAACACGCACACTGAAGGTTTTCGTTGTTTACCGAATCGCGCTGGGTATACTTGTCCTGCTATTCGTCTTACTCCATCTGGGCTCCACGCGCTAGCGCCCGCCCGTCCCAGAGGTAGAATAGCAGCCGCTATCCGCCTGCCGAGGAGATGTCTGTGCGCTTATTGACGCCGACGGAAAACCACCGCCTGAATGAATTAGTTGGCTTCCTGGGCCTGACCATGGGCCTGCTGGTGGCGCTTAGCCTACTTTCCTACAATCCACACGATGCTTCCTTGAATGTTGCCGCTCTCGACTCCGGGTCTCATGCTGCCTCGAACTGGATAGGTCCGGTTGGAGCGCACGGCGCGGACTTGCTGTTCCAGGGCTTTGGCTATGCGGCTTTTCTTTTCCCTGCCGGGATTTTTGTGCTGGGGACGCGATGGATCCGCAGCCGGACGGTGGAATCGCCCGTGGCGAAAATGGTCGGTTGGGGGCTGCTGGGACTGGGCCTTCCCGCACTGGTTTCGCTTTGGGGCTTCCCAAACGTTCGCGGGGCGGCGCCTCCGGGTGGATTATTGGGAGACTTGCTGGCGGCGGGGCTGACCGCTGCATTCAATAGCGTTGGCGCCCAGCTGGTGACGGTTGCGGCGCTGCTGGCGGCGCTGTTCCTGACCACAAAGTTTACTTTCCTTGGGGCGGAGAACTGGGCGAAAGGGCCGCTGAGCAAGATCAAGTTCCTAACTCAGGCGAGAGAGCGATGGGCGGAGTGGCGCGAACAGCGCGAGCAGGAGCGGCTGCGCAAGCGCGTCGAAGAGATCAAGATATCCGGACGTCCTGCAGTTGTTTCCCAGGTGCCTGCTTCAAAAAATTTGTTGAATAAAGCTGCTGTGGAGGAAGGAGCAGATGACGCCGCCGACGAGGAGGAAGAAGAAAAACCTTCTCGCCGAGCGCCGGTGATTTTGCGCTTCCGTGGAAAAGATGGCGACCCGGAAGAAGAGGACGAACCCGCGAAGGTGTCATCAAGCTCCAAGGCCGGCCCGAAGATTGCGAGCGGTCCTTCCGCCTTCAAGCTGCCCTCCACTGCACTGCTGCGCGCGGGTGAACGTAGCGAAAAATTGCAAGAGGAAGAACTGAAATATTGCGCCCGAGCCATTGAAGAAAAATATAGGGAATTCGATGTAGGCGGGCACATTACACAGATCAATCCCGGGCCGGTGGTGACCACCTATGAATTCAAGCCTGAGGCGGGCATCAAATACAGCCGCATCACCGGATTGTCGGATGATTTGTGCCTGGCTCTGCGGGCGGAATCGATTCTGATTGACCGCATCCCGGGGAAGTCCACCGTGGGTGTGGAAGTACCCAACCATCACCGGCAGACGATAGCGCTACGTGATGAAATCGAATCGCCTGAGTTTGTGAATTCGGCTTCCAAGCTGACGCTGGCCATGGGCAAGGACCTGATTGGGCGTCATCGCGTTAGCGACCTGGCGCTCATGCCACACCTGCTGATTGCGGGCGCGACGGGTACCGGCAAGAGCGTCTTCCTCAACGCGCTGATTGTTTCCATGCTCTATAAAGCCACTCCGGACGAATTGAAGCTGGTGATGGTAGACCCCAAGCGCCTTGAGCTCGGCTTGTACGAAGGCATTCCACACTTACTGGCGCCGGTAGTGACCGATCCGAAAGTGGCCTCAAACGTTTTGCGCAATGCCACGCGAGAGATGGAGAAGCGGCTCAAGATGCTGGCTCAGCGCGGCGTCCGAAACATTGACCAATACAATCGCACCTTCAAGCGCAGCGAGTCTCTCTCCCTGTTTGATGACGCGGAAGAGATCGAACATAAACCGCTTCCCTACATCGTGATTGTAATTGACGAGTTGGCCGATTTGATGATGGTGGATACCAGTAACGTGGAAGCCGCCATCACTCGACTGGCCCAGATGGCTCGCGCTGTCGGGATTCACTTGATCTTGGCCACGCAACGGCCCTCCGTGGACGTAATCACGGGTCTAATCAAGGCGAACTTCCCTGCCCGGATATCCTTCCGGGTGGCCAGCAAAGTGGACTCCCGAACCATACTGGATGCCAATGGCTCTGAATCCCTGTTGGGCCGCGGTGACATGCTTTATTTGCCGGCCGGATCCTCGCGCCTGCACCGCATCCACGGGCCGCTGGTTAGCGAGGAAGAGATTACCGCAGTGTGCGAATTCTGGCGGGGCCAGGCCAAGGCGGTTTACAACGAGCAATTGCTGGAGCCGCCCAAGGAAGACGCCTCTACGGAGGAAGAGGGAGAGGGCGGCGAAGATTCGGTCGACGACGAGCTTTACCAGGAAGCGGTGCGAGTCGTTTGCGAAATGGGCCGCGCATCCACCTCCACACTGCAACGGCGGCTCCGAATCGGATACGGGCGCGCGGCGCGGCTGATTGACATCATGGAGAAGGATGGGATTGTGGGGCCGCCGGACGGCACCAAACCGCGCGAATTGCTCAAGAAGAAGGATTGGATGCGGGAGTTCGATGCATCGATGAAATAACCTTTAGCACGGGACGTTCGGGAAAAGTCCAGAGAACGCCAAAGACCGTTAAGTCCACAGGTATTCCTCTGCTTAACCCAATCCAGCCCTCAGGATTTGATGTCGATAGATTCTTTGTATTTCTGTTCATTTCGCTTTGAGAGAGTGTCGGTTTTGAATAGAATATTGGTTTCCCACGGTGCCGGGGTAGCTCACCGGTAGAGCGCGGCCCTGAAAAGGCCGGCGTAGGCAGTTCAACTCTGCCCCCCGGCACCATTTGCGCGTAGGCCCGGTTTTCATGAGATCCCTTGGAAGTGCAGGACGGTTCAGAAGTTCCTCTTGGGCCATGCCCACAAGTGGATTAGTGGCATCAAGCTTGACAAGGGGCAGTCTGCAGTGGGTTTCGTATCTTCTCGATAGAATGTTTATGAGTGCGCCTTCACCCTGCCTGTCTGCGTTCACTATCTGATAGTATCCTTACCCGAAGCCGCAATCGTGCTACCCTGCTTGCAAACGATGAGTTGCTCTTAAGGCGGTTCTCTTCTCATGATCGGCCAAACCGTTTCCCATTACCGGATTCTGGAGAAGCTGGGTGGAGGCGGAATGGGCGTGGTATATAAGGCTGAGGACCTCAGGCTAGGCCGCCACGTGTCTTTGAAGTTTCTCCCGGAAGAGCTGTCTAAGGAGCCCCAGGCCGTTGAGCGCTTTCAGCGGGAAGCGCGCGCCGCTTCTTCGCTGAACCATCCGCACATCTGCACCATTTATGACGTGGACCAGTATGAGGGTCAGCAATTCATCGTCATGGAGTATCTCGAGGGGCAGACCCTGAAGCACTGGATCTCCGGGAAACCCGTCGACCTCGAGCGCGTCCCGGAATACGGTCACCAAATGGCCGACGCGCTCGAAGCAGCCCACTCCAAGGCCATCATTCATCGCGACATCAAGCCGGCAAATATTTTCATCACGGACCGAGGACAGGTGAAACTTCTCGATTTTGGCCTTGCAAAACTTTTGCCCGTGCGCAGGGGCGCTCATGCTGGCGTTCATGGCTCCACAGTCTTCAGTGGCACCACCCAGGACGCCCATCTGACCACCGGCGGCGTGGCGCTTGGCACAGTTGCCTACATGTCTCCTGAACAGGTTCGCGGTGAAGAACTCGACGAGCGTACGGATCTTTTTTCACTGGGGCTGGTCCTGTATGAAATGTCCACTGGTCAGCGAGCCTTCACAGGAAACACCTCAGGCGTGGTTTTTGCTGCGATCCTGAATCACATTCCCTTGCCACCGGCACGTTTGAACCCCGCGATTCCGATCCAGCTCGAACAGATTATCGTCAAAGCATTGGAGAAAGACCGCGATCTCCGCTACAGGACCGCCTCGGACATGGCGGCGGATCTGCAGCGGTTGAAGCGCGACACAGATTCAGCTCGGGCGATGCCCTATTCATCGACTCAGGTCTCCCGTCAGAAGCTGCGACGGAATTGGCCTCATTTTGCCTGGGGAGGTTTTCTAGCCGTTTTGTTGTTCTTGTTTGCACTGAATGTGGGTGGTTTGCGCGATCGCGTCTTTGGCGGAGGAAGCCAGGCTCGGATCGATTCGATCGCCGTATTGCCTTTTGCCAATGTGGGCAATGACCCGAAAACGGAATATCTGAGCGATGGAATTACGGAAAGCTTGATTGACAGTCTCTCGCAGCTTCCCAACCTCGCAGTAATGTCGCGCGACACTGTCTTCCGCTACAAGGGCCAGCCGGCAGACCCTCAAAAGTTAAGCCACGACCTGGGTGTGCGCGCCATCCTCACCGGCAGACTTATCCAAACCGGTGATGACCTGCTGATCAGCGTCAACCTCGAGGATGTGCAAAACAGGCACCAAATCTGGGGTGCCCAATACAACCGCAAGCTTTCTAACTTGGTTTCCGTGCAGGAGGAAATCGCCGCGGAAATCTATGGGAGGTTGCGTCCCCGGCTCGCAGGGGAAGAGAAGAAAGCCCTTGCGAAGCGGCCCACGGAGAATGTGGAAGCCTATCAGCTTTATTTGCAAGGTCTCTTCTACTGGAACAGGTGGACGGGACCGGATTTCACCAAGGCTGTAGACTTTTTCACGCAGGCGGTCCAGAAGGATCCGCATTATGCCTTAGCCTACGCCGGCATTGCCGACTCCTACAGCTTGCTGGGAGATTCGGGATATCTTCCGCCTTCGGAGGCCTGGCCGAAAGCTAAGGCTGCCGCAATCCAGGCGTTGGAAATTGACGACTCCCTCGCGGAGGCGCATACCTCATTGGGTTTAGTAAAGGAGCATTTCGAATGGGACTGGGCAGGCGCGGAGAAAGAATTCAAGCAAGCGCTGGAGCTCAACCCGAATTCGGCCACTGCGCATCACTGGTATGGAGACTACTTGGCGAATATGGGCAGGTTAGACGAGGGGCTGCGCGAGACGAAGAGGGCCCAGGAATTGGATCCGCTTTCTCTAATCATTAACACAAGCTTAGGATGGCAATACTACGTCGCGCGTCAGAACGATCAAGCCGTCGATCAACTGAAAAAAGTTCTCGATATCGACCAGAAGTTTGCGCCCGCACGGCGAATGCTCGAGGAAGTTTACGCCAGGATGGGCAAGCAGAAAGAAGCTGTAGCCGAAAGAGAAAAAATCATGTCCCTCTCAGGAGGCCCGGAGCTGGCCGCCTCCATCGAGGAAGATTTCTTGAAGTCTGGATACAAAGGAGTGTTGCAAAGCTGGCTGGATGGTCTGACCGAAATTTCCAAGCACAGTTACGTCTCTTCCTACAATATCGCCGAGGCTTATATGCGCATGGACGAAAAGGAAAAGGCTTTCGAATGGCTGCAGAAAGCGTATGAGGAACACGACAGCGGGCTGGTGTCGGTTGCTGTTGAGCCAATGTTCGAAGGCGTGCGATCCGACGGCAGATTCCAGGACATGCTGAGGCGCATGAGACTCTCGAACTAGACAGTTGATCTTGCGGCAGCAAGAGTATGCCGGGTCGCCTTGGTGGTGAATCCGTAGTTTGTCTAACGCAAAGGATATCCGGGTTCCCCCGGTAGGTGTCCATCCACGCGCAATACTTTCAAACCGGGTCTCACATTCCGGGCATCAATGAAAGCGATGGCGCCCGGCAACGCGGAAACGAGTTCGTATTGCATATCATTTGAGTAAACGATCTTCGGCGGCGACGCCGCCTCCGCGCGGAAAATCTTGGCAACCCAGTATTGTTTGAATTGCGCTTCGCTCATTTGATAGATCACCTTCAAGACTACATCGCGCTCCCTGGCAACCGGAGCGCGGATCATCAATACCACCGGGAGTTTTGAATTCCAGTATTGCCTCTCACCGAGGAAAACCTTGCGGACTTCCGACAGGCTGAGATCGGTGACCGGTGTGTCGGGGTGAACCACAACTGCAATATCAGCCCCGCGCGATGTCTGGGCAGCGGAAGGCGATTGGAGAACCATGACCAGGCTGGCCAGCAGGCAGAAAGTCGTTAGCACGCGTTTGTAATTTAAGTTCATCGGTTCGCTCAGAAAGTGAAGGCGGTTTGGAAAAACAAGCCATTCACTCGAGGATCTGTCTCCAGACGCCTCGTATTCCGATACTCCATCTTGAAAGCAGCATAGTTCGTGATGTCATACCTCAAGCCAAGGGTCGAACCCGACAGGTCCAGATTGGTGAAGACTTGTTCGCTCAGCGGAGTGTGTATGTACTCGTAGCGGTAATACGGCTTGAGCGATTTTCCTAACCAGGGGAGCCGGTAGCCGACCTGAACGTAGAATGCCTGGCTATTGGTGACCGCGTTCGTAAGAATACTTTGATGGTTCACATTGAAGAATTCCGCCAGGAATTCCGGGCTTTCCTTGGTCCAGACCAAGTGGGCGGATGTGATCCACTCGCGGTAATTCAGGCCGTTTGCCGCTTTGACCTTGTCGCGGTATACCGATGCGCCCAACTGCAATCCGTAAAGTTTGGCGGGGCGCGAATAGAGGTTGGCAACCCACGCGCGATTGTCGTTGTTGTCGCCGGCGTCGCCAGGTCGGCTGATGATGTCTCCACGGCCGTTGCCCACGCCGAAGTTGTAGCTCAGCCCCGCGCCACCGGAGGGGATGTTGCCTTCCGCAAGGAACCCCACGAAGTGCACGGGGATAAAGGTTCCACCAAATTTCTCCAATTCCGGGCGGATGATGGTGGTCTGCAACCAGGCACCGTGATGGAATGCGGTGTTCCAGTAGCCGAGGGGTGTGTGATAACGGCCAAATGAAATCTTGAAATAATCATTGAAATCGTAGCGAATGATGGAACGCTCCACTTCAACGGTGTAGCCGGTGGGTTGGGCATTGAACGTAATTTCACCGAAGTAAGCGACTTTTCGAGAGAGCGCCGAGGCAAGGTGCAGGTCAAGTTGGCCAAGGTTGAAGCCGCTATTCGTTCCCTTCTGATCCGTTGCGGAAAAATCCACGTCTCCAAATCCCCGTATTTGGAGGGAGGGATAGTGCGTCTCCAGTTGTTGGACTGTCCCATGCTCGTCGCGGCCTTCCTGTTGACGCCCCGCCACTGGCGCGGGAGGCTGAACCGCTTCAGATGCTTCTGATGCCGGCGGGGAGGAGAGTTTCGCCACCGCCAGCGTCATCGTGGCGGCAGCGGGCTGCCTGGCCTCAAGGTCAGAGACTCTCTTCTCCAGCTGCTGGATGCGCTCCACCAGAATCCTTATCTGCTCTGTTTGATCGGGCGCTGGCGGACTTTGACCCCACGCCGAACTCGCAGCTAGAAATATAACCACAATTGGGAGAGACAGTCGTCGGTACATTAGTTTCCTCCTACGGGCTGGAATCGGTCGGTGAAACCGGATTCGCGAACCATGTTCCCAAAACTTGAAAATGGATCCAGCCAACCTGCGCCCGCAAGCACAAAGATTTTTGCCGAAGGGACCCCAGGACAATGAATTCACAGGATAGTGGGCCGTATTCTATGCTCGGCGGCCACGATGTCAAACATACTTTTGTGACGCTGGCCCTGTGTGATTTCTGCGGAGGGGATAATCAGAAATTTCCGACTTCGACTTTATTTTCGCGGAAAACGATTTGCTTACCGCTCTATCGCGTCTATTCCAGAACAACCCGGCCAATCTAGAGTAGCAATACTCCTCAATTTGCCCGTCGCCATGCTTTCGCCCATGGGTTGGCTCTGAGTGCAGCCCTCTACTTTTCTCGTGACTGCTTAGGCGTTCCTTCCAGCCAAGCACTTAACGAGATGCTAAGCGGCACCCCACGCGCCGTAGAATTCGGGCCCCCGGCGCGATTCGCGCGTAAGCCCATATCTCCAAAGAATTCGACGCTTCCCTATGCCACATGTCTTCCATCAAATGAAGCGAGCGAAATCTTGCCAATTTGTTGCGCAAGAAGTGCCCTGGCACCTTTAACGTTCTTAGGTTTCGCCAAGGCACTTCGAAGGTCGGTGACCCGCGCCATAGCGAAGGTTCGCAATTCATCCTGAATTGAGGATCAACCCACCACACCACCTAGATTCAAGGCTAGTTAATCACGGCGTTATTTCTGAGCGGCGTCCAGCAACTCCCTTACTTTTCGGCCCAATGCCTTGGGGCTGAATGGTTTTTGAAGAATTGCCGACATGGCTGTGGCGCCGATTTGCACCGAATCGACATTCTCGGAATAACCCGAAGTCAAGATCACAGGCAATTGAGGACTTACTTTCCGAATCGCGTCGTAAACCTCTGGTCCAGATGCTCTGGGCATCACCATATCGAGCAAAACCAGGGAGATAGAATTGGAATGCAGGTTAAACTCTGAAATTGCTTCCGCACCATCCTTCGCAATGATCAATTTGTAGCCTAGCGAACGGAGGACATCTTCAACCACCTCGCGGACGCCTTCATTGTCCTCAGCAACGAGGATTGTTTCCGTCCCGCGACGGGCCGCGGAATTGTCCGGCAATTGACGCGGCTCGGCGGGCGCTTCAGAGGCAGGCAAATAAACATGAAAAACTGTACCCCTGCCGGGCTCGCTGAAAGTTTCAATCGCACCCAGGTGCTGCTTCACAATGGCAAAGGTTGTGGCCAGACCAAGACCTGTCCCCTTGCCAACCTCTTTTGTGGTGTAAAAGGGCTCAAAAATATGCTTCAACGTTTCGGAATCCATCCCTGTACCGGTATCCGAAATCGAGAGTCGAACGTGCTTTCCCGGATTGAGGTATTCATGTTGCCTGCAATATTCTTCGTCAAATGTTAATCGAGATGTTTCGATCAACAGCCTGCCCCCCAGGTGCATTGCATCGCGGGCATTCAAACAAAGGTTCATGATGACCTGCTCGATCTGAGCCGGATCCACTCGGACAACGAGCGGTTCATTCGAGAGTGCCATTTTGATCTCAATGTTTTCGCCAATTACTCTTCGCAGCATGCCCGCGGTTTCGCCGAGGACTTGATTTAAGTCAATGTTCCTGGGTTCAAGGACTTGACGCCGGGCATAAGCAAGGAGTTGCCGTGTGAGACCGGCGGCGCGCAATGCCTGGAAATATATGCTTTGGAAAAGGGCTGCGGGACGGGTTTGTGAGGATGATTCCTCCATCCCAAGCTCTGCCCATCCCTGAATAGCTCCAAGGACATTGTTAAAATCATGCGCGATTCCGCCGGCGAGTTTGCCAATCACTTCAAATTTTTCGAGGTGGCGCAATTGCAATTCAGTCCGTTTGTGCTCCCGCCTAAGCTCGGCTTCCTGAATTTCTCTTCGAATCGCGGGCGCAAGACGCTTCAATTTGCCCTTCATAACATAGTCATGGGCGCCGTTCCGCATAGCTTCCACGGCGATTTCCTCGCCGATGGTGCCGGAGACGAAGATGAAAGGAATATCCAAATTCAGGTCCTGGACAATTTTGAGAGCGGCGGTACCACTGAAGCCGGGCATGGAATAATCGGAAATCACGATGTCCCAGGATTCCACGATCAATAATTCTTTGAGGTTGGCAGCGGTTTCCACGCGTTTGTGGGAGACAGAGAAGCCGTCGCTTTGCAGTTCGCGCACCAGCAAGGCGCAATCGGCTTCCGAATCCTCAACCATAAGAGCCCGGAGTGGTGTGGCCATATAAATTCACCTGGTGACGGGGGGCCGCTCATTGAGGAGCAGCCAAAAAAGGCCTAACTGCTTGACGGCTTCCGTGAATTGGACGAAATCAACAGGTTTTCGCACATAGCTATTTGCGCCAAGGGAGTAGCCCTTGAGCTTGTCCTGTTCCTCATTCGACGAAGTTAAAATGACGACGGGGAGAAGTTTTGTACGCGTATCGGCTCGGAGCCTGCGGAGCACTTCCAGACCATCCACCTTCGGCAGCTTAAGGTCCAGCAACACGACCTGGGGTAGCGCGGTGGAGTCGCGACCGGCATACCTACCAGTTGCGAAGAGGTAATCCAGAGCCTCCGCCCCGTCCCGCGCGACAATAACCGCGTTTTTTATGCGGTTCTGTTCCAACGCGCGAATGGTGAGATCCTCATCATCGGGATTATCTTCGACGAGAAGGATGCTATTCTCGGCCATGCCTGTTCTCCCTGAACTCGCTAGCCCTGCAAAGTGAAATAAAAAGTTGCGCCGTGATCCAATTCGCTCTTAGCCCAAATCTCGCCGCCATGACGGTGAATAATGCGTTGAACAGTGGCCAGCCCCACCCCCGTGCCCGGGAATTCCGAAGCGGTATGGAGGCGCTGGAATGCGCCGAAAAGCCTGTCTGCGTAGGCCGGGTCAAAACCGGCACCGTTGTCCGCAACGTAAAACTCTGATTTGCCATTGGAGTTGTTTAGCCCAATTTCAATTCGAGCGTGAGGTTGTTTCGATGTGAACTTCCAGGAATTTGAGATCAAATTCTGCAAGGCGACCTGGATTAAGTGGGGATCGGCCTGGGCCTGAAGGTCCTGCGCAATCACGAAATCGGCCCTCCTACCTGGATCAGCTGCGCGAAGGTCACGCGCGATGGCATGCGCCAGTTGGCTGATATTCACGGGTTCGGCCCGCAACTCAGTCCGCGTAATCCTGGAAAGATTTAGCAAATCGTCAATCAGCGTGCCCATTCGCACTGTTGCGGCGCGGACGCGTTGAAGGTGTTCCTTTCCACGATCACTGAGTTGATCTTCACAATCCTGTAGCACCGCCTGGCTGAATCCGTCAATGGCACGCAACGGGGCGCGAAGATCGTGCGAAACGGAGTAACAGAAGGCCTCCAGCTCCTTGTTGGAGGTTTCAAGTTGCGCGCTCCGCACGCGCATCTCCTCGTCCGACCGTTTTGGCACCGTCATATCGCGAGTTACTTTTCCGAAACCCTGAAGTTCTCCGCTCTCGTCGCGCAGGGCCGTGAGGGAAACATTAGCCCAGAAGCAGGAACCATTCTTGCGAACGCGCCACCCCTCGTCTTCGTAGCGCCCTTGCTCCGTTGCAATTCTGAGCGCGCTGGCGGGCTTGCCTTTTACAATATCTTCCTGAGTGTAGAACGTGGAAAAGTGATGGCCGATGATCTCTTCAGCACGATATCCCTTTATACGTTCGGCGCCGATATTCCAACTGACCACGTCCCCGGACTTATCCAGGATGAGAATCGCGTAGTCGCGAACGTTGGAGACGAACAGGCGGAACGGCTCTTCGTTGTGTTTTCGTACCAACATGAGCGCTTGTTCGAGTTCTTCGGTTCGCTCCGCAATTCGCAGTTCAAGTTGCGAGTTCGATTGTTCGAGCTGCCCTTCCACATTGGCGCGGATGGAGTTCTCGCGCAAAAAGAGCGTGCAAATTGAAATCAGCAGAACTATGGCAATAATGCCTCCGCCCACTTGGAGCCGGCGCGCTCGGGTCGCCGCAGTCGCAGCTTCCGCGGAACGGGTTCCAAGAAGCTGGTTCTCCTCGGAAATCATGTCGGCGAGCGCTTTCGCCAGAGGTGGAGAGATTTTTCGCGCCTTTTCGGACACAGGCTTCATGGCGTCCGGGCCTGTCTTGCCGTCGCGCCTCAATTGAATGATTTCGGCCAGGATGGCCAAGCCCTGGTCAGCAAGCGGAATCAATACATCGAGGTTGTGTACTTGCGTGGGATTGTCGGATATCAATGGCCGCATTTGAGCCAGCGCCTTGTCGGCCTCAGCTCTGGCCGCTCCGAATACTTTCACCTGCTGGTCCGAGCCGCTGGTGTAAAAGTCCACGGCGGCGACCTGACCGTTTTTCACAGCGGTACTAAACTTATCGAGAGTCCCCAGAACTTCCCGCGTGTGAACGACAAGGTTGTTCCAACGCACAAACGAGGAATTGGTGCGATACACCATGATGAATATGATCCCGAGCAATACAGTGGCAAGAAGAAACCCTGTCGCGATCATCCGTTGCTGGAAGGACTTTGGCGGTCTCCAACCCGCCAGAGTTCCACGGGGCGAGTCATTCGATTTCATCGCAGCTTGCTGCTGTGGCTCGCCGGGCACCATGAAAACCTCCTGGACCGATGCCATGCCGATAGCTCAATTTCGAGAACTCACGGAGGGGGCTGAAGATTCTCGAGGTCGTGTTCCACGATCCATAACCAATGGCGCATCGGCGATTGGAAGATGGCAAGGACTATTGTGGCACCTCGAACAGAACTTCTGCATAGGGAATAGCTGTATCGCTTCCAAAATGGCAATATGGGTCCATGGAAGCCCCTCCATTGGTGTGTGACGTTGCGCGCCGTGTTGAAAATCGGCCGGAGTGGTCCGCGGCTTTGCTCACATCCTTCTTGCCTTAGCGCCTAGGATTCGAATTTAAGCGCTCGAAGACCCTCTTGGCGGTCAGCGCAAATTTTGTGAGATAAATCACAACCCAAATCCCGTCTTAATGTAGTATTTTAGTTGCTGGGGGGAGCGCGTAGGAATATGGCCTTCGTGCTCTTCCATGCAAAAATGGGACTAGAGGGCAATCGTAAATAGAATTCATTCTGTACCGGTATGAGGGGTTTGATGAACAAGCGGCTACTGATTATTCAGCCTTCGCACTATGTCTCCAAGACCAACCGGACTTTGCTGAAATCCCGGAAGAGGCCCCTCGTCCCGTTGAATCTCCCGTATCTGGCGGCGATGACTCCTGAAGGTTGGGACATTACGCTGGTCAATGAGTATCTGGAAGACATCAATTTTCACAGCAATCCAAAACCGGATGTGGTGGCAATCACAACTTGGACGCTTCATTCTGTTCGCGCTTACGATATTTCCGCACAATTCCGCGAGCAAGGCATCCCCGTCCTCATGGGCGGCCCACACGTCTGGTTTCATCCCGACGAAGCTTCGCAGCATTGTGATGCCGCTGGAATCGGCGAAGGCGAACCCATCTGGGCAAAGATGCTGGAAGATGCGGTAAACGGCCGGCTCCAAAAGATTTACCAGGCGCCGCAGATGCCCAGTATTGCGGGGTTGCCTCTGCCGCGCTGGGACAAGCTCGACCTCTCCAAATACGGGCCGTTCAAAACTTTCTCGTTGATGTCGTCCCGCGGATGCCCCATGCAGTGTGAATTCTGCTCCGAGAGACTTTACTTGGGCGGCGGATATCGCGTGCGTCCCACCGAAGATGTAATCGAGGACATAAAGCACACCGGCTCCAAGTATATCTTCTTCGGCGACAGCGACTTTGGCGGCAAGCGCGCCCACACGATGGAATTGATGGAAGCCATGATTCCGTTGAAGGTGCGATGGTCGGCGCTATGGACATCCAATTTGTGCAACGACGCGGAATTCATGGATATTGCCAAGCGCAGCGGCTTGCTTCACGTGAATATGGGCATCGAGAGCATCAACCCCGAGACCCTGAAGTCCATGAACAAGAAGTTCAACAAGGTGAGCCGGTACAGCGAGCTCTTGGGTAACCTGCGCAAGGATGGGATCAGCTACTCACTGAATTTCATTTTTGGATGGGACACGGAAACACCCGAGGTGTTCCGCTCAACCCTCGATTTTCTGCACGAAGAAAAAGTGCCAGTCGCTTACTTCAACATCCTCACACCGGAAAAAGGAACCATGTTTTACGAGAGGATGAAGACAGAAGACCGCATCCTGAGGACCGACGAGATTGGGCGCTGGCCCGGGCACATTTGCCATATCAAGCCCAAATATTGCACGGCGGAAGAAATCGTCAGCAACGTGCAGGGGATGTACCGCGAATTCTACAGCTGGAAGTCCATGATTAAGCGGTTGCCCTTTCCGGTGACGCAAGCAAACATCGCCTCGTGGGTCGTAAATCTTTCCCAGCGAAAGATGGCCAAGCTCTGCAACGCCGAAAACGACAACTTTGATTCCTTCTAACAAATATCACCCCTCCCGAAATTAATCTGGGTGGATACTTTCATTCACGATCTTGATCGAATCGCTCTTGCCGGCGGTCGGCTTGCGAAGTAGTTGCAGGAGCGCCGATGCCGCGTGACTGAGCTTGTCGCGGCGGCGATAAACCAGGTAAAGCCTACGGGGAATGTTGAGTTGCTTGATGCGCAGGGCGGCCAATAGCCCCAGGCTCACTTCGTGTCTTACACACATTTCCGGGACGATCGCCACTCCCAGTCCCATTTCCACAAAACGCTTGATGCTTTCAATGGTCGGTAGCTCCACTTCCCGGTTGAGCGGCACGCGATGCTTTTCGAACAATTGGATGACCTTCCAGCGGTGCTGGGAGTCCACGATGTGCGCTATGAAGACTTCCTTTCCGAGGTCGCCAATGTCCACGACTTTGCAACCCGCGAGCCTGTGCTTTGGATTGACCACCAGAGTCAACTTATCGCGGAAAAAACCGGTGGCCATCAGCTTGGCCTCTTCGGGGACGTAGGAAATGACTCCCAGATCCAGCTTGTAATTCAGAATGGCCGCGGGAATTTCGTGCGAAGAGGTTCGTACCACGGAAATCCTGATGTCCGGATGGGCGCGGCGGTAACGGGCAAAGACTGGCAGGAGCGCGTGGATGGAGCTTTCATTTACGCCCAGAGAGAGCTTGCCGCAGGTCAATCCGCGCAGATCTTCCAGGCCGTGGCGCGCCTGCTCCTTTAAGTTCAGAATGCGGTCGGCGTATTCGAGAAGCAAATCTCCCGCGTCCGTCAACCGGCCGGCTCGGGAGCCACGGACGAATAGAGGCTCGCCCACCCATTCTTCCAATTTGCGGACCGACATGCTAACTGCCGGCTGAGTGCGAAATAAACGCTCTGCGGCGCGCGAAAAGCTCTTCTCCCGGGCAACGGTCTGAAATACCTGAAGCTCGTTCAAATCCACAGCAATTCCCCCCTTCATTGGAGTATAAGTGATTCTTATTCTACACGTAAGTATTATAAATTGGACACCAATCCTCGCTGCGGGCTTAAATGCCTGCGGGGGATTCCGTGGACAAAGTGCACATTTTTGATACGACGCTCCGCGACGGGGAGCAATCGCCCGGTTTTTCCATGAATGTCGTTGAAAAAGTGCGAATGGCCAGGCAGTTGGAACATCTGGGAGTCGATATTATCGAAGGTGGCTTCCCTATCGCCTCGCCCGGAGATATGGAGGGCGTCCGCACGGTCGCTCGCCAGGTTCGAGGCTGCCGCGTGGCCGGATTGGCGCGCGCCTGCCAAAAGGACGTGGATGCGGCGTTGACAGCGCTGGCCCCTGCGGCGCACCCCAGGCTTCACATATTCTTGGCAACTTCGGATTTGCACCTGCGGTACAAGTTGCGCATCTCGCGTCAGGATGCTTTGGACGTGATTGCGGCGATGGTGCGCTACGGGCGTGACCGCTGTGAAGAAGTGGAGTTTTCCGCCGAAGATGCCAGCCGCAGCGATATCGAATTCCTTTGTCGGGCTTCTAAAATTGCTGTCGATGCTGGAGCCACTATCTTGAATCTGCCCGATACGGTGGGATACGCCATCCCTTCGGAGTACGCAGCAATGTTTGCCGCTGTGCGCGAATATCTGGGCGACAGGCCCGGAATCACCTTCAGCGCTCATTGCCACAACGACCTGGGGCTTGCCGTGGCGAACTCGCTTGCCGCAGTGGCCGCAGGCGCACGGCAGGTGGAGTGCACAATTAATGGAATCGGGGAACGCGCGGGCAACGCTTCGCTGGAGGAAATCGCGGTTGCCATTGCGGTTCGTCAAATGCACTTCGGTCTGACCACCGGCGTGAACCTTTCCGAGATTTATCCGACCAGCCAGCTTCTGGCGCAGATTACCGGGATTGGTGTTGCGCCGAACAAGGCCGTGGTGGGCGCGAATGCGTTTGCCCACGAGGCCGGGATTCACCAGGATGGGATCATCAAGAACCCGCTGACGTATGAAATTATTCCGCCCGAGGCCGTGGGCGTCCCGCAGCGGAAACTTGTCCTGGGAAAACATTCGGGACGAAACGCCGTGCGCGCCAGGCTTGTGGAACTGAAATACCGCTTCACCGAAGCGGAGCTGGAGGAGTGCTACCGGCGCGTAACGCAGATGGCCGATCAGAACAAACTTATTACCGACCGCGATTTGCTGGCCTGCCTTCGGCATGCCAAGCAGCAATCCGAAGTGGCAGTTGGCGCGAGGGCAGGAGAAACCGCTGCTGCCTCGTGAAAAGACGAATCCCGATTCACATAGAATAAGCAGTTGAGGAGATTTGAGGGACATGGCTGTGCAACCAAATGGAAATGGGAAAACAAAGGATTCAGTGAAAACAATTGTCGTCCTGCCGGGAGATGGGATCGGGCCAGAGGTCACTTCTGCCGCCGTGACTGTGCTCAAGGATTGCTCCGCGGAATCAGGCCGGCATTTTGAATTCCTGGAAATGCCGTTTGGCGGTACCGCCATCGACCGATGCGGCGCTCCACTGCCCGCGGAAACGCTTATTGCCTGCAGGGCTGCGGATGCTGTCTTGCTGGGAGCGGTAGGCGGGCCGAAGTGGGATGGACTGCCTTTGGATCGAAGACCGGAGAGCGGGTTGCTCGGATTGCGTCGGGAGTTGGGCCTGTTCGTAAATCTGCGGCCCATCCGGGTGCGGCCTGCGCTGCTGGGTGTGTCCGCGTTGCGCCCCGAGCTGGCGCGCAGCGTGGACATGGAAATTGTGCGCGAATTGGCGGGCGGAATTTATTTTGGAGAGCACAGCACCGAGGGTACTGACAGTTCCGCGCGCGCCACGGATGTGGAGTCGTATACCACGCAGGAAATTGAACGCGTGGCACGGTTCGCGTTTGACCGCGCGACCCGTCGCAGCAACAAGCTTGCGTCGGTGGATAAAGCCAATGTGCTGGCATCGTCTGTGCTCTGGCGGCAAGTCATTACGAAACTTGCAGGGAGTTACCCGGGCGTGAAACTGGATCACCTCTATGTGGACAACACTGCGTTGCAACTGGTGATTGCCCCGCGCCAATTTGATGTGATGGTTACATCGAACATGTTCGGCGATATCTTGAGCGATGGCGCTGCCGGGGTTGCCGGCTCGCTGGGATTAATCCCTTCGATGAGCTGGGGATTAGGGCCGTCGCTCTATGAGCCGATCCATGGGTCGGCGCCATCGCTTGCCGGGCGCGACGTGGCCTGCCCCATCGGAGCCATTTCGAGCGCGGCCATGATGCTGCGTGAAAGCTTTGGTATGGACGCCGAAGCCGCGGCGATTGAATCGGCCGTGGATCACGTCCTCGAATCAGGTGTGAGAACTCCTGATTTGGCCACGCCAAGGTCCACAGTGGCCGGCTGCTCCGGATTTACCGGGCGCGTGCGCGAGTCACTGCACGAGCGATTCAGCCTTCATGAAAGATACGGTTGGGGAGTTTAGGCTGCTTCTGAAATACCTTCGTCTTTGAAATACCCCGCGAGTGGGGTTTTCAGCGTCGGCTTCCAGTCGGCTATTTGCTTGAGGTTGCAGCATTTTGTTTTCGCCGACTGGAAGCCAGCGCAATTCTTCGGGAAACGCATTCCTCCCCGTTATCATCCAAAGCAGTGGACTGCCCTGAAAAAAGCGTCGCGTGTAATTCGTCGGTGCTCAAGGAAGGATTGTGAACAAACCGCTGTTTTGGTGGCTCGCTCTTCTGGATGTCGTGGGACTTCCCTGCGCGACGATGTGGATTATTTGGCGCGAACCGCCCCGTGTCTCATGTGCATGGATTGTGTTGCCCCTGTGGCTGGTGGGAAGCATCGTGATTCAGCGGGACACCCCGAAGTCTCTGGGCTGGCGTGCGGACAATCTGTGGCCTGCATTGCGGCGGGCCTCTTATCTCCTGGGACCAATGGCCTTGGCGCTCATCGTAATTGGCTACTCATTCGGCAACCGGCTGCCCGAGGCTCCTGGAGCGTTCGCGCCGCATCACTTCTGGAATTACTTCGCGTTTTGCCTGCTACAGCAGGTGACGCTGAATTCCTTTCTGAGCAACCGGCTTTATTTCCTGACCCATCGAGTGTGGCCGGCCGTATTTATTGCCGCGGCCATTTTCGCGGCGTTTCATTGGCCGAACCCGGTACTGATACCCGCGACGTTTTTTGTGGGCGTGGTCATGTCGTGGCTGTTCTTGCGCGAAAGAAATGTGTTGCCACTTGCGGTGTGGCACATGGCTCTTGGGATATTGCTGGGATGGGCGCTTCCACTTGCCTGGCACCACGGATTGCGAGTGGGGCCAGGCTACTACACGTTTCCTCACTGACCACCGTTGCGAAGCTAATGATCGAAATTGGATCCAATTACAAATTGAGGGTCTCGAATCGCGCCGCCAGATTGCGCGATGGGGAAGACGCTGTGCTCCTTGAGCCGGTCAGCGGCGCTGCCCAGCGCCCTGGAATCGCCTTTCCGCACTTCCCGCAACAATTATTGGCCATGCGGTTCTGAAGCACGTCATGCCAGGAGCGTCGAATCAGGGTTGTTCCGCAGCCCGGGCATATCGTGTCTGACGCGCCGCCGTGGATGTTTCCCTCGTAAACAAAATGTAAGCCCGCTTCACGGGCAATGCGGTGAGCCATATGGAGGGTCTCGGGTGGAGTGCGCGGCTTGTCACGCAGTTTGAAATCCGGGTGGAACGCGGTGAAGTGGACGGGCACATCGGGGCCGAGATGCTCCATCACCCAATCCGAAAGACGGCGGATTTCGTCAGGATTGTCGTTCAGGTTGGGGATTAATAAATTCGTAATTTCAAACCACACGTTGGTTTCGTTCTTCAGCCAGACAAGCGTGTCGAGCACCGGTTGCAGGTGTGTGAGAGTAGTGCGACCGTAAAATCCCTCGGTGAAGGCCTTCAGATCGACGTTCGCCGCATCGACATGATCGTAGATATCGTGAAATGCTTCGCGGGTGACATAGCCGTTTGTAACCATCACCGTGGCGATTCCCTGCTCTCGGGCCGCGCGGCAAATATCCACCACATATTCTCCCCAAATGGTCGGCTCGTTATATGTGAAGGCAATCGAAGGACAATCGTATTTTCGCGCCAATGCCACTACCTCTTCGGGCTGGATGGCGGTGGAGTGCACCTGATCGGCGCGCGACTTGGAAATATCCCAATTCTGGCAAAAAAAACAGCCCATGTTGCACCCGGCAGTGCCCATGGAAAACACTCGCGTGCCCGGCAGAAAATGATTGAGAGGTTTCTTTTCAATCGGATCAATCTGAAGCGCGGCCGGCGAAGCATAGCCCAGGCTGTAAAGCTTGCCGCCCTGGTTCACTCGAATGAAGCAGAAACCGCCCTGCCCTTCTCCGATGTGGCAGTGGCGCGGGCAAAGATAGCAATGAACGCGGCCTTCGGACATGGGCTCCCACCATCGCGCTTCATGAAGCGATTCAGTCTTTTGAAGGATTCTCAGGTCTTGCATGGGCTGATAAAATCGCGGGAGGGAGTATTTCCCCAAAAACATTCTACCACTTTCCGAGCGCGATTCGTTCTGAAACTTTCCACGGTACAAACCGCGGTGAGCGTAGAATGTGGGCCTGACGGAGAAACTGCAAACTGCGATGGCTGAAAAGCTCGTCATCCCGGAACAATTCAATATTGCTGAGCATTTTCTGGAGCGGCCTGCCAGGGAGCATCCCGATCGCGTGGCCATTCTGGGCGAACTTGCACGGGTCCGGTATCGCGACTTGGCAACCCTCGCAGACCGCGTCGCGGCGGCTCTGATTCGAGAGGGCATCGCGGCGGGGGACCGCGTTCTGATTGTGCTTCCGGATTCGGCGGAGTTTATTGCGACCTTTTTTGGAGTAGCGAAGATTGGCGGCATAGCCGTGCCTGTTAATCCGATGACGCGTGAGGCGGATTATGCGCATTACGGGAAAGATTCGGCGGCGCGACTCGCGATCGTTCATGAAATTGCTCTGGCGGCGTTCCTGCCCGCCCTCCGCGAGTTGAGAGACATTTTGATTGTTGTGGTTGGTGCATCCGCGCAAACCCCGGTCGCCGCGAAACATTGGCAGGATTGGCTGGCTTCCACCTCAGAGCGAATCCCTGCGCGCTGCACTCGCTCAACGGACCCCGCTTTTTTCCTTTACACCTCTGGCAGCGGCGGCACTCCCAAAGGCGCTGTGCACATGCATAAGGACATGCTCGCGACCTCGCACGGGTTTGCTCGCGGAGTGATGGGTATAGGGCCCGATGACATAACCTATTCCGTCTCAAAACTCTTTTTTGCCTACGGACTTGGGAATGGAATGTACTTCCCTTTTTCGGTGGGCGCGGCTACGGTGCTGGACCCGGAGCGTCCGCGTCCGGAGCGAACCGCGGAATTGCTGCGCAAGCATCGGCCATCAATATTTTTTGCGGTGCCCACGTTTTACGCGGCACTTTTGCGCGAAGTGGAAAATGGACTGGTTGCTGATTTTTCGTCCGTGCGGTTGTCCGTTTCGGCGGGAGAACGCCTGCCTCCTGAAATTTTTGAGCGGTTCAAGGCGCGATTTGGTCTGGAGATTCTCGACGCCATCGGTTCCACGGAAATGCTGCACATGTTTCTTTCGCCTCAACAGGGGCGGATGCGCGCCGGGAGCTGCGGCTTTCCGGTGCCGGGATACGATGCGAAGATCGTGGATGATGAGGGGTCGCCAGTTCCTGATGGCGATATCGGGAATCTCTGGGTGAAAGGGGAAAGCGCGTTTTCGGGTTATTGGAAAATTCCCGAACTGACCACGCGCACCAAGATCGGTGAATGGGTCATCACGGGAGACAAATTCTATCGCGACGGCGACGGCTACTACCATTATTGCGGGCGCTCCGATGACATGATGAAAGTATCCGGGATGTGGGTGGCCCCCACAGAGGTTGAGAACGCGCTTCTGGGCCACCCGAAGGTGGCCGAAGCAGCAGTCGTCGGGGTGATTGAACCAACAGGACTGACCCGACCCCTGGCCTTTGTGGTCATCCCACCCGGGGTGGCTCCCACGGCGGAATTGGCTGAAGATTTGCGCAAGTTCGTGCGCGCGAAACTGCCCGGTTATAAGTGCCCCGCCGAAGTGAAATTCCTCGATGCACTGCCCAAAACCGCCACTGGAAAAATCCAGCGGTTTCGGCTGCGTGGCGGACCGACCTCCTAGGTTTCCCGGCCGAAAATTCGTCCCAAGAGGCCCGAATTTCCCAGTCCAAAGAGACATAGACAAATTGGCTCTTTACAGCCCATAATTACCCTGTAAATTGGCCTGGAAGGGAGAGCCAATGCTTCCGCTGCAACTTCAGCTTGAAAGTCACATCCCGCTGTATGCCCAGCTCCGCGATCAGCTTTGCGCCCTGGTCCATGGCGGCGATTTGCGTCCCGGCGACCGCATCCCTGCGACGCGCGAACTGGCGACACAGCTGGGCGTCCACAGGACCACCGTTGCCAATGCCTACGCGGAACTCGAAT
Source organism: Candidatus Acidiferrales bacterium (assembly GCA_035308165.1). Classification (GTDB taxonomy): domain Bacteria; phylum Acidobacteriota; class Terriglobia; order Acidiferrales; family UBA7541; genus DASTCZ01. The sequence goes on along the minus strand of DATGHC010000056.1, from coordinate 27,701 downwards.
CGCAGGGACTGATTCGCGGCCACGTGGGGCGCGGCACATTTATCTGCGAAATTCCCAACGGGTCGAAAATCACTCCGGCTCCCCCCACACTGAATGGAAATGGCAACGGCGGGCTCCGCTGGGAATCATTATTCGCCGATGAGCGCGGTGAAGAAGCACTCACGCGGTTGCTGCAACCGGTGACGGCGGACAGCACTTCGTTTGTCGCCGCGCGGCCGGATGAGAAACTCTTCCCTATTGCCGAGCTTGCGCAGTGCTGCCAGACCGTGCTCAAGAGTCAAGGACAGGAAATCCTGCAGTTCGGACCCTCGGATGGATATCCACCTCTGAAACGCGCCCTGGTGGAAATGCTCCGCGCCGAGGGATTGGCTGTCAAAGATGAAAACCTGCTCATCACTGGTGGATGCCAGCAAGCGCTGGACTTGCTTGCCAAGTCGTTTCTGAGACCCGGGGACGCGGTGGTGATAGAGAATCCTACCTATCCCGGCGCGATTTCGATTTTCACCAACGCCCGGGTGCGGTGCCTTGGCGTACCGGTCTACTCGCAGGCCGGCCCAGGAACGACACCAGGCGTTGACCTGGCGGCGCTGGACGCAACATTGCTATCGAACCGCGTCAAGCTAATGATCCTGACACCGGACTTTCACAATCCCACTGGAACGACGATGCCGGTCGCAGCCCGGCGCAAGCTGCTGGAAATCGCGGCGCGTTACCAGGTGCCCATCGTGGAAGACCATATTTACGCGCGTTTGCACACCGAAAATGACGCCGTCCCCACTCTGAAACAATTGGACCGGTCCAATCTGGTGATTCAAATTGACAGCTTCTCGAAGGTGGCATTTCCTGGGCTTCGAGTTGGATGGATTGTGGCCCCGCCGAATGTCATCGAGCGGTTGCGAATTGTGAAGCAAACCTCGGATATCCACACCGACCAGCTGGCCCAGGCCATTCTCGCGGAATTCATCCGCCGCGGATTGCTGGTCAAACACATCGCAAGAATGCGCAAGACCTATGCACGGCGGCTGGATGCACTCGACGCGGCTCTGAAGAAGCACATGCCCGAGGGGACACGCTGGACAAAGCCCTCCGGCGGAATGTGCCTGTGGCTCGAACTGCCCCCTGGATTTGATTCCAGCGAGCTGTTAATCCACGTACGGGAGCGCGGTGTCTTATTTGCCCCCGGGCGTTATTTCTTTTTGCAAAACCCGCAACCCAACACTCTGCGTCTGAGCTTTTCAAATGTGGATGAAAAGCGCTCCGCGCGAGGGGTGGCAATTTTCGCGGACGTGCTCCGCCAGGAGATGCGCAAGCGCGTGAGAGGCAATCACAAAATGGAGAGCGCCAGGGTCGCATTGGTATGAGCGCCACGGTCAGGCAATTTCTCCCGCAGCCTGAAAATGCGTGCTTTGGATGCGGTGGGGCAAATGAAAATGGTATGAAGCTTGCCTTTGAGGCCGATCTGCAAACCCGGCGGGTTACTGGACGCTTTCGGATTAGCAGCGCGTTTCAAGGCAGCATGGGGATCCTCCACGGAGGAATTATCGCTGTGCTTCTCGACGAGGCCATGGGTAAACTTTGCCGGCTGAACGATGTTCGCGCCGTGACCGCTGAACTGAATGTTGAGTATTTGAGGCCAATTCACGTCGATCAGGAAATCGTTGTGGAAGCATTTGAACAGAACCGCGAGGGGCGACAGATGTATCATCAGGGCGAAATCAAGGACGCCGATGGAAAAGTTTTGGCGCGCGGGCGGGGGCGGTTCGTGGTGATTGATCCGGCGCGGCTGTCGAAGGGTTCCTAGGAAAAAACAGGATTTAGATTTGCTGATCAAAAATCGAGCGAGGAGAGGCACATGGCGAAGGTCAACGGTAAGAGCAATGGGAAATCGAATGGAAAAGCCGCGGCGAAGGTTGAGGTGACGGATGTCGCCAAGCAACTGAAGGACGTCGCCAATCTGTGGCGCGTGAAAGTGGGCCTGGCCGAAATGCTGAAGGGCGGCGTGATCATGGACGTCACCAACGTCGAACAGGCGCGCATCGCCGAGCAGGCAGGCGCCTGCGCGGTGATGGCTCTTGAACGCGTCCCCGCCGACATCCGCAAAGAAGGTGGCGTGGCGCGAATGGCTTCAACCAAAATCATTCGCGAAATCATGGCTACTGTGAACATTCCAGTGATGGCCAAGGTGCGCATCGGCCATTTTGTGGAAGCTCAGGTGCTTGAAGCGCTTGAAGTGGATTTCATTGATGAGAGCGAAGTGCTGACGCCGGCCGACGAAGAAAACCATGTCTGGAAGCACGATTTCCGCGTGCCATTTGTCTGCGGAGCTAGAAATTTGGGCGAGGCGCTGCGCCGCATTGCCGAGGGCGCGGCCATGATTCGCACCAAGGGCGAGGCCGGCTCGGGCAACATTGTGGAGGCAGTTCGGCACATGCGGGCCATCACCGGAGAAATGCGCCGTTTGACAACTCTTCGAGGGGAGGAATTGGTCCATACTTCCAAGGAATTGGGCGCCCCGCTCGAACTGGTCCGTGCAATAGCAGAGACGGGAAAGCTTCCTGTGCCAAATTTCTCTGCGGGAGGCATTGCCACCCCTGCCGATGCCGCCCTGGTGCGACAACTGGGCGCGGAAGCGGTCTTCGTCGGCTCAGGAATTTTCAAATCATCCGATCCCGAGCGCCGTGCCAAGGCCATTGTGAAGGCGGCAACTTATTTCAACGACCCCAAGATTGTTCTCGAAGCTAGTGAAGAACTGGGCGAAGCAATGAAGGGGCTGGATATCCGGCAGATGGATGAGAAGGACTTGTTGCAGACGCGCGGGTGGTAAGACCCGTTCAAATTCACGGATTGCCTGAGAGCGAATTACGATGAAAGTTGGAGTCTTGGCTGTTCAAGGAGATTATGAGGCGCATGCTGCGGCGTTGGCGCACATCGGCGCCGAAGCGGCGTTCATTCGCACCGTGGCCGACCTGGAAGGAATTGACGCGCTGATTCTTCCGGGGGGCGAAAGCAGCACACAGCTCCAATTTCTGGAGGAAGAGGGCCTGGATAAAGCTATCGCCAAATTTGCCAAAGATGGCGGCGCAATTTTAGGCACTTGCGCGGGAGCAATTTTGCTTGCCCGTAAAGTCCGCAACCCGGACCAAGATTCGCTCGGCCTCGCAGATATTGTTGTGGCGCGAAACGGATACGGGCGCCAATTGGCCAGCGAGGTCCGCGAGGGCCCGTCGAAATTGAGCGAGCGTCCACTGGAGATGGTCTTCATTCGTGCTCCAATCATCGAAGAGATTGGCCGCGGTGTTGAAGTCCTCGCGAAATCGGATGGGCGGCCCGTGCTGGTTCGGCAGGGACGCATTTTGGCCGCCACATTTCACCCGGAATTGACATCCGACTCCACTGTCCACGAATATCTTCTTCGCCTGGCCCGCAACGGAAATTAAATTGGATCCAGCAAAACGATATCGCGTACTGTTCGTCTGTCTAGGGAACTCCTGCCGCAGCCCCATCGCGGAGGCCATCGCCACGCACAAGGCGGCGGACGTCATTGTCCCCGTAAGCGGAGGGACAATTCCGCTCGGCTTCGTGGCGCCCATGACCTTGCGTGTTTTGGAAGAGCGCGGAATGGGCGTGGAGGGGCTGGCATCCACACCTATTACTCGAGGCATGCGCGAAAACGCGGAGATTATTGTCAATATGACCGGATCGCCCGCAAGCCGCTTTTTTCAGGGAGAAGAATCTAAGACGGAAGATTGGACCATCACCGACCCATACGGAAAACAATTTGATGAATATCAAAAGACCTATGATGAAATTGACGCGCGCATGACCGAATTTGCGGCCCGGCTGCGCGCACGCCGGGCGGGGAAACAGGTCCCTGCTGCCCCGGCGAATGGGGGAGACTGATTTGCGTCGAGAAAAAACCAGCGTCTCACAGGAGGATTACCTGAAGGCCATCTGGGAGATGCTCGAAGAGGAAGAGGTTCCCATCAGCGCGCGCGTCGCGGAACAGCTGGGCGTCACTCCTCCCGCGGTCACCGCGGCGCTCAAGCGCATGACCCGCGATGATTATCTGCGCATCGGCCGCGACGGACGTATTCGCCTCACCGCCAAGGGCCGCGGCATTGCACAGCACCTGGCCCTGCGACATCAGCTTGCCGAAAAACTTCTCACCGAAATCATCGGGCTTGATTGGACCAAGGCTCACGAGGAAGCCGAACGGCTGGAGCACAGCATTTCTCCTGAAGTAGAGGCGCTGCTTCTGGCACGGTTCGGCGCGGACAGTATCTGCCCTCACGGGGTGCCGTTATACGGCGGGCTCGCCAAACTCCGCCGCCGTAAAGGTGCAGTCCAGTTGAGCGAAATGCCAGCCGGCGCAACCGCAGAAATTTTGTGCGTTTACGAACGCGACCCGAAGTTTCTGCAATTCCTGTCGAGCTTAAAGCTTAAGCCGGGCATGCGCCTGGGTGTCGCCCGTCGTGAATATGATCAGACGATGCTCCTGAGCGCCAATGGAAAGAAGATTCATCTTGGCGCGCCGGCCTCAAGTCGCATTTGGGTCCGTCGCTTAGACGCATAGTTCCCCTCCCATCCGGCATTCCCGGATAATTCCTTGCAAACTTGAATTTTCGTGCCGCACAGGGTAACGTGTCGCTCCTCTACCGGCGCTTCTCGTCAAATATTTAATCCATCCGCCAGACGGCAATCAGCGCCGGAGCGTCTAGAATGGGGGCTTTATGGCCGTCGAGATTCAGCTGCAAATAAACGGCAAGTCTTATCACAGCAAAGTCGAGCCGAGGCTTCTCCTCATCCACTATCTCCGCGACACGCTGGGTTTGACGGGTACGCATATTGGCTGCGAGACCTCCATTTGCGGCGCGTGTACCGTGCTGCTCGATGGCAAGGCCGTGAAATCCTGCACGGTGCTGGCTGTGCAAGCCAGCGGCGGCGTGATCACCACAATCGAAGGGCTGGCCGCGACCTGGAGGTCCGGCGGAAATGGAAATGGACACGGAGCCGCGAATGGCGGTGGATCGCTTCACCCTGTGCAGGAGGGCTTTTGGGAATGCCACGGTCTGCAGTGCGGTTACTGCACGCCCGGCATGATTTTGAGTTCAGTGGAGCTTTTGCAGTCCAATCCAAATCCCAGCGAGTCCGAAATTCGCAATTCAATTTCCGGGAATCTTTGCCGCTGCACTGGTTATCAGCACATCGTTAAATCCGTCCAGCACGCCGCGAAGAAGATGCGTGGTCGTAAGGGATGAGAACTACAAAGAGTTAAGCGCAGAAGGGGAGGCAGCGATGGTTACGGCAGAAGCAACGCCATTCGTGGGGAGAGCGCTCAAGCGCAAAGAGGATCCGCGCCTGATTCAAGGCATCAGCCATTATGTGGACGATATTTCGCTCACGGGGATGTTGCATGCCGTGTTCGTGCGCTCGCCCTATGCACATGCACGGGTTCGTTCCGTGGAAACCTCCAAAGCCAAAGTTGCACCAGGAGTCGTGGCCGTGATGACTGGCGCGGATCTGGGTACCTCCATCGGGATGGTTCCCTGCGCGGCGCAAATTCCGGATATGAAGGCCGCGCCGCGTCCGGTGCTGGCAACTGACCGCGTGCGATTCGTGGGTGAGGCAGTCGCAGTCGTCGTGGCGGAGGACCGCTATGCCGCGCGGGACGCCGCCGATTTGGTGGAAGTGGATTACGAGCCCCTAACCCCGGTGGTTGACCCGGAGAAGGCCATCGCCAAGGGCGCGCCAGTCCTGTTCGATCAATACTCCGACAACATTGCTTATCGCTGGGAGTTGGAAGGTGGCGACGTAAAAAAGGCCTTCGAGCAAGCCGACGTCATTGTTCGGCAGCGAATCGTTAATCAGCGGGTCATCCCGGTGGCCATGGAGACACGCGGTGTGCTTGCGGAATATAAGCCGGGCGAAAAAACCCTGACCATTTGGTCCTCCACTCAAATCCCCCACCTTCTGCGTACTCAGCTTGCGGCCATGCTGGGAACGCCGGAACAGTTTGTGCGCGTGATTACTCCCGAAGTGGGCGGCGGATTTGGAAGTAAATTGAACGTGTATGGCGAGGAAGCTCTGGTGGGCTATTTGTCCACGAGACTGGAGCGGCCTGTGAAGTGGATCGAGTCGCGCCGTGAAAATTTTCAGACGGCAATTCACGGCCGGGACCAGATTGATGACATCGAGCTGGCCCTGGAGAAAGACGGCACTGTTCTTGGGCTTCGTTGCAAAGTCATCGCCGACCTCGGCGCTTACTACCAGTTGCTCACGCCCCTGATCCCCACACTGACGGGCCTCATGATGTGTGGCAGCTATAAGATTCCTGCCGCTCGGATGGAAGTTATTGCCGTGCTCACAAACAAGATGTCCACCGACGCGTATCGTGGCGCCGGACGCCCGGAAGCAACTTACCTCATTGAGCGTGCCATGGACCTCGCCGCGGCTGAGTTGAAGATGGATCCTGTCGAGATTCGCCGCAAGAATTTCCCCAAGGCCAAGGAATTTCCTTACGCCACGCCGACGGGCTTGATCTATGACAGCGCCGACTATCAGACCTGCTTGAATCTGATGCTCAAGAAGAGCGCGTACAAAAAGCTCCGTGAGGAGCAGGCCAAGCTGCGCAAGCAAGGGCGCTATATGGGAATTGGCGTTTGCACTTATGTTGAGATTTGCGCCATGGGCCCCTCGAGCGCCATGCCCGCGGGTGGCTGGGAAAGTGCCACAGTGCGCATCGAGCCTACCGGCAAAGTGAATATCTTGACCGGTGCTTCCCCGCACGGGCAGGGACAGGAAACTTCCTTTGCGCAGATCGGCGCGGATGTTCTTGGGCTCGACCCGGAAGACGTTTTAATTACGCACGGGGACACGGCCGTCGTTCCCTACGGAATCGGCACGTTTGGCAGCCGGGGAACCGCTGTAGGCGGAACGGCGGCTTACAAGTCTTTGGTCAAGCTGCGCGAGAAGCTCGCTCAAATCGCTGCTTTTCTTGCAGGCGCGGAACCGGACGACATGGTTTTTCAGGGCAAGAAAATCTTCTCAAAATCAGACCCCAAGAAATCGGTGTCCTTTCAGGACTGTGTTTCGGCGGCCTATGTTGCGAAAACCCTGCCACCGGGAGTGGATCCCGGCCTCGATGCCACCACGTTTTTTGAGCCGACCAACTTCACCTTCCCCTTCGGCGCGCACCTGTGCGTTGTTGAAGCGGACGCTGAGACCGGCGATGTGCGCGTGAAAAAATATTTGGCCGTGGATGATTGCGGCAACGTGATCAACCCGCTCCTGGTGGATGGCCAAATTCATGGCGGCATCGTGCAGGCCTTGGGACAGGCTATGTTCGAAGAAGCTGTCTACGACGAACAGGGCCAGCTGATTACCGGAGAGCTCACGGATTACGCCATTCCCCGCGCCGGTGACATGCCCTGGATCGAAACTGAACGGACGGTGACTCCCACACCCGTAAATCCATTGGGAGTGAAGGGCGTGGGCGAGGCTGGCACCATCGGCGGCACACCGTGCTTCGCCAACGCTGTGGTGGACGCGCTCACTCCATTCGGTGTCCGGCATATAGACATGCCTTTCAAACGCGAGCGAATCTGGCGTTTGATGAATCATGGAAAAATGATGAATGACGGAAAACGCGGATCGGCACAAAGCCCGGCGGGAGGCGCCAAGCGAATTGCGTCGAAGCCCTCGAAACCAACGAAAGCTGCAAAAGTTAAGTCTGCCGCCAAGAAATCTGCAAAATCCAGGAGGGCGAAATGATTCCCGCGTCATTTGATTACCACGCGCCGAAATCGCTTGAGGAAGCTTTGCGGCTGCTGGAGCGCCATGGCGACGAGGCCAAGCTGCTCGCTGGAGGACACAGCTTGCTGCCACTGATGAAGCTGCGCCTGGCCTCACCCCGCTTCGTGATTGATATTGGCCGCTTGCGCGGGATGAGCTACGTCAAGGAGGAGTCCGGAGTGATTGCCATTGGCGCGCTTACCACGCATGCCGACGTTGCCTCCTCAGAATTGCTGTCACAACGCTGCCCCCTCTTGAAGGAAACGGCTTCGGAAATTGGAGACGTTCAGGTGCGAAATCGCGGCACGATTGGCGGCAGCCTCGCACATAATGATCCCGCGGCGGATTACCCCGCGGCGATTCTCGCTTTGGACGCCGAAATTGTTGCCGCTACTTCATCCGGCACAAGAACCATTCCGGCGCGCGAATTCTTCGTGGATATGCTCACCACTCAATTGAAGCATGGCGAAATCCTCACGCAAGTGCGCGTCCCTGTGATGAAGCCTCGCACCGGCGGGGCTTACGAGAAACTTTTCCAACCGGCATCAGGGTTTGCAATTGTTGGCGTCGCTGCGCTTCTCACGCTTGGCGCGGGCGGAAAGATTGAATCTGCGGCCGTCGGAATCACCGGGCTTGGCCCGAAAGCCTTCCGCGCCGAAGGAGTCGAGAAAACACTAAAGGGCAAGAAGGCCGGCGACGCCCTTTTTGCCGAGGCTGCTAGGCACGCTCCTCGCGGAATTGAACCTCTGGGCGACCTTCACGCCTCTTCGGATTACCGCCGCGAAATGGCTGTGGTATTCACCCGCCGGGCTCTCGCGCGAGCCGCTGCAAACGCAACTGGCAAATCGGCATGAAGCTCTCCGGCACCCAACTTCTCCCGGCCTCACCGGAAGAAGTTTGGAAGGCGATCAACGACCCCAAGATTCTGGCGACCAGCCTTCCCGGATGCGAACGGCTTGATCCCGACGGTCCCGATCGTTACAAAGCCGCGGTCAGCTTCGGCCTGGCCGCCATTTCCGGAAAATATGCGGGATCTCTCGAGTTGGCTGACAAGAAACCGCCGCATTCAATGGTTTTAAAGATTGATGGCAGAGGCCTCCCCGGATTCGTCAAAGGAGAGGGGCGCGTGGAATTGCACGCCAAGGGCGCGCACACGGAGTTGCGCTACGAAGGGGAAGCACAAGTGGGTGGAATGATCGCCGGACTCGGGCAGCGCATGATTGAAGCCGCCGCAAGAAAGATTGTCGCCCAATTCTTTGAAAAGTTTTCCTCCGTATTATCACTCAAATCCTGACTCCTGCGTTGGATTCCGTCCCCGCCACGGGTATCATCATCCACGAAACGTGTTCACCGCGCTGCGATTCTACTGGCTTGCCTCGAAGGGCTACCGCCTGCGGCCCTGGCGAAGTCCATACATTCGCTGGCGGATGGAGACGTTTTTCGGGCCGGAGGCTGCGCCCACCGATGCGCGAACATTTTTTAAACTAGTGTGGAGGGAGCGAGGCCGTCTACGGCGATTCTTCAAGTGGGCGGACGAGCGGCGGCACGAAATGAACCGCAAACGCTTCCGTTAATTCAGGAAAGAGTCCTTATTTTGCTTCGGGATGCGACTGCCCCAGCTTTCGCAGACGTTCCTGCAATTTCCTTCTTAGAGGTGTGGGCGTGTTCGGGTTGAACGCCACCAGATACCAGAGCGGTTGGCTGTGGTCTTTAGACAATGCCGTAAGTGTTGCCGGATCGGCGTTGGGATGCCGGGCAATATTTTCGCGAATTGCTCCATAAGAATGTTTGGCCAGGCGGGCGAGCGTCTTCGCTGAGACACGCGGGTGCTCGCTGATCAACCGCAGCAGATAGTAGTCCTCCGCAGGGGCCTCGCGCGCCAATTTGTCGAGCAGGTCCGATTTCGCTTCCGCGCTCAACACCATGCCCACTTTCACGTCCCAATCCTCATTGATGGAATTCAATTCCTGTGTGCGCCCATGAATCAGTTGTTCCAAGACGCGACGCTCCTGCTCAAACCGTGGGCGGGCAACTTCCGTGTTCTCAATGGAGTCGAGCACCCTCAGCAGGTGCTGCCGCTCGCCGAATACAATTTGCGTCGTCCGGTCAGTATGGTGCTTCTCGGAATGTTGCAGTAAGTCAGACCGTCTAATTTCTGCCTCTCCGGGGGATGCGGGTCCGAACGCGACTTCGGGCGCCAAGGGTCATTATGTAGCCCTTATCCATGGAGAGTCCACACGCCCTGAGGCCGGGAGTTCCTCGGCTGCAATACGCGCTGTGGCACATTTGCAGCCAAGATGGATGAGCGTATGACCAGTTGGATCTCGGGCGCTGCTTGCGGTGTTCTCAAGGAAAGGGTAGTTTGTTCTGCGAGAAGAATATCTGGGCGAGGAGAAAAGATGTCCGCATTGGATGACCACAAGGATGAACTGGAGCATTACGAGCAGATGTTGGGCAGGCATCGAGGCCGTCTGGCCGTCTCATTGGATCGCGTCACCAACGCAATGGTGCTGGTGGGCCAGCACGGAGTCTATTGCCACAGCCACCGCGACCCAACGAAACCTACAATGGACATTCAAATGATTCAAGAGGAGCTGAGCAAGGCGAAGGAATTGGTGCAGAGCGTTATGGAAGAGTTGCGCCAGGAACGCGAGCAGAGGTTGCGCGCACAATAAGGAATTCGAGCCCCCTCAAAAACGGCACAGGATTACAGTGATTGAAGAAAAGGATTCGATTCCCTCTCATCGCCAATCGTGGTGGCGGGGCCGTGACCGGGAAAAACAATTGTTGTGTCCGGTAACGTAAGGACTTTAGTCTGCAACGAATCCATAATCTTCTCGAGTGATCCGCCCCACAGGTCCGTGCGCCCAATACTTCCGGCGAATAACGTGTCGCCCGCAAAAAGAATATCGGGAGAATTCCCACCGGCCGCATCAGAAATTGCTTTGTGATTTTGGGGCAAATAAAGGCATACGCTGCCCTCGGTGTGCCCCGGTGTATGCAACACACGCGCTTCGTAATTCCCCCAGCGGATGGGAGAGTCCTCTCGGAGAAAATCATCCACCTCCGTGAGCGACGGCGGAGCAACTCGCAGCCATTGGGCCTGCATTTCCAGCGCCTGATACAGTTGCAAGTCCTGCCGGTGCATCATCACGGGCGCGCCGGTTGCGTCGCGCATTCTTTTCAGGCCGCCTACGTGGTCAATATGTGCATGGGTGTTCACAATGGCGCGGACTTTCAAATCAAATTTCGCAATCACGTCCAAAATGCGCCCGACTTCATCTCCCGGGTCGATAACGATTGCTTCGCGCGTAACCGGGTCGCCCACCACGTGACAGTTGCACTGCAACATCCCAACCGGCAGGATTTCGTGAATCAGCTTGCCCGCGAGTTCGTCGCCAGCTTTTTTGTGGGAACGGGGTTCCAAGATTCGTATATCCCTACATGAAGTATAACATCGCGCGATTCCCTGCCCCGGGGCTGCGTGGTTATCCGCATCTGTTAAGATATCCGAACATCCAATTGGAATCATGCCGACAGAAAATCCACTGCGCTCAGTCCACGAAGCCGCCGGCGCGCGGCTCGGCGAATATTTCGAGACAATCCTTCCATCATCGTTCACCAACGCGCGCGATGAGTATCGCCACGCGCGCGAGTCCGTTGCCGTTGCCGACAAGAACTACCGCGCATTTTTTAATTTCACCGGACCGGACCGCGCGCGTTATTTGAACGCGATCCTCACGAACAACATAAAGGACTTGCAGCCCGGCCAGGGGGTGGTTTCACTGCTGCTCAATCCGCAGGGACACATCCTCGCCGAGCTGGACACTTACGCCACGCTCGATCGCATGCTGGTGGCGACCTACGCCATGATCCGCGAGCGCACCGCGGCCACGCTCGACAAGTTCATCATCATGGACGACGTCACGCTCGAGGACATCACCGACCAACTCGGCGTCGTCTCCATTGAGGGCCCTAAATCGCCGCAACTCATCGCTGCTCTCCACGCCCCGGCTCTCGATCTGCTTACTGAACTCGGTCATGCTGAAACGCACGTCGCCGGGATTCCCTGCCGCATGGTGCGCCGTTCTCCCGGCGGGGTCCCGGGCGCAGAATTCATCACCTCGCGCGACGACCTGCCGAGGACCTGGCAAGCGTTGGTGGATGCCGCGCGCGCGCTCGGAGGCGGACCGATCGGCTACGAGGCGCTGAACTCGCTGCGCCTCGAGGAAGGCATCCCCTGGTTCGGCTACGATTTCGACGATAAGGTAATTCCCCACGAAGCAGGTTTGGAGCAGTCGCACATCAACTATTCCAAGGGCTGCTACACGGGACAGGAGATTGTCGAGCGCGTTCGTTCGCGCGGACACGTCAATCGCCGGCGAGTGGGCGTGGCCTTCTCCGGTCAAGCAATTCCAGAAGCGCATACACCGTTGCTTGCCGGCGGCGCGGAAGTTGGAGCGGTCACGCGCGCGGGATTTTCCTACCCACTCGGCCGTCCCATCGGAATGGCATATCTTCGCCGCGAACACAACTCCGTTGGCAGCCGCCTCACCTGGTCCTGCGGCGAGGCCGAAGTAATTGACTTGCCCATTCGCGCCTCAGCGAGCGCGAAATAGTCACATAGGAGGTTTCATGGCCTGGCTTCTACTATTGCTCGCGGGACTCTGTGAAGTCGCCTGGGCGATGACGCTCAAATACTCCGAAGGATTCACGCGGCTGTGGCCAACTCTCGGCATGCTTGCGGGAGGGCTGCTGAGCGTTTATCTGCTGAGCCTGGCATCAAAGCAAATTCCCATCGGCACAGCTTACGCAGTTTGGACTGGTGTTGGAGCGGTGGGAACGGCGTTGCTCGGCATCGCGATCTACCACGAGCCGCGCACTGCTTTGCGATTGGGTTGTATTGTTTTGATTGTTGCGGGAATTGCGGGGCTAAAAATCTTTTCGCCCCAATAGGCGCGAAAATCAGCTCGCGGCTTTACTGTGACTTGAAAAATTCAGCGCCCTCTTGAAACTCCCCCGCTCGCTCTGAATCTTTTTCTGCAATTGCATGATGGAAAAAAGAAGCGCCTCAGGCCGCGGGGGGCACCCCGGCACGTACACATCCACGGGGATCACCTGATTCACTCCTTGCACGATGGCGTAGTTGTTGAACACTCCACCCGAGGTCGCACAAGCGCCCATGGAAATCACCCACTTCGGCTCGGGCATCTGCTCGTAAAGCTGCTTGATCACCGGCGCCATTTTCACCGACACGCGCCCGGCGATAATCATCAGGTCGGCCTGGCGTGGAGATGGGCGGAAAACTTCCGAGCCGAAGCGGGCCACGTCAAATCGCGCCGCCGCCATGGACATCATTTCAATCGCGCAGCACGCCAGGCCAAATCCGAGCGGCCAGATGGAGTTCTTTCGCGCCCAATTAATGGCGTTGTCGAGTTGCGTGAAGATGATGCCTTCATCGGCCAGGAACTTTCCAACGTCCTCGGGCCTATCCAGCGTCACGCCTCTGCCAAGTGAAGTGCTCATGAGTCAGTCGTTTCTTAGTGCGAACAATTCAATTCTCGCACAGGAGCGCCGGGGCGTCTAGCATTCCGCTTATGCCCTACCCCCTCCCGATACTTTTTGGATGAATATCATTCTAAATGGGTTATGGGTGAGCATCGTCCAATGAATATTATTCTAAAGGACTTATGGCCTTTCATTTTGCGTGGCCGGTCAGATCCAGGCCGATTTCATGCGTCATATTTGAGATGTCAGGCTGTTCGGGTGCGATTCAATAAATTGTGGGAACCGGCAAAAATATGCTTGGGTGCAAAGGGTTTTCATTACGTGTTTTTGTTCGAATGAATGTGCAGAAGGCTCTCAACGCTGAGGCTCCTTCGGCTGCGCTTAGGGCAGGCAGGGTAAACGACGGCACCGAGACGCCAGAGGAAACAAAAGAGATGCGGAGGTCCGTCGATGCAGCGACGCGCCAGGATGGGCGGTCTTCTCGGCGCGGGTTCCGGCCTTCTTCAAATCCTAGTCGGCGCTCACGGGTCTTGACGAATCCCGTTCGGAAGGTTCAGCCGCTGGTCCCTGCTGAAGGAGCCGGTCAGCCTCATCAAGCAGTTCCCTCATGTCACAAAGCAACCTGGCCCGATCCTGAAATTTTTTGGTTGTTCTTAGTAGGTGGAAAATGCCCTCGATACGTTCCTGTATTACCTGAATGTCGTCGCCCATGGTGGAATCGTATCGAAGACCCCACCCCCCCTAGGAATAGGGGGATTCCTGTATTTCTTATCGCACAATCGAGGAACTGCGTGCGCACCTCACAGTTTTCAGGGGATGGGTTTTGACTTTCCTCAACTCCCTGCCCTTTGGGTGCCCCTCCAAAGGCTCCATCGAAATCAGTGGACAACCTGGAGGTTGCCCCACGAAGGCCTCATCGAAATCGCGCCTTAAGTGCATACACGCCGCTGGCCGTATCACCCGCAGTGGCGGGTGCAAATCTCCGGCAGGCCAAGTGGGAACAGCGCTGCACGAGAAAAAGCAGATCCTTCGCGCATCCTGGCCGGATGCACTCGAGGATGACACAACACCCCTTGTGACACCCTGAGGGGTTGCCGGTACACAAGAAAAAGCAGATCGCCTTTTTCGGTGCCGCGGGGCTGCAGCGAGGTATCCCTACAGGGCCGCGGAGCCGCAGCGAATCGCGCTCCGTCGGCCGCACCCGCAGTGGCTGGCTCAAATCTCCCCGTCGACGCGCTCGTACCATACGAGCGCAACTGCCGGTGCGCAATCTGTGCACCTCATGTTACCATTCCGGCGTGAGCGACTCGGCCTACGCTCCCACTTCTGCCGCAGCCGTCCCAACCACGACGGTTACTTCGCGGCATTCTGCCCTGGTCCGCATCACTCACTGGATTACAACCCTTTGTTTTGTTGCCCTGCTGGTCAGCGGCCTGGAAATCGTCATCTCTCACCCTCGCTTCTACTGGGGTGAAGTCGGCAACGATTTGACCCAGCCTTTGTTCAAGATTCCGGTGCCGGCCTCGAGAAGGCTAGTGCCAACCGGCTACTCGTACACACTGCCGGACGCCAACGGCTGGAGCCGCTATCTCCACTTTCAAACCGCCTGGTTCCTGATCATCACCGGATTGCTGTACTTAATCTGGGGCGTGTTTTCCGGGCATTTCCGGAGAAACTTGCTGCCGCAAGGGGCGGATCTTTCCTGGCGGGAAATCACGAGCACCATCGGCAGACATATGCGCTTCCAGCGGCCGGGCGCCGCAGACGCCTGGTCGTATAACGTCCTGCAGCGAACGACTTATCTTTTGGTGATCTTTGTTCTGTTTCCCTTAATTATTTGGACGGGGCTGGCGATGTCTCCGGCGTTCGTTTCCGCGTTTCCGGCGACCGTGAACGTGTTGGGCGGGCAGCAATCCGCGCGCACGCTGCATTTCCTGGTCACGATCGCTCTGGTTCTGTTTCTGGCGGTCCATGTGGTGATGGTTTGTATTTCGGGATTCAAGAGTCGCATGCGCGCGATGATTACGGGCCGCGCCTCTGCGAATAAGGAGCGCATATGAGCGATCTCTCACGCCGCAAAATGATCAAGACCGGACTGGTGGCTACGGCGAGTGTGGCCGGCCTGGGCGCGGCGGCGAAAATTGCGGAAATGTACGGACTTGTGCCGCCGGATCACGGAGGCCTCTACGGCCTGGGCGAAACGCTGACCTACGCATCGCAGCGGCTGCTGACCAGGCACTCGTTGGCGCGCGAATTTTCCAGGAGCCAAATCTCGAAGCCTCCTTTCGCCAACGAAGTGGAGCCTTTCACGGACGAGTTCAAGCGCCTGCAGGCCGGAAAGTTCGCTGAATGGCGCCTCGCGGTGAACGGCATGGTGGCGCGGCCGGGTTCGTATTCGCTGGATCAGCTGAAGAGCTTCCCGTCCCATTCCCAGATCACCATGCTGCAGTGTGAAGAGGGATGGTCGTATATCGCCGAATGGGTGGGCGTACCTTTGTCGCACGTTCTGGATGTTGCGGGGGCGCTGCCGCAGGCCAAATACGTCGCTTATTACTCGTTTGAGCCGGACACCTGGGAAAGCATCGACATGGCCGACGCGCTGCACCCGCAAACTTTTGTGACCTATGGGATGAATGGCGACGATCTGCCCGTGGGGCACGGCGGGCCGCTGCGCCTGCGGCTGCCCCGGCAGATGGGCTACAAGAGCGTGAAATACCTGACCCACCTGACGGTCACCGACAATCTGAAAAATATCGGCAAGGGCAATGGCTCGGCGTCCGCTGATTTTGGCTACGCCTGGTACGCGGGGATTTGAGGGGAATTGTTCAGGGGAGTGGAGAAGCTGCGTTGACGGGTGCGCCGTTTTTGGCCGCCGCGGCGGACAAAGGCAGGTGGTAAGACCGCCGAACAATGGATTAATTGACCTGCCAGGCTCTGAACGGAACAGAGCACGATACCGGGCATTCGAATAAGAACCTGCAAGGAAATCCCTCTGGAACCACAATTATTTTTCAGATTTCCGCGATTCATTCGTGGCGGCAATTACGCGAGGTGTGAAAGGGGCGGACAACCTGCCCTTCGTACGCTCAGGGTGAAAGGTTGCCTCGAAAAAGGCAACAAATGAAGAAGCCCGGCGGGTCTTGACGGCTGGCGGTGTGAAGTGCACGATGGAACTTCGCGGCCGGGTAAAGCGTCAGACAAGATAGGGTCCTGGAATCGAACGAGGAGAAATTCATGGCGACGGCGGCAATCTCATCCACCAAGGCGCGGAATTTCATTAATGGGAAGTGGGTGGATTCGGGATCCAAAGAGTTGTTCGAGAGGCGAAATCCGGCAAACATTGATGAGGTGGTGGCGCGGGCGCCCAAATCCACGCGCGAAGAGATGCGCGAAGCGATTGCCGCGGCCAAAGCGGCCTTTCCGGGTTGGCGGGACACTCCGGCTCCGGTGCGAGGGCGAGTGCTGAATCGCGCGACCGCATTGATGGAGTCGCAGAAGGAAGAGCTGGCGCGCCTCCTGACGCGCGAAGAAGGCAAAACGCTGAAGGATTCGCTGGGCGAGGTACAGAAGTCCATCAACATTCTGGAGTTCATGACCGGAGAAGCGCGACGGTTGGGCGGCGAAACATTGCCGAGCGAGTTGCCGCGCAATTTTGCCTACACCGTGAAATGCCCGTTGGGCGTGGTGGGCGCGATCACTCCCTGGAATTTTCCAATTTCAATTCCGGTATGGAAATTGGCGCCGGCGTTGGTGGCTGGAAACACGGCGGTACTGAAACCCGCAGAATTGACACCACTGACGGCCGCGGCTGTTGTGCGCATATTTGAAGAGGCCGGCCTGCCGCCCGGCGTGCTGAATCTGGTCCTCGGCTCCGGCTCGGAAATTGGCGACGAAATGGTGCAACACCCGGACGTGCGCGCCTTATCCTTCACCGGGTCGAACGCTATCGGGAGCGCTTTGTATGCCGCAGGAGCTTTGAAGCTGAAAAAATGCCAGTGTGAGATGGGTGGGAAAAATCCTATTGTCGTTCTGGAGGATGCGGATCTTCCACTCGCTGTGGAGTCGGCGATCTTCGGGGCCTTTGGTTCTGCTGGACAGCGCTGCACGGCCACCAGCCGCGTGATCGTGGAAGATGCCGTGGCCGATCCCTTTGTGCAGATGCTGCTGGACCGCACGCGAATGTTGAAAGTTGGAGACGGGCTGGCATATGGAATTGATCTGGGCCCAGTGGTGGATGAGAAGCAACTCGCGACGGTGCTGGGCTATATCGAGATCGGGAAAAAAGAGGCCAAGCTGCTGGTGGGCGGAGGGCAGCTCAAGGGTCAGGGATACGACCGCGGGTATTTTGTCGCCCCTACAGTGTTCGACGAAGTCCCGTGGGACAGTATGATCGCCCAGGACGAAATTTTCGGGCCGGTGCTCTCGATCATTCGTGTGCCGGATTTTGATGAAGCGATGCGCGTGGCCAACTCCGTTCAATACGGGCTGTCCAGTTCCATTTACACGAATGACGCGACGCGCGTGTTTGATTTTATTGACCGCATCGAAACAGGGATTGTCCATGTGAATTCCCCAACGGTTGGGGGCGAGGCACAATTGCCGTTTGGCGGGATGAAAGGTACGGGAGTTGGGCTTCGCGAGATGGGGCGCGTGGCGGTTGATTTCTACACCGAGATCAAAGCGGTCTATATTGACTACACCGGGCAAAAACGGCAGACATCACTTTATTGATATTTCGCATTCGCTTGGTTACGCGGGCGTGGACTCATGGGAAAATTAATGAAGCAATTTATCCTCACACTTGCCTGTGCATTGGCGCTTTGCTCCATGGCAGGTCTTTTGTTCCCCGTTCAGACGCAGGCCGGCGATACCGCAACATGGGTTCCGCTGCTTGCGCCGATTCTCCGGATTGACGGCGATCCGCCCAAGGATTGGAATCTGTACAAGGGCCGCTGGGACAGAGACGATAAAATTGTGCTTTTGCAATGGGGAAAGCGCTATCTGCGCGTGGACACTCATGCGCAAGAAGTAAGGGAGCTGGATCCGAGTTCGGTCACCAGGCAAAAAAACAAACTGCAGACGCCATCCGATGTGAAATCCGCAAAAGTGTTGGCCGCGAGCGATTGGATTGTTCGCGATGCCGGGTCGGTATGGCGCATCCATTTCGTGCTCAGCGACGAAAACCACGACGTCGACATAAACATTCCGAATGCAGCCAGATAAAAACTGAGTCTGCGCGCCGAGGCGATGGATCGCTACTGGCCAGTTCCGCAGTAAGGGCAGCGGCGCGGGCGCCGAATAATGGCCGCATCCCGCGGGAAAATTTCACCCAGAATCCAATCCACGGCGACCTGCAATTGTTTCTTCAGGCCGACGAGTTTGTAGAGGTGGACGGCGTTCCAGAAGAGCCAGGCGAAATATCCGCTGAATCGCAATCCGCCGATGTTGACGACCGCGTAGTTCATTCCCAGAGACACCAGCATCCCTTTGGAAACGTATCGGTAACTTTCGAGCTCCTCGTTGCGCATGGTGTGCGCAATGTTTCGCGCGGCAACGCGGCCCTGGTCAATGGCCACAGGCGCCACCCTCGGCGCGTCAAGGGCTTCGGTTGCGGCGGCGGAATCTCCCGCTACAAAAACCTCTAGATGGCCTTCGAGTTGAAGGTGCTCGTTCACTACCGCGCGTCCAATGCGATCGTGGGCGCAGGGGAGACTTTCAACGATTTCGTGAGCGCGGACTCCGGCCGTCCAGATAATCGTGTCCGACGAAATCACCTCCCCGCTTTTTGTTTCGACGCCACCCGAAAAACAGCGCGCCGCGGGAGTGTTGGTGCGAACCTCGATTCCTTTCCGAGCCAGGCGGCGTGACGAATGGGCGGCAAGCTTTGGATGAATTCCGCGGAGAACCGCGGGGCCGGCTTCCAGGACGATCAGCCGAATATCTTCGGACCGAATTCCCCGATAACGTTGGGCGACATAACTGAATAGCAGGTCATGCAACTCGGTCACCAGCTCAATGCCGGTGTAGCCGCCTCCGACTATTACGAAAGTGAGAAGCCGGCGGCGAATATCGTCGTCGGAAGTGTGGTCGGCGTGTTCGCATAAATCGAGCACCCGCTCACGCAGCGCCACGGCATCTTCAAGAGACTTGAAGTCCCAGGTATTCTCCCGCGCTCCCGGAATGCCGAAATAGTCTGTGCGGCTTCCGGGGGAAATCACCAGGTAGTCGTACGGCAGAATACCGGAGCCGCGATCCAGATCGTCATGAACCTTCAAATGAACTTCGTGTCCATCCAGATCAAGATCGCGCACGGATGCTCGAATGAAACGAAAGGATCGCCTGCCACGGAGATCGCGAACGGGCTGGGCAATGTGGCGCGGATCGATGTTGCTGGAGGCAATCTGCGGCAGCAACGGAGTGAAGAGAAAATAATTCTGGTCGCTGACCAGCGTGATCTCTGCTTGGCCCCGTGCCCCAAGGGATTTGGATAGATCCACGGCGGCTTGAATGCCTGCGAAACCAGCGCCGAGGATTACAACGCGCTTGGGCATGAACTTAATTTATCACGCAAATTCTCCAGTGCCGTGCGAAACGGCGTTGGCTTAGTGCGTGTGTTTGGAATCATCGCGAAACACCCCGATCACCCAGGGAATTCCCAATGCTCCCGGCTGTAGCGCCACGAACACATCATCCCCGGAGCGGAAACGGCCGTAGTCAAAGCTGCCGACGGGGACTCGCTCAACCTCGTGCCCAGACCGCCAGGAGGTAACCACCAGGCGGTTGCTGTTGAGAAGAAATCCCGGCATGTGGAAGCGGCTGATGACACGCGCGGAGACACGCTGTTGCGCGGAAGTGTCGAATTTGCCGTTGCAGTAAAGAAGTCCCGCGACGATCCAAGGAAGCGGAAGCAGTCCAAAATAGAGGCGCTTCAATAATTCCACCTCACTCCGCTGGTGAGCGCGGCGATCGATAAGTACGGCGAGACCCAGGGCGATGAAAAAGATCAACCCTACGAATATCTGAATGGCATCCAACTCAAGAGGAGGAAAGACCTGGCTGGCGGGCACAAACAGCAGCGATCCCAACAAGAATACTGCGGTCCGGCGCATCAGGCGACCACGCAATACCACTTCCGCCGCAGCCGATGTAAGACCGCATGCCGGACATTGATCCGCGGCACGCTCGGCGCCGCAGTCCAAACATCTCTTCATTTTGCAGAGTCCAAGCGTGCAAGCAAATCCATGAATTGTGATTTGGATTCCGTGTCTGGAAAAACCACGGTAACGGCAATGCCCCGGCCCGGTTCGATGTGGCGAACGGTGCATTCGACACGGATTGGAGGGTCCAAATCGAGCTTGGCATTGAAGCGCGCGCCCAACCACAACGGCTCAGAGGAAATGAAGAACATTCCCCCATTACTTATATCTTGGACGCGTCCGCCAAACGAGGCCGACCCCCATTCGATTTCCAGGTTGGCTTCAAAGGGATACCTGCGCTCGTAACGGCGGTTAGGCTCTCGAACGGAGGCGGCGGGATCTTGCGACATGGGGATATCCTCCGATGGCGATGCTATCGGCGCTGGCAATCGGTGTCAACCGCCAGAGTGGGGAGATGTTGCGCAGCGAGCGCCGGGGGACCACGAGGGGTACAATAGAGCACATGAACATCCAGGAATTCTTCTTGAAACAGAAAGTGGCCAACGGGGTGCGCACGCGGCAGGTTACGGAGTTGCTCCGCGAGGAGCATATGACCTGGCGTCCCGTACCGGGCGCCTTGAGCATCGGAGAAATGCTCCGGCACATGTGGGTGTCTCAGGAGGGCGTGCGGCGCGTGGCGCTCCAGGGCGACTTCTCCTACTACGAGAAGCGCATTCCAGGGGGCCTGAGCGCGGTGGTGGGCACGCCCCGGACTCTTGCAAAAGAGCTAAGCGAAATGGAACGCATCAACGCCGAGACACTCGAAGAAGTGGCGCGCTTCCCCTTGGAACGATGGGACGAGGAGCGCATTCACGAAGGGCTCGGCTTTCGGAGGAAGGTGGCGGTCATTTTGTATAGCAACATTAACGATCATGAGGTGCACCATCGCGCACAGCTCATGACCTACCTGCGAATGCTGGGGACACCCGCACCTGAACCCTTTGTCCGCAAGTAGGCACTGGTCGTTATTCCTGCGGTAGATCTTTGGCCGGGTTAGGCCGCGCGTCGCTCATTCGGCGCGAGATTTCGTGTTCGATGTGCCTGCGAATTGCCATTGAAATTGTCTTCAGTTTGACCAACGACTGCAAATCAACAAGATTCAAATGCGAAAGCAGCTTCGGCGCTAACTCAAGAGGCGCATGTGGGTGTCGCAACAAAGCGAGCCTTACATTCGGCAAAGCGGACCATCGCGGATGCCGCCCAAGAGACGCAAGGAGATCCGCGGTCAGCTTTTCCTTCGACAACACCTTGAGCACTTGGGCTTCCGTCAGGCGCGGGTTATTTAGTGCTGGAGCGGAGACTCGCGCATGTCCCTCGGAAATCAGGGCACCCAACACTCGCGCGGAAGCCTGCTTTGCCAACGCAATTTTTTCTCCCAGCGGCACCTGAGTCAGCCGGCTGATGACCTGCTCTTCCGCTACGCGCTGGAGATCACCCGGTGTAAGCGGGGATTGCGACAGTTTTACCAAATCCATCAGGTAGAGTTCCCGGACCAAGCGGAGTGCGATCAGACGCGGCACGTGTGGATGAAAGGCCAGCAAGCGTTTTATCTTGTAACTTCGTAACAAATCTCGGCGCTTGGCAACTTCCTGAAGAAATGTTCCGGGCAAATCCTTGCGCTCGAGGAGGAGTTGAAGATGAGTTTCGTCGAGACGGGAATCAACCAGCAATGCTGATAGTGAATTCGGGCTTACTGCGCTGAGTTCGGTAGCAAATGCGGAGTCAGGAGCCACCTCGGGTTCAAGTGGGTTGGAATCATTTGGTTTGGCCACGGCTGGCCTCTTGTGCATTTGACTGGCGCAGTGCGAATCGCGCCGCCCCCAGCGCGGGCGGTTGGCCGAGAAGACTGATTTGCGCGCGGGAGGCCACACCCATAATGGTGCTATCGACTTTATTGTCGAGAATATAGCTGCGGTTGAAAACTCCCCCGGCGCGCGCCACGCGAAATTCGTTGTCCTTCAATCCTAGATGGCCGATAACGGCCAGGGCCACATTGGCGAGATCGCGGCCGGCCCGCGAAAGAATTTCTATGGACGCCGGATCGCCTTCGTCCGCGGCCTGCATCACCGGGCGAACCAGTCGCGGAAAAACTGTGCCGGGACCTTCCGCGACTTTTTCAACGACTTCGTCCCAATCAGCGCACTCGAGTGTTACCAGGACAAGTTCCGTCAGCATGGTAGCCGGCCCGGCAAGGTCGCGAGATTTTGCGACCGCCCCGACCGCGCGCCGGCCAATATCATAGGCGCTTCCGGCGTCGCCAATCCACGGACCATAGCCGCCCGCGCGTGCCGTTTGGCCCGTGGAATTTCGGCCCATGGCGATGGACCCAGTGCCGGCGATCAGAACCACTCCCTCACCGTCGCCGACAGCTGTCTCCAGGGCCGCTTCGGCGTCGGTTATGATGCGGACGCGCGCATCCTTCCAGATTTTTGACAGCCGATCGCGCATTTCGTCGGCCACATTGCGCCTGCCCGCGCCCGCCAGACCCGCGCACACGGCACGGACATCGCCGGCCGTGCTCTGGGCGGAAGTGACGGCGAAGGCGGCGGCCAACTGCAAAGCCGCGCACGCGGCCTCGTATCCAACGCGCAGAGGGTTCGATGGCCCGGCATGGCCCTGGCCAACGATATTCCCGGCCGCATCGAGAGCGATGCACTCCGTCTTGGTGCCGCCGCCGTCAAATCCGAGGTAGCAATTCATGGAGGATTCCGAACAGCCGAAAATCAAGCTGAATTCGCCTGAAGATTGTACCCTGCCTACAGGGAAAAATCGCCGAGCGAATATGACCGTTTAACTGAAGAAATACACATCGAGTATTTCCTTTGCTTGACGCGGTTTCCCACGGGCCACTATCATCGCCCCGGCGCACGACGCGATTTACGATTCGAGGTGCGATGCATTTATCTCCCCTGGACCTTGCCGTTCTGGCCCTTTACCTGACCGGCATCACCGCCTTCGGGGTCTATTTCCGCCGCGGCCAGCGTAACATCCGCGACTATTTCCTGGGTGGACGCACGGCGCCGTGGTGGGCGTTATCACTTTCCATCGTTGCCACGGAGACTTCCACACTTACGATCATCGGGACGCCAGCCCTGGCCTATGCGGGAAACATTACCTTCCTGCAGTTGGTGATGGGCTATGTTGTTGGCCGGATCATTCTGGCGGTGATCTTTATTCCCAGATTTCTACGCGGGGAATACTACACGGCATATCAGTTGATCGAGAAACGGTTTGGCGCGCGGGCTAAATCCGCGGCCGCGCTGACGTTCCTGGTCACTCGCGCGCTCGCGGAAGGAGTGCGCATTGCTGCCGTGGCACTGGTCGTCCATCTGGCTTTCGGAATCGGCGAACAGACTTCGGTGGTGGTGATTTTGCTGCTCACGCTCTTCTACACCTGGGAAGGCGGGATGAAGGCGGTCATCTGGACCGATGTGATTCAGACTGTCATTTACCTGGGCGGGTCGGCAGCGGCATTCTTTTTGTTGCTGCATAGGATACCGGGAGGATGGGGTCAAATCGCCAGCACCGCTGCGGCTGCTGGTGGAAAGTTGACCATGTGGGATTTTCGATTCAGCTTCACCGAGGCGGCGCACACCTACACGTTTTGGTCGGGGGTGATTGGGGGGACGTTTCTCACGATGGCGAGCCACGGGACGGATCAGACAATCGTGCAGCGACTCCTGGCAGCTGCATCGAAGCGCCAGGCGCAGGCCGCGATTCTAGGGAGCGCCGTAGTCGTCTTTATCCAGTTTGCGTTGTTTCTGGTGCTCGGCGTGATGCTCTATGTATTTAATGGAGCGCCCGCAATCGTGGCTGGACAAAGCTATGACTCGGTGTTCCCGACTTTCATTGTGACGCAGATGCCCACAGGGTTGCGCGGGTTGGTGCTGGCTGCAATCTTCGCCGTGGCCATGTCCAACGCCAGCGGCTCGCTCAATTCGCTGGCCGCATCGAGCGTTGTGGATTTCAAGAGGCTCAGCGGAGCTGAAGTGGAGCCAAATGCCGCCGACTCTGCGAAACTTCTTAGCGTCTCGCGCTGGATGACGTTGGTTTGGGGCGCTGTTTTGCTGGCCCTTGGTTTGCGAACGTGGGGGCGCCTGCTTGAAGCAGGGCTCTCCATTGCATCCATCACGTTCGGTGGCTTGCTGGGACTATTCCTACTGAGCTTCTACAACCGGCGCGCGAATGCGTTCGGTGCTGTCACGGGGATGGCGGTGGGCCTGGCAGCAATGGTTTATGTTTCGCATTACACGCCGCTGGTCTGGACTTGGTACGTTCTCGCGGGCACACTGGTGACGTTGGCTGCGGGATCGCTGGCAAGCATGCTGCATCCAGCGGCCGGTGGGAGTTCGTAGCGCAACCAAATGAGCGAAACCAAACAACGCCTGGAGTTGGTGCGCGGCCTGGGTCCTTGGGCTGCGGCGGCGATTGTGGTTGGAACCATGATCGGCACGGGCATTTTCCTGAAGCCCGCGGAAATGGCCTCGGTCGG
Source organism: Candidatus Acidiferrales bacterium (assembly GCA_035308165.1). Taxonomy (GTDB): domain Bacteria; phylum Acidobacteriota; class Terriglobia; order Acidiferrales; family UBA7541; genus DASTCZ01. The sequence goes on along the minus strand of DATGHC010000056.1, from coordinate 2,714 downwards.
GGGCTCGCTGGGCATCGTTTACACCGCATGGATTGTCGGCGGAATGCTCTCGCTCTTTGGCGCGTTGGCTTACGCCGAGCTGGGCGCGGCCATTCCCGAGGCCGGAGGAGAATACGCCTACCTGAGCCGGTCTTTTGGTCCGGTCTGGGGATTTTTATTTGGCTGGACACATTCCATCGTTGCCCGGCCGGCTTCGGCGGCGAGCATCGCTGCGGGAGTTTTGCGCTTCTGGGGATTCCTGATGCCAGCGGTCGCGGCGCCGATCCACGTTTTTGAATGGGATTACTCCCTCCTAGGCTCGTCGCATCATTTCCATTTCGTCTTTTCGTGGGCGCAGCCGCTGGCCATCGTGATCTTGATGGCCGTGACGGGAATTAATTATCTGGGTGTGCGCCTGGGCGGTCGTGTCCAAGTCATGCTCACGGTGATCAAGATTGCGTCGGTCGTTGCCATCATCATCGCGGCATTTGGTTTTTCGCACGGAGGAGGAACCGCAGTGCACCCGCTTTTCCCCTCCGCTATGGGCATGGGCGCATTCGGCGCATTTCTGGCGGCGATGGCTGCCGCGCTGTGGGCCTACGACGGGTGGGAAGATCTGAACCTGGTGGGCAGCGAGGTGCAGAACCCTGGACGCAACTTCCCTCTTGCGCTGGTGTGGGGAGTGGCGATGGTGGCGGGCGTGTACCTCCTTTTCAACGCGGCGTGCTTTTATGTCCTGCCATTTGGGAAGGTGGGAGCTTCGGCGCACGTGGCCTCGGATGTGGTGGCGACTTTTGCCGGGCAAAATGCGGCCATCTGGGTAACCGTGGCCATGGTTATTGCCGGACTAGGCTCGTTGAACTCCTCCATTTTGAGCGGGGCGCGCGTGGATTACGCCATGGCGCGCGACGGACTTTTCTTCCGCGTGGCCGCCGGAATCCATCCGAAATTTCGCACTCCGGGCAACGCGCTGATCTTTCAGGCGATCCTCGCGAGCTTGTTTGCATTGACCGGGACATTTGAAGACCTCACTTCCCTTTTCATTTTTGCCGGATGGATATTTTACGGCATGGCTACGGTTGGGCTTTTCCGGCTGCGGTACACCGAGCCGAATATGCCGCGGCCTTATCGCTGCTGGGGTTATCCCTGGGTGCCCGGAGCGTTCGTGGCAGGCGCCGTGGCGCTCACAATAAATCTGTGGCTGGGGCGGCCGGTGCGCTGCACGATTGGTTTGGCGATGATGATGGCGGGGTTGATTTTCTACCGGCACTGGAAATCGAAGTTAGGATTGGCTGCTGATGCTACTGGACGGTGACAGGACGCCCGCGCCGGAACTGAAGGCTGTGGCAAAGGAACGCAGGTCCCTGAAGCTCTTCCTTGGCCTATTCCTCGGCATTCCCTGTTTAGCAATGCTTGTACTCTATTTGATCTATCCGAGCATTTTCTCCAGTCACTTCCCAGGAATTCGGGCGCTCAGGATGACGGCCGAGTCCATGGCGCCGACTTTAAGGGTGGGAGACAGCGTCGTCGTCAACTATTTGTCGTACGACCGCAATGACCCTCAACGAGGGGATATTGCCTGCCATGAAATGGTTGATGACAGCAAGCGAATTGTGAATATTAAAAGGATTGTCGCAGTTGGGGGAGATGTGCTTTTCATTTCCGGGCAACATATTACGTTGAACGGCAAGCCGGTCAGTGAGCCATACATTGTTCAGGATGCGACATCAAGCGAAAACGCGGAGTCTGAAAGCAATGGCATGCGAAACGGTCCATTTAAGATTCAAACGAATCAATTCTTTGTTCTGGGAGACAATCGCGACAACAGCTATGACAGCCGGTATTTCGGTGCGATTGATCGATCTCAAATTCTAGGGAAAGCAACCTTCGTAATACGAGCAGACGATCCATCCAAGGAGTGGCGCAGTTTGAGGTAAGCAACCCTAAAACAATTGCAAGCAGAACGGCTCGCTACGCTGAAGCTCGAGCAATTTGATCTATTTGGCGCAGAGATCCTTGAGGTATGGTGCCTGCGGCATTGGGAAATGTCGCCCGCGCAAGAATTGCCAGGCCGTCAGCGAGCCGCGGGCCGGGGCGGGAGAAATAACTGTTGGCGTCGGTGGCGAACACTCTTCCTTGCTTAACGGCGGGTAAGTCTTGCCAGGCCGGGGGAAAAGTTGTCCTGGAAATTTCTTCCATCGTCTGCTGAAGATTAAATCCGCAGGGCATGATCACAATTACGTCAGGCTTGGCGTCAATCACCTGCTGCCATTCCACTCGGAACGATGGCTCACCCGCGCGACCGAGCACGTCATTTCCGCCGGCAAGAGCGACCATTTCCGGGACCCAGTGGCCGCCGCAGTAAGGAGGGTTGAGCCACTCCAGGCAGGCAATGCGGGGGCGCGCGCCATCACGCAAAACCGGCTCGACGGCGCGCCGCGCTGCGCTAACTTTGTCTTTCAATTCCTTAGCAAGATTTTGTGCCTCAGCGTGGCGGCCAGTTGCCGTGCCAACAGCGCAAATGTCATCCCAGACGTCGGCGAGGGAATGAGGGTTGAGTGACAGCACCTTCGGCGATCGAGGAAGCACCGTGAGCGCAGCGGCGAGGTCGTCGGGCGAAGCGGCGCAAACGTGGCACAAATCCTGAGTGATGATCAGGTCGGGATCAATTTCTCGAAGGGCTTCGGCGTCCACGCGGTAGATGCTTTCCCCTCGGGCGGTAAATTCCCGGACGA
>DATGHC010000055.1:0-6962 GCA_035308165.1 Candidatus Acidiferrales bacterium | reverse complement strand
CCCTCGGCCCCGCCACGTCCTCGTACCACATGATCGAGAAACTGGTGCATGCGGGAATGGACGTCGCCCGCTTGAATTTTTCTCACGGCACGCACGACGATCGCACCCGGATGGTCGCGGCTGTGCGCCGTGCTTCCGCTCTCCACGAGAAACCCATCGGCATTCTCGCCGATCTACAGGGGCCAAAAATCCGCACCGGCAAACTCGTCGGCGGCAAACCCGTGCGCCTGCGCTTCGGCCAGCGCTTTACCATCACTACGCGGAACATTCTCGGAACTGAAGAAGGCGTCAGCACCACCTTCCGCGCACTGCCCGAAGCCGTGCACAAAGGCGACCGCATCCTTCTGAATGACGGCGAGGTCGCGCTGCGCGTCGTTTCCGTGCACGGGCAGGACGTGATCACGCAGGTCGAAAATGGCGGCGACATCGGCGAGCATAAAGGCATCAATCTTCCCGGCGTCAAACTCAAAATTCCCTCCATGACTCCGAAAGACCGCAAGGATCTGGTCTCGGCCATGGCCATCGGCGCCGATTACTTGGCCATCAGCTTCGTGCGCACCGCCGCGGACGTGCGCGCCGCCAAGCAAGCCATCGCCCGTACGGGAAAAGATACGCCGGTAATCTCCAAGCTCGAAAAACCGGAAGCCATCGACAATCTCGACGAAATTCTGGCCATCTCCGACGGCGTGATGGTCGCGCGGGGCGATCTGGGCGTCGAAATGAGCCCGGAAAAAGTTCCCGTGGTGCAAAAGCAAATCATCCTGAAAGCCCGCAACGCGCTGATCCCGGTAATCACCGCCACCCAAATGCTCGATTCCATGCAGAAAAATCCGCGCCCTACGCGCGCCGAAGCTTCCGACGTCGCCAACGCCATCTTCGACGGCAGCGACGCGCTCATGCTTTCGGGCGAAAGCGCCGCGGGCCTCTATCCGCTGGAATCCGTGATGATGATGGATCGCATCATCCGCGAAGCCGAAGCCAGCGTCACGCAATTGCCGCGCCCCGCACGCTCCGGCAACCTGCAAATCAATGAAGTCATCGCCGAAGCCATCTGCCACGCCGCGGAAGAGCTGAACCTGAAGGTAGTAGCGGTGTTTACCGAAAAGGGTTCGTCCGCCGGACTCGTTTCGAAGTATCGTCCCCGCGCTCCGATTGTCGCTTTTTCGCCAGTCCAGCAAACACGCCGCCGCCTCGCGCTTTTCTGGGGCGTCCTCCCGCGCAGCATGGGCAGCGTCCACGATATTGACAAGCTAGCCGCCACCGCCGAAAAACGCCTCCTCGAAGAAAAGCTCGTAAAACGCGGCGATATAATCGGCGTAGTAGCCGGCACCCCCATCGGCACCACAGGCTCAACAAATCTAATGCGCCTCCTCCGCATCGGCGGCTAACCTCCGTTGGTCTTCGCACAGCCCGGTGTTCGTGGCACAGCCTTCAGGCTGCGCTCGGGGGTTTTCGTAGCGCCGGCCTGCCTGCCGGCAGGCAGGCGTCCCGCCGGCTCAGTCGCCGTTGAAACTGTTTTTGAATCTGTTTTTGAATTTGTTTTTGAATTTGTACTTGAATTTGTGTTTGAAATTGTTTTTGAATTTGTTTTTGATTTTGTAGCGGCCGCCTGCTTTCGCTTTTCAGGCGGGCGTTTTTGATTTGGCTTTTCTCTGCGCCTCTGCGGTAAGCGCTCCTATCTTTCTCCGATGTACCTCCGCCTTTCCTCCGTACTCTCTGTGTAAAATCTTTTGAACTCCGCAAACACACCACTACACCGAATTGAACTGTCCCGATGAATTCCCGCACCCGGAGGGACGCGGTCCCAGCGAAAACCCTAATTCACCCAATTATCCGGATTCGAAGGCGGCTTATCCTGATGATCCCGCACATAAACCTCAAATTTCCTCTTCAACCTTCTCCGCTTCCAATCCGAAAAATAATTCCGCACGCTGTACCCATAAGACCCGCGCCGCAAATAAATGTACCCAACTAACATCCCGCCCAGGTGGCACACATGGCTGACGTTGTCGCCGCCGGCCCCAATCGTCCCGAAAAATTCAATCGCGCCCATCACAATCACAAACACGCGCATGGAAACCGTCACCGGCAGCGGAAACACCCACACCTGCCGGTGCGGCATAATCACCGCCACCGCCAGCAACACCCCATAAATCGCGCCCGAAGCTCCGATGGTGGGAATCTTCGCGCTGCCTAATCCGTGCGGGTCCAGGATCGTCTTCACGATCACGTTGATCACTCCCGCGCCCACACCGCAAATAAAAAAGTACGTGTAGAACTTGCGGCTGCCCCACGCCCGCTCCAAATCCGCCCCAAACATGCACAGGTACAGCAGATTAAATAAAATGTGCCAGATGCCGCCGTGCAGGAAAATATAAGTGAAGAGCTGCCAGACAAAACCGTGGGTTACCGCTTGCGGGACCAGACCAAACCAAGCCAGCCAGAAATTCCATCCGGCCATTCCAAACAGCAATTGCGAAAGCTCCTGCGCCAAAAATACGCTGACGCAAGCGATGCAAATCGTCTTGATCGCCGGCGGGAAGTAACTCCCGATGTCAAACATGTACCCGCCGCCGCCGCGCGATATAGATCTCACAGTACCCAAGTCTAAACGCCGCCAGCGCCGGAGTCAAAGCCGCGCCGGGATAGGTTACAGAGCGGGGAAAAGTGATACACCCTTCGGCGCGGAGAACATTTCAACAATCCGCGCGCGTTGCCGGTGGCGGTCGCCGGCGGGATTTCGATAATTATCAAAGTGATAAAAACATTTTAACTCCCGTTTGCGGCGGCGATTTTCAGCGGTGTTGGTGGCAGGAAATTTAACGCGCATTAGATCCCTGACTCGATATTTCGCGGATGGCTGCGAGATTTCAGGCGATTTCACAGGACTTGCGGTTTTTGAAGTCGAATATTACTTCGCACTCAATATTATGTTTCTATCCCCTGTACTTGCAGCGTGTTGCAATAACAGCTCGAACTCTCAAATCCCACTTCCAGTTTGCGCGCTCAATTTAATATTCTTTTATTTTCGTATTTCAGAATTGGGATCGCTGTAAGTAATAGGTTCCCGTGTCCACACGAACCGCCAAATCCACATGTCCGATTAGAGCGGTGATCAGGACTTGGCTTAAATTTGGCTTCGTTGACTTGCCTCTTGCCCCAACCTAACATGTGCTGCACATGCCAGCCGCTGACTCTCTGATCGGCCAGACCGTCTCCCACTATCGAATTGTGGAAAAGCTCGGTGGTGGAGGGATGGGCGTTGTCTATAAAGCTGAGGACATCAAGCTCCGCCGCTTCGTTGCCTTGAAGTTCCTTCCTGACGGGTTCGCACCAGACTCACAAGCTCTGAGCCGCTTCGAGCGCGAGGCGCAGGCTGCTTCGGCCCTGAATCATCCCAATATTTGCACCATCTACGAAACCGGCGAACACCGCGGCCAGCCTTTCATTTCCATGGAGTTTCTCGACGGCGAAACGCTGAAGCACCACATTTCCGGAAAGCCGCTGTCGCACGACCAAGTGCTTGAGTTGGGGATCGAGATCGCGAACGCACTGGATGGCGCGCACGCCAAAGGAATTGTCCACCGCGATATCAAGCCTGCCAACATTTTTGTCACCGAGCGGGGACACGCCAAGATTCTCGACTTTGGTTTAGCGAAGCTGGCACCGGCTGGTGGTGCCGTGAATCTTTCGGCGATGCCAACAGCGAGCGAGCTAGAACAGTTGACGCGACTCGGCGCGGCTGTGGGCACCATCACATACATGTCGCCAGAACAGGTGCGGGGGGAAGAGCTGGATGCACGCACGGATTTGTTTTCATTTGGTGCGGTGCTCTACGAGATGGTCACGGGAGTAATGCCCTTCCGGGGTGAGACCTCTGGCCTGATTGCGGAAGCGATTCTGAATCGCAGGCCAGTTGAGCCAGTGCGGCTGAATCCCGATATTCCGGCCAAGCTCGAAGAGATCATGACCAAAGCTCTGGAGAAAGATCGGAAGCTGCGATACCAGAACGCGGCTGACATTCGCACGGATTTGCAGCGGCTGAAGCGTGATTCAGATTCGAGTCATGCAACTGTCGCAACCGCCGCGGTTGAGTTGAAGCCCGCCAAGAAATCCGCACGGTTTCGATGGGCGGCCACTGGCGCAACACTTCTGGTCATCGCATTGGCCGTGGTCGGTTGGTTGTTTTTCTCTCGCAAGGCCCACGTACTGAATGAGAAGGACACCATCGTCCTCGCTGATTTCACCAACACGACCGGGGACCCGGTGTTTGAAGGCGCACTGCGGCAGGGTCTGGCCGTGCAGCTCGAACAATCGCCGTTTCTCAGCATCATCTCCGACGGCCGCATCCAACAGACACTACGCCTAATGGACAAGCCGCCGGACACGCGGATCACACCAGAGATCGCCCGGGATCTTTGCCAGCGCACCGAAAGTAGGGCGTATCTGAGCGGTTCGATTGCCAGCTTGAGCAGCCAGTTTGTTCTCGGTTTCAACGCAGTAGATTGCCGGACGGGCGACTCTCTGGCTGAGGACCAGGAGCGGGCCACTGGTAAGGAGCGGGTGCTTGCGGCCATGGACAAGGCAGCCGCGAAGCTCCGCACAAAGCTGGGCGAATCACTTACCACAGTGCAGAAACTTGACACCCCTATCGAGCAAGCTACCACGCCCTCGCTCGAAGCCCTTCAGGCATACAGCCTCGGACGGAAGACCCTGATTGGGAAAGCTGACTATGCCGCCGCCGTGCCGTTGTTCCAGCGGGCCATTCGCCTTGATCCGAATTTTGCCGTGGCCTATGCCTCGCTCGGGATGAGCCATTTCGACCTCGGGGAAACCAGCCTGGCGGCGGAGAGCTTCCGGAAAGCCTACGAACTGCGCGAGCGAGTCAGCGAGCGGGAGAGATTCTACATCGAGTCTCACTACGATAACTTTGTCACGGGAGACCTAGGAAGGGCGCGCCAGGTCTATGAACTCTGGACGCAGACCTATCCGCGAGATCCGGTGCCCCAGGCTGACCTGGGTGTCATCGACACGAATTTGGGGCAATACGACAAAGCCCTTGACGAAAACCGCGAGACACTTCGCCTCGACGTGAGCGGTCTGGGCTATGCCAACCTCGTCAGCAACTATCTCTATCTGAATCGCCTGGACGAGGGCCGGGCTGCGGCCGGAGAGGCGCAGACCAAAAAACTGGATTCCCCTTACCTGCGTCTCCTCCTGTATCAGCTTGCCTTCTTGCAGAACGATGCGGCAGGGATGGCGCTGCAGGTAACCTGGGCTGCGGGCAAGCCAGGAGTGGAAGATGAGCTCTTGTACGAAGAAGCTGATACCGCCGCTTATTTCGGGCGGCTCGGGAAGGCCCGGGAGCTATCCCGCCGGGCGGTAGCTTCGGCCGAGCGGGCAGAAGAGAAGGAGACAGCAGCCAGCTACGAAGCTGATGCGGCCTTGCGGGAAGTCCTCTTAGGCAATGCAACCGAAGCCCGGCAGCGGGCCGCCGCGGCGCTCGCGCTTTCAAGCGGACGGGACGCGCAATATGGAGCGGCACTGGCGCTGGCCTTGACAGCGAATGCGGCTCGGGCGCAAGCCCTGGCGGATGATTTGGCTAAGCGCTTCCCGGACGATACCATCGTGCAGTTCAACTACCTGCCAACGATTCGCGCCCAACTCGCGCTAAACCATAATGATGCCCCGAAGGCCATCGAGTCCCTCCAAGCGGCCGCTCCTTACGATTTGGGGGCACCCGGCGTGACCTTTAACTTCGTGAGCCTGTATCCCGTTTTCGTGCGTGGGGAAGCCTATCTGGCCGTGCGTCAGGGCAACGAAGCCGTCGCCGAGTTCCAGAGAATTCTCGAACAGCGCGGCGTTGTGCAGAACGAACCCATCGGCGCACTCGCACATCTCCAAACCGGCCGGGCCTATGCCATGAAGGGCGACACCACCAAGGCCCGTGCCGCGTATCAGGATTTCCTCACACTCTGGAAAGACGCCGACCCGGACGTTCCGATCCTGAAGGAAGCCAAGGCGGAATACGCGAGGCTCCGTTAGGCCCCGTCCAGCACAGGTTTGTGCTCCGGCAGTAAGGCGGGATTTTGGCCAAGTTTCTGTACAGCGATGCTTTTGGGGGCAAGTGAGAAGGCACGCCGTTTCCCAGCAGGGATTTCTACTGGTCCGAACTACTCGTGTCTCAGCGCGACCATGGGATCGACGCGCATCGCCCGCCGCGCAAGCACATAACATGCCACCAGGGTCGCAAGGGCAAGGATCAATGCGACCCCAGCAAGGGTAGGCAGGTCACCCGGTTTGACTTCAAACAAGAATCTTGTGAGGACGCGAGTCGAAGTAAAAGCGCCCGCCCCTCCTAACAAGGAGGCTCCCCGATCGGGCTGGATGTTCATAAGAAGACGATCAGCTAATGTGTGAAAGATGGCAGCGGCGGTATTCAGGGGAAAGGAAAATGATGAGACGACGCACGATCCTCCTTGGGTTGGTAGCTACGTTTCTGGTCGCGACGGTGACACATGCACAGCATGGCCCAAGCCATCCGTGGAAACGGGCGGACGTGGGGACGGCGGCGAGTTTTCGTGGGCTCAGCGTTGTGAGCGAGGATGTTGTGTGGGCGAGCGGAACGCAAGGGACGGTGATCCGGACGGTGGACAGCGGTAAGACTTGGGACGTGCACCAGGTGGCAGGCGCGGAGAACCAGGATTTTCGCGGGATTCGCGCGTTTGATGCGGAGAACGCGGTCATCATGAGCACGGGAAATGCGGAGAAGGGGCTTGCGACGATTTATCGCACGAGCGATGGCGGGAAGACGTGGACGCTCGCGTTTGCGCCGAAGACGACGGGTGTCTTTTTCGATTCGATCGCGTTTTGGGACCGGAAACGCGGAGTTGTGCTGAGTGATCCCGTGGATGGTCACTTTGTGATGTTTCGCACGGCGGATGGCGGAGCGACCTGGACGC
>DATGHC010000054.1:0-54262 GCA_035308165.1 Candidatus Acidiferrales bacterium | reverse complement strand
GATTGTGCGGCAGGCCATGGCCAAGGTCCCGACGTTTGGCGCCATCCGGACCGATGCGCCGGGAATTGTGCCGCCCGCGCGCGAGTTGATGAAGACGGAGATGGAATCGCTGATCTATCACTTCAAGATTTTCACGGAAGGTTTTTCGCCACCGCCGGGAGAAGTTTACCAACGAATTGAATCGCCGCGTGGTGAGCTGGGATTCTTCGTGGCCAGTGACGGGTCGCCCAAACCCTACCGAGTGAAAGTCCGCGCGCCATCGTTTTCAAATCTTCAGGCCCTATCAAAACTTGCGGAGGGACGGTTGATCGCTGACCTAATCGCGTGCATCGGCACAATCGATATTGTCCTGGGAGAAGTGGATCGCTAATGAAACTTCCTGAGCAACTGGAAGCGAAATTTCAGACGCTGATCGGGCGCTATCCGGTCAAACGCTCAGCGCTCATTCCGATGCTGCTGTTCGCTCAGGATTCCTTCGGATTCATCAGTGACGAAATGATCGAAGAGATCGCGGTCCGGCTGAATCTGAACACGCTTCAAGTTACAGAAACGCTAGCCTATTACTCGATGCTGCGGCGCAAGCCCGCTGGGAAATACCACGTGCAGATTTGCACCAACGTTTCGTGCATGCTGCGGGGCGGGAACAAGATTCTCGAGCACGTGGAGCGAAAACTGGAAATTGGCCACAAGCAAGTAACCAAGGACGGCGTCTTCTCTCTGGAAGAAGTGGAGTGCATTGGCGCGTGTACCGGGGCGCCCGCCATGCAGGTCAATTACGACTTCTACGAAAACCTGAGCGAGGAGACGCTCGACCAGATTATTGATGGGCTCGATCATGGCCGCCGACCCGCGCCTGTGGCGCGAACTTCGGGCTCGATCCACCCGCGCCATGCGGCGGAAGTGCCGGTGATCAGCCGGCGGTTCGGCATTCCGGACTCGCATAAGATTGAAGTGTATTTGAAGAATGAAGGGTATCAGGCGCTCGAAAAGGCGCTGAAAGAGATGTCCGCGGAGCAGATCATTGATGAGGTCAAGAAATCGAATCTTCGAGGACGAGGCGGCGCGGGCTTTCCCGCGGGGATGAAATGGAGCTTTGTTCCCAAAGATATCCCCAAGCCGAAATACGTGATCGCCAACGCGGATGAAAGCGAGCCGGGCACCTGCAAGGATCGGCCGCTGCTGGAAATGGATCCGCACCAGTTGATTGAGGGCATGATCATTGCGGGCAAAGCGGTGGGTTCGCATCAGGGATTTATTTATGTGCGCGGCGAATATCGAGATGTGCTTGACATTATCGAAGGTGCGATCGCGGAGGCCTACGAGCGCGGTTATCTAGGTAAAAATATTCTGGGTACGGGATTCGATTTCGACCTGGTGGCACATACGGGCGCGGGCGCCTATGAATGCGGTGAAGAGTCGGCGTTGATGGAATCTCTTGAAGGCAAGCGCGGCTATCCGCGCATTCGCCCGCCCTTCCCTGCCGTGGTGGGCCTCTACGGGTGTCCCACGGTTATCAATAACGCTGAAACTCTCAGCTCGGTGCCGAGCGTGATTCTGCGCGGCGGCGAATGGTACGCAGGGCTGGGCACACCGCGAAACGGCGGGACAAGATTGTTCGCGATTTCCGGCCACGTGAACCGTCCGGGCATTTACGAACTGCCAATGGGTTTCAACCTTAAGAGAATGATCGAGGAAGTCGCGGGCGGCGTGCCGGGCGGAAAAAGACTCAAGGCTGTGATTCCAGGGGGCAGTTCATGCCCGGTCCTCAAAGCGGATGAAATTGATATCGCCATGGATTTCGATTCGGTGGCAAAGGCGGGCTCAATGTTGGGTTCCGGCGGCACGGTAGCGATTGATGAGGACACATGCATGGTGGACCTGGCACGACGCATCATGCATTTCTATGCGCACGAGTCCTGCGGTTGGTGCATCCCTTGCCGCGAAGGAACTTCGTGGCTGCGCAAAATGCTCGACCGGTTCCATGCGGGCGGGGGACGGCCCGAGGACATTGACCTAATCGACGAATTGTCGAAAAACATGCTCGGCAAGACATTTTGTCCCCTGGGGGATGCCGCGGCATTGCCAACCATCTCCATAGTCAAAAAGTGGCGCAAGGAATTTGAAGAGCATTTGAATGGGAAATGTCCCTTCAAACCTGCTGAGGTGCTGGCGGCGCGCTGAGCGAGCGGAAACCGAATGGCGGAACAAAAACTCATCACCTTAAAGATTAACGAGCGCGAGGTTCAAGTCGCGCCGGGCACGCTTGTGATTGAGGCGACGCGGCGGATGGGGATTGAAGTGCCGTCGTTCTGCTACTACCCGGGGCTGTCTCTTCAAGCCGCGTGCAGGATGTGCCTGGTGGAAGTGGAAAAGGCGCCCAAACTTCAGACCGCATGCACTCTGGTGGCGATGGAAGGAATGATTGTGCGCACGGACACGCCACAGGTGCACGCCGCCCGAAAGGGCATGCTGGAGTTCCTGCTGGCCAATCACCCACTCGATTGCCCGGTGTGCGACAAGGGCGGCGAATGCGAACTGCAGGACATGACGTTTCGCTACGGCGCGGACAAGAGCCGGTTCATCGAAGAAAAATTGCACCAGCCCGAGGAGAAATGGTCGGAGGCAGTTTATTATGACGCGCCACGGTGCATCCTTTGCTTCCGCTGCGTGCGCGTGTGCGACGAAGGCATGGGTGTGAAGGCGCTGGGAGTCGGCCAGCGCGGCGTGAACTCAGTGATCATTCCCAATGGACAAGATCATCTCGAATGCGAAGAATGTGGGATGTGCATCGATATTTGTCCGGTGGGCGCGCTGACCAGCGGAACATACCGCTACAAGACGCGCCCGTGGGAAATGACCTACGCACCGACGGTGTGCGCGCACTGCTCGAACGGCTGTAAGGTTACGCTCAGCGTGCGCAACAACGAAATCCTGCGGGGAAATAACCGTGACCTTAGCGGCATTAATGGCGAATTCCTTTGCGTCAAAGGGCGGTTCGGATTTGATTTCAACAAGCATCCCGAGCGCTTGCGCCTGCCATTAGTCCGCCGGAACGGCAACCTTCAACCGGCCACCTGGGAGGAGGCGCTTAGTGAAATTTCCACGAAACTAGCGGAAGTCCACAAGAAACACGGCTCCGCGGCGATGGGATTTATCGGGTCGAATCGCACATCGAATGAGGAAAATTATCTTTTCCAACGAATTGCCCGCTCGGCTTTCGGCACCAACAACATTGATCATCATCGAACCGCGGATTATGCGGGATTGATTTCCGCGCTGGGAGACCGCGTCGCCGCCGCTTCGGCAACCATGGAGCAGATTGGCCAGGCCCGCGCCATTCTGCTCATAGGCAATGACGCGACCGATCAGAACCCGCTGGTTGCCTGGCAAATTCGCGCCGCAATTCGGCACAACGCTGCGCGGCTTTACGTCCTGGACTCAAAGCAACTGAAGCTTGGCCGCCAAGCGTTGATGAGCGTCTCCCTCAGTCCAGGCGGAGAGGCCGCCGCTGTTCGTTGGCTGGCCACCGGTTCTGGAGACGCTCCGGCCGAGCTCGCGGCCCTGAAGGAAGCGCTCGCGAGGGAGTCCGATGTCGTGATTCTCTTTGGCGCGAGTGTTACCGGTACTGCGATTAAAGACCTGGTCACATTTGGCTCGACACTGGGTGGCCAAACACGGTACATGGCGCTGGGCGATTACAGCAATTCCCGAGGCGCGTCCGACATGGGCCTTCTGCCGGATCGGTTGCCGGGCTACGCACCCGTTTCCGACAAATCCGGCCGCAATCGTTACGGAAAATTGTGGGGTGCGGCTATTCCCTCGGGAAAGGGCATGTCCGCGATAGAGATAATCGCCGCAGCTCAGACAGGAAAACTGAAGGCACTCTATGTAATCGGCGCGAACCCGGTGAAAACATTTGGCTTCAAGGACGGGAAGCGCCCCTCGGGACTCGAGTTCATGGTTGTGCACGAGCTGTTCCGGACAGAAACCGCAGAGCTAGCCGACGTTGTATTGCCCGCCGCCTCGGCATACGAAAAAAGTGGAACGGTCACGAATACGGCGGGGGAAGTGCAGCAATTGCAACGGGCGCTCGATCCCGTTGGGGCGCGAACGGACTTCGATTTGCTGCGCATCCTGTCGCATCAATTGGCAAAGCTTGGCCTGGGCACCGCTGCGAATGTGCGCTCGCCGGAAGCCCTTTTCCACGAAATCAGCGCCAATGTTGCGGGTTACGATGTTGCTATGCACACGCTGATTTCCGGAGGCGCAGCGCTTGCGGCGCCTCACGCGGCGGTAGACGGTGCTTCCACTGCTGTGGCCGGGACAATTTTTTCGTCGGGCGACAATCTTTTCACCAGCGGCACTCTGGGCCGCTATTTCACGGTCATTCCCTCGCTTAAGGAAGCAGAGGCCAAGCTGTGAGCGATTTTCTTATCCGACATTCGCTGATCGCCTCCTCGGTGGTGAAAATCGCCGTGCTGTTATTCATGGTTTTGACCGCGCTTGCCTATCTGACTTGGTTTGAGCGCAAGGTGGTCGCGCATATTCAGTCCCGCTGGGGACCGTATCGTGTGGGGCCGCACGGATTGCTGCAACCTCTGGCCGATGGCCTGAAGTTCATCATGAAGGAAGACCCGATGCCCGCGGGCGTGGACAAATTTGTATTTGTTCTGGCGCCGCTGCTCGCCATGACCGTGGCGCTGACCGCGCTCGGCATTATCCCGTTTGGACCGCAGGAGATCGAGTTGTTCGGTCGAAAGACCTCGCTGGCCATCGTGGACCTGAACCTTGGCCTGCTTTTCCTGTTCGCGATATCGTCGCTGGGGGTATATGGAGTGGCGTTGGCTGGCTGGGCCTCCAACAGCAAGTATCCGCTGCTGGGTGGGCTGCGCAGCTCGGCGCAAATGGTGAGTTATGAGTTGGCGCTAACACTTTCCGTGGTGGGCGTGGTCTTGATGGCGGGCTCGCTGAGCTTGCGAGACATCATTCAATCGCAGTCGGGCTGGTCCTGGCATTTCCTTCCGCGGTGGAATCTTTTTGCGGGGCCGCTCCCGCAGGTCTTGGGATTTTTCTGCTACTTCACGGCGGCTATCGCGGAAACCAATCGGGCGCCATTTGATTTGGCCGAAGCGGAGCAGGAATTGGTGGGCGGCTTCCACACGGAATATTCCAGCATGAAGTTCGCGATGTTCTTTATGGCGGAGTACGCGAACATGGTTACAGTGTCGTGCCTGGCTACGATCTTATTTTTCGGCGGATGGCTTTCTCCGTGTCCGGTGACGGGCCACTGGATTTGGACGCTTTACTTGCCCGCCGCGGTTTTTGTATTGGGTGGCCTTGGGCTTATTTGGGACGGCCTCCATTACACAACTCCCATCGGAAAGTTTGAACTGACTGTACTTGGTGCTGTGCTGGTCGGGGTCGGCGGACTGACGGCAGCGCCATTTGCCATCCACTTTGCGCAAGGGCCGTTCTGGTTTCTCACCAAGGTGTTGGCTTTCCTGTTTGTTTACGTTTGGGTGCGCGGCACGCTTCCGCGTTTCCGCTACGACCAGTTGATGGCCATTGGTTGGAAACTCTTACTGCCGGTTTCGCTGGCGAATGTCGTGTTCACCAGCCTGGCTCTTGTGGTGAAGAACAAATGACCGCGGTGCTATTTTTCCTGCTGGCCGCGGTCGCCGTTGCCGCCGCGGTGAGCCTGATTCTTCAGCGCGAGCCGATCCACAGTGCGCTCTCCTTGATTGTAGTTATGGCTGCGCTGGCGGGGCTTTACTTGCTTTTGGGCGCTGAATTTATTTCCGCGGTGCAGATTATCGTTTATGCCGGCGCGATCATGGTCCTGTTCATTTTCGTGATCATGCTGCTCAATGCGGGCGTGGAAGAGCGCACCCAATTCAGCCGAATGGCCAGGTATATTGGCTTGCCGCTGGCTTTCGTGCTGGGAGCCGGGCTGGTTTACTGGATTACAAGGTGGACGATGGGAACTGCGAGCGCGGCATCGATGGGTTCGGTGACGCGGCCGCTGGCCATGATGCTTTTCCAGGATTATGTTTTTCCGTTCGAGCTCACCAGCATCCTGATCCTCATCGCGATAGTGGGTGCGGTTGTACTGGCGCGGCGGGAAGACGAGCGGCAATAAACTCAAGGAGCAATGATTTGGTTCCTGTTTCATATTACGTGGTATTGAGCGCCGTCCTCTTCGGACTGGGCATCATTGGGTTCCTGTTCAAGCGGAACATCATCACGATGTTCATGTCCATTGAGCTGATGCTGAACGCCGTGAACCTGGCATTCATCGCCTTCAGCAGCGTGCTGGGAAATCTGGCGGGACAGGTTTACGTGTTTTTTGTGATTGTAGTGGCGGCAGCGGAAGCTGCCGTGGGGCTGGCCATCGTGATCTTGATTGCGCGCAACCGGAAAACTCTCAATGTCGAGCGCGTGAACCTTCTCAAGCTCTAGATAAATATTGCGAATGTTCGTCCTCAATCATCTCTGGATTATTCCGCTGTTGCCCCTGCTGGGCGCGGCGGTCAATGGTATTTTCGGACGGCGCTGGCCGCACGCGGTGACCAATTCGATTGCGCTGGGCGCGACCGGGTTGTCTTTTGTGGCGGTGCTGGAGCTGTTCCGCGAATTTACACACCTTGCGCCGGCAAATATTCCCTGGGTACAGACTTACCTTCCCTGGATCGCCGCGGGGGGCTTCCGCTCAGATTTCTCATTGCAGGTGGACCAACTCACCATGGTCATGCTGCTGGTGGTGACTGGGGTGGGATTCGTGATTCACGTCTACTCCACAGGTTATATGGCGCACGAGGGCGGGTACGCGCGCTTTTTCTCTTACCTCAACTTGTTCATGTTTTTCATGCTGGTGCTGGTGCTTGGAGCGAATTACGTCGTCCTCTTCGTCGGATGGGAAGGCGTGGGGCTTTGCAGCTATCTGCTCATCGGATTTTATTTTCTGCGCCAGTCTGCCACCAACGCCGGGAACAAAGCATTTTGGGTTAATCGCATCGGGGACTTCGGGTTCCTGCTGGGAATGTTCCTGCTCTTTCGGACATTTGGCGCTCTCGATTTCGCTCATGTGCTTCCCGCCGCCGCTGGAGCCCCGGCCGACGCCTCCGGCCAGTTCGGGACGATGACATGGATCGCGCTGCTCTTGCTCACCGGAGCGTGCGGCAAATCCGCGCAGATTCCCCTTTATGTCTGGCTGCCTGATGCGATGGAAGGGCCCACTCCCGTCAGCGCACTGATCCATGCGGCAACCATGGTCACTGCGGGCGTTTATATGGTTGCGCGCTCGCACGTGATCTTCCTGCATTCCCCCGTGGCCATGACCGCCGTTGCCGGGATCGGCGCCCTAACGGCGCTTTTCGCTGCGACGATCGGACTGGTGCAGACCGATATCAAGAAGGTTTTGGCCTATTCCACGGTCAGCCAGTTGGGCTACATGTTCCTGGCGTGCGGTGTGGGCGCATTCTCCGCCGGCATTTTTCACTTGATGACACACGCCTTCTTCAAGGGATTGCTGTTTCTCGCGGCGGGAAGCGTGATTCATGCCACGGGTGGGGAGCAGGACATGCGCAAGATGGGAGGTCTGCGCAAGAAGATTCCATGGACTTACTGGACGATGCTCATCGGCACGCTGGCGATTGCCGGCATCCCCGGATTTTCGGGATTTTTCAGCAAGGACGAAATTCTCGCCGCGGCATTCACAAGCAGCCCCTATGGCAGCACGCTCCTCTGGGTTGTTGGCGTTACCACCGCGCTGCTGACCTCGTTCTACATGTTTCGGCTTATCTTTCTGACATTCTTCGGCAGCGCCCGTTATGACGAGCACGAAGTGCATGTCCACGAGTCGCCCAGGAATATGCTCGTGCCGCTAGTGATCCTTGCGGTGCTCAGCGTGATTGGTGGTTGGCAGGCTGCTCCGGCGCTTTGGGGCGGAGTAAATCACTTTGAACATTTCCTCGAACCCGTATTCTCCACCGCGGCCGTGGTAGGCGAGCAAATGCCGTCACCGAAAGTGCCGGAGGCCGCATCGCTTGAATTCATGCTCATGCTGGTTGCGATTGGGGCTGCGGCGATTGGACTTTATGTTGCGTGGAGGATGTATATCCAACGAACGGGTATGCCGGAGAAACTGGCTGAATCGCTCAAAGCTCCCTATCAATTGTTGTCAGGAAAATATTTCGTGGATGAATTGTACGCGGCCGCAATCGTGCGCCCGCTGGTCTGGATTTCACGCAACGTGCTCTGGCATGTGGTGGATGAACAAATGATTGATGGCGCCGTGAACGGCGTCGCGGACGTCTCGCGCCACACCGGAAACACCGTACGTCAGACGGAATCCGGCAACACGCGCAGTTACGCCGCATGGATTGTGGTTGGCGCGATTGTATTTACTTCCCTGCTGTTGTGGCTGGCGGTGAGATGAAGTGACCCCGGCGCACCTACTTTCGGTCCTGATCTTTTTGCCCGCGGCGGGAGCGGCGGCGCTGCTTCTGCTCCGCGGCGATGATCACGTTTGGATTCGCCGGCTGGCCCTAGCCGTGGCGATTGGCGAATTAGGACTCTCGCTGCTTCTGCTCTATTGGTTTGATTCAGGGAGCACTGGCTACCAACTGGAGGAATTGTTCCCCTGGATTTCATCTCCCCCAATCCACTATCACCTTGGGATTGACGGCATCAGTTTGTTCCTGGTGCTGCTTACCACGCTGCTCACTCCGATTTCCATCCTGGCCTCTTGGAACTCTATCAATCAGAGTGTGAAGGGATTCTTTGTTTCCCTCCTGGTTCTGGAAACGGGCGTCATTGGCGTTTTTCTCTCGCTCGACCTCTTCCTGTTTTTCTTGTTTTGGGAGGTCATGCTCGTCCCGATGTACTTCCTCATCGGCATTTGGGGACATGAGCGCCGGATCTATGCTGCCGTCAAGTTTGTGCTGTACACCATGTTCGGCTCCATCCTGATGCTGGTGGGAATCCTGTGGCTTTTTAATTCCACCGGCTCATTTGACCTGCCCCGCATTCAGGCGTTGTTGCAGGCTGGGCGCGTGACATTATCCACGAACACGGAGCTCTTGCTGTTCGGCGCATTCTTCCTGGCTTTCGCGATCAAAGTGCCGCTGTTCCCATTCCATACCTGGCTTCCCGACGCGCACACCGAGGCGCCCACCGCCGGCTCCATCATGTTGGCGGGTGTCTTGCTCAAGATGGGCACCTACGGCATGCTGCGATTCTGTCTGCCGCTGTTCCCGAAAGCGGCGCACACGCTCGCTCCTGAAGTGGCGGTGTTGGCCATCATCGGAATTCTGTATGGCGCGCTGGTTGCCATGGTGCAGACTGATTTGAAGCGCCTGGTCGCCTACTCATCCGTGAGCCACCTGGGATTTGTCGTGCTCGGTATCTTCGCCATGAGCGCGACTTCCGTTCAGGGTGCGCTGTATCAAATGTTGAACCACGGCATTTCCACCGGCGCGCTCTTCCTGCTGGTAGGGATGTTGTACGATCGCCGCCACACGCATGAGATCAGTGAATTTGGCGGACTGGCCACGCCCATGCCGGTGATGGCGGCGTTTTTCCTGTTTGTGAGCCTCTCCTCCATGGGATTGCCGATCCTGAACGGCTTCGTCGGCGAATTCCTCATTCTAATTGGCACTTACGAGCATCACGCAATGTGGTCTTCCTTCGCTGCGATTGGCGTGATTTTCTCCGCTCTCTATTTGCTCTGGGCCTACCAGCGCACCTTCTTCGGCGATGTAACCAACGAAAAGAACCGCGCGCTGCCTGACGCGAGCGCGCGTGAGCGCGGCCTGTTGTGGGTGTTGGCGGCATTCATTCTTTTCATGGGAGTCGCGTCACCACTCTTCACCGGCCGGACAGAAATCACCGTGCGCCAGGTTTTGGACCAGATGCAACGGCCCGACAAGACTCAGCCCGTCGATGCGCAACTCCATAAACAGGCAAAAACTGAAGAGGGAGATGCGTCGGCGCTTTATGTTCAGGCGCCAAACAGCCCGATTTCAGTTCCAGCAAAGGGAGCACACTAATTGTTCCCCTCCACTCAAGACCTGATGCGCATCGCGCCCGAAATTGTTCTCTGCGCCATGGGCATGATCGTTATGGTCGTCGAACCTTTTGCCGGCAAGGGTGGAAGGAGGGTGCTCGATGTTTTGGCCGCACTGGGGGCGGCTGGAGCGCTCGCGGCAGTCTGGCTCCCCGCACACCACATTGGGGTGGCATTTTCTTCATTGCTGAAAGTGGATGAGTTCAGCGTTTTTTTTCACGTGCTGACAGGCGCCGTAGCACTTTTCGTTATTCTGGCCTCACCCAGTTATCTCGATCGTGAAGGCCTGCCCCACGGGGAATTTTTTGCGCTGGTCCTTTTCGCAACGGCAGGCATGGGGGTGATGGCCAGCGCGCAGGAGTTGATCACCGCCTTCATCGGGCTGGAAATCAGCTCCATCTCCAGCTATATCCTGGCGAGCTACCGCCGCGATGTGGCGCGCTCCAACGAAGCGGCAATGAAGTACTTCCTTCTGGGTTCATTTGCCACGGCCTTCTTCCTCTATGGGATCGCGCTGATCTATGGCGCTACGGGAACCACGATCCTCCCTCGGATTGACGCCGGAACCACGCAGACCATGTTGCTCGCTCTCGGTCTCGCGCTGGTTTTTGTCGGATTGGCATTCAAGGTCGCTGCCGTTCCCTTCCAGCTTTGGACCCCCGACGTATATGAAGGCGCCCCAACTCCGGTTACCGCGTTGCTTTCCTCAGGGCCGAAAGCGGCAGGTTTCGCTTTGCTGCTGCGAATTTTCGTGACCGTGGACCATGCGAATGACTTGTGGTTCTGGGCCATCTGGGTTGCCGCCGCACTCACCATGACCGTGGGGAACCTCACTGCTCTTGTTCAGACCAACGTGAAGCGCATGCTGGCCTACAGCTCCGTTGCACACGCCGGTTACATCCTGGTCGCCTTCGCCGCGCGCAGCACCATTGGTACCGCGGCAGTCCTGTTCTACCTTGCCAGCTATGCCCTGATGAAGGTGGGCGCGTTCACGGCGCTCTCCTGGCTTGGCGGCGCGGGTGAACACCATCTGGAGCTGAACGATTACGCGGGCCTGGCGCGCAAGCGGCCCATCTCTGCAGCCTGCTTTTCTTTTTTCCTGCTTTCCTTGCTGGGGATGCCGGTAACCGCAGGCTTTCTCGGGAAGTTCTATATCCTGAACGCCGCACTGCACTCGCACCTGGTCTGGCTCTCAATCATTCTGGCCGTCAACAGCATCATCGGCGCGTTCTATTATTTGCGTGTGGTTGTGGTGATGTATATGCGTGAACCCACGCGCGAATTCCCTGCCGAGCGCATTCCCTTTGGTGTTGCCGCAGTGCTGACACTGGCCGCTGCGGGGACGCTTTATCTTGGAGTGCTCCCCAACTACGTGATCAACTTCGCCATTCAAGCCGCTGCACTTCTCCGTTAGTTGGCCCCATCAACAACCATCCTGAAAATGAAACGGCTCCAGTGGGATTCACTGGAGCCATCTCTCAATTCACGCAATTTCCTTTTCTTATTTTACCCGGATGAACATCGTTGCAAACGTGTAGAGCGCCATGGACTCGATCAGTACCAAAGCAAGGATTAGCATGTTTTGTATGACTCCGCTGGCGCCCGGATTCCGCGCCATGCTTTCAGAGGCGGCGGCACTGGCCTTCCCCTGCGCGTAACCACATCCCGCCGAGGCGATGGCCATGCTAAAACCAGCGGTTATGGCCACCCAATTGGTGCCACCGGAAGCAGCTGCGCCGGTCCCCTGAGCAAAAACAGTCGGCGCCACCAGCAAAACCCCAGCAAGCGCGACTGCCATACCTGCAAACTTTTTCATTCTTGATCTCCTTTTATGAAATGGACGCTTGGCGGTGGCTCCCGGACATCCTCGTGCAGCCGGGATCACACAAACATCATGATGCCAATATTAATGCTCTTCCCTCACTGCGCCTGCAACGTATATGACGGGAAGGATGGTAAACACAAAGGCTTGCAACACCGCTACGAACATATGGAGCGCTATGAATATTACCGGTATGAGTAATGGAAAAACAACCGAAGCATAACCCGTCACATTTATCTTGCCTAAAAACAGAAACAGCTCCAGCAATAACCCCAAAAATATTCCATACAAAAGTTCACTGACGAACATGTTCACCCAGAGACGCACCGTAAGAGAAAGCAGCCGTGCCGCGTTGCTGATCAGCTCAATCGGCAACATGAGGGGCGACATGTAAATGTTCGGACCTAGAAAGTGTTTGCCGTGGCCCAGCGGACCGTGACTGCGGATTCCAGCCCAATTGTAATAAACAAATACAACAATTGCGCATCCGAAGGGCACTGAAACCACCGCCGTGGGGGACTCGAGCCCAGGCACAAGGCTTATCAAGTTGCACATCAACACAAAAATGCCGATACTCCCAAGCATTGCCAGGTACTTTTCACCACCATGCCCAACATTGCTTTCCAGTAAGTCGCGGATACCCAGGCCCATGGGATTGGTGATTATAATTTCCATGCATTGTTGCAATCCACCGGGACGCTCAACCGAAAGGCGTGTTTTCAACCAGCGGAATAAGATTGCTGCAATAATAACGACCAGCAGCTCCATCGCGACGTGGTTTGGGATGGGGTATTCAGCGTTTGACGGCTGAATGTGGAGCAGCGCCAGCAGAGCCGCGGCTGGCTTTCCCAGTAGCCAGTTCAGTATCTTTGTCACGCCAAGAATATGTTCTGGCATTGTCTCCTTAGCGCTCGATTTCCGGTCTCAGACTCCGCTTGTGACTCCCCCGCCACGCGACAAAAGATAAATCATCTCCGCCAGCACTGCGGCGACCACCACAAATAGGCCAGTCAGGAGCCACTCTGCAATCAGAAATGAACGTGTGAGGATAACATACACCGCTGCGAGCAACAAAATGAACCGGGCGAAGAATTTGACATAAATTATTCTTGGGATGCGAACTTGTTGTTCTTCCGCTTGGACTCTGGCCAGTTGAGATATTGCCGCCACGCCGCCCTTCAGCCAACGGTAATTTACCAGGGAAAGGGCCGCCCCGGTGGCCAAGCTCACACCGGCCATCCAGCCCCCTTTCCACGCGGCGAATGCCGCTCCTGCGACGCCGATCCCAACGGCCCAGAATTCGATCCGGTGCTCGCTTGATTGGCGAATTTCAGTCACGGTCGTTGTTGTCCTTTCCACCTTCCGCTGGCTTTCCTGCCCGGGTAAGCCTGCGAATTACATCGGTAATGCCCGCCGCGAAACCAAGTGCTCCAAATATCAAGGTAAATAGCGAATCCTTGTGAAGCCACCGGTCCAGAAAATACCCGATGGCCCCACCCAAAAGAACGCTTAACACTAGAACGATAGGCAGTTCGAGGGCCATGGAAAATTGCCTGGCAAATTCACTAGGATTGTTACGGCTTGGTGGAGGTGAAGACATGGAATACTGCCAATTTCAGGAACTAATGCCCTAATGGGCCAAAAGGAAGGAACAGCGAATAATTCGCAAGCCGGATGAACGGCTCGGGATAAATGCCCGCGCCCAGAACAAGCGCCGCGCAAACTGTCAGCGCGACGGTTTGGCCCGTGGTGACTACCACTTTCACCGGGTCGCTGCTTTCACGCAGGAAGGCGTGCACGATGACGCGGAAATAATAATAAAGCGCGGGAACCACGTAAAGCGCGGCGAAGATTGCCAAATAATAGTGCCCGGTCTGAAGCAGCGCGAGGAAGATGAAATATTTCCCCAGGAATCCCGCAGTAGGTGGAATCCCTGCAAGGGAGAGCATGAATATCAGCAACAAAACGGCCGCCGTTGGACTGCGGTGAATCAGCCCGTTCAAATCTTCGAGCTCGTCGCCGATTACTCCTTGCCGCCGCAGGATGATCACGACCGCGAACGCGCCGAGATTCATGAAAGCGTAAGCAAAAAGGTAAAATGAAATTCCCCTCAGCCCGGTTTCATTCCCCATCGGTCCGGAGCCCGCCGCCACCAGACCCAACAAAATGTATCCCGCATGGGAAATCGAGGAATAGGCCAGCATTCGCTTGATATTGGTTTGCGTGATGGCCGCCAGGTTGCCGACGGTCATCGAGGCTACGGCGACAACGCCAAAAAGCGCCTGCCAGTGATCTCGCGCCGGCCAAAATGCTGTCTGGAAAATGCGGAGCAGCAGAGCAAAGCTTGCGGCTTTGGACGCCACGCTCAGATACGCCGTGATCACTGTAGGTGCGCCCTCGTAAACGTCCGGCGCCCATTGGTGGAATGGCACGGCGGCAACTTTGAAGAATAATCCGGCGGCGACTGTTACTAACGCAAGGAGCACCAGCGGGGATGCGGCTTCGCGGTGGATAACCGAATTTGCAATCTCGACGAGATTGGTGGAACCCGCAAGGCCGTAAAGGATTGAAAGGCCGTACGCCAAGATTCCTGAACTGAATGCGCCAAGAAGCAAATACTTGAGCGCGGCCTCATTGGAGCGGCGCTCCCGCCGCAGAAAACCAACCAGAATGTAAAAACTGAAGGCCATGGTCTCCAGCCCGATAAACTGCACGACGATGTCCAGGCCCTCGACCATGAACATCATTCCGATGGTGGCAAACAACATCAGCGCATAAATTTCGGCGTGGTTTTCGCGCTCGACTTCGAGATATTTTGCTGAAAGCAAAATCACCAGTGCCGTGGCCGCAAGGAACAACATTCCAAAGAAAATGGCAAAGCGGTCAATCAGCAGAGTGCTTGCAAATCCAACCTGGTCGCCGGCCTCCGACACCTTCCCCTGAAGCTGCCACAGCGCCCAGCCGGCGAAGAACACGCCCATCATGGCCATAACGGCGTTAAATACCTTCTGCCCCGGCTCCAGCAGGAAATCAGTGAGCAAAATCCCCAGGCCAAAGAACAGCAGCAGCAACTGCGGCTTGATGAGCGCGCCGTCGCTTTGAAGAAACCCAACGAAATGGTGGAAAACTGACATCCGCCGGGCCTAGTGGCTCCCCGTGACTGACGGTTGAGAACTACCCGCCGCGGGTGTAACACTTGCCGGAATTGCGGGAATCACGCCGGCAGTCTTGTAATAATCTGGATTCACCTGCTGCACGATTCTCTCCACCGGCTTGTCGAGATAATGGAAGAACGGCTTCGGATAAATTCCTATCCAGAAGGCCCACAGGACCAAAGGCACCAGGGTGCAGTATTCGCGCAAATTCAAATCCGGCAGATTTGTATTCGCAGGATTTGTCACCGGGCCAAACATTACGCGTTGGTAGAGCCACAACAGGTAGGCCGCGCCAAGAATGATTCCCAGCACACCCCACACGGCCCACATCTTGTTCACCTGGAATACTCCGTTCAGGATCGCGAATTCGCCAATAAATCCGTTCAGCAGCGGCAGCCCCAGCGAGCTAAGCGTCACAATCATGTAGATGGCCGCGAAATTCGGCATCGGCGTGGAAAGCCCGCCGAACTCAGAAATCAGCCGCGTATGACGGCGCTCATAAAGCACACCAACAATTAAGAAGAGTGCGCCCGTTGAAATCCCGTGGTTAATTTGCTGCAACACACTCCCGGAAATGCCCATGGGATTCAGCATGAACAAGCCCAACGTGACAAAGCCCATGTGGCTCACCGAGCTATAGGCAATCAACTTCTTCATGTCCTTCTGCATCATGCAGACCAGCGCGCCATACACGATGGCGATCAGCGAGAGCACCACGATGATTCCCACCGCTCCTCGCGAGCCAGAAGGCAGCATCGGAATCGAAAAACGTATGAAGCCGTAGGCTCCCATTTTCAGCATGACGCCGGCCAGGATCACAGAGCCTGCGGTTGGAGCTTCGGTATGCGCATCTGGCAACCACGTGTGAAACGGGAACATCGGCACCTTGATGGCAAATGCGAAGAACAGTCCCCAGAAAAGCCACTTCTGTAATGCCGCTGAAAAGAGCGGCGTGGACGCCAGTAGCGTTTGAATGTCAAAGGTATAGACGCCGGTCATTTCATGCACTTTGAAATACATTCCCAGGATGGCCAGCAGCATCAGGACGGAGCCCGCGAGCGTGTACAGGAAGAATTTGATCGCCGCGTAGAGTCTCCGCTCGCTTCCCCAGATGCCAATCAGGAAATACATGGGCACCAGCGTAAGTTCCCAAAAAACATAAAAAAGGAAAAAGTCCAGCGACATGAAAACGCCAAGCATGCCCGTCTGCAAAATCAGGAAGAGTATGTAAAACTCTTTTTTCCGCGGTTGTATAGCGTTCCATGCGGAAAGGATCGAAATCGCGCCCAAAATTACGGTCAAAATAATCAGCAGATAACTGATGCCATCGATGCCCAACGTGTATTTCGCGCCAATCGAGGGAATCCAGTCCATGCTCTCCACGAACTGGTAACGCTGCGGCGAGTCGGGCTGGAACCAGGTCATCATCGGGATGGCCACTGCCACGCCCGCCATTCCCCACAGGTTGCCCCACAGGCGGTGAAAATTTTCATATTCACGCGGCACGAAGAGCGCCAAAAGCGCCCCGACGAGCGGCGTCAGCAACACTATGCTGAGGACGTGATTGTGATAGAACTCCATCTTTCTCTACCCTCGCCTTCAGTGCACCGGCAGCCGCACCAGGTGCAGGTAATATCCCAGTAGCGCGATCAATCCCACGACAATCAGCAACGCATACCCGGAAACATAGCCCGTTTGCACAAGCCTCATCGGATAGCTGAACGCCCACACGATTCGCGCCGAAACATTCACCAGCCCGTCCACGATCCACCTGTCCCACCACATGGAAATCCGCGAGACTACGCGCGTCAATAACCCCACGCCGTTCACCCCGGCGCCATCGACCACTCCGCGGTCAAACGCGCCCAGCGCCGTGCCAAGGTCCTTGGTGCGATTGACGAACAACGCGTCGTATATTTCGTCCACGTAATATTTATGCACGACCAGCCGATAGAGGCCGCCCATTCTTGCCGCGAATCTTTCCGGCGCATCGGTGTTCGTGATGTACCAGCGGTAAGCAAGCGCGATCCCGGTCAGCGCCATCAGCACCGACGCCAGCATCAGCAGATACTCAATCGTGTTTGCGCCGCGGGATGCTTTTTCCGCCTCGGTGGTAATTTCCAAGGCGCGCGGCCCCATTACGGGCTGAAGGAAATGGGCGAAGCGATCGCTCCCGCCCAGTAACTCTGGCCAGCCGATCCAGCCACCGACAAAACTCAGCGCGGCCAGTATGATGAGCGGAATCGTCATTGAAGACGGCGACTCGTGGATGTGGTGCTCCACGTCATGTTCCACGCGCGACTGCCCAAAGAACGTCATGTTCACCAGGCGAAACATGTAAAACGCCGTCATTCCGGCAGTGACCCATCCAACCGCCCACAACATCGGGCTGCGCTCGTATGCCGCGCCCAAAATCGAATCCTTACTGAAAAATCCCGCAAATGGTGGAATTCCGGCGATGGCTAGTGTTGCCACCATGAAGGTACGCGAGGTGGTCGGAATCTTGTTCCACAGCGCTCCCATCTTGCGCATGTCTTGCTCCCCCGACATGGCGTGGATCACGCTGCCCGAGCCAAGGAATAACAGCGCTTTAAAAAACGCGTGCGTCATCAAGTGGAAAATGCCCGCGGTGAATGCCCCCACGCCCAGCGCCAGAAACATGTAGCCCAACTGGCTGATCGTGGAATATGCCAGCACGCGCTTGATGTCGTTCTGCACCAGGCCCATCGACGCTGCAAAGATCGCCGTCGCCGCCCCAATGACCGCAACCACGTCCATCGCTGTCGGCGAAAGCTGGTAGATCGCATTCATCCGCGTGACCATATAAACACCCGCGGTCACCATCGTCGCCGCGTGGATCAACGCGCTCACCGGTGTCGGCCCTTCCATGGCGTCCGGTAGCCAAATGTACAGCGGAATCTGCGCGGACTTGCCGGTCGCGCCCACAAAAAGCAACAATGCGATTGCGGTCATCACCGGCGCGCCCAAGGCGAAGTGACCAGCCGCGAGCGCCGGCCCAATTTCGTGAAAATTGATTGTCCCCAGCGTTCCCAGCGTCAAGAAAAGTCCCAGCAAAAATCCTGCATCGCCCACGCGGTTTACGATGAAGGCTTTCTTGCCGGCGTCAGAAGCCGATTTACGCTGGAAATAGAACCCAATCAGCAAATAGCTGCAAAGCCCCACACCTTCCCATCCGACGAACATCAGCAGCATATTGTTCGCCAGCACCAGCGTAAGCATCGAAAACATAAAAAGATTCAAGTACCCGAAAAACCGGTAATACCCGCCTTCGTGTCCCATATATCCAACGGAGTAAATGTGGATCAGCAGCCCCACTCCCGTGACCACCAGAACCATCACGGAGTTCAGCGGATCCAGCATCAATCCCCAGGGCACATCGAAGCGCATCAGCCCGCCGGCAGTTGTGTGCATCGCCCCCGCGGGCACCCAATCGAACAAGATGACTTGGACAAAGCGGCCGCTTTCAGGCAGGCCCATCAATCCGGACACGGCGCCCGCCGCATAGATGAACGAAATCGCCACGCTGCCGACGCAGATCGCGCTGACGATGGCATTCGACAATCTCTTGCCGAACAGCAGCATCAACGCCGCCCCCGCCGCCGGGAACAACGGAATCATCCAGATGTGGTCGAGAAAATATCCGTGTGTCATTTCGCTAGTTACGCCGCACCGCTACCACTTGAGCAAATCCATTTCGTCCGCCAGTACCGTTTCACGATTACGGAAAAACGCGATGATAATTCCCAGTCCAATCGCGGCCTCCGCAGCCGCATCGGTAATAATGAAAATCGCAAACACTTGCCCACTGACGTCACCGAACAGCCTCGAAAACGCCACCAGATTGATATTCACCGCGTTCAGAATCAGCTCGATGCTCATCAAAATGATGATCACGTTGCGCCGCGTCACTACGCCGATCACCCCGATGGTGAACAGCGCCAGACTCAGCACCAGATAGTGTGTGATGGATAGCATCGCTTATACCTTGCGCTTCGCCATAACCACCGCGCCAATCATCGCCACCAGCAACATGATGGAGGCGATCTCGAATGGCAGCATGTATTGCGTGAACAACGCTTGCCCGATCAACTCCGAATTCGGCTCCAGCGCCGACGCAGGCGCCGCGGCCACCTGGAAAAGCGGGTCCGAAATTCCCTTCTGAGCGTAGTGGACCACGGCATAAATCTGCCCGCTCACAATCAGCGCCAATAAAAGTGCGAATGGCCACATCCGGTTGAACTGTGTTTGCCGCGCAGCCACATCCAAATTGACCAGCATGATCACAAAAACAAAAAGCACCATGATTCCGCCGACGTACAAGATCACCTGGACGATAAAGAGAAACTCTGCATGGAGCTGCAGGAATATTCCCGCGGTGGCCAGCAGCGCGGTCACCAGAAAAATTGCGCTGTGCACGGCGTTGCGCGCGGTCACTACAAGGATGGCGGAAACAACCGCCAGGCCGCCAAATAAATAAAATGTAATTACGTCAAACATCCGTCTTCCTTACACCTCATTCGCGCGCAGGCCATGTGGCACGGCCATTCCTGTGTGCAATTCCACCGCACCACCTACACACTCTCCGGCGTCGCCGGAGGTGCGGGCTCATGCTCGCCCTTCTTCGCCAGCCATGCCGCCGCCAACAAAGTGATTACAGATGTCAGGGCAACCGAAGCCGCCACACTCCACCCCATTCCACCTTCATCGGTTGATCGCGACAGATAAACCGCGATACCCACGCCAAAGACATTCACGATGGAGACAGGAATCAGGAAATGCCAGCCCAATTTCATGAGTTGGTCGAAGCGGTAGCGCGGCAGCGTAAACCTCAGCCACAAAAATGTGTACAGGTAAATTCCAACCTTCAGTAGAAACCAGAACGCTCCGTGCAATCCAGGCTTCATCGAGGCCAACAGGCTTCCCGCAGACGCAAATTGAGGTAGCGCCAGTGCCAGCGCCAGCACGAAACACAGTCCCGCCACGGCCACCATCACCATTTTTTGTATGGCCACGGGCTGCTTCGGCGCTCGATAGAGCGAGTAACCGCCCACAAGCAGCATCAGCAACATCGGAACATAGTCAAACAAATTGGCCCAGCTTGAATTCGGAAATGGCCGCAGCCACCCGCCAAAGAATAGAATCGTTGCGAGCGAGGCAACCACAATCATGTTCGTGTACTCGGCCAGGAAATAGAGTGCCCAGCGAAATCCGCTGTATTCCGTCATGTAGCCTGCGACCAACTCCGATTCCGCTTCGGGCATATCAAACGGCGCGCGATTGGTTTCCGCGATGCTGGCCACCAGGTACAAGAAGAAGCCGATGGGCGCCAGGAAAAAAAACCAAATGTGTTTTTGCGCCTGAATTTCCACCAGCCCGCGCGTGCTCAGCGTGCCGCCCAAAATTACCGCGCTCACCACCGCCATGCCCGCCGCGGTTTCATAGCTCACCAATTGAGCGGAGCTGCGCATCGCTCCGAGCAGCGAATAGTGACTGTTCGAGGCCCATCCCCCCAGAACGATCCCAAAAATTCCCATGGAGCTGATTCCAAGAATGAACAGCAGCCCAACATTCAACTCCGCAATCTGGAACACCGGTCCAAACGGAAGCGCCGCCATTGCCAGCATCCCCGCGGTAACCGAGAGCAGCGGGGCCATCCAGAATATCCACTTGTCCGAGCTTTCCGGGATGATGTCTTCTTTAATAAGCAGTTTCAGCGCATCCGCAATCGGCTGCAGCAATCCATGCGGCCCCACGCGCATTGGGCCGAGCCGCGCCTGCATGTCGGCCATCACTTTGCGCTCGAGCAATACCACGTAACCCGCTAGGAGCGGCAACACCGCCACAATCACCACCGCATAAAGCAGGGGCAGCAAGTGCGGCTTGAAAAACTCGTAGAGTCCTTGCACCATTATTCTTCGACTGCCCCCAAACCAGTCTTAACGATCCACTTCGCCCAACACGATGTCGAGCGTCCCGATAATCGCAACCACATCTGCCACCAGGTGACCCTTAACCATCGTGTCAAACGCCTGCAAATTCACGAAGGACGGTGGACGGATGCGCACACGATAGGGTTGCGTGGTTCCATCGCTCACAACGTAGTAGCCCAGCTCGCCCTTCGGTGCCTCAATCGCGTGGTAGACCTCGCCCGGCGGCGGCTTCAACACTTTTCCGACACGCGCCATAATCGGACCTGTGGGAATATTCTGAATGGCCTGCAGGCAGATGCGCGTCGACTGCCGCATCTCCTCCATCCGCACCATGTACCGGTCATAGGTGTCGCCGTTCTTCCCGGTCGGAATATCAAACTTGTATTGGTCATACGCCGCATACGGCGCGGCCTTGCGGATATCCCACTGAATCCCGCTGGCGCGAATTACTGGTCCCGTCGCGCCAATCGCGATGGCCTGCTCGCCGGAAATCACGCCGATGCCCTTGGTGCGCCCGAGCCAGATGCGGTTGCTGGTAAGCAGGGTCTCGTATTCATCCACCTTGTGCTCGAAATCATTGCAGAAGCGCTCGGTGTCTTTTTCTAGTTCGTCGTAAGCTTCGTACTGCAATCCGCCGATGCGGAAGGCATGCGTGGTAAGCCGCGCGCCGCAATATTTCTCAAAAATCTTCAGTATCTCTTCGCGCTCCCGGAAGCAATAAAAAATCGGTGTTAGCGCGCCAATATCCAGCGCGTGCGTT
The DNA here is from genome assembly GCA_035308165.1 of Candidatus Acidiferrales bacterium. Lineage (GTDB taxonomy): Bacteria > Acidobacteriota > Terriglobia > Acidiferrales > UBA7541 > DASTCZ01. The sequence continues at coordinate 32,508 of DATGHC010000054.1, read as the reverse complement.
CCCAGCCAAACCAGATGGGAAGCAATCCGCTGCAACTCAGTGAGAATCGTGCGAATCACGCGCGCCCGCGGCGGCGCTTCCACGCCCAACAACTTCTCGATCGCTTCGCAGTAGCCCAGCCCGTTGGACACCGCCGCCACGTAATCCATGCGGTCCACGTACGGCGCGAATTGTTGGTAGGTGCGGTGCTCGGCAATTTTTTCCACACCGCGATGCAGGTAGCCGATGATACATTCCGAATCGACCACTTTTTCGCCATCGAGCTTCAACTTCACACGCAGCACGCCGTGCGTGGAGGGGTGCTGCGGCCCCATGTTGATGATGATTTCGTCGGCCCCCAGGACCGTCGTCTCAACATTCTGTTCGATGTTGGCGTCCGAATTCAGGTCGGTCTTGCGAAATCCCGAATTGAGGAAGTCGGTCATGCTTATTGCCCGCTCTCAATACCCAGGTTTTCGCGGATCCAGGCGGTATCCTGGGTCAGGATGTCGTAATCCTTGCGCAGCGGAAATCCTTGCCACCCATCCGGCAGCAGGATGCGCGTCAAATTGGGGTGACCCTCAAATACGATTCCAAACATGTCATAAGCTTCGCGCTCCAGCCAATTCGCCGTGGGCCAAACGTGCGAAACGGTCGGCACTGGTTCGCCGTCCGCAGCCCAAACTTTCAAACGCAGCCTCTCGTTTTTGGGGAAGGAATAGAGATTCAGCACCACATCGAATCTTTTCTCTCGCTTCGGCCAGTCCACCGCGGTCAAATCCGCCAAAAAATTGAACTGTTCGTCATCGCGAGTGAAACGCGCGATTTCGACAAGATGGGCGCGATCCACTACCAAGATCGCCTGCTTGCGGTCCTGCCATGCTTCCAATATTCCCGCTCCAAATCGCTTCTTAAATCGTTGCACCAGGGGATTTTCCAACGGCTCCGGCTTCGGCGGCGCTTCTTTGGGAGGTACGGGTGGTTTGGGTGGCGCGGCAGCACCGACAGGAGCGCCAGGCTTTGCTGCGGTGGCCGGAGCGCCAGGTACTGGTGCGGGAGCCGCAGGTTTCGGTGGCGTCGGCGGGGCAACCGGCTTTGCCGCTGGCGGCTGCTCGGCGGGAGCAACGGGCGCTCCCGTGGGCTTGTCTGCCTGTTCGTTGGCAGGCTTTTCGCCTTGCGCGTTTACTGGTGGCTGCTTGTCCTCAGGATCGTTGGGCATTTTCCCGCGGTTACAACGGATTGCCGGAGGCGGCGTCTCCTCACGTCGCACACAACTCCAGAAACCTAAACTCGAAACCGTATTTTCTAACACATGCGGCACAACTGCGCAACGAATTCCGCGACAATTCAGCAGATTTTGAGATTGAGCGTTTCCGAGCTTGCTTTTGGAGCAGAAGTCCGGCCTGCTTCCTCGGCCCGCACTTAATTACCATTTATTGTTCGAGGTCACTTCGCAGGCAGGAACTATACCCACTCCAGAGCGCCCTTGCGGTAGAGCCAAACGTACCCGGCAACCAATATCCCCAAGAAGACGAACATGGAAGCCAAGGCGTAAAGCGGCGAATTCGTGTCCACGCCGGGCCGGGAGTGAAAATAAAACAGCGCCCAGGGAAACAGGAAAATCGTCTCCACGTCGAAAATCACGAACAGCATGGCGATGATGTAAAAACGCGTGGAATAACGCCCGCGCGCATCATTCTCTGCCGGAATTCCGCACTCATAGGGCTTCAGCTTCGCGCCCAATGAGGTCGACGTCGGCCGAATAAACTTCATGACCACGATCGTGACCGCGGGAAACGCAGCTGCCAGCACTGCAAAAATGAGAACCGGAATGTATTCGCGCGGCATCTCTTTCCGTCGGACATCCTACCACAACCGTCAAGTTGCCTTAGCTGGCGCTTCGTCGCTCGTGTCCACTCGGCGCCTATCATCGAGAGACCTGAGGCTTCACTATGGAGAAGCTCTCAGCGATCAACGTCTTTAGAATCTCTCAATTCCCCGGGTGATATTCCCTTTCCGTGTGTCCCTTGAGCTGGTCTCTATAGTAATAAACATCCCGGAGATCGCCAGTCACATATCTCTTGGCTTCATCGTCGAAATGTCGCGACTTCGTGTCGCCGCTCTCGCCGCCAGCCGTCACAGCTCGTGCGCGAACTTTGGCTCCGAACTCGACCACGGCCACAAAGCTATTCCCGCTCGACCCATACCATTTCTTGGTGTTTGAATAGGCCCGAGCCCCGAACGACGCCAACGAGCCCCACTCCGAGGAAGTGAAGCCCACTGGAATGCTCGGCCCCGCGTCATTAAATTCTGGGGCGATGTCGTCGTTGATCCGTTGAAACCTGTTGATCTCCCCCCATGGGGTCTTCCAGTTACCGAAGTCGGCCGCAAGTTTGTCCGACGCAGCCGCCAACGACGTCAAGAGTTGCCCTGCCGTCGCTTTGCTGGCGATGTACTCTTCAACTGGCATCCCCGCACCGCGGGCATCGGCACTCACGTGCCGCCTGATATCCACGCCCCAAAACACAGCCAGTGATGTGGGAACCGAGTTCACTCCCCAGCGCAGATCCCAGGTGCGCAAGAGCGCAATCTGGTCGGCAACTTTTGCTTTCAGCGGATTGTCCGTCGCCGTTCCGTCCCAGGCCATAATCAGCGCCGGAATCGGTTTCTCAAACCAGGGAAGATAGCTGTCAAACGCCGCGCCAATCAGTGAATCGAGCGTGAAATCCTTCTTGTCATGCAAGACCCTCTCCGCATGGGATCCGCGCGCCGATTCACCGCCTTTATCCACATAGGCTGGAAAATCCTCCTTCTTCGGGCTGCTCGGCCCCGCCGCCCACCACGGCGCGTTGTTGCAGTTATAAAGCCAGCCGCTTTTCGGATTAAGCAGGTGCGGCGTTTCTTGTATAGAGAGCAGTCCATGCCAATCCGTGCCGGGATCGCTCCCGTCGACGGGCTTGGTGAAATCAAACTTGTTGTCGCGACGGGGGATAAAGTTCCCTTGAAAATAAGCGATGTCCCCATCGGCGTCCGCGAAGATGGTGTTGTTCGATGAGTCCGCCTGCAGTTCCATGGTCTTGTAGAACGATTTGTAGTCTGTCGATTTTGTCCGTGAGTACGATTGCTCCAGCGCTTTGACGGGCTCCTGCATCAAGGCGATGCTCACCCACTTGCCATTGGACTCGGCGATGACTGGCCCGTGATGCGTGTAGTACACCGTGAATTTCTTCTCCGCCATCCCATGGTCTGTTTTATAAGGCACGGTAATTTCTTTTGACACAACCGGGCGCTCCCCACTTCCGTACTTGTAGACGTAGCCCGGACCCTTCTTCTCCACCGTCTCCAAATACTGGTCCACGGCGTCCACGCCGCTGGAAGTGTGCATCCATCCGGCCCGGTCATTAAATCCCTGGTAGATGAAGAATTGCCCCCAGGTCGCCGCGCCGTACGCGTTCAATCCTTCTTCGCTCACCATCTGCAGCTCCGACCGGAAATAAAATGATGTGTGCGGATTGATCAGCAGCAGCGCGTGGTGGCCGGCGGTATTCGTCGGTGAGATGGCCATGCCGTTTGATCCCGTCGGCTCCGGCGGCTGGTCCACGTCGTCGCCTTGATCCCCGCTGGCGTTCAGAGTCGCACCCTCCGAAGCCGTCTGCTTGCCGGAATCCTTCCCATAAAACGCCGCCAGCTGATTCAAATTCACACGCTCAATATCGCCGCCGATGCTCCCCTCACTAAACGAAAGCGCCATCCAAGGTTCAAACCGGGTGATCACCCTGGGTTTCACTTCCGGATGCTTGTAGAGATAAAAATTCAGCCCATCCGCAAACGCATCCATCAGCTTCTTCAGCCACTCCGGACTAGCCGCGTACTGTTTCTTCAAATCCGCGGGATCGATAAACAATTTCATCCGCAAGTCCTGAATAATTTTTGACTCGCCTTCCGTCTCCGCCAGCATCCCCATCGAATTGATGTAATTTGTCTCTACGCGATTGAAATCGTCCTCGGCTTGGGCGTACTCCATCCCGAACACAGCATCCGCATCCGTCTTCCCATAAACGTGGGCGATGCCCCAGTCGTCGCGGATGATAGTGACGGTTCGCGCCTCCTGCTCCCACCGCGTCACGTCCGGATTCTTGTCGCCCTGAAAAGCAAACGATGCACTCGCTGCCGCCAGTATAAGAACAAATTTCTTCATGCTTGCCCCCGTCTTCCCATAGTGCACCCTTGATTTCTTGAATCCCCGCATTCTTGGCAATCGAAGCTGCAGTTGCTTGTCGAGAATCGGAACGTTACTCCGCAGATGCTCAATTTTCAAGCAAAGGCAGCAGCGAGTCGCCTGTGCCTACGCGGACCGGCTCATTTGCACCCTGAACGGTAGAAAAGCCCTCGTCCGGTTCTTCAGTTGTAGTCACGGCGTACACTAGACAAACCTGGCGTACAGCCCCAAGGAGCCCAACCCAAGAGGGTGTCTGCATCACCCTGAATTATAAGGACTTAATCGTAGGACAGTTTGGCGGCTGACGTGCTTATCTTAGCTGTGTAGGTCGAAGGTCAGCAGGAGGAAGTCATGAGCATGACGCAAAGCACAGTATGTTTGGAACAGCCGCCAATCCGCTTCCAAAGCGAAATGGAAGAACCGCAAACGGACCAGCTAGTTGACCAGCAGCTGGAACAGCCGCAAGAACCCAAGGCTGAATTCGCCGAACAGCGCAAACACGTGCGCTACCCATTCACGGCCACTGTTGAGGCCATCGAACAGAAGACAGAGACTCGCATCAAGGGCCGCACCTCCGACCTGTCTCTCGGAGGATGCTATGTGGACACCATCAGTCCGTTCCCAGAAGGCACCATCATCCACGTGCGCATCACCAAGGGTAAGGTGGCGTTCAAGATCAAAGCGCGAGTCGCCTACGCCATGAACAGCATGGGCATGGGGTTGGCCTTCATTCCCGAAACTGAAGACAGCTTGATCCCCGCGGAAAAGTGGATCGCGGAGATCAACGGCGAGGCTCCAGTGGAACTCGAGGAAAACGGCGAAATGGGATTCACAGACGAGACTGAGATCTCGGGCGACGACAAATATCTTGTACTCAGTGAGCTTGTGATTGAATTGATGCGGAAAGGCGTACTAGCGGAAGGTCAGGGCAAGGCCATGCTCCGCAAGCTGCATAGCTAAGTTGCGCGCGAGCCAACCTACTCAATTCTCCTCCAGCCTGCCGCAAGGCTATGAATCATCAGCCGCGGCAGGCTGCTTCATTTGAATATCCTCTATTCTCATATCTTCTCCGGCGTCCAAACTCTCGCGCACCCCAATCAATCGCACCCACTTAGGCAGTCAATTTCCAGATACCTCCAAAGGGGGAATAACTCGCAGAGCAAGTTGAATACAATCAGAACTCCGGCCATCGAAAAACCATAGGAAAATGGTGGGTGCAGCGTCAAGAGTATCTGACTCTGGCTGAGAGCTTCCCTCTATGAAAAAGACTCAATCGGAGTCCGCGGGCATCTCCGGGCTCAAAGCGGCAAATTGGCAGCACGTCGAGCGCCGCCAATGGTGGCTATCCTCTTCCGGAATTGCCGTGTCCCTGATTCTTACTTTGGGAATTGTGACGCTCTTGCTCCCCGCCATCCTTCCAGACGCCAAACAGTTTTCCTATGTGGACACCAGTTCAGCGATGCGGGGCCTATTGGCCCTGATCTTCGTCTTCGATGTTTATGTCATCTTTCAGCAAGTGCAAATCTACCGTTTCCGCAAGCAACTTGCCGTTCGCGAGGAACTCTTCCGGCTGATCAGTGAGAACGCAGTAGACATGATCGCCCTCGTGGATGTGGATGGTACGCGCTTATACAACAGCCCTTCGTACCAGCGAATTCTGGGTTATTCGGCTGAAGAACTTCGCGGTATTTCTCCAATTGACCAGATTCATCCGGACGACCGCCAAAAGGTCATCGACGCGGCAAAGGAAGCGCAAACCTCTGGCAGAGGCCGACGGCTCGAATACCGCATCCGCCACCGGGATGGACGGTGGTTCACTTTGGAATCCACGGCCAGCGCAGTCCGCAATCGCGAGGGCAAGGTCGAAAAACTTGTCATCGTGAATCGAGACATCACCGAACGAAAGCACCTCGAAGAGCAGCTTCATCTCTCGCAGCGTCTCGAAGCCGTCGGACGGCTCTCCGGTGGCGTGGCGCATGATTTCAATAACCTGCTTGGCGTGATCATCGGCTATGGCGAAGCATTGCAGGAAAGGATTCCCCGGGATGACCCCAATCGCGAGGCCATAGATGAAATCCAGAAAGCCGGGCAACGTGCCGCAGCCCTAGCGCGACAGTTGCTGGCCGTCAGCCGGAAGCAAGTGCTGGAACCGAGAATTCTCTCATTGAACTCCATCGCCCTGGATGTGGAGAAAGTATTGCGCCGCACCATTGGCGCCGATATCCAGTTGGAGTTCAACCTGGCCTCTCATCTTGGAATGGTGCGGGCTGACCGCGGCCAAATCGAGCAAGTCATCATGAATCTTGCGATCAATGCGCGCGACGCGATGCCCAATGGCGGCCTGCTCATGATCGAAACCGAGCCCGCCGAGCTGGATTATGCGGACTCGCTCATCAAGCCATATGTGGTTCCCGGCCGCTATATCCTCTTGAAAGTGACCGACACAGGTTGCGGAATGGATTCGGATACTCAATCGCGCATCTTCGAGCCATTCTTCACTACCAAGGAAAAAGGTAAAGGCACGGGTCTGGGTTTGGCGATGGCCTACGGAATCGTCAAGCAGAGCGGCGGATACATCTGGGTAGATAGCGAACCGGGCCACGGAACGACTTTCAAGATCTTTCTCCCGGAAGTCGAAGGGACTCCGGAAGACGTGGAGGAATCCGCACCTGCCTTCCAAATCGGACAATCCCGCGGCGTGATTCTTCTCGTCGAAGACGAATCCTCTTTGCGCAAGCTCACCAAGCGAACGCTCATCAAATCGGGCCACACGGTCCTCGAAGCCTCGAACGCCGACCAGGCCCTCTACTTTGCGAAACAATCCGACACGCACATCGACGTGCTGCTAACCGATGTCATCATGCCCGGTATGAATGGACGTCTGCTGGCTGAGGCTGTGTCAGCGCTGCGTCCGGGGATCCCCGTGCTTTACATGTCGGGATACGACGATGGGGAGCTCTCCACCAAAGGTGTTCTGAAACCGGGCATGTCCATCCTGCGCAAGCCATTTTCTCGGGACCAATTAGTTCAAGCCGTCGAGGAAGTGCTGATTGCTATCACTGAGGGAAAGGCGCCCTCAGAGGTAGCCCAATGACTCTCCGCCTCGCGGTCATTGATGATGATCCACAAAACTTGAAGCTCATCAAGTTTATTCTGGCCAAGGAAGAGCTGGAGATTCATGGAGCTTCCGATCCCCAGTCGGGCATGGAACTGGTCAAGAAGTTGAGGCCGGAAATTGTCCTTCTGGACTTGGTAATGCCCGGCGTCGAGGGCATGGAAATGCTCGAAAGAATCCTCGATTTCGATCCCGGAATTGACGTGATCCTGATGACCGGTTTCTATTCGACCGAATCCGCGGTTGAGGCGGTGCAAAAGGGCGCAACCGATTATTTCCCAAAGCCTTTTTCCAATGAAAAACTGCGCCAACGCATCGCCCAGCTCGCCGAGGACGCCAGGCGTCGCAACCGCGGCTCTAGCCTCCTGAATGAATTGTTGGAGAACTACGAGTTCGAGGGAATGATCGGTCGCAGCCCTCTGATGTTGGAGCTTTTCTCGAAGATTCGTCGCATCGCTCCTCATTTCCGGACGGTGCTCGTCACCGGACCCACCGGCTCGGGCAAGGAACTTGTCTCCAAAGCGCTCCACCAATTGAGCCCGGTCGCCAAAGGGCCTTACGTGCCTTTCAATTGTTCTTCCATTTCAGAAACTCTCGCGGAAAGCGAGCTGTTTGGCCATGTCAAAGGGGCCTTCACGGGCGCCGACAAAGACAAGGCCGGGTTGTTCGAGCACGCTAATGGTGGAACTGTTTTGTTGGATGAAGCCGGGGAGTTGCCTCTCGCAATTCAAGCAAAGCTCCTCCGCGTACTGCAGAACCAGGAGTTTCAGCGAGTAGGGTCTCCAACACCGCGCAAGGTGGACGTCCGCGTCGTCGCTGCAACCAACCGGCATTTGCCCGACATGGTCAAGAGGGGCACCTTTCGCGAAGACCTCTATTTCCGCCTCTGTCCCGTCGAGCTCAAAGTCCCTTCACTGGCGGAACGCCCCGAAGATTTGCTTTTATTGGAGCGCCATTTTGTGAAGATCTTCGCCGACCAATACAACAAACCACTCTCTGGACTAACGCGTCGCGCCCAAACCTTGCTGGCGCGTTATCCCTGGCCGGGAAATATCCGCGAATTGGAAAGCGTGATCGGGCACGCGGGGATGATGGTCGAATCCGATGTGATTGATATCCGTGACCTGCCGGACAGATTTCGTGAGCAAGCCGCGCCAGAGCCCGAACCGCAAGACATGCTTTCCATGGAGCAGATGGAAACTCAGCACGCCAAACACGTGCTTGAGTTTACCGAAGGCAACAAAGTTCGCGCTGCAGAGATACTAGGTATCAGCCGCACGCACCTTTATGAAGTACTCCGGCGCACCCCGCAGGACAAGCCCGCGGTAGATGCCGCGAGCGAAGAACCCCACGCGGAAGTGGTTTCCTCAGATACACGCGAAAAGGGTTGATCTTTCAGGCACGGACGGCCTCTCCGGGCAGCCCAAATCCGCCAATTCTTCCTAATTGTTAGCTGTCTGCTGCAATACTGCAGTTTGCCACTTCCCCGATACCTCTACGCCTGCCTACTGTACGCTCTCACTACCCCGCTGTGTTCGTCGCGTACACCCGTCAAATTGACCTATCCGAGCCATCTTGTATGTCGCTGATATATAAGACTTTATAGGAATGGCAGTTTGGCTCGCCGCTTGCTTTTACTAGTTGTGCAGACCAAGAGAAGACCTAGCAAGCAGGAAGAAGCTTAGTAGGCTCGGCGGGTAGGCAAGGATTCAAAATCTCAGTCGGAGGAAATTTAAGATGCGCAGCAATCAAAAAGGTTTCTCACTCATCGAACTCCTGATCGTTGTGGCCATAATCCTGATTATCTCGGCCATCGCAATTCCAAACCTGTTGCGTGCAAGAGTTTCGGCCAACGAAGCTTCGGCGGTCAGTTCTCTGCGGACCATGAACACCGCCAACATTACCTACAACACGACCTTCGGCGTCTACGCCGCCAAGCTCTCATATCTCGGGCCGTCCAATGGCGCCACGCCGACAAGTACGGATGCCGACTTATTGGACCAGGTGCTCGCTCCTGCCGGCGGAGTCAACACTTCCACCAAAAATGGCTACACCTTTACGTACGCCGCGGGCAATTCCAATTACACCTACACGGTTAATGCCGACCCCATCGCCGCGAACCAAACCGGCGTGCGACACTTCTTCACCGACGCCTCAGGCGTGATTCGAGTCAACAACACCGCAACCGCGACCGTGACGAATTCTCCCCTGTAGTAGGTAACACATTCCCCTACCGGGATGTGCGGGGCGGAGGCCAAAAGCCTCCGCCCCTTTTATTTTCTGAAACTCGAGGCTTTAGCCGTTGTCTTCGCCTCGTGTAGCTCAGCCCCCCTTGCGAGTTGTCCTAAGGCAGGAATCCGGCGTAGATTGATGCTCATGTCCGGCCATTATCTGTTGAAGACTGAGCCCTCGGAATATTCCTTCGCTGATCTCCTTCGTGACAAAACTACGGTCTGGGACGGCATCACCAATCCCACAGCAGTGAAGAATCTCCGTGAAATGAAATCCGGGGCGCAAATCATCATCTATGAAACCGGCGACCGCAAATCTGCGGTAGGAACCGCGACCGCCGTTTCCGTAGATGCCTCCGATCCCAAGAATCCTAAAGTTGAGATCCGGGCCGGAAACGCTTTAACCAAACCTGTGTCCCTCGGTGAAATCAAGGCGAATAAATTGTTCGCCACTTCTCCGTTGCTTCTCATGGGCAGACTTTCCGTCGTGCCCCTCAGTGCCGCGCAATATTCTTGGCTGACGCGCGCCTAACTTTTATCGCGGCCGCCATTTCAATCCGCCCCATACCGCGCAGATCGGAGAGCTTTGAATTTTGAATCTCAACTGTTGGTTTTCAACCCGCTCTGCTGCGCCGCATCGGTATCGAGGCACCCTAAATGTTATATTCTCCTCCCGGCTCTGGAGGAATCATGAGAATCACGATGATGACAACAATCAAGAAAACACGACTGCCAATCGCGCTTGGCGTCCTCGCGTTGGCTCCCTTCTCGGTCACCGCCCAACAACCAGCCTATCTCTATCGCACCGAGTTGATCCAGGCAGCGCCAGGGAAACTTGTTGAGGTGATTGACCTTTACAAACAGAAAGGCGCTCTCGACCAGCAGGCAGGTGACGAGCCCGCTCTTTGGATGCGCCACAGCCAGGGCGACCGCTGGGATCTGCTTCGCCTGGTTCCTTTGAAGAGCTACGCGGACTTCTACAGTGTCGACCGCATCGCCGCCCGCGAAAAGGCCACGCGAAGCTCCTCCTTGCCGGCGAAATTGCGTGACGACATCGAATGGGAAGAAGACATTTTCGTTTACGGCCCCCCGCTAGAAATCTTGCGCAAAGCGTTCGCCGAAGGCGGATTCTTCCACGTAGAAATGTTTCAATCGGCGCCCGGCCTCCGAGCCGATCTCTACCACGAACGCGAGATGGAAAATGCTTACTCCGCTGCAATGGGCCAGCCTACAAATTTCATCTTTGTCCGGGATCAGGGCGCTGCGTGGGATTTGTTTACGATCGGTGTGTTTCGCGACTTGAAGCACTACGCCGCAAGCTCCGATGTGACTCCGGAAGCGCAAGCCACCGCTGCAAAGTCCGCGGGGTTTGCATCCGCCAGTGATATCGGCCCCTATTTGCGCAGGTTTATTCTCCTGCACCACGACACCTTGGCCGTCGCAATAAAGTAAAGTTAATTTGAGAATTGTTTTGGGAGGATTGGAACTTCAGCCCCGGGGTACGTGAATCAAACCTGCCAAACTTTAGCCCCGATGCAATTCTCAATTGGATCGAAAGCTATTTATCAACGAGCGCGCGTATATCTACCGCGCTTGAATTCAGTATCGCGTTTGTCGCATTTACAGTGCCTGCCCCTGTTGTCGATGGCGTGGCCGGCTTCGAGGCCATCGCAGTTGGTACAGCTCCGTTCGCAGCCGGCGCGGGAACATCCGCTCCGCATTCGGCCAATCCTTTGCGAATTGCGTCTTCCCATTCATGATGTGGGACTGGCGAATCCTTCACTTCGCGATACAGCCGGGCGGCCTCCGTGGTATTTCCAAGTTGCTTCAAATTAATTCGGCCCGCGGAGATCAGCGCATAAATGGAAGGTTTCTCACCTTTATAGGCAGCGGCGATTTTTTCATATTCCAGAGCGGCGCGTTGCCATATCTGCTTCCCTTCCAGATGGCGGCACAGCGCCATCCACTCCGTGGTAGGAAATTTCGCGCCACCCAAATTGCAGTAAGCTTCGTAATTTCCGAGCGCCAAATCCATTTCTCGGGCCTTCAGATTGATCTTGCACAGCGCCGCGGCTTCCGCTTGTGCCGAAACCGAATCCTGCTTTCGCATGTATGCCTGCATCAGCAGGTCGTGAGCTTCGTGTGATTCTGGCTGCTCCGCGACCAAACTCTTCAGCAATCCAATCGCGGCATCAACTTGGTTTTGTTCAATCGCATCACTCGCTTTTTCAATCCGGGGATCCGCCGACCAGCTCACCTTGTCCTCAATGGCCTGGTTCACTCTGTGTTCCGCGCCGCTATATTTCAGGGCCACCGCGACGATCATCCCAAATCCAAATCCGCCAATGTGCGCCCAGTAGGCAACGCCGCCCATTCCCGGAACAAATGCCGACAAAACTTGTCCTCCGAGCCAGAGCGGCAGCATCGCATAAGCGGGCGCGAGGAATTTCCAACGAAGGAATCGGAAGCCAAGGAACACAGCGAAGAGAAACCTGATCTTGGTTTTGGGGAATCGCACCAGGAATGCGCCCATCGCTCCGGCAATCGCTCCTGAAGCACCCAAGATTCCGCCAATCATGTGCGGCGTCGCTGCGCCCTGGACCAGTAACGCGACAACTCCAGCGATCATGTAAAACACGGCATAGATTGGCCGTCCCCATGCGTCCTCCAGCACGGTTCCAGCCAACCAAAGGAACCACATGTTGCCAATCAAGTGCAACCAGCCCGCATGAAGGAAGTTCGCGGTGATTAAACTGATCGCACTGGCCTTATAGGGAATGTAGGTATAGTTTTCTGTGATCGAGTCCTTCTCCATCCCGTCTAACTGCTTGCCAAGATCCGCGGCCACAATCTGAGCCTGTTCCGTGTCCTCGGACCTTTGCTCTTCGTCGAAGGAATTCTCCGGTTTTTCGTTCTTAATCTCATCGAAGAGTGCCGGATTTTGGCTGCGCACAACATCAACGATCCGTTGCTGGGAATGAGTGAGTTGAACGTCGGGATGGGCGGCCGCGACAAGTAAGGTGTTGACCTTGATTTCGGCAAGCCGCGAAGCTTCCTCGTCCATTTTCCAATGCGTGCCGAGGAAGATCACGACGTTCAGGGCAATGATGACGATCGTTACGACCGGCCATCGCCGGCCGCGCAGATCCTCATGTCCTATTGGGAATAGCATGGCTTAGTTCTTCTCCACTCGACTCGCTCGCGGATGATGCGAGTTCGGCTGCGCCACCCGGAATACACACGTTTCAGAAAGGCACTGATAACGGATGATGCATTTCAATCTCGCGGGCTTCCAGAGTACGAAAAGTGAAATGCGCCAAGTTGATTACTCACCTGTACGAAGGTACAGGTATCGAGGCTCGATTCTGTGAATCAGGAAAAATAGGGAGGAAGAAGGAATCGATTCAATCGTGACGCGCGCCGCGGAGGACTTCAACAGCATGGGGCAGCAAATCGGCCAAGGCACCAAGCGACTCCACCGCCCCCTTTGGGCTGCCGGGTAAATTGACAATTAAGACGCTGCCACGAATACCTACAACTGCGCGAGAGAGAACTGCACGAGGCGTGGACTGGCGGCCGCGCTCGCGCATCAACTCGGAGAGCCCGGGCACGAGTCGCTGGCATATTTCCTTGGTGGCCTCTGGCGTAACATCACGCGGACCGAGCCCCGTTCCACCGGTAGTCAAAATCGCGTCCACATTGCCGGCATCTGCCAGACGAGCCAGCCCATCGCTCAACTTCGCGCGGTCATCGGGAAAAATCCCTTCGCTGACAACCTTCCAACCAAGTTTGACGCAGCGCTCCTGGACGGCGGGCCCGCTGCGGTCAGGGCGCTCGCCGCGCGAGGCGGTGTCGCTAACGGTCAGGATCGCTACGCGCATACAGGAAAATACCGGATGTGATTAGCGAAAGCTAAGAATGTGGGAATTGAAATCATCGAAGAGCGCATGAACGCCGCTCAGCTCTGGACACGGCTGTTTGCTTCATCCATCAGTCGCATCGCTTCCATTAGCAAGCCGGTTGTGCCACGAGTGATCGTGGCCGTTTCCGTTGTGGAGGTGAAGTCGATCTCGAATTCGCCTTCCGTCCAGGTGACCACCGGGTAGACGGCTTCCTCACCGCTCAGCTCTCCCAGCCGTGCGTGCTTGCATTGACCAGAGGTGAAAAACATATCGCACTGTTCCGAACCGTGGCGCACGGTAAGCTGGCAGGATTTCTGCCCCATTTCCAAAGACTGCATCAGATCGGCGATGTTCAATTCTTCAAGACGCCCCTGAATCACCCCCGGGCGCGCCGCCTGCTTCTGCATTTTTTCCAGGCGCATGCGGTCCACGACAACTTTGACGCGCCTCGCAAGATCCTTAATGAAAAACGGCTTGGGGATGAAATCCTCCACGCCGTCTACCAGCGGCCGCAACTTTTCTTCGATGTCGCCCTTACTGGCCATGAATAAAAAAGGGATGTTTCGCGTTTGCGGACGGCCCCGAAGCTTTTCGCAAAGCTGACGCCCATCGAGTCCGGGCATCCGGTAATCGGTGAGGATCAGGTCAGGGGGTGAGTCAACCGCCTTCAGCAATGCGTCCGCGCCGTCGGCTGCGGGAATAATTTCTCCCAATGGCGTCAATCCATCCACGAGAATCGCGCGCACCAATGGATTATCGTCCACGACCATCACCCGAATTGTCTTCGCGGCACTCAAGTTGACTTATTTCCCGCGCCTCGCGGACGCTTTTTTCAATACTTTCCCTGAACTCCCGGCTGAACGCAAATAATCCCCGCTCTTGCCTCCCCGTTTCTCCACCAGGTAAATGCCGGAAATCTCCATCCCTTTGTCGAGCGCCTTGCACATGTCGTAAATGGTCAGCGCGGCGGCGGAAACGGCAACCAGCGCCTCCATTTCGACTCCAGTTTGCGCGTGAGCAGTGGCGCGCGAGGCTATCTCCACGCCATTTTGGCACAGCCGGGTGGTCACATCAATGTGAGTGAGTGGCAGCGGGTGACAAAGAGGTATCCACTCCGACGTGCGCTTGGCCGCGGCGATACCGGCGATGCGGGCTATTTCCAGGGGATTTCCCTTGGGCGTTTCCATCCGACGGATTTTGGACAGTGCCGGCTGCGCGATGGTGATGAATCCGCGCGCTACAGCGACACGCGACGTGACAGCCTTGGCGGTCACATCCACCATGGCCACTTCCCCGCACTTCCGGTAATGAGTCAATCGCGCCATTGGTCCCTAATTAGTCTTTCAGTTTATTCCAGAATCCTACAGCGCCCCGCGCCGGGGTAAAACATCAATCCACTCCCCTGATTCCCAATTTAGCTTTTCTTCCCTTACAACCAGGAAACAATTCGTTGAAGCCAGCGCGACAACATCCCCTGACCCTTGCCAGCGCACGGGATTCACAACTGGCTCTCCAGCCGTCCACTCCAGTCGCGCCGGCAGGAAATGCGCCAAGTCCGGCTTTTCTCGCAACGGCGATCCAAGTTTGGCGCGGAGCAATGGCAAAGGCCGCGGCGCAGAACCGCACAAAATATCCAGTGCGGGTAACACGAAAAGTTCAAAGGTAATCATGGTCGAAACCGGGTTCCCCGGCAAACCGAATATCGGCACGCCGCCACATTGCCCGAAAACCGCGGGACGGCCGGGGCGAATCGCTACTCCATCGAAAAAAAACTGTGTCCCCAAATCGGCAAGCACCTGTTCCACCAAATCATATTTCCCCGCCGATACGCCGCCGGAAATAATTAACGCGTTACAATTCAAACCCTGCTTGATTTTCCCAAGTAGTTCCTTGGCGATGTCAGGAGCATTCCCTTGTAGTACTGGTTCACCCCCCGCCGATTCAACCTGCGCCGCCAACGAAAAGCTATTCCCGTTACGAACCTGCAGCGGTCCCGCGGCCTTATCCGCGTCAACGATCTCGTCGCCCGTGGAGAGGATCGCCACGCGCGGCCGTACCCAAACTTCGGGCCGTGTGCATCCGACCTGAGCGGCGAGCGAAAGCTCGACATAACCCAACCGCGCACCCACTTCCAATAAAGTCTGCCCCGCGCGCGCTTCCTTCCCGCGCGGCACAATGTTTTGCCCCGCCTGTGCCTCACGCTCAAAGATGATTCGAGTCTGTCCGGATGAATCCTCGATGCGAGTGTGCTCAATCATCACCACTGCGTCCGTACGCTCGGGTACGGCCGCGCCGGTCATAATCTGCACGCATTGCCCGGGCCCGACTTTCCCCGCATATCCTTGCCCGGCGCGGATTTCCCCCACGAGTGCGAGCGATGCACCAGGTTCTTTTAAATCCGCCGCGCGCGCAGCGTACCCATCGCGTGTGGCGCGATCGAAGGGCGGATAGTCCCGGTCCGCGATGACGGGCTCGGCAAGAATCCGGCCCAGCGCCGCGTTCAGGGCAACAGATTGGCTGACAGGATTGCGAGAGAGGCCTCTTACAACCTCTATGACTTTTCGGCGGGCATCAGTGAAAGACAGCATCGGTATGTTGAGATGTCAGGATTGCAGCCAGCGATGGAGCTGCGAATCGCGGTTGATGATGGTAGCGTCGCGCTCTGGGCCGGTGGAAATCATGCCTACTTCCACGCCGAGTTGGTCTGAAATGAATGCGAGATAATCGCGCGCCGCGGCCGGGAGTTTGTCGCCGTCACGAAGGCCAAAAGTCGGGCTTTGCCAACCCGGAACGGAGCGATAGACCGGCTCAATGGCCGCATATTGCCCGACTTCGGCGGGCATTTCGCGGACCAGAGTTCCTTTATAGCGGTAACCGGTGCAAACCTGTATATCCCGCTGTGTATCGAATACGTCGAGCTTTGTGACCACCAGCGATTTGATGCCGTTAATCATCACAGCGTATCGGAGCATGACCAAATCGAGCCAGCCGCACCGTCTCGGGCGGCCGGTGACTGCTCCATATTCATTTCCCCGATCGCGGACTTCCTTCGCTTCAAGGTCGGGCATTTCCGTGGGAAATGGCCCGCTGCCCACCCGTGTCGTATAAGCCTTCGTAACTCCTACCACTCCTGTAATGCGAGTCGGCGCCACACCGGAGCCGGTGCACGCTCCGCCCGCTGTGGCGCTTGATGAAGTCACGAAAGGATAGGTGCCATGGTCAATATCCAGCATGGTTCCCTGAGCCCCCTCGAACAAGACGGAACCTTTCTCGTCGAGGGCGTGATTCAAAAACTCAGCGGTATCGGTTACCAGCGGACGAATCCGCCCCGCTTGCCGCAATGACTCTTCCAATAATCCGGCGCTCTCCAAGTCCACTCCGTAGGCCGCGCGACAGATGGTATTCTTTGCGGCGATGATTCGCTCCAGCTTGGAGCGGAAAACGTCCGCGTCCATCAGGTCACAGACGCGCATTCCTTGGCGCGTCATCTTATCTTCATATGCGGGGCCGATGCCTCGCGCAGTGGTGCCTATTTTTCCGGAACCGCGAGCGGCTTCCGAGGCCTTGTCCAATTGGCGATGGTAGGGAAAAATCAGGTGGGCGCGATTGCTGACGTGCAATCGGCCTGTAATTTCAATTCCGCCGGCGGAAAGCATGTCCAGCTCTGCAATCAAAGCTCCAGGATCTACCACCGTGCCGGGTCCAATCACGGCTTGTTTTCCGGGGCGCAAAATCCCGCAAGGGGTGAGCTGCAATACGAAGCGGTGATCGCCGATGATAACCGTGTGGCCGGCGTTGTGTCCGCCGGCAAAACGCGCGGTAAAGTCGAAGGAGGCGGCAAGATAGTCCACGACCTTGCCTTTGCCTTCGTCGCCCCACTGGGCGCCAACGATTACGATTGCTCTACTCATGATTTTTGCGCTTTCGCAACCGCGTTCAGGCCGCACGCCGCCCGCTGAAATAAAAACGGGAAGTCAAGCGAGGCCGCACAGAGCGCGCAATTTCATCCTACCTGCCGCCGGAAATGAACGCAAGCTGAACAGCCGGCAAATTATTTTTTACGAGATTTTCCGGAAAGCTGGGCATGACGGAAGCACCCAACCCAGTGATCGTTGACCATGCCAACGGCCTGCATCATGGCATAGCAGATCGTCGAGCCGACGAAGTGGAAGCCGCGGCGCTTGAGCTCTTTGCTCAAGGCATCGGATTGCGGCGTTCGCGCGGGCAGGCTGCCATGCGATCTGTGACTATTAATTTTTGGCATGCCGCCGACGAATTGCCACAGGAATTGATCGAAGGACCCAAACTCTTTCTGAACGGCCAGGAATGCGCATGCATTTTCCACGGCGGCTCGCATCTTTAGGCGATTGCGCACGAGTCCCGCATTGCGCAAGAGCGTGCGAATCTTGCGCGCATCATATCGAGCGACGACCGCGGGATCGAATCCGTCAAATGCCAGGCGATAAGCCTCGCGTTTGCGGAGAATAATTTCCCAGCTTAGCCCGGCCTGGTGTCCTTCGAGGATGAGAAACTCAAACAGCTTCCCGTCGTCATGCAGGGGCACACCCCATTCCTCATCGTGGTAACGAATGGAGAGGTCGGACTTAGCCCAGCGGCAACGGCGCAACACGGAATTGAAAATCAGCCCAGGTGGCGTTGAAGCGCTTTTTGGATCTGATCCTTGGGGACATTGCCGACGATTTGCTCGGCGAGCTGCCCGCCCTTGAAGAGCAAAAGCGTGGGGATCCCGCGAACGTTGAACTGTCCGGGAGTATTCACATTCTCATCCACGTTCATCTTCATCACTTTCATTTTCCCGCTGTATTCGGCGGCGAGTTCGCCGACGGTGGGCGCCAGCATGTGGCACGGCCTGCACCATTCCGCCCAAAAATCGACCATGACGGGCTGGGTCTTGCTCGCCTCGATCACGTCGCTCTGAAAAGAGCTGTCGGTTACGTTTGAAATGTTCTCTGCCATTGAATCCCTTTCGTCTTGGTCCAGCCGCGCAGGCCGGGCCTTATTGTTACATGGAATTAGATGTTACGCCTACATTAAGGATTCGTGCCTTGCGGGCGGCCTCATAGAGCTGCGCGTACTCACCAGCCGACGCGCGCCAGGAGAAATCGCGGGCCATTCCGTTCGCTTGCAACCTCTGCCATACCGGTGCGCTCTTGAAGGAAGTGAGCGCTTTGCGTATGCAAGCCATCAAATCCTTTGCATCATATTTTTCAAACTTGAAGCCCGTGCCGCGCCCGCTTGCGGGATCAAACGGCTCGATAGTGTCGTCCAGTCCGCCGGTGGCGCGCACAATGGGCACGGTGCCGTAGCGCAGGCTGTAAATCTGGTTCAGCCCGCACGGTTCGTAACGTGAGGGCATCAGGAACATGTCAGAGCCAGCCTCGATCTTGTGGGCCAGCGTGTTGTCGTAGGCCACCTTCACACCGACCTGGCGTGGATACTTACCGGCCAGCTCGCGGAAAAGCGCTTCGTATCGCGGCTCGCCGGCGCCCAAGGCGACGATGGACACGTTTTCACGGACCAATTCGCCGGCTATTTCCTCGATTAAATCGAATCCCTTCTGTGCGGCAAACCTGGAAACAATTCCGATGAGAGGCCGTTGCAAATCATTGGCGTCAAGTTTGAACTGCTCCAGCAAATCCTTTTTGCAAGCCTTCTTGCCGGTGAGGTCCTTGGCGGAATACTGGCATGCAATCAGCGGATCATTCTCAGGGCTCCAGATGCTGTAATCTACGCCGTTCAGGATGCCGCGCAAACGGGAGCTGCGGTCGCGCACCACACCGTCCAGGCCGTGGCCAAATTCTTCGGTTTGAATTTCCTGCGCGTATTTGCGGCTTACAGTCGTTAGGTAATCGGAATAAACCAGGCCGCCCTTCAAAAGATTAATGTGGCCAAAGAATTCCATCGCCTCGATGCGAAACAGGCTCTCCGGCAGTCCGAGTTCGGCCAGAGTATCGCGCGAAAACAAACCGTGGTATCCCATGTTGTGGATCGTGAAAACCACAGGGAGACCACTGACAAGCGGGTCTGCAGCGTAAAGAGTCCGCAGCAACACTGGCACCAACGCCGATTGCCAGTCATGGCAATGGATGACGTCGGCGGGCCAAACATTCTTGGCGATCTCGATAGCAGCGCGGCTGAATTCGCCAAAGCGCAAGGCGTTATCGGGATAATCCACGCCTTTTACGCCGTAGAGTTGTTCTCGGTCGAAATATTCAGGATCATCCACGAAAAAATATCGGACCCCGGCGAGGATCGTTCCGTCGGAGATTGCAGGAAAACGCAGGCCACGCCCGTCGGGGATGGTCATACTCGGGACCACAACAGTGGTGGCTTTTGTGCCGCGATAGCGCGGCAACACGACAGCCACTTCGTGTCCGGCTTCAACCAGAGCCTTGGGCAGGGCCTCGACCACATCAGCGAGTCCGCCGGTTTTGGAAAATGGCAATCCTTCGGAGGCTACAAAAAGTATTCGCATGTGGACTCTCGATATGAGTGGTTCAAATCCGATAGGAGACGTTACTGGACGAATCGTGCCGCGTCAAGACTAGACAACCACCGGTGCGGATTATCGGAAAATAGCATTAGCGTGAAGGCGAGAGAAAATGGCGGGCCTACGAATAATATCCAAGGCCGATGACGCAGGTCAGCTTAGCTTTCCACGGCTCAAACCGAGCACATACTCCGTAAAAGTGGAGGCGGCTGGCTTCGCAGTGGCGCAGAATGACAATGCTTCTCCAGGCTTGGGCCAAAAGCAAACAATCAATTTCACACTCAAGCTCGCGCAATCCAATCAGGCCATCGAATTAGGCGGTACCCCACCGCTCATTAACCCGGGGAACGCAAACACGTCTACGAATCTGAATACTCCCGCGCACCAAGACCTCCCGAACCTCGGCGGAGATCTCACATACCCGGTACAGTTTTCCGCGGGCGCCCTCATTAACACGGCCGGCAGCGGGAACGATTTTGTCGGAGGCACGAACGGATATGGCAACGTGCAGTTCAATGGACTCCCCGCGCTTTCCAACGGATAAATCGTGGACGGACCTGAGACCAACGATCCGCTTACGAATCTCAACAGCGGGCTTTCGACCAATCTAGTTCTGGGCTAAATTCGATTTCGGAAATGACCGTTAACACACTTTAAACGCGCAATATATCTATCAGTTGCCGATCTAAGTTAAAAATCACAGACTGGGTCAAGTGTTGAACGGCTGGTAAGTTTCAGGAACTTTTTTTGGCACAGCGGCCTTCCATTCTCAGTGTTGAGCAGTCCTTATTCAGCTGACGGGAACGGAATCGTGCGACGTAGCAGCTGGGGTGAAACGGGTTACCGTTCGGGCGCACACAGATTGTGTGCTCTTGTACGAGTAGCGGCTATGTTCAAACATGATTGCGGATGCGGCCCTGAATGGTTGCGTCCGCCCTCTCATGCCTGCGCTTCTTGAAGTTCGTGACTTATGCGTGGATTACGGCGACAGGTCAGGTCATATAAGGCCTGCGTTGGACAGCATTTCGTTTGATATTCAACATGGAGAAATACTCGGGATTTTGGGTGAATCCGGGTGCGGCAAAAGCACCCTGGCGCTGGCATTGTTGGGGCTGCTCCCATCCGGTGGGATTGTCCGTCGTGGAAACATAAAATTTGATGGCCGGGAGCTTCGCGATCAAACCGAACGGGAAATGGAAAGTGTCCGCGGCGCGCGAATTTCCCTGATCTTTCAAGAGCCATCCATCGCGCTGCATCCGATGATCCGCGTTGGCGAGCAGGTGGCCCGCGTCCTCAACGCGCACGAAACATTGGACCGCCGAAAGAGGCACGAAAAAGCGGTGAGCGTGCTTGGCGAGGTATTCTCCTCTGAATCAGAGCGAATCTATTCGTCTTATCCCCATCAATTGAGCGGCGGCCAGCGGCAGCGTGTGCTGATCGCGCAGGCGATCGCGTGCCGCCCAGCTCTCTTAATCGCGGATGAGCCCACGGCCTCTCTGGACTCGTCAACACAATCAGAGATTCTGACGCTTTTCGCCGCTCTTCGACAAAAGTTGGGGATCGCGCTGATTTTGATTTCGCATAATCCCGCAATTATTTCGCAGCTCGCCGATCGGATTTTGGTTCTGTATGCGGGACGCGTGGTGGAGGAAGGCCCGGCTGTGGCAGCGCTGCGATCGCCACTCCATCCTTATCCCCGGGCTTTGTTGCGGGCCATCCCCGGTTCATCTGAAGTTGCGCTGCTCACTCACAAGACCAAGCTTCCGGCAATTGAGGGAGCGCCGCCGGATTTATCAGCACTAAATCACGGCTGCCGATTTGAACCCAGATGCATTGACAGGATGCCGGAATGCACCGATCGCGAGCCTCTCCCTGTTGAACCGGAAGAAAATCACAAGGTCGCCTGTTTCAAATACGGCGGATAGGATGGCACAGAAATGAACGAGGTCCATCCCATTCTAGAAGTTGAAGCTCTAGTGAAATGCTACGCCTCTCGGCGCGGGGCCGGTCACAGCGGCAGAGCGAATGCGGTTGATGGTGTTTCACTTTCGATCGCCCCGGCGACAACTCTTGCTCTGGTGGGAGAATCAGGGTCGGGCAAAAGCACGCTTGCGTTTTGTGTGGCGTGCCTGGAAAAGCCAACTTCAGGTCGCATTTGGTGGAACGGCTTGGAAGTTTCCTTGCTAACTGAAAAAGATCTCAGGCCGAATAGATCTCGCGTTCAAATGATATTTCAGGATCCCGCTTCGGCGATGAATCCCCGCTGGACTGCATCGCAAATCGTCGCGGAACCGTTGGTTATTCAGAATCAGTTGACTCGCCGGGATCAATTCGAGCACGCGCAACTCCTTCTAGAGCGCGTGGGGCTACCAGCCTCCGCAGGCGCGCGACGCCTGGCAGAATTCAGTGGTGGACAGCGGCAAAGAATCGCGATTGCACGCGCGCTTGCTCTAGGTTCAAAGCTGCTGATACTTGATGAAGCCCTCTCCGCTTTGGATTGCTCCGTTCAAGCCCAAATCGCCAACTTGCTCCTGGACCTTCAAGAAAGTTCAGGAATCTCTCTTCTCTTCATTACTCATGATCTCGTGATGGCGGCCCACTTGGCTGACCAAGTCGCTGTGATGGATCGCGGGAGAATAGTTGAAGCAGGAACAGCAGACGAAGTAATCCGCCATCCAGAGCACGAGCAAACGCGCATGTTGCTGGCTGCGTCGTCGGGTCTTGGTCGCGTAACGCCGGAATCACGGGACGCCTGATGCGTTACATCTTTAATCGCCTGGTCCACGCCTTCTTCCTTCTTGTCGGTGTTTCGTTCCTTTCATTTCTTTTCACGACTATGGCGCCAGGGAATTATTTCGACGAGATGAGCCTGAATCCGCAGATCTCGCCCGAAACTGTCGCTGCATTGCGCACGCAATATGGTGTCGATCGTCCGGTACTCGTGCGCTATGGCAGATGGGTGGCATCGATCGCCCATGGTGACCTGGGCTTCTCTTTTGCTTATGGCAGCCCCGCGGCGCCGCTGTTGTGGGCCCGCGCGCGAAATACACTGCTGCTCACATCAGTCGCGACGATTTTGACTTGGCTAATCGCGCTCCCGCTCGGAATCTGGAGCGCGGAAAATCGCGGGCGCTTGCCGGATATCGCCGTGACATCAGCCACTGGGTTGCTTCTCGTCATTCCAGATTTGCTCCTTGCGCTCGGCCTGCTCCTTTTGGCTGTGCGCACGGGCTGGTTTCCGACCGGAGGGATGGTTTCCGTTGGATTCGAGACGCTTTCATCCATCGGCAAAATGCGCGACGCGATCCTCCACATGGCATTGCCGGTCACGGTGCTCGTCCTCAGTGCGCTGCCCATCCTAGTGCGGCACGTTCGGGCGGCTATGTCCGAAGTGTTGGGTGCGGGATACCTGCGCGCTGCGCAAGCTCACGGTATTTCGCGGAGAACGCTCCTTTATCGTTACGCCTTGCCCGCGGCGTCCCATCCGCTGATTTCGCTCTTCGGTTTCAGCGTGGGCACGCTGCTCAGCGGTTCGCTGATCGTGGAAGTGGTGATGAGTTGGCCGGGGCTTGGCCCTTTGCTACTCGAGGCAATTCTGGCGCGCGACCTTTACGTCGTGATTGGCGGCGTCATGCTCTCGACCGTATTCCTCGTCGCCGGGAATCTCATTGCGGACTTAATCCTTTACTGGGTTGACCCGCGGATTCGTGTCGCGTGAGAGTCTCGATGCCTAGCGGGCGAAAGCTGATCTTGTGCCTCGCGATTCTTGGCGGGCTTCATTTCGTTATTGCCGGCGCCGGATTTTTCTCGCCCTACGACCCCACAGCACAGAATCGCGATTGGCCTTACGCACCCCCGATGCGGCTTCACTGGTTTGATGCAGCCGGACATTTTCACTTGCGCCCATTCTTTTATCCATTGCAGCTTCAAGAGGGGGCGTTCAATGAGTACAGGCAGGACACAACTCACCCCGTCGCGCTGAGCTTCTTCGTGACCGGCGCGCGATATCGGTTACTTGGCATATTTCCGCTTCGCGTTCATTTGTTTGGCGCCGGAGACACGCCCATTTTTCTTTTGGGCAGCGATTCTTATGGACGGGATCTTTTTTCGCGAATGTTGTTCGGAGGGCAAATTTCGTTGCTCGCGGGACTCCTCGCGACCGGTCTTGCGCTGTCGTTTGGCCTTTTGATTGGCTCGCTTGCCGCATACCTTGGGGGATGGAGAGATGAAACCCTGATGCGGCTGGCGGAGCTATTTCTCGCTCTGCCCTGGCTCTACCTGCTCTTTGCCATCCGGGCTTTCTTGCCTCTGGCGGTAAGCCCCTTGCAGGCTTTCCTCTTGATTGTGATTTTGATCGGGACAGTGGGTTGGGCGCGGCCGGCCCGCCTTATTCGCAGCGTGGTGCTCAGTTCGAAGGAACGCGACTACGTGCGTGCGGCTCGGGGTTTCGGCGCAAGCGGAAGCTATCTCCTCCGACGGCATATCCTTCCCGAAACATGGAGTGTAGTGCTGACCCAGGCAGCGATTCTCGTGCCCCAATACGTGTTGGCGGAAGTGACGCTTTCATTTCTCGGTCTGGGCGTCCCGGAGCCCGTGCCGAGTTGGGGAAATCTGCTCTCCAGCTTGCAGCAATATAGTGTGTTGACCTCCTATTGGTGGATGTACTTGCCCAGTCTTGCAATGGTCCCGTTCTTTGTCGGCTACCTGGTCCTCGCAAGCGCATTGCAGGAACGCGCACAGGGGCCGAAGATATAGGTTGGGAGCATTGGGGCCACTGGTGACAAAAAACAACCAAAGCACTCCAAAACCCCGGATGGGACTCGCCTTCCTGTCGGCTCTTTTTCTACTGGCAATTTGTCTCTGTGACGGAAGCTCAATCTCACAAGCCAAGCAATCGGCTTCGGACATCAGTGGGACAAGCACAAAAGAAGAGCTCTTTACGCTCCCGGGCGAGGTCGGACGGCCCGGGGGGCGGCTTGTGGTTGCCTTACGCGCCGAACCAAAGACTTTGAATCCTCTGATCGCCGGGGATGCTCCCTCGAGACAAGTAATTGGCCTTATGCAGAGCGACTTGATACACATCAATCGCGCTACGCAACTCACCGAGCCCGCCATTGCCAAATCCTGGACCGTGTCAAAGGATGGTTTGGAATACGTGCTGAAACTTCGGCAGGGACTGCGTTTTTCCGATGGCCAGCCGGTTGATGCGGATGATGTGCTTTTCAGCTTCCAACTCTATCTCGACGAAAATGTTCACGCTCCGCAGCGCGATCTTTTGATTGTCGGCGGCAAACCTATCACTGTGCGGAAGCTCGATTCTCACACGATCGCTTTTGGCCTTGCGAAACCATACGGTGCGGCAGAGCGCCTTTTCGATGGTCTTGCGGTCTTGCCGAAACACCTTCTCGAAGATCCCTACAAGCAGGGAAAGTTGGATCAATCCTGGACTCTCGCGTCGGCTGGCTCTCAAATCGCGGGCCTCGGGCCGTTTCGTCTTAAGGAGTATGTCGCTGGTCAAAGGCTGGTGCTGGAACGGAATCCCTATTATTGGAAGGCGGACGGCAAGGGGACCAGGCTTCCGTACCTGAATGAACTTGTCTTTTTATTTGTTCCCAACGCCGACGCGGAGGTTATCCGTTTTCAATCTGGCGAAACAGACGTTATCGGCATCAGCAAAGTAGGCGCGGACAATTTTTCGGCGCTGGCGCGGCAGCCGCGTGGAATCACAATGACCGATGCCGGACCCGGACTCGAATACAACTTTCTGTTCTTCAATCTCAACGAGCTTGGTGGAAAGGCGTCACCGGACCTTGCTCGGAAACAAAAGTGGTTTAAGGACGTGAGTTTCCGCAGGGCCGTTTCACTCGCGGTTGATCGTGCAGCGATTGTCCGCCTGGTTTACCAGGGCCGCGGCACCCCTATCTGGGGGCCGGTCACACCCGGGAATCATCGCTGGCTGAATGAAGCGTTGCCTCATCCGCCGAGGTCGCTCGATGGCGCCCGCGACCTGCTTCGATCCTCTGGGTTCGATTGGAAGAAGGGGCAGGACGGCGATCCCCTGCTGGTGGATTCATCGGGCGCCCCTGTCGAATTCTCCATTGTGGTTAGTTCCTCGAATGCTGAGCGGACAAAAATGGCCGCACTTATCCAAGATGACTTGAAACAGCTCGGCATGCGCGTTCAGGTAGTACCTCTTGAATTCCGCTCTCTTCTTGATCGAGTGACGCAGTCCAAAGAATACGACGCTTGCGTCCTTGGTCTGGTGAGTTTTGACGCCGACCCAAACTCGGACATAAATGTCTGGCTTTCGAGCGGCTCCTCTCATTTCTGGAATCTTGGCCAGGCAAAACCCTCCACACCCTGGGAAGCGGAAATTGACCAGCTGATGGAACTGCAACTGGATTCGCGCACATTCGACCAGAGGAAACACCTCTATGACCGCATCCAGGTGATCATTAATGACAATCAGCCCTTCATATTCCTCGCCAGCCCAGACATCCTGACGGGCGCGAAGAATGCGGTCGGGAACTTCCATCCCGCGGTCCTCGAACCCTACGTTTTATGGAACGCCGAACAGCTCTTTCTTCGTAACACATCTGAAAGCACACCAAGATGAGTCCGCTGGCATTGCGTCCAGCGAAAAAACCTGTGACCGAGTGGGCCGATGCTCGCCTGGTTAAAGAATGCATTCGTGGCAATGATGAGGCGTGGTCCGCGCTTATTGATAAATACAAGGCGCTTATCTATTCGATCCCGGTCAAATATCAGTTGCAACCTCAAGAAGCGGCGGACGTCTTTCAAGCTGTGTGCATGGAGCTGCTTGCACGGCTACCGGACCTCCGCGACGCCGGCGCGTTGCCCAAATGGCTGATGCAGGTGGCACACCATGAATGCTATCGCGTGAAACGCCAGCAGCAGCGGGTCACGAGCAGAGATTCCGAAACGGATTTGCCGGAACCGGAAGTCCCTGCACTGGCGGAGTCCCTCGTCGTACAGACCCAGCAAGAACAGATCCTACGCGAAGCCATCTCCGCGCTTTCCCCCCAGTGCCAGCGCTTGGTCGAGGCGCTTTTTTTTGAGTTTCCAGCCCGACCTTACGCCGAGATTGCTTCTGAGCTGGGTCTTGCGGTTGGCTCCATTGGATTTACACGACAGAAGTGTATGGAAAGGTTAAGGGGCAGCCTGCAGAAAATGGGTTTCCATTGACGGCCACGAACGAAGAACAGGGTGCTCAGGAACAACTCTTCGCCGGACTGGCCCGCCTGAATGACCAGTCCGACCGAAAGGACTTTGTCGCCCGCCATCCGGAATTGGTGCGGCCGGATGTTGTAACTCGACTCGCGGAAGTGGTTGTGCGGAGGATCCGCGTGGACGCTTCCGAATCTCTCCGCCTGGCGGAGGCCGCTGTCGAAATCGCACTTTTGTTGAAGAGCGATGAATCAGTCGCATTCGGGTTGCGGGCAAAGGGAAATGCAGTTTACGCGCTTGGCGAATACATCCAGGCGGTGGAGCTTCACGAGCGAGCGATCAAGATTTTCGAAGAACTCGGACTCTGGAACGAAGCCGGTAGAACTCTTAGCGCTTCCATCCAGCCATTAATTCTTCTGGGCGAATATGACCGCGCCTTCTCAGCCTCGGAACGCGCCCGAGCGATTTTCACGAGACTGAATCTTCCCTGGCGGCTTGCGCGACTGGAAATCAATGTCGGCAACATTTTTCACCGGCAGGACAGATTTGAAGAAGCACTCGCGCACTACGAGCGCGCCTACGAAGGGCTCACATCCCATCAAGATGCTGAAGGAGCTGCTGTCCTCTTCGGCAACATGGCTGTCTGCCTCATCAGCTTGAATGATTTTTCCCGCGCGCTGGCATTGTATGAAAAGGCTCGCAAGGTCAGCGCGGAAAATGGAATGCCACTTCTCGTGGCCCAGGCCGATTACAACATCGCCTGGCTCTATTACTTGCGGGGCGAATACAGCCGCGCGATAGAGATGCTCTTTGCCACACGTCAGGCCTGCGAGACGAGCGGCGACGGGTATCACAATGCCCTCTGTTACCTGGACCTTTCCGAAATTTACCTGGAATTGAATCTGAGCGAAGAGGCGCGCGAAACTGCCAACGAAGGCTTCCAACGATTCCAGAAACTGGGAATGGGATACGAAGCCGCCAAGACTTTGGCCAATGAAGCCATCGCGCTGGGCCAGCAAGACAAGACTCTCCCGGCACTGGAGACTTTTGCAAGAGCTCGTCAGATGTTTGAGAAAGAGAAGAATATGGTTTGGCCTTGGCTGCTGGATTTGTACCAGGCCTTTCTCCTTTTTCGCGAAGGACGCCATTTTGAGGCCCGGCGCCTCTGCATCGGAGCGGCTGATTTCTTTGATCAATCTGTACTTGCGGGCAAGGCGGTTCTGGCGCATTTGCTCATGGCACGGATCGCTTTCCAGATGGGCGAACTCGAAACCGCAAAACGGGAGACCGATTGCGCGTTCGAGCAACAAATTGCGCTTCAATCGCCCACATTGAGGCACCAGGCGTGTTTCCTGTTGGGGCAGATTGCGCAAGCGCGACGCGATCCGCGAGCTGCTTACGCTGCTTTTCTCCAATCACGGGATGCCCTGGAAATGCTGAGGAGCAGACTGCAGGGCGCGGAACTAAAAATTTCGTTCGTAAAAGACAGGCTTCAAGTCTATGAGGCGTTAGTGGACCTCTGTCTCAAGAATCAAGCGGGAGAAGATGCTTCCAGAGAAGCTCTGGGCTACATCGAATCGGCAAAATCGCGCAGTATGATCGAAATGATTTTCCCTGGAACCCAGGCCGCGCCCGCGGAAGAGTCGGGCAAGAGCGGCCTCGTCCGGCGAATCCGGGATCTCCGCGAGGAGCTGAATTGGTATTACCACAGGATTGAACTCGAACAACTGCGGCCCGAGGAGCGATCGCGCGACAGAATCGATCAACTCCAGAAACAAGCGCAAGCCCATGAAGGCGAACTACTTCGCACCCTGCGCGAGCTTCCGACCAACCATCGAAAGTCCGAAGCGATGGAATCGCCATCGGTCATTTCCATTGATGAAATTCAAGCAAGCCTCGGCGAGGGAGTAACACTGGTCGAATACTACACGGTGGGTGAACGTGTTGTGGCTGCCGTGGTCACAAGAGAAAACATTCAGATTGTCCCCACTACAGTCGTTCCACGCGTGACCGGCTTTCTTGACCTGCTCCGTTTCCAATTGGCAAAATTTCGTTTGGGAGGAGATTATCCGCAGAGGTTTGCGGAGCCGTTGCTGCGCGCGACTCACGGACATCTGGAATCCTTGTATGACGAACTGATTGCTCCTTTACGCCCGTTGCTGAATGGGCGCCACCTCGTTATCGTTCCCCACGGCCCCCTTCACTTTCTCCCCTTTCATTCGTTGCGGCACGGTGAAGAATTCCTCGTCGATGCCTTTACAATTTCCTACGCACCAAGTGCCACCGTCTATTCAATCTGCCAGGGTAAACCGGGTATTTCGAAGCAACGGACTCTGATTCTTGGCGTTCCTGATCATCGCGCCCCTCAAATTCTTTCTGAAGTCCAATCCGTCGCCGGCATCCTGCCGGCCCCGGAATTGTTCATTGGAGAGAAAGCAACCGCTGCGGTTCTGCGCGATAAGGGTTCCGATTGTGGCCTTTTGCACATCGCAACGCACGGTGTCTATCGCCAGGACAATCCGGTGTTCTCAGGAATTCGCCTGGGGGACGGATACCTGAATCTGTACGACCTCTATCAACTCAAGCTGGGCGCAAAGCTCGTAACGCTCAGCGGGTGCGCAACAGGTATGAATGTGGTCGCGGCGGGCGATGAGTTGATTGGCCTCCAGCGCGGCCTGTTCAGTGCCGGCGCCAGCTCTCTTATGCTTTCGCTGTGGGATGTGCATGACCGGAGCACGGCGGAATTAATGCGCCTTTTTTATTCCGAGTACATTCGAACAAACAACGCAGGCGTCGCGCTTCAGTCCGCAATGCAGGAACTTCGCAAACAGTATCCTCATCCATATTTCTGGGCCCCTTTCGTTCTTGTCGGGAAACTGACTGATTCTAAAGTACTTAAATAACTCAGAATTCCCTATATTTTCCTACCTGCAGATTCCCCCTTATATCCGAATGGCTGGCGAACTAACTAATCCGTGGAGGAACTGGCCGGGAGTTCAATTGGATCAGAGGGGGTGGCTTTGAATCATATTTCAGTGGAAGAAGGGATTGATTTTGTGAACGGCGCGGCGACATCCGACCGACAAACAGAGATCCAGAAGCACTTGGATTCCGGCTGCAAACGCTGCACGGACATGATTGCAACTTGGCGGATGGTCCACGAGGCCGCCGCTTCCGAACCGGATTACCAACCACCAGCAGGCGTAGTCAGAATCGCAAAGGCCGCATTTGCCGCATTTGGAGCGGAGAAAGCCACCGGGGGCTTGGAACTCCTTTTTGACAGCTTGATCCAGCCTGCACTGGCAGGAACTCGCTCTGCGGCCAGTGACACCAGGCAGTTGCTCTACGCTTCGGGTCCATATTTAGTTGACCTTTATATCTCGCAGATACCACAGCGGAAAATCATCGCGCTCACAGGGCAATTAATGAATTCAAAGTTCCCCGAAAAGCTGCTCAGCGAAGTGCCTGTTGTAGTCACCGATCGAAAGGAAAAAACAGTTCTGGTCAAAACGAATACTTTCGGTGAGTTTCGGGTGGAGATTAAGAACAGTGGAGACCTCGAATTGCGGCTGCCTGACCCCATTGGCAAGGACATCGTCATTTCATTGGGATGTCTCTTAAACGGCTTAGCAGATGGAAACGAAGTTTCCGGGTCGAGAGGTGGGAATTGATTACAGGCAATAATTTAGTACGGAAGTACCGTCTCGAAGTGGAACTTTCGGCTAGTCAAGAAGATTCACTCGTACCATTGGCTGAATCGTGTGCCTATACGAAACTGCACCGGTGAACGGTAATGTCTGTGGGCGAGTAATTCAAAGGGAGCTCGACAAAACCATATGAAGCGCAGAATCTGGGTTCTTACAACAGCACTCATAGTTTTGACACTGTTTCAAGCTGGGCCAGCTGCCGCACAACAGCAATTGATTGTCCGGACCACTCAGCTTCCACTATTGAAGGAAGCATGCCTATTGAACTCCTGCCAGGTGTTGGGAGCGTTGGATGGGACGATAAACCAGCTCTTTCTGGTTACTGTTCCCAACCTTATTCCCATCAAGCTGGTGGAAGACGTCCTGAAACTCGTTCCCGGAGTATTGGACGTGGAAGTGAATTCGCTTCTTAAGATCGGGTCAAATGTCCCGCTCCAAGATATCCCCGCGGGTCTCTACCAGAGGACACCGGTCAACTATTTCGGCTCAACCGTTTGGATGGGCTATGCCCAACAACCTGCGGCGGGTATTATCCAGTTGCCAGAAGCCCAGGCCCAGTTCAGTGTGAAAGGGTCGGTTATTGTCGCCGACATCGATACCGGTGTTGATTTTTCGCACCCCGCCCTCAAAGCCGTCTTACTGCAGGGCTATGACTTCACGCGAAACCGTGTTGGCGGGAATGAAATGGCTGACGTTTCCAACCCGGTCAACCAAACCTGCTCCACTTGTCAAAAGGCGGGTGTGGATCAATCCACCGCTGCGGTGCTTGACCAATCTACTGCCGCGGTGCTTGACCAGTCCACTGCCGCTGTGTTGGATTCGCCGCAATATTCGGATTTTGGCCACGGCACAATGGTGATGGGCATGGTCCACTTGGTCGCGCCTTCCGCGAAGTTGATGCCGCTGAAATCATTCGGCTCCAATGGATCTGGCAACTTATCGAACATCCTGGCGGCAATTTATTACGCCGTTCAGAACAAGGCCAACGTAATCAACATGAGCTTCGATTTTGGCTCCAGCTATTCTGCAGATTTGGCGCAAGCCATTGCCTACGCGGAAAAGAACGGTGTAACGTGCGTGGCATCGGCTGGAAATGAAGGCGAATCGGTAGCAGTTTATCCCGCTGCCCTTGCCGGCGTCATGGGCGTTGGCTCTACAAACGACGAGAACCAGCGGTCGAGCTTCTCAAACTTTGGGTCGCAGGACGTTTGGGTGGCGGCCCCTGGGGAGAACGTCATCTCGACCTACCCGTACAGCACCTACGCTTCCGAATCCGGTACCTCATTCACTTCACCGATGGTTGCCGGTGCTGCGGCGCTCGTCTACCAAATGAATGGCAGCGCCAGCTCCCAGGAAGTTTCGACGGCGATTGCCAAGACCTCGCCTCTCGACCCTTCTCTAGGACATGGTTTGCTGAATGTCTATAAGGCGCTGGCGTATGTGCAGGCGATGTTGTCAAACCAGAATAATCAGTAACCAGGAGAGCAGGCCGTGATGAACGAGGGACCTTCTGTAGGATCGATGCCGGAAATGTGGCAGGCATCGGTCAGGATCAAGGAGCTGGAAGAGAATCTGCTGGCGCAGCGCAGTTCCCTCATCTGCGCGTTCAATCAGCTCCTTGATCTGAAAGATTTGAACACGGGCGTCCATAGCACG
>DATGHC010000053.1:0-9904 GCA_035308165.1 Candidatus Acidiferrales bacterium | reverse complement strand
TTGCCGGTGTCCTGTCGTTCACCGTGGTGAGCTGGATGCTGGTGCGCAGCATGGACCGGGGAGGAGTTGCGCCGCGAGGGTCGGGCGCCGCGGCAGTGGTGCGCATTGAACTTGGCGCACTGGCGAGCGGTGACTTGCAATCCGCGTACGACCAACTTTCCGAGCGCTATCGCAAGGAAGTTTCCTTTGAGGCTTATCACCAGCTGGTGATCACGCACCGCCGTGCGTTCCTGACGAAGCGGTACCGCGTGACACGGCTCGAAGAACACGGGGACAAGTCGGTTTTGGAGGCGCAATTGACTTCCTCGACCGGGCAGCACTATTTGGCGCGATTTACGCTGGTGAATGCGGCCGGCCGGTGGTGGATTGATGATTTGCACTGGAACCCGCAGGGCGGCGACAATTTGACGGAAACGTGACCTCTTTAGCGAATCGATCCTACCGTGCTTAGGCGCCGTTCCTCAAACCCCGCGCCTGAATTGACATGATGGAATTGCGAGCATAGACTGCATTCGAGTTTCCGCAGGCGCGGAACTAAATGGGGGAAGGCCGTGAAAATCGGCCGCGGTCCCGCCACTGTGATCGGCCTGAAGAGTAGATTTTGGCCGTCAGTCAGGATACCCGCCGCGCCGCCGCTGACGCGCTCTTCGCGAGAGGGGGTGCGGCTGGAGGCCCCATCTTCTCGTGGGGCTTTTTTATTTGCGGGACGATTGAAAAATATTTTTCGAGTAATGCGGACATTGATTTCAAGACGCCTCTACAGCATGGACTGGAGACATACAGCGTTGGCGTTGGCGCTGTTGGTGTGGGCGCCGTTCCCTGCCGGGGGCCAGGCCTCACCTTCGCCGCAAAAAAATGCGGAGCAGGACAAGACCACCTTTTCGGCGCCGCGGGTGGTGACCGACGAAGTGGGGAGGCGCGTGGAAATTCCGCAGCCGGTGCGCCGCATCGTGTCGCTGGCGCCCAACGTGACGGAAATGATTTATGCGCTGGGGGCGGAGGGCCGGTTGGTAGGGGATTCCGACGCCTGCGACTATCCCGTGGACGCGCAAAAGAAAACGAAAGTGGGCGGGCCGTTCACGCCGAACCTGGAACAAATTGTGGCGCTGAAACCCGACCTGGTGCTGATCGCGGCGAACTCGGGCAATCGCAGGGAGACCGCGGACGCGCTGGACCTTTTGCATATCCCGACATACGCGACAAACGCCTTTACGATTGAAGACATCCTGAAATCCATTGTGGATTTGGGGGATGTGATCGGTGCTGCAGAGCAGGCGCGCACGGTGGCGGCTTCCATGCGGGCCAAGATGGACCAATTGCACAGCAAGCTCGCGGAAACGAAGCCTACGCACGTGCTATTCGTGATCTGGCAGGAGCCGCTGATTTCCATCGGGCGAAATACTTTTTTGGCGGATGCGTTGCGGCTGGCGGGAGCGGAATCCATCATTGACACGCGTCAGGATTGGCCGCACGTAAACATGGAGGAAGTGGTTCATTTGCAACCTGAGTATCTTGTGTTCGCGCCGGACCACAACAGTGAGATGGCAACCCATCTTGCGGCCCTCCGCAGCACGCCGGGCTGGCGAGACCTGAAGGCGGTACAAGAGAATCGAGTGGCGGTGGTGAGCGACGCGATCAACCGTCCGGCCCCAAGATTGATTGATGCGGTAGTGGAGCTGGCCCACCAATTGCATCCGGAAGCCTTTGCGAGTACGCCATCTGCTGGGAACGCATCGCATAGAAATAGCGACGCGAGATGAGGACGCTCACTCTAAACCGGTTGCTGTGGATTTGTGGCGCGCTGCTGGCCGTACTGTTCGCGGTGGTGGTGCTGGCGCTGAAGGTCGGGGCAGTGCCGATCTCGATGACTGACCTGGCATGGAATCTGGTGCGGGTGATTGTCGGGCGCGACACACAATTGTCTTCTGAATACGGGCTGATTATTTTTGGCCTGCGGTTGCCACGAATCGTACTGGGAATCTTCGTTGGAGCGGCACTATCCGTCTCAGGGGCAGGCTTTCAGGCGCTGCTTAGAAACCCGCTGGCTGATCCCTACGTGCTGGGAGTTTCGAGCGGCGGATCATTTGGGGCAATTTTGGCGCTGATTTTCCTGCCCTACATGCCGCTGGTGACGCCGTTGGCGGCGTTTGTTGCGGCCACGGCCACTGTGGCGATGGTATTTTTTTTGGGGCGGCGCCAGGGGCAGCTCGATAACACGACGCTGCTGTTGGCGGGGGTGATTACAAATTCTTTCTTTTCGGCGGTGATTATTTTCTTGATGACCACCCTCAAGGGAGGCGAAGACCGCGGAATGTTGTACTGGCTGATGGGGGACCTTTCCACGCCGCTGGCGGCAAGCGTCCGCTGGATGTTTGCCGTGGGACTGATCGTCGGGATTGGCGCGATTTACACCACTGCGGCGGATTTGAATCTGATCACCATGGGTGAACGGGAGGCCATGCACCTTGGCGTGGATGTGACGCGAGTGAAACTGGTGGTGTATGTGTCGGCGTCTCTTTTGACGGGACTCGCGGTATCGGTGAGCGGCGCAATCGGGTTCGTGGGATTGCTGGTGCCGCACGCGATGCGGTTATTGTTTGGATCCGATTACCGCGTGCTGATCCCAACATCGGCGATCGGCGGGGCAATCGCAGTGGTTGTGGCAGACACGCTGGCGCGAAAGGTTGTAGCGCCGACGGAACTGCCGGTGGGGGCGGTACTGGCAATATTTGGGGCGCCGTTTTTCCTGTATTTGTTGCGGCGGAGGCTGGCATGAGCGGAACTGAAAATTACGTGAGCATCGAGGTGGCGCGGGGCACGGAGAAACAATCGGCTGCGACCGTGAGGCTGAGCGTCGAGCAAGCCAGCTACGCGTACCACTCGCGCGGAAACACAGCTCCGGTATTCACTCTGGCGGCGACAACTTTTTCCGCGCGGCAGAGGGAGATCGTCACCATCCTGGGCCCGAACGCGAGCGGCAAGTCCACATTGTTGAAGTTGATTGCCGGGGCGCTCGAGCCGCTCTCGGGGCGAGTGGAGCTGGAGGGATTTGAGACTTCGCGGCTGGATGCGCGAACGCGGGCGCAACGGATCGCGATGGTACATCAGGAAAGCCAGTTGCTGTTCCCCGCGCGCGCCTGGGAGTACGTATTGCAGGGCCGCCATCCGTACGGGCGCATGCTGCGATTTGAAACCGAAGAAGATGTAAACATCGCGGAAAACGCTATGGCGCAAGTGGGCGCAAAACATTTGCGCGACCGATGGATGCACGAGATTTCGGGCGGAGAGAAGCAGCGAGTGATTCTGGCGCGGGCGCTGGCGCAGCAGCCACTCTTGCTGCTGCTGGATGAACCAACGCTGCACCTGGACATCGGGGCGCAAGTGGATTTGCTGGAGCGGCTGAGGCAGCTGGCGGCGGAAAACCGGTACACGGTTGTGGTGGTGACGCATGAACTGAGCCTGGCGGCGGAATTTGCGGATCAGGTAGTCCTGATGCACAAAGGCAAGTGCTTGCGCGTGGGGACTCCCGCGGAAGTTTACCGCCGCGATTTGCTGGAACAAGTTTTTGAGGCGCCGCTCGACGTGGACATGGGACCGGAGGGACGGCCGCGCGTACACATTCGGGGGGCAAAGCCGCCGGGATAGCGGCGGAAGTGAATTTGTTCATTTGAATTGGAGCTGAATTTTCGGCGGTGCGGGAGCTAATCGGAAGATTGCTCCGGCGCTGCATTCATCAACCGCGGACCCCGCGCACGGGAAGACGGTGAAACTCCGTCGCCGCCGCGCGACTGTAAGGCGACTTTTTGGGGAGCCGCGCCACTGTCCGTACCGGTAAGCGCTCGCTTGCTGGACGGGTGGGAAGGCGCCGCTCATTGATCTGCCGCCAAGCCAGGAGACCGGCGGGATCCGCACCCCAGGCACGAGGTGGCCATCGCGCCGCCACGGCAGGGGAACCTTTATCTTCCGCGCGAGAGGAAGAGGAGGAGAGACCATGACGATTCGCCTTCCCTTGTTTTTGAAATTCCTTCTGATTTGTTTATTGGCTGGTGGTGTGTTGTTGAGTGATGCGGAGATGGTTGCGCAGTCACCGGATTCCGGGACGATTGCCGGCGTTCTGGTGGATCCGAGCGGGCGGTCGGTCAGCGGCGCGCGGATTATCGCCAGGCGGAAAGCGGCGGCGCAAAATGCATCGGCGATAGCTGAAACGCAGTCGCACGATGACGGGAGTTTTGCCCTGACACTTCCACCGGGCAAATATAGCGTGACGATCACGCGGGACACGTTTGCGAAAGCGAACCGCGATGTTGAGGTTGTCTCAGGGCAAAAAGTGGAATGGAACCTGACGCTGGAGATTGCCCCGCTTTCGGCCAGTGTGATTGTGACGGCGCAAGCGTTGCCAGCGGACGCAAGCAACACCACAGTTCCGGTGACCGTGGTTACACGCGAAGAAATCGACCAGCGAGCGGCAACATCACTGCCGGACCTGCTTTCCACGCTGCCTGGATTCAGCCTTGCGCGGACTGGCCCGGAGGGCGGACAGGCAACTCTGTTTCTCGACGGCGCGAATTCCAATCACACAAAAGTATTGCTGGACGGCGCCCCGATGAATGGTTCCGGCGGCTTTATCGATTATTCAAACATGGCGCTCGACAACGTGGACAAAGTTGAAGTCGTCCATGGTGCAGAAAGCGCGATATACGGGTCCGACGCGGTCGCCGGCGTCATTCAGGTTTTCACGCACCGTGGAGAGACACGCATTCCCGAGCTGGACGTGGAGGGCGACGGTGGGTCGTTTTCCACGGGCCACGG
Source organism: Candidatus Acidiferrales bacterium (assembly GCA_035308165.1). Lineage (GTDB taxonomy): Bacteria > Acidobacteriota > Terriglobia > Acidiferrales > UBA7541 > DASTCZ01. Next base: position 5,095 of record DATGHC010000053.1, on the reverse strand, counting down.
CTCGGCGCAGGTCAGCGGGCTTCTCGGACGGCTCGATTATGACGCAGGAACATCCTATCTCTCCACCGTGGGACAAGGACCCAACGATTTCTTCTACAACCGCGGGCTATCGGGCAACATCGGCTACAAGTTTTCGGACACAGACACTCTGCGCATTGTGGTGCGGAACAACACCAGCGATGCCGGCATCCCGGGGCAGACACTTCTTATTCCGCCCGATCTCACGCAGGACAATAATTTGCACGACTTCTTTGCCAGCGCGGTTTGGAATTTCCAGACTGGCGCGCACTGGAACTGGCAGGTGAGTGGAAACGAAGCGGACCTGCGCGCGGTGGATACGGAAACGAATCCAAGTTTTCCTTTTGTCGCGACGGACCAATTCAATCGCGCAGGATTCACGGTGCAAACGACTTACGTTCTGCGAAACGCCGCTTTGACCGGAGGCTACGAGTACGAGGTGGAAAACGGATTTCCCAGTGCGCTGGGCAGCAGCGTGCATGTCCGCCGAAACAATATGGGCGGATACCTGGACGGCATATGGCAAGTGATGAGGCGGCTGACGCTCAACGCAGGCGCCCGCGCGGAAGATAATGCCAGCTTCGGGACGCGGGTGGTGCCACGCGCGGGCGCCGCATACCTGCTGCGCGCCGGAGCCGGGTTCTGGGGTGACACGCGAATTCACGCGTTTTACGGCCAGGGAATTGTCGAGCCGCGACTCGATCAATCATTCGGCACAGACCCCTGTTTCCCCGGCAATCCAAATCTACGCCCGGAGGAAAGCCGAACGGGGAGCACGGGGATCGATCAATCGATGGCTTCAGTACGTGTGGTTTTGTCGGCGGATTATTTTTACAACCAGTTGTACAACGTGATCAGCTTCGGCTTTTTGAACAATCCGCCGCCCAGCTGCATTTTTGGCGCTGGCACTTTCTTCAATACCGACTCGGCGCGAGCGTTTGGCGGGAACATTTCCCTGAAGGCGCGACCTACGCGATGGCTCAGCCTGGCGGGGAATTATTCCTACGATGACACCAAAGTTCTCGCCGCGCCCAATGCTTCCGATCCGGCGGAACAGGTGGGGAACCGGCTGCTGCGCCGGCCGCTTAATTCAGGGAGCGTGATCCTCAACTTCGGGATGGGCCGATTCAATGCGAACGCCGCGGGATATTTTGTTGGGCCGCGGACGGACAGCGCCTTCCTCCAATTCCTGGGAATCGACACGGTTCAAATGCCCAACCCCGGATACGCGCGGTTCGATGTGGCTGCGTCGTATCGCGCGCAAAAACATGTAACGCTATTTGTGCGCGCGCATAACCTGTTGAACAAGCAATATCAGGACGCGCTGGGCTATCCCGCGCTGGGGCGCGAGATACTCGGCGGAGTGAAGCTGCGATTTGGAGGGGAGTGACGGCGTGGCGGAACCTGTACTGTTTTGCTGGAGCGGAGGCAAGGATAGTTGTCTGGCGCTCCATGAATTACGACGCGAGCCACTGCGCGAAGTGGCCGCGTTGCTGACCACGGTCACGGAAACGTACGACCGGATCAGCATGCACGGAGTCCGCCGCGAGTTGCTCGAGCGGCAGGCCGCGGCGCTGGGCTTGCCGCTCGAGATCGTTACAATTCCGCCGAAATGCGCAAACACCGATTATGAAGCCCGCATGGAGGCGGCGCTCTTGAAATGGAAGGAGCGCGGAGTAAGCCTGGTGGCTTTTGGCGATATATTTCTGGAGGATTTGCGAGCTTACCGCGAAGGAAATTTAGCGCGCGCAGGCATGCAAGCTGTTTTTCCTATCTGGAAGAGGCCGACGCGGGAGCTGGCGACGGAATTTATCTCTTTGGGATTTCGGGCGGTTACAGTATGTGTGGACCCTCGCGTGTTGGACGACTCATTTGTGGGCCGCGAAATAAACGAGAAGTTTCTTGCGGAACTCCCCGTAGGCATCGATCCCTGCGGGGAAAATGGCGAATTCCACAGTTTTGTTTACGACGGTCCGGGCTTCTCCGAGCGCGTTGAATTTACGCTCGGAGAAAAAGTCTTGCGCGACGGTTTCTATTTCCGCGACCTGGTTCCTGGGGAAGCCGCTCACAAATGCTGATTCCTCTGGGCGGCGTCGGTCTAATTCCCTCCCGTAGTCGTGGTGGTTGCCGCCGCGCCGCTATTCTTCAAATATTTCTCATACCAAGCCATGTACCGTTCGTAGCGATCGCGTTGATAACTTGGCCGCTGAATGCCATGAAATTCATTGGGATAAATGACCAGCTCCGTGGGAACTCCCAGGCTCTTCAGCGCTTCGTACATTTGTTCGTTGCCCTGAATAGGAACGTTGAAGTCCTTTTCGCCATTCAACCACAGCGTCGGAGTCTTGATCCGATCCGCATGAAGGAACGGATAGGATAGTTTGACGTAGGTTTCCCACGATTTCGGGTTCCAGGGCGGCCCGATTTCGTTGTCGTATTGAATGATGTACTGGTCGGTGCCGTAAAATGCCACGGTGAAGGCCGTGCCAGCGCCGCATGTTGCGGCTTTCAGGCGCGGGTCACTGGCGATCATGTAATCGGTAAGAATGCAACCGTAGCTCCAGCCGCCCACGCCGAGGCGATTTGGATCGGCCACTCCCATCTGTACCACGTGATCAATTCCTGCTTTCAAGTCGATAACTTCGTAGTGTCCCCAATCCGCGGCGATGGCGCGCTGAAAGGCCTGTCCGCGTCCGGAGCTGCCGCGATAGTTCACGTTCAGTACCGCATAGCCATTGGCGGCAAAAATCTGGCGCTCATAATTGAAGCCGTGCGAGTCCTGTCCATTGGGACCTCCGTGAATACGCAACAGGAAAGGCAATTTGGTGCCCTGGACGTATCCCGCCGGCAGAGTCAGCAAGCCGTGGACTTCGGTGCCGTCCGCGGCCTTGAAGCTGACGTCTTGCGTGTCGCCAAGCTGCAGTTCGGCAAAGAGCGCGTCATTCTGATGAGTCAACTGCCGGAGGTTGCCGCCTTCCAAGGCGTAAATCTCGGTGGCCTTTTTGTCGCTGGTGGAGAGAGCGGCGAGACATCCGCTTGAATGCGTGATGCTATTCAGGACTACGGGCGACGAAAGCATTTTTTGCACGGCCTGCCCGGCCACAGTAATGGAAATCGGGTAGTCCCAGCGATCATCGGATTCCAGTACGACGATCGATTTACCGTCTTCACTAAAGTAAGGCGACGAGACTGCGCGATCCAGATTGTTGGTGAGAATTGTGGGTTGAGCAGAACCGTCAGCAGGAACCATCGCCAGGCGGCTCATGTTGTACGCGCCCCATTTCTTTTCATCGCCCACCAGAAACGCGATCCATTTGCCGTCGGGGCTCCACGCTGGACGTCCGCCCACGCCCCGCGCATCAAATTTGGTGATCTGGTTTTCCACGGCGCCGGGCTGAGCGTTGGCCAAAAACAATTGCGGGTCAGGAAGGCGGTCGGGATCGGGCAGGTGGTTGCTCGTGAATGCAATGCGCGTGCCGTCAGGCGACCAGACTGGATTCGATTCGTCAAAATTTCCCTTGGTGAGGCGGTCGGTCTTTTTTGTGGCGATGTCGAACAGATAGATGTAGCTGTGGCGCCCGCTCAGTAGATATCCGGCCACGTCCTGTTTGTAATGATATCGATCAATGACGATGGGCTTGGGAGCTTTAGGAGTTCTGTCCGCGCCCGCGCCGGCCGCGTCGGCCTGATCTGCTTCGGGGTCGGGATCTCCAATCACCAGCGCCAGACGCTTGGAGTCGGGCGACCATTCATAACTTTGCAGGCGGCCCTTTTCATCCGTAAGCTGCACCGCTTCCCCGCCCTGGCGGTCCAAAAGCCAAACCTGGTTGCCCTTGGTCTTGCCGGGACGCGAAGAAGTGAAAGAGATGTAGCGCCCGTCGGGTGAAAACCGCGGAGAGCCTTCAGAATCCTGGCTCTCGGTGAGCTGGACGTCATGCGAGCCGTCCGCCCCGATCATCCAGATGTGGGCGTTGCGCTTATCGGCCTTGGCGTCGGTGGTGCCGACGACGTAAGCGATCGATTTCCCGTCGGGGGAGCACTGGGGATCGCGGACGTCGCGCATGCGCGCCGCGTCATCGAGATTTATGGAGCGGCGCGTCTGCTGGGCATTGATGAAAGGGCACGCAGCCAGAATTATTAGGAGGGCAAAGCTGAATGTGATCGAGCGAGCGATGCCAGGTTTGCGCGCCGCCAGGCGAACACCGATAGAACTCCGAAATGCAAAACTTATTCTTGCGTAGTTCATTTCACTCCTCCAATGAAATTCTGACCCGATGACCCGCCAGCCGGTTCGGACGGCGATATTAACACGACAATCTTCATGCTAGGCGCGGCCTTCGCGTTTTTGCGCCACCACGAGCCCGCGGGGCGTGGGGAGTAGCACGACGGAGATCAGCCCCTCGGCTTCCAGGCGCAGAGCTGCCTGGCGCACGGTTTTCAGATAAGAACTCGCGTCGTGCATCAGGATGACGCCGTTGGGATTCAATTGCGGGAGGAACCGGCGGACTTCCTGTTCGCGGAGCATAAGGTCACTGTCGCAGAAGAGAAGATCAATCGTGCCCTTCACTTCGATTTCGAGACTGGAGGCGTTTCGGCAGTCAATCCATTGCGATAGACCGGATGCCTCGAAACGTTTTTTCGCGACAGCAAAATTCGTGGGATCGGATTCGCAGGTAATCACGCGGCCGAATCCGTTTTCCTTCAAACCTTCGGCAATCCGCAGAGTGCTCACGCCCATGAATGTGCCGGTCTCCACTACAAGAGCGGGCTTGATAGTGGTGACCAATGATTTCAGGAAGTCGAGGACTTCAACTTCCGCAGTCATGGAATCGTACATTCGCCAGCGCTCGGGGTGTGGACATTCGGGCGTCGGCGCTTTGGATTCCGACTGGATGACGTCGCCGAGCTGGCCGGCATGCTCCAGGATGCGGTGATGTTTGTCGATCTTGTGAAAGCGGAGTTTGACGATGGTGTACAACACCGCGCCCGCAAGAACGCATACCGAGCTGGCAATCATGGCGGAGTTCAGTCGGAGCGCGCGCGGCACGGAATTGAAATAACTAATCAGAAAGCGGGC
>DATGHC010000052.1:0-33978 GCA_035308165.1 Candidatus Acidiferrales bacterium | reverse complement strand
TTCAATCCTCCGAGAGAGATTCCCGGCTTCTGACTATAGGAGCCATGTTTTCCAAGGGTCAAGGGTACTCATGTACTTGTGTCCCTTGGCGTAACTCCCATTTAGGCACATCACTCCGTGAGATGCCGCGTGACTCGGCCCGCAGGAATCCGCTAAACTTACCAATTCCAACTACACCGAATTTTTGGAGAGAGCATCGGCACAATGACATCTTCCACTACGATCGGCTCCAGCCCTCGCCTGCGGTTTGCGCCTTCACCCACCGGGTATCTGCACGTGGGCGGCGCGCGCACCGCATTGTTTAACTGGCTCTTCGCAAAACATCACGGCGGCACATTCGTCCTCCGTGTGGAAGACACCGACACCGAGCGCAATCGCCCCGAGCTCGTGGACGGCATTCTCGAATCTCTGCAATGGCTGGGATTGAACTGGGATGAGGGCCCGGTGTTCCAGTCTCAGCGAATGAATTTGTATCGTGCCGCGGCGGAAAAGCTGCTTGCTTCGGGCGCGGCATATCTTTGTTATTGCCCGCCGGAGAAATATGCGGGCGGTGACGCCGCGCCGGAGGCCGAAGGCGGGGCCGCGCACTCGGTGCGGCGGGTCACGCGCTGCGGTTGCCGCGACGGCAAATCTAGTCCCGGCGATCAGAAACCTGCGGTACGTTTTCGTGTGCCTCTGGGAACGACCACGGCGTTCGATGACATCGTTTTCGGCAAGAATGCAGTTGCCAATGAGGAGATCGAGGATTTCGTCTTGCTGCGCTCAGCGAAGGAACCTGGCTCCGACCTGGGGCTGCCCACCTACCAGCTTGGCGCAGTAGTGGACGACATTGAAATGCGGATCACGCATGTGGTTCGCGGCGCCGACCATCTTTCAAACACTCCGAAGCAGGTGCTGCTGTACCGCGCGCTGGGGGCAGAGGTTCCCGCGTTCGCCCATTTACCACTGATCCTCGGGCCCGACCGCACTCGCATGTCCAAGAGACACGGCGCGACCAGTGTCGCTTCGTACCAGGATGAAGGATTTCTTCCCGAGGCCTTCCGAAATTTCCTGGCTTTGATGGGCTGGTCCTCGGGAGATGACTCGGAGTTCATGCGCACGGATGAGCTGATTCGCCGGTTCTCACTCGAAGCCGTCAGCCGCACAAACGCTGTATTCGATCGGGCCAAGCTGGAGTGGTACAACACGCAGTATCTGCAGAAATTGCCCGTGGAAGAAATTCTTCCCGCAGTGCGGGCCGAACTCGAGCGCGCGCGGATCTGGCGCGCGGAATGGGCCGGCGCCGAACGCGATTGGTTCGCCCACACCGTGGACATGCTGCGGCCGCGGACGCGCTTGCTGCCGGATTTTTCGCATTGGGCGCGAGCGTTTTTCAGCGATTCATTTGACTACGATCAACAGGCCAGGGAGAAATTCTGGAAGGACGAGCGGCTGCCGGCCATGCTTGGCAAGCTGGCCGATTCGCTGGCCGCGCTTCCGGAATGGAATCACGACGCATGCGATCACGCGCTGCGCGCCATCGCCGAAGCGGAAGGCGTCAAGGCGGGCCTGCTGATTAATGCCACGCGCGTAGCGATTGTGGGCCAGGCGGTCGCGCCGCCGCTGTTTGACACCATGGTCACGCTCGGGCGCGAGCGCGTTGTGGGCCGCCTGCGCCGGGCGATCCCCATGATTGGATCGAAGTAATTCAGCGGTTTTGGGCGCAAGCAGCCTTCGCCCCTGCCGGGCAGGGCTGGCTACAAACCATTACACCGTTACAGTGCTTCCCAACTGCTGGGTCAGGATGCGGCTCATCACCTGGGCCAGCGTCTCGCCGCTTTTTTCCAGAGTAAATGTTTTGGCGGCGTCCGACCAGCCCAGCTTGAAGCTGGTGGTCAGCGCTGAAATCCAGATTTGCCGCACTGGCGCATTGGGGCTGATTACGAACCGGGTCTCTTCCGGCTCCTCGAAAAGCAGGTCCAGCCGGCCGACTTCGCCTTCCACTTCAAATCCGTATTCATCCCCGAGCTGTTGAAGGCGCTTGCGAAGGGCTTCCATCGCGGAATCACAGCGGTGGCGGAATTCCTGGTCAGTCATCGTGTTTTCGTTGTGAGTTGTTTCGCTCATTTGAATACTTCGAGCGTACAGCAGGGGCCACGGCGCAAGCAAGTTTGTGAGCCAACTTCCGCGACAATGCAATTCAATTGACTGCTATTCGTAACGAAGGGCTTCCACGGGATCGAGCCGCGCGGCCTTCACCGCCGGATACATACCGAAGAAAAGTCCAACGCTCATGGCCACGGCCACGCCCAGAACGATCGCCCACATGGGCACCGCGGTGGGAAATGAAGGAAACACCAGGCGCACCAGTGCGCTGATGCCCCAGCCAATTGCGACACCAACAAGACCACCAGAGCCCGTGAGCGTGATTGCTTCAGTGAGAAATTGCCAGATGACGTCGCGGCGGCGCGCCCCAATCGCTTTGCGCACGCCGATTTCGCGCGTCCGTTGGGTGACGGACATCAACATGATGTTCATCACTCCCACGCCGCCGATCAACAAGCCTATCGAACTCACCGCGACAATCAGCTCCGCGATGGACCCCATAATTTGTCGAAACTGATCGGCCACCTGTTGCGAACTGGAAATCCCGAAATTGTCTTCCTTGTCGTAAGCGACTTTTCGGCGGCGGCGCAGCACTCCGCGAATCTCGTCTTCGACGGTATCCACCCGCCCTGGATACGCCTTTGCGAAAATTATCCCTTCGTCGGCTTGCGGGTTGTGCTTTTGGTAGGTTCTGTAGGGGACCCAGAAGTCCACATCCGCCTGGCCTCCGGCCACTACTCCGCCCTTTCGCTTGTCCAAAACCCCAATGACGGTGTAAAGAGTTCCGTTGACCTGCACCTGCTTACCCAGCGGATCCACGCCGACGAACAGCGCGTTCGCAATGTCGTACCCGACTACGCCAACATCGACTCTATGCTGGTTTTCGGAGTCGGTGAAATAGCGGCCTTTCATGACCTTCAGGGAATAAACGCTCATCGCTGAAGGCAACGTGCCGCGATACCTGACATTATTCACTTCATGGCCCTCATATCTTGCTGTGGCCACGGGTGGAAAGCCTCCTGTGAAGCGTTCAAGGATCTGCGCATCTATTTCCTCAACGGAGGGACATTCGTCTTTTATGGCGAAGGCATCCTCGAGGGTTAGCGGTTTGCGGTTGAGCTCCTCCGACGTAAATCCACTGGTGTGGATTCCCGGCTTAAACTTGGCGACAAAAACCGTGTTCGCGCCAAATTCGCTCAGATAATCATGGATTGAGGCGTCCAGGCCTACCAGCACGGAGGAAACCGCGATCAGCGCGGTTACGCCGATCACCACGCCCAGCACGGTGAGCAGTGACCGCATCTTGTTTTCGCGCAGATTGTCAAAAGCCATCCGCGCGTTTTCGCCCAGGGGCATCCGCATATTTCCGCCTAAATCTCCTGCCGCATGGCTTCGATGGGGTTCAGCCGTGAAGCCTTATGCGCGGGGTAAATCCCGAAAAATAGTCCCACCAATGTCGAGACTCCAATCGCGAGAATAACCGCCGAGAAGGGAACCGACATAGGAACCGAAGTGGCAGCTTGGACAGCTGTGGATAGGATCCAGGCAAACACCAACCCAATTACACCGCCCATGCCCGCAAGGATCGACGATTCCACCAAAAACTGCATCAGGATATCGGCCCGTGTCGCGCCAACGGATTTGCGCATGCCGATTTCCCGGGTGCGTTCGATCACGCTGGCCAGCATTACGTTCATGATTACAACCCCGCCGATCACCAGAAATACCGAGACAATGCCGATCATGGCGTGGGCCAGCGAATCTGTGATGCTGTGAAATAGATCCACGAGTTGCCCCGCCGCAATAACGCCAAAAGTGTCATCGCTTCCCGGTTTCAAGTGCCTCCGTGCGCGCATGAGCAACCTGGCTTCTTCCTGCGTGCGGTCCATCCAATCCGCGCCACGCGCTTCAACGCTGATATCGAGACTGTTATTGCTGCCGTAAATCGCCAAGAAAGTCTCGATGGGAATGGCAACAAAAGCATCCTGCGACTGGCCCAGCACGGTGCCAATCGGCTTGGCGACGCCAACCACTGTGAATTGCCGCCCGCCCACACTGATCGTGCGGCCCAGCGGGTCCAGCCCTGAGTAAAGCTTGTCCGCAACGTCCGATCCGATCATCGCCACCATCGAGCGGTGATCATTGTCATTGTCAACGATGTATCTGCCCGCAGCCATTTCCTTCTGGCTCATTTCTCCGATGTTGGCCGATACTCCTGCGACGGCGATTTGATCGAGAGAGACATTTCCGCTGTTGACACGTCCGGTGGTGTCCGCTTCGACCCCCACTCGCGATGGCAGCCTCAGGTTGTCCCGCAAATACTCAAAGTCCTCCCAGTTAATGATTTTGTTCCGCCGCGTTGCATTGACGAGCCCTTGAACACTTGTCAAATCGCTGATGGAAAATCTCGACACCTGGAACACGTTGGTTCCGAGATTGGCCACGCGGTCGGCAATATACTGGTTCACGCCGTTCACCAGCGCAATCACCACAATCAAAGTGGCCACGGACAGAATGATCCCCAGCAACGTCAGGAAAGACCGCATCTTGTGCTCGCGCAGCGTCTGCAGCGCAATGCCGCTGGCTTCTCGGAGATGGGAGACGGCTTTCAAAAGAATTGTCGAAGGGCAGCTTATACCCTCTATTGGTACTACGATAGGGCAGACGAAAGGTTTCAGCCAGAGTTCGGTCGGTAGAGGTGGGTCTGTGACCGGCCCGCGGAAAATTCAGAACAGCTTTTCGATTTCGCGGGCCAGTTCGTCGCGGCTCGTCAATCCCTGGACCGTGCCTACCAAGTGTCCATCGCGGGAGATGAGGAATCCGGTCGGGTATCCGTCAATGCCAAACTTGTCGCCAATTTGGGGAGTGCCAAGGACAATCTTGTAGTTGATGGCTTCCTGTTGGCCGTTCACGTCAAATCGCTCGGTTTGCAAGAAGGGCTCGACGACACTTTTGCCCTCTTCGTCCATGGCCACACCCAAAATCACGAAGTCTTTGTCCGCGTATTTTTTCTGCAGCTCAATCAGCCAGGGAGTTTCAATCTTGCAGGGCTCACACCAAGTGGCCCAGAAGTCCACCAGCACTGCTTTGCCGCGGAAGTCGGAGAGTTTCACGCTTTTGCCCTGTAAATCCTGGAACACCACCTCGGGCGGCATTTCCAAACTGCCCGGCTGCGAGGGCAGAGGGCTTCCTGCGGCGTTCGAGATCGCCGCCTGCGGGAGCGCGCGATCCATAATGTGCACGCCGACTCCCAGAACCATCACTGTAATTGCTGCCACCAAAGTCTTCTTCAAGGTCAATCTCTCCAGAAAAATTAGCCGCCGGCCAGATCAACTACATCCATTTGGCAAAGACGTTCATGAATGCCAGTTTTCCCGATAGCCAGGTCAGGCTGTTGGTGAATATCAGGAAGCCAACGGCCAACAGCAGGAATCCGCTGGCTACTTCAACCATTTGTATATGCCTGCGGAACTTTTTGTAGAACCGCAGGAACCAGCTAAGACTCATCGCTGTCAGAAGAAAGGGAATGGCCAGCCCGGCGGAATAGATCGCCAGAAGGAAAATTCCGCGGGCCACATTCTCGGTGGTCGCGGCCATGGCTAGCACGGTCGCGAGGATTGGGCCGATGCATGGCGTCCATCCAAACGCGAAGGCGAAGCCCAGAAGGAATCCGCTCAAGATCCCCGCGAAGGGGCCGGATTTATCTTTGGCGTCGCTCCCGCCAATGTTGCGGAAGCGGACGTCACGGCTCAGCCATCGGCCCAGTGCTGGACCCAGTAAAGGAATCACGGAAAGCGAAAGGAACTGTGGCACTCCCCATGATTCGCCAAAAACTCCTGGCCGCAGATACGCGACCAGCGCAAGAGCCAACGGCACCACGGCGATTCCCACCCCGACGCCAAATGAAATGCGGGCCAGCACTCCAACTAAATGAAGGCCGAACAGAAGAATCAGCGCGCCGGCAATGGGCGCAAGCAGGGTGCGATTGTGACTCAGGAAATGTCCCACAGCGCTGGCCGAAGCTCCGAATGCAATGAACACGACCGAAAATCCAATGACGAACGCGATCGCCGAGCTCATCAGGCTGTTGCGCGGCGTCTCACCCTGGCGAAGCTGTTCCACGCCGATCCCGGAGAGCATGGAGATGTACCCCGGCACCAGCGGGAGTACGCATGGCGAAAGGAAGGACACCAGACCGGCAAGCAACGCTGCAAGAACTGAAACTCCCATTGATTCCGCCTCTCCTGAATTCAACCCTCAAGATTACGCCCGCCACAACTCCTTTGGATGCGCCTGTCGCCGATTCGGCTTCCTTGACTTTATCCGCTCTCCCGCATGCCTTTCAACTCAGTCGGGCAGGCCACTATGCGCATTCGTCATTGGCCGGAGGAAAATTGCGACAGGTGACTGCTGTGGCCGCCGCATGGCTTGAAGTGCATTCAGGCGCGCGCCCTGCAAGTCCATCGGACCATTAGAGATGGGGTTTCGGGGCGCTGGGTTGCGATTGGAATCCAGATTGCCATTTGTTACTGCGGCAGTTCAAGCCCGTGACCAGTGGTGACAAATGTTGAGACTACTCACACCGAACAAGTTGACAGCCTTGCGAGTGTTAATGGGCGGCGCGGCGGTTTTCAGTTATGGCAGCGCGCGCGGCAACACCTTCGCAATCGCCATCGCGGCTATCGCGCTCACGATTGCAGCCTTCGCCCTTGATGGATTGGACGGTTATCTCGCGCGGCGGTTGAATCTTGCCACTCCACTTGGCGCACAGCTGGATGTCCTGGGCGATCGCCTCATCGAAAACATTTTCTTCACCTATTTCGCCGTGTGCGGAGAAATTTCGCTCTGGATACCCGTGATTTTCTTTGCGCGCGGCGCCATCACCGATTTTCTCCGCGGCCTGGCGGCAACGCGCGCGTCAATGGCCGGCGAAGGCGAAGCCTTATTCCGCAAGGATTGGATGCTGAATGGCCGCTGGAGCAGACGGTTGGTGGCTTCGCGGGCCAGCCGCGTCGTTTATGCCACGCTGAAGTGCCTTTGTTTTTGTGCGCTGGGCGTTGAATGGATGTTCCGTCAGAATCAATTCAACCACGGCTCCTTCACCGTTGACCAGATTCGGATCGCTGCGGATTTCATCGTGGCTTCGACCGTATTTTTCTGCTTGCTGCGGGCAGCGCCCGTGTTCTGGGAAGGCCGGCGGGATTTTCTGGCCTTGGCCCGGCCTGTCGCCACACTGCCCGTCCCCGCACAGCCGAAAATTTTGCGCGCAGCATCTCGGCCCATGGCCGCTGCACGGTGAGCGAGGTGAAACAGTGAACGAATCCCGTACTTGCGAAAAAAATGTCGCCGCGTTTTTTGACCTCGATGGCACCGTCCTGGCTCCGCCCTCACTCGAGGTGCGATTCGTCGCGCATCTTGCGCGCGGCGGAAAGCTTCGGCCTTCCGCGATCACAAAGTGGCTCGCCGTGTTTCTATACGAAGCCCTGAAAAACCTGACGGCTCCGGTTCATTTTCCGATCCGGCTGGCCACGTTGGACCGCAACAAGGCTCACTTGGCCGGTGTGAACCAGCGTGCCGCGGCTGACTGGGCGGAACAGCATTTGGCCAGGGTCGAGTTCTTTCCTCAGGCATTGAAGCAAATTGCGCTGCACCGCCAACGCGGTCACACCATTTTCTTCCTGAGCGGAACTCTTGCTCCGCTGGCGCAAGTTGCCGCTTCGCACCTCGCGCCAACTTTGGGTGAAATCCATGTCGCCGCCACTGAATTGGAGAGCGTCGGGGACATTTGGACAGGACGCATCGCAGGGGAAGCCATTTGCGGGCCCGCAAAAGCGCGTGCGATGAGCCAGCTTGCGGAACGGTTCCATATTGATCTCACGCAAAGTTACGCCTACGCGAATTCGTCCACGGATCGCTGGATGCTCGCCGCCGCCGGTCATCCCCTGGCGGTCAATCCCGGCGTGGCGCTGGCTCAACTGGCTCGTGAATATGGCTGGCCCATTCTGCGTTGGAATGTGGATGACCCGATCAGCCTGCACCGCTCCAATTTTGATTTGACCAATGGACCCCTTATTCCGCGGAGAGGCATTCATGGAAACAATTCAATTTAATCCCAATTCCGCTCGGAGGCCGGAAGCAACTCTCGGCTGGATCATCCTTCCGCGCGCTTTGAATCGCCACTTTCAACGCGTCCGCGTGGCCGTTCACACCATCCTCGAAGCCTGTGGAGCCTTCGAGTGGGTGGCCCTCTCGTATCTGGGCCTGAGCGGCCTTTTGATGATTCTGTTTTGTAAACACTTGCCCCGTGCCGGGCGCTTGCTCGCGATTCACTCCGGATTTACCGCCGCCGTAGTTGGGCTGGTCACCTTCGTGCGCCAATCAACAGCCAAGTTCGTCAAACGCAATTCGTTCGTTGGGTTCTTGCATGGTGCGCGGGACTGGTATCCCCAGGCCGTATTCCTTTTTTGCTTTGAAGAGCTCGGCGCGCTCTCCCACATGCTTCACCGCGGATGGTGTGACGCCTGGTTCCTGGCCTTCGATCGCTCGCTGCTGGGTGTATATCCCACGGTGTGGCTTGGGCAATTCGCCAGACCGGCGCTCACGGAAACCATGCAGATCGCCTATCTCTCCTATTTTTTTTATTTGACGATTCTCTGCATTTTTCTCTATTGCTTCGGCCCGGATTCACCCTCCGTCGAAACTTCCCGTCTGCGCGCATTCTGGGCGGTGATGACCAGCTCGATGGCCGCATACGCCATTGGATATGTGATTTCCATTCTCCTTCCGGCCGAAAGCCCCTACTTTTCCCTCGCGGCTCTTCACGTCACGCCGCTTCATGGCGGCCCGTTCACCCGGCTCAGCGATCTTATCGAGCATTTCGGCCGCGTCCACGGCGGAGCGTTTCCTTCCGAACATGTCGCAGGTTCACTGGTGGCCTTGCTGGGAGCTTGGAGATATCGCCGCCATCTCTTCTGGATATTCCTCCCATTTTTCACGTGTATGTGCGTCTCGACGGTCTACGTGCGCAACCACTACATCGCGGACGTTCTGGGTGGGCTGCTTGTGGGATGGATCGGTTTTCAAATCGGTCACTGGCTGATGCAATTCCCAGGCTCATTTCCGGAACGGATGATCCATGAATCTCCATCCCCGGAACCGGCACAGGCGAAGATTAGTATCCTGCCGGATGCCGGCGAAATTCCGGATGCGCTTCCTCAAAAAGCCGCGCAATGACCAGGAGCTCTTCTTCGCCCCAGGCCCGGCCAATCAACTGTAACCCAATCGGCAGCCCCTCGCGCGTCCATCCGCAGGGCACAGAGATCGCCGGAAGTCCGGTCAAATTCGCCGGCCGATTCAAGCGAATCAGCGCGCCGCGCACCGCCTCTTCCTTGCCGTTGATGGTCGTCGCACGCTCGCCAATCCGCGGAGCGGCTATCGGCACGGTAGGCGCTAGGATCGCATCAAAGCGGCGGAGCACCGCATCAAAGTCGGCGCGCACGCGCGTACGAATTTCCAGCGCGGCCAGATAATCCGCGGCGCGAATGTCGCGGCCCATCTCCAACCGCTTGCGCACATCTTCACCATATTCCGCCGAGTGCGCGGGGAACCATCCGGCCCGCTCGTGAACAAAAGCAGCTTCCGCGAGAGCGATGGACGTGGACGGCCCGTCGCCATCCTTCACGCCCGGCATCGAAATCTCATCCACCACGGCGCCGGCTTTTTCAAAGCTGCGAACGGCGGCGTCAACCGCGCTCATTACTTCGGGCGCGATGTTTTCAAAGAAATATTCGCGCGGGCGGCCCAAGCGGAGCGGCCGTTTTTTCGTGAAGCGCGGACGCAGCCGCGACGCGCACTCCCGAAGGGAGGCAAACGGTTTGAATCGAGGCTGGTCGAGCGTCACACGATCCTGCGGATCGCGCCCCGCAATCGTCGCGAACAGCAGCGCAGCGTCTCCAACCGTTCGTGCCATTGGCCCGACGTGATCGAGGCTCGGCGCTAACGGCACGGTTCCGCGGGAGCTCACCCGGCCATAAGTTGGCTTCAGCCCAACAATCCCGCAAAGCGCGGAGGGAATTCGTATCGAGCCGCCCGTATCCGTCCCGATTCCTCCGCTACAAAGCCCCGCGGCGATTGCCGCAGCCGTTCCGCCGCTCGATCCCCCGGGAATGCGGTCGCGGTCCCAGGGATTCCGCGTGGCCCCGTAATGGGGATTGTCCGTGGTGACTCCATAGGCAAATTCATGCAGGTTGGTTTTCCCCAGAAGCACCGCGCCCGCCCGTCGCAGCCGGCTCACCACCGTCGCGTCAAATTCCGGCACGAACTTCTCCAAGACTTTTGACCCCGCCGTGGTTCGCACCCCGCGCGTCCAAATGTTGTCTTTCACGCATAGGGGAATTCCATCCAGCGGCCCTCTCGCGCGGCGCAAAACCAGACGTCTTTCTGCAGCGCGGGCTTCCACCAGTGCTTGCTCCCGCGTGACGGTCAGATACGCATTCAACGAGGCGTTGTGACGCTCGATGCGATCTAAAAATAATTTTGCAAGCTCGACGGGGGAAACTTGGCGGAGTGCGAGAAGCGCAGAGAGTTCTTCGATCGAAGCAAACGACAGGTCGCTGGTGAGCACAGACTTTTTGGCCGCGGCCACGGATGATTTCCTCATCAAAAAATCTTGTCCTGCCGTTTCACGTTGCCGAACGAACCGATATTGGCGATCACCAACGCCACCTTGTACTGATTCTCATTCCGGATCGAGCCGAGCGCGATGTGGCGGTATTCAAATTGAATTCCGCAACAGGAGCCGTTATACCCCACCTGCACGATTTGGTTTTGCAGGAATTTCTGTTGGATGTCATAGCTGAACCCGCCCGTGAAATTCCATCCCTTTCGGCTCTGGTCGCCATAGCCAAGCAGAGCGCGCACTTGATTGGACCGTGGCTGCAGCGCCGGGTCGGCATTAATGTCGAAGTGAGCCAGGGTCACCGTGAAATAATCACGGGGATGGATTTTCAACAGCGTGCCGGCAGAAATAAATCGGTTGGTGTGGGTATCGTATTCCACGCGAAACTCGCCGTCGTACTTCCCTCCGGGCGTGACCAGGAAATCGCTCACCAAGGGCGAAAACCGCGTGGGTCCTGTGGCAATTGCAAACGGGCTGATGGAATCTAGCGCTTGAAATGTGTTCGGCTGCCCGTTCACAATGGCCCCGCCGAATGTCGGATCGAAAAAATATTTCTGCACCACCCGCCAGGTGATGAACTCTTGGATGGTCCCGTCGGCGGCCTTGCGGTAGAGCCGGTTGGTCAGTCCATACTCGAACTCATTTGTGTCCGTGAGCGTTTCATCTTCATCGAAGCGGATGAACCGCCCAAAATCATTCACGCCCGTAACGTACCGGTACACGATATCCGGTTCAATGGAGTGTTTCCATTTCGTATCGCCGGTTTGAAAAACTCTCTCGAAAGTTGGCAGACGCAAATCCGCCGTGACCTCGCCCGAAGCACGAAGAAACGGATTGCCGACCACGGTGCCGTTCTGCTGTTGCGCGCCATAACGTGTAGCCCGGAATTCGTAGGTGGTGGTCAGGCCCAGCCATGGACCCCAGTGCAAGGGCAGGGTCACGCGCGGCGCAAATTCGCTTCGCTGAACGATGGTGGGCGTGGTGATATTCGAGTCGCTGCGGTACATCGCGCCTAACGACGCATCAAATCCGAAATACAGAGGCATCCGTTTCCAGAAGCTCTGGTCTACCGACCCGAAACTCAGCGTCGGCAGGCTTCGGATCACCACTGACGTTGCGGGTTGGACGGTAATAAAGTCCTTGTTATCGAGCACACCGAAATTCAAACTGAACCCGCGGAAATTGTTGGTCAGATACGCGCTGGTGTCGGCTTCGGCGTTCACCGCCTCCCCGAAAGTCGGAGAGAAAGCCAGCCGGAAAGTGAGCGAACTCAACCGGTCCACATCCGCGACGGCGCGCCAGCCCTGTGGCAGCAACGCGTCAAACGAAACTCGGGTTTCATTGCCCCCTTCGGGTTGCAACGCCCCACCGGGTCCGGGCAGGCCGCGGTCCTCAACGCCAAAGAAATTCGCCGTCAAGTTCACGTTTTCCCAGGGCGTGGCGCGCACCTCGTCCGTTTGGCTCCAGCCGCGGCGGCTCATGAATTCTGCACCGACAGTCGCGTCAAACCATTGCGTTGGAGCCCAGTAGTAGGAATCACCAAGAATCGTGCCCTTCAGCGAGCTCTGCCCGATGGCCGGGATCATGAATCCTGATTGACGGATATTCTTCCCGGCAGGCGCTGTCATGTACGGGAGCCAGACCAGTGGGATACGCAGCAACCGGAAGTTTGCGTTTAGCAACGCAACTTTTTGGTCCACGTGAACCGTCGCGTAGGGCGCGAAGAATTGCCAGGTAGGTTTTTCCGGATCGCACACGGTGAGTTGCGTGTCGTGAAGAATGTAGGTGTTGTCGTTAATTCGATCGACTTCCTTGGCCTCGAAGGTCAGCGGATTCGGTGTCACCAGAACATTTGGGTTCGGGCGCGCCTGCGCTTTCATGTTCCCGTGGACATTATGAAAAATGCCGTGATCGGTGTCCCGGTTATAGAGCGCATCATCAGCTTCCAAATGCTGGTTTTCATAGTCAAACTGCACGTGGCCGCGGGCGGAAACGTCGCGGGTTTGCGTATTGAATTCCGCGTGGTCGGCGTGGATCACGACGTCCGCGTAGTGAACCTCCACGTGCCCGTCGTAAATCACCACATCTCCCTGGCGGCCGGTCAGCTTATCCGAAGAAATAATTGCCTCGCCTCCGCGCGCCGGCAGTTGCATCCGGGTTTGCGCCATGGATACGCCCTCCGCCATGCAAAAAAGCCCGGCCAATTTACAAGTCAGGGAGAAGGCGCGGAAAACCCGCGCAAATGTGGTCAAACGCATCGGCTCTGTCGTTTCAGTTAAAAATGAAGTGGTAGCCTAACACCGCCCCTCACCCTCCGCAATGCGGCTCATATCCGGCCACATCTGTGCTTTTGGCTGCGCAAGCGTCTCAGGAAATTGCTTCGGGAGGGTTGTATGATTCGAGACATGCAGGTGCAGTTGCTCTGGCCACTTGGCGCCGACCTGCTAAACTCGTCCGTGTCCCTTTCCGGGAAACCGTCCGCAGCGCAAAACGGCACGGTGATCCAAACCTGTGGGAAGTGCGGCGCCATTAATCAATCCGGCGCCGACAAATGCTGCTTCTGTCACGCTCGACTGGACGCATCGGTCGAGCCAGCCGAAGTATCTGCCTCGTCACTCGCATCCGGCTCCAAACGAAGTTTGACTCTTGGACCAGACTGGCGCAGCGAAGTCAGTCAGCGCATCCGGTCTTATCGCGAGCGAAGACGCAAGCCTGTCGACAGTTCGCAGTCTTCGCTTCTCTTTGGGTTGCAAATCAACGAACCGCAAAACGCAGATCAACAAGACCACCAGCAACAATCCGGCGAGCGAGTCTCTATGAGCTCGCAACTGGATCCTGACGATACGGTCGACGAACCTCTCCCAGCTCCGGGAGTGCTTGACGACGACCAGTATGAAGATCCCCTGCAGGCCACTCTCGCGGCCGCCTCCGCACGGATTCAGGGGGAAGGCGCGGCGCCGCTCGTGGTGCTGCCCGCCCCCGAAGTTGCTCAGCCCTTGTTGATTGACGTATCCGTTCCTCCCATCGTCGAACCTGAACCGTCGCAGGAATCTTTACAGGATTCATTGGCGGACATAAGTGTTGAGCTGAATGATCTCCAGGATTCGCAACTTTTTCCTGTGGCGGAACTCTCCTTGCGCCGCCGTGCAGGCGCCGTGGACGCCGTCTGTCTACTGTTGGCATTTGCCAGCGTACTGGCACTGTACGCAGGAGTCGGCGGGCGCCTGGTTCTTGGGAGGCTGGATGCGCTGGTTTATGGGGCCATCCTGGGGCTTCTCTACGTTCAATACTTCACACTTTTCACCATGATGGGCGGGGCCACCCCCGGAATGATGCTCATGGGCCTGCGGCCTGTAAGTTTTGAAGGGGCCTCCGCGACCCCCGGTCAACTTATGTGGCGCAGCCTTGGGTATCTCATCTCCGGGGCCACCGCCCTGATGGGATTCTTGTGGGCCTTCTGGGATGAGGACCACCTGAGCTGGCACGACCGCCTCTCGCGCACTTACATTACCTCCGTCGAAGTGCCGGTCGAGGCGCACTCTTCCGCGAGTCACTAACTCTCTATTCTTCCTGCCACAAGGCGCACATGGGACTGGGGGACGCCCTCCTACCGCCATGGATTGCCCCCTGCACGATAGGCAACCCCGCCCACCGTCATCTGGCTTGCCGCTGTCTGGAATGCTATAATTTCCTTCTCGCACCTTGGCGAGCCAAATCCTATGAACCGCCCTATTAAAATCGCTGTCATTGCGTTGTCGTTGGCCGTATTCTCCTACGCCGCATTGGGTTATGTGCTGCGCAACCAGTCAGACGACCAGAAGGCCTATCGCTCGCTGACCGTTTACGGCGAAGTCCTGCAAAAAATTCAGGATGAATACGTGGAAGAGCCCAATATGGCCAAGGTCTCTTCGGGCGGACTGCACGGCTTGCTGGAATCGCTCGACGCCATGTCCAGCTACATGTCCGCTGAGGAATACGCTCAGTACCAGAAACAGCTTGCGGCCCATCCGGCCGGACAGATTGGCGCGGTTCTCTCCAAGCGCTTCGGCTACGTCATGATCATTTCCACTCAGCCGGGCAGCCCCGCAGAAAAGGCCGGGCTCCTTCCAGGCGACATCGTCGAAGCGATCGCGGGCCTCACCACACGGGAGATGTCCACCGAACAAGCATTGCAATTGTTGAGCGGCGCACCCGGTACCACGGTCAAAGTTTCTGTAATCAGCCGCGGCCGCGGCCAGACCGAAACCGAGGACAAGTCGGTTACGCTTGCTGCCCTGACCCCCGCGCATATCACCGTCACAAAGATTGCCCCGGACACTGCCTACGTCCGTGTCCCTTCCCTCGATTCTGGAAAGGCCGATGAGCTTCGTTCCAAACTGGTTGAGATGGACCACGACGGCGTGAAGAAAGTCATCCTGGATGTGCGCGGATGCGCGCTGGGTGACGATTCCGAAGGAATTGCTGCCGCGCGCCTGTTCATTTCTTCAGGCAACATTACAACCCTTAAGGGCCAGACGGTCGCCAAGCAGGATTTTCCTGCCGACCCCAGCAAGGTGGTCTGGAAGAATACCGTCGCAGTCCTGACTTCCGGCGCGGCTTCGGGTGCCGCGGAAGTGCTGGCCGGTGCGATTGAAGGAAACAAGCGCGGTGACGTGATCGGAGAGCGAACTTTCGGCATGGCCAGCCAGCAGAAACTCATTCAGCTGGATGATGGCGCAGCCGTCAATCTCACGGTCGCTTTCTATTACACTCCCGATGGGAAATCGATTCCGGAAAATGGAGTCTCCCCCACCGTGGAAGTTACAAATAACTCCGACGATCCGGTTGCTTACAGTCTCGCCGAAAATCCGCCGCTCACTCCCGTGGACGTGCACGCGGATCCCGTGCTGACCAAAGCTTTGGAGCTGCTCAATGGCGCGAATGGCGCTCGCAAAGCAGCGGAGCGCCGATTGCCCCGTCACAGCCGGAATCTTGTCCCGGTGATTGTCTAGTCTGGCGGTGAGTCCCGCGTCGCTGCACAAATCTCCGGCCGCCGCTTCATCTCAACCTGAATCCTTATTCGCCCGACATTATTTACTGGACCGTACGCCGCTGTCGCTCCGGAATCTTTTGCTTTATTTCCTTGTCGTCATTCCCGTCGCCGCCTTGGCCGTCGGTTGCCAGAAGAAGCCCGCCCCCCTCACCGCCATACAGATCCGCGCCATCACACGCGAATTTGTTCTTGCCGCAAGAAATGCCTCCAATGGGCGCGTGGAGACGGGCATGTTTCCCGAATCAATTCCCGGAAGCGCGTCTGCTCCGCCGCGCGGACCGGGTCAGGCGCCCCGGGACCAGCCGCCGGCTCCGCCCGCGGACCTGATCTTCATCACCTTGCCGCACACGGAAGGCGGCCAGACTGACTCAGCGTCTCTCACCGCCATTATTGATGAATTGAACCGCGTCGCCCAGGTTCACAATCTCAAGGGCATCCAGCGCACCAGCGTCACCGGAATTATCCGCTACGAATATTTTTATGCCGGCCAGCGCACCCATGCTGTCAGTATCGTGACTCCGTCGGTTAAACCGGAGCCACCCCTGCCCGGTGCCGGGCGCCCCAGGCTCGCCATCATCCTTGACGACCTCGGCTACGACCGTGATCTGGCTGAATCCATTTTCCAGTTGCCCTATCCCCTGACGCTTTCCGTGCTGCCGCACCTGCCGCACTCAACGGAAATCGCCGAGGAAGCTTTCCGCCGCGGTTATCAGGTCATGCTTCATCTGCCCATGGAAGCCAAGAGCGATGAAAAAGCCGAAACCATCGAATTGCATCCGGGAATGGATCCGGGCGAGGTCACCCGGGTCATGCAGGGCATGTTGGCCACCGTGCCACAAGCACTGGGGGTCAACAATCACCAGGGCTCGCTCAGCACTTCCGACCCTGCCTTGATGAACGCCATCATGCCTGCGCTGCGCGAGCGCGACCTGTATTTTGTGGACAGCCGCACCGCTCCCACAAGTGTTGCCTTCGACGCCGCCCGGCGCGCGCGCGTCCCCGCCGCCCTACGCGATGTTTTTCTGGACGACGCCGGCGACTCAATCTCCATTCGCCAAAGACTCGACCAGGCCGTCCGCGATGCCAGGCTGCACGGTGAAGCCGTCGCCATCGGCCATCCCCGTCCGTCTACGGTTGCCGCTTTGGCGGAGTATCTCCCTCAGGTTGAGCGAGAAGGCGTCGCCCTGGTCTTCGCTTCCCAAGTCGTCCACTAACTCGCCTTAGTCGTTTCCACCTGCCCAAACATCCCCGCGCCCATTCACTTCACGTCGCGCCGGAAAACCGCAGCCCCCCAAATCAATTCAGCACTTCCGCCGCGATCGGTGCCACATAACGCGCAATCGCTAGCGACGAAGTCAACCCGGGCGACTCCATTCCAATCAAATGGATCGCCCCACTCACTTTCGGGTCATGTTGGATCACGAAATCCGCCGGCCCACCGGCGGGTTCTTTTCCGCTGGCGTCTCGCGGCGGCACCAGCTTCGCCCGCAGCCCGGAATAGCTCAGCCGCAAATCCTCCACCTTCAATTCCGGCAGCATCGTCCGTGCGCTGCGGACGAATTCTTCCAGGCTTTGCCGGTTGCGCTCGTAATCGTCCTTCTCTTTCACGTAAGTTGCCGTAGGCCCCACCAGCACCGTGTCCCACAGCGTGTGCGTCAGATGCACGCCCAGGCTCATTCCCTCCGGATGGGGCAGTGGATAAACCAGCCCACGGACCAGGTCCGCTCGCGACCGCACCAGCTCCGCATATTCCCCGCGCACCGGATAAATCCGGTAGCGCGTGAAGTCCAGCATGGCCGCCACTTCATCCGCATAAAGTCCGGCGCAGTTGACCGCGCAGCGCGCCTCAATATTTTCATGGCTGGGCGGTTGACCCTCTTCAGCCGCGGCAATTTCCACTCCGACTTCGATTCCGCTGCCGCGCGGCGCCAGTGAAATCACTCGCGCGTGCGTCAGGATGTGCGCACCGCGCTCTGTCGCCAGCCGCGCATACGTTTTCACCAAATCTTCCGCTGAAACAATTCCCGCCGACGGCACCCACAGCGCCGCCCGCGCCTCGATGTGCGGCTCCCGCGCCCGAATCGCCGCGCGGTCCACAATTTCCAATCCTTCCACCCCGTTCCGTCGCCCCTTTGCGGCCAACTCTTCCAATTTGTGCTCTTCACCTTCGTGCACCGCCACCACCAGTTTTCCGCAATGTTTGTGCGGCACGCTGTGCGCCGCGCAAAACTCATACATCAGCCGGTTTCCTTCCACGCACAGCCGCGCTTTCAGCGAATCGTGTTCGTAGTAAATCCCCGAATGGATCACTCCGCTGTTCCGCGTGCTGGCCCCCATCCCCAATTTTGGCGCACGCTCCAGAAGAAAAACATCCGCGTAGCGCTGCGCCAGTTCGTACGCCACGGCGCACCCAATCACCCCACCGCCGACAATTACGATGTTCGCGCGATCCATGCTATGGATTTTTTGATGTGGGGCGGGTGGCGCCCTCGATGTGAGGAGTCAGCGGCGCGTGCTTTGCTTCCGTTCCATCATGGGCCGCATAAGTGAAGGGATTTTTTCCGGGCTGCGGGCCCCACAGAACTCCGCCGCCATGCACGCCATCCTTATTGAGTGCATAGAACTGAATATCGAATTCAGCGAGGCGCCCCTTGTCATTCTTGTAGTTGTGCACAATCCGCCCCAGCGCCTCCTGGCACGCATCCGCGGGAGACATCCCCTTCCGCATCATCTCCACAATCGTGTGCGCGCCGCAGATGCGGATATTTTCCTCACCCAGCCCTGTGGACCCCGCCGCGCCCACTTCGTTGTCCACAAAATTTCCCGCGCCAATCACCGGTGAATCTCCCACGCGCCCGGGAATTTTCCACGCCAGCCCCGCCGTGGTTGTCGTCCCCGAAATATCTCCTTTGGCGTCCACCGCCAGGCAGTTGATTGTTCCCGTCGGCGGATGTTCCACCACGCGCAGCACCGCCTCCATCATCTCCTGCTTTTCCGGCGTATCGAAAAGTACAGCCACATGTTTCTTCCAGTCCTCGCTGATCGGACCGGGCGCCCAGTTTCCCGACGCCTTTGCCTTCCACGTCAGCCACGCCTGCCGCGAAAACGCCGTCAGCAAATCGGGCTTGAGCTCGAATCCTTCGGCCACCGCGAAATTCGTCGCGCCTTCTCCCACAATAAAAACATGCGGCGTGCGCTCCATCACCCGCCGCGCCACCAGCGACGGATTCTGAATTCTCTTGATCGCCCCCACCGCTCCCGCTCCACGCGAGGGGCCGTGCATCACTTGCGCGTCCAGCTCCACTTCGCCCGCTTCATTCGGCAACCCGCCCAATCCCACGCTGGAGTCGTTCGGATCGTTCTCCACTTCCGTCACCACCGCCAGCACGGCATCCAAGGTGTCCCCGCCCTTTTTCAGGACGTCCATGCCTTTATCGAGATGCCGGAACCCGTTGGCCGAGGAAATGATCAGCGGGCGTGTGCCCTGCGCGGGGGGAATTGGCAAATTCGGTGAGAGGTCCTCGCCGAACGTTTCAGATCTTGCTCCATTGCCGCGAATCATGGTCGCACCAAATAATTTCTGTGCGCCGGCCGCAACTCCGCCCACAATCGTGGCCACAAAAAACTTCCGTCGAGTCCAGTCAGTCATCGAAGTGCTCCATTAGACGACGCATCACGAACTTACCGAGCGTTCCTGGTCAGCATATCTCCCCACATACCCACAGGCAAGCATCCTCCAAATGTCCTCCTCATCATTATCGCGCCATCGAATTTGCTCTCTCCCTGCAATCTCTGCGATCTCGGCGCCTCTGCGTTGAAAGGGTTCTCCCTTCTCCTTCCAATTCGCTATCTTGAAACCTCCAATCACCGATCTCTTTTCCCCTCTCTCTCTCCCCAGTTAACGTTTCATCTCGCCGGTACGGCTATCGAATCGATAAATTCACAAATAATTTCCGCGGATCTTCTCGGTTCCCGCTGCAGGACTAAATGTGGAGCGGCAATCCTCGCCAATTTCGCGTCCGGCCGAATCCGCCGAATTTCTTCAAAGCATTTCGCCCGTACCAGATGGTCGCCCTCCCCTTGAATGTAAAGGAATGGCACTTCTACTCCGGCCAGTTCTTTCCTCGCATCACAATCCAGAACCTCTCGAACGCGCCCAGCCATAACCCCCGGATCAACTTGTCGATTGGCGGCGCGGACGCGGGCTTCAAGGTCGCCCGGTGGACTGAATCCAGTCGAATAATATTTGTGCACAAGTCTCGGCGGAGCCTTTCTGAATAGCATTGGCCGCACCAACGGCCTCGCCAGAGACGACCAGAGTCCCAGGGGACTCGTAACGAACCCGGCGCACAGGATCAGCCCAGCCAGATTCGCTGGATGTTTCGCCGCGAGCATCACCGCCAGTGGCGTCGAAAAAGATTCCGCAACAATCACGAATGGACTGGATTCTGGGAACATCTCCTGCACGAAAGGGATAAGTTCAGGGTAGGACAGAAATCTATCAGTCGGATATCTGGCGACGATGATTTTGAATCTTGGCGGAAGCTCTGCAACTAAATCTGCAAAAAGTGTCCCTGTCCCTTCCAGGCCAGGCAAAAGCAGCAGCGTCTCTATAGCCAAAATCTCTTCACCCGCATCTGTGTAACGCCCAATTCCCTATACCAGTGGAAGGTCAGGGGTTTCAACCCCGGAAGAGATGGCCATCATTCCTGACTCAGGGGCAGGAAATATTGCGTCCCCTTCACCGGCTCCTGAATGCGCTTAAGGAGCTGCTGCAAATCGGCATTGCGCTCCACAAAATCAATGTCGGAGGTGTTCACCACCAGCAAGTCGCTTGCAGTGTAATGAAAGAAAAAATGCTCGTACGCGCGGACAACTTCGGCGAGGTACTCAGGAGAAATCTTCGATTCCCCATGAGCGCCTTTCTTGGCGATGCGCCCGCGCAGCACTTCCGGACTCGCTTGCAAATAGACCACCAGGTCCGGCTTCGGCAACTCCTTCACGAACGATTCGTAATACCGCTCGTAAAGTTTCAGTTCCTCGTTGTCCAGGTTCAGATAGGCAAAAACTTTGTCCTTCTCAAAAAGAAAGTCGGCCACCACCGCGCCGGGCGCTTCGCCGATGCCCGCTTCTCGCAGGCGCCTTTGCCGTTCCCACAGGAAATACATCTGCGCCGAAAATGCCGCGCCGCGCTGCTCCTTATAGAAGCTCGCCAGAAAGGGATTGTCTTCGCAGTCAAAGATTCGCCGCGCATGCATGCGATCCGCAAGCGTTTGCGCCAACGTACTCTTGCCCACGCGGATTGGCCCCTCGACAACGATGTAGCGCGGTGGCTTAAAGGCCGGCGCGGGTTTGATCTTCGATGCAGAAGCGGGCATGGCGCGCGATTATATCAAAGCTGGCACACTCCTGTCGGTTAGGCGAATCCAAAGGATCCTCTGTGCGCTCCGCGTCTCTGCGGTGAGGCTTTTCTTTGGATTTCAAGCGTGGGAGGAAGCAGATGCAACGGGCTGCAGTCGCGCCGTGAAATGCATCAAATACGCCGATTGCTAGAGAATCTCAGGCCTTCGGATCACCCCGCGGGCGTCGTTTCGCTGTTCCTCCGAACCAATCCGCGCCGCAAAAACCAGGCCACCGTCGCCAGCATGCCCAACCATCCCAGCACTCGCGTTGCCGACGCAATTTGCGTGTCGTGCTCGAGCAGACCGAGCCTGCCGAAAAGATAGTTCCAGTCGTGAATCACGTCGTCGCTATTCCCCACAGTCAGCAATGGCAATTGCTGGGCGCGCGCATCGCCCATGTAAATTGAAATCGGCAGGAATTGCTCGAAGAAAAAGAAAATACAAAACGTCACAGCCTGCGCCTGGCGGCGGAATGCAAAATAAATCGCCAGCAGGATCGGCGCCGCAAGTTGCAGGAATGTGCCGCCGGCCACGGCGATGAATTGGCCGAACCAGCGGAACAGCAAGTGCCCGCCCTCGTGAACGGGAATGAAGACCAGATCCATGTAATGGGGAAAATCCCCGCCCGCGGCCAGGTCGAAAAGGAAAAACACGTAGAAGATCAGCCAAACCGCGAATGCGGCGCGGGGAATCGGTTGCCATTCCTCTTCCAATGCTTCCAGGAACGGTAACCGTTCGATCCACGAATCAGGTAACCGCAATGGCGCGCCAAACCTTTCGCACTCTTCGTTGCAATATTTCTTTCTGCCGCGCGGCTACCAGCTCTTTGCCACCACCGCCAGAATATGCGCCAGCGCATCCAGGTCGCGCGTGTCGATCACTTCACCCGGCGAATGCGAGTACCGCAGCGGCCATCCCATGCCGATGTCTATCGTGCCGTAGGGGAGAAACGTTGAACCGTCGTTGCCGCCGCCGGTGACGCCGTATTGAACGGGAATATTTGCTGCTTTGCTCAGCCGCACAACTTTGTCGGAAAGTTCGCGCGGCGTGATGTTGGAACCATCCACCGCCCGCACCACAAATCCGTGGCCCAGGATGGCATCAGCGAAGCGCTTGGATTCCAGTGGCGAATCCGAGCTGACAAACGTATCTATGGCGAACACGTAATCGGGAGCGCGTCCCTCCGCGGCCATTTTCTTGGCCGAGGCCGCTGCCCCCACCAGCCCTATTTCTTCTCCGGTAGAGAAAATGAACGTGACATCGCGCCCGGGTAGATCCGGCCCCAGCGCCCAGATTGCGGAGATCGCCGCGGAACAACCCACGCGATCGTCAAAGCTCCGCCCATTCGCTCGCCTGCCGAACAGCGGACGGTATTTCTTCGGTACGGTGACCCAATCCCCGACCTGGATGCCCACCTGCTCGACTTCTGCAGCGCTGCGCGCGCCCACATCGAGATTCCAACGCGCACCGCCGCCACCGGCCGCTCCGCCCTGCGCGCCGCCGCGGCCTGCGCCAGCATTGCCGGCCCCCGCGCCGCCAAGTGTGGGTGCTGCATCTGCGGCGCCACCAGCTGCGCCCGCACCCCCTACTGCGCCCGCCCCAGCCGCGCCTCGGCCGCTAAGCACTGTGCCCGCTTGCGTCCACGTTGGCGGCAACTCAATCACTCCAGGACGATCACCGTTTGCGGTGTGGACCAGAAGTGGATGCGCATAATAAAAGTCCATAATCCCGCCGCCTCGGGAAATCACCTGCAAGCGTCCATCCGATTCGATGGCGCGGACTTCAAATCCGATTTCGTCCATGTGAGCGACGACCACCAGGCGCGGAGTGTTTGCTGCTTTCGTTCCGCTGCCCAGATGAACCCACACGTCCCCGGTTTCATCGATTGTGGGTTTGGCCCATGGTGGCAGCAATCGCAAAACCAGCGCACGGACATCTGCTTCGTGAGTGCTCACGCCATAAGCTTCCACCAACTTGGAAACGACTTCGGTCGGAGTCGGCGCGACCTTTGGCGCGGCCGGAAGTGCAGGACGCGCCAGCGGCGCCGAAGCGCGTTCGATCGGCCGCGTATCCGACGTGCCTTGCGCATAAAGCTCCAGCAATCGCGTGAGAGCGACCAAATCGTCCGCGTCGATAATTTCTCCGGGAGTGGAGGCCCAGCGCGTGGCAATGCTCAGGTGCGCGAATCGCTCCGGAAGGGGAACCGCGACGGCGTCTCGCCCACGCGGCAGAGGAGCGGTTTCATCCGCCACCGCGAGGATGTCGTTCTTCGACGCGAGGTTCCAAAGTTCCGACGCGAAATCATTCAGCGTTGAAGTTGCCCCGCCGCCGATCAGAACGCCGGCGCCGTCAGGTTGCTTGGGCTCGATGGGCGTAAATCCGCCACGGCCTCCGCCGCGCCCGCCTTGCGCCGGCGCATCTACCGCCGCACCATTCCCGCCCGCTCCGGCCGGGGCTGGCGCCGCTGCACCCGCTCCGGCAGCAGGCGTCCGCCGCGCAAGGAGCCGGCCAACGTAAACGAACTCGTCCACTTTTTGCGTTGTTGAAAATTGCTGCAGGATTCGATCGATGCCGCGCGAGGCGGCCCATTGCTGCACTACAAATGCGACCGTGAGCGTCCCGTGAACCTTGGCGGGATCCAGATGGCGCAGCATTTCAACCAGCGCCGCGCAGCCGAATCGGTCGCCAACCGCCGCGCCGGTCATCCGGCCGTAACCCATTTCGTAAAGGTGCCGCTCAATGGCCAATGGGTCGAGCACATCCACACCGGCGGTGTGAACTTCGGCTGCGGATGTGGCGCCAATATCCACGTAAACGTCGTCGAGGTTGTTATCCTGCGGGGGATTCACGCGCCCGCCCTGAAGATGCGTGGAAAGTCCGGCTACCACGCCCGTCACAGTTTTCCCCGAGCGAGTGAAAATCTGAACCGGTTCCGCGGAATAGAGAATGTCGAATACAGGATTTGGCGCGGTTTGCGGCAAGCGCTGCAGGCGCAAGAAACCGTCCGAGGTGATGCCGCTCACCACATAGCCAGGCTCATCCATGGGAGTGGCGATCAAGCGATGCGGCGAGCCGCTGCCAACCGTCACAAGTACGTTGCCGATCGAGTCGGACTGGGGCTTCCATTTCGCAACTGCAGCGCGAATCTCTTTTCCGAGCGCCTGTTCGTATCCCGGCACCGCCGGCGTCTCTACAAATTTTTTCAGATCATTGCGCAAATCCTGCGGTGCCGCGGCCGGACAAAACCCCGCGCTGCCCGCCATCATGGCCATCATAAAAACAGTCAAGCTGGGAAATAATCGCGCCACTATTTCCGAAACTCGTCGCGTAACCACACGCATTCTCATGGACTGCTCCTCGATCTGCTGAATTGGATGAATACGGCGCACACCACTCGCATGCCCGGGTGACTTTATCGCGCCCACCGGTGGCTGGCAACCGTTCCAGCGCATGAATTCAGAGTTGGCGTGCGAAAAGATGGACGCCCAGCGTGCCTCTTGCGTTTCGTTTCCGTGGAGAGTTAGCGGGCCAGTTGGTCGAGAAGCATGTCGCGCTGCCGGAGCGCCTGCTGGGAAGTGCTCTCCAGCGTGGCGCGATAAACCGTGACCGCCGCCAGGCTTAACCCCGCATAGACCGCGGCCAGCACCCACAAATTGGCCAGCCACAGACACAGCAGAGCGGAAATCGACAGTATCCCGTTCATCACAAAGAAAAGCGCGAAGGACATGAGCATTGAAAATCCCGATGGGCGCTGGCGGCGAATTCCAAATTCAAATTTACGCGGATACTGCAACGACAGCCAGTTTCCCACCATGAAGTGCAAACTCGCGGCGAAGGGCAACGCCGCCCAGGTCACCAGCAGGATGGGCAGAGAAGGCACATGCCCGAGAGCGACGACCATTCCCAGAGCCAATAGGACTTCAAGCAGAATCACCGAGGAATGAAAAAGATTCTTGGCCAGCATCACATCGCGAAATTTCACCGGGGACATGAACAGCCGTTCCACCCCGCGCCCGTCATACGCCAAATTGTTCGGGCAGAAATTCATGACCAGAAGAAAAATGTATGCCACCGAAACCGGATAGATCAGTTGTGAAGTAGCGAAATTGAAAAAAGCGGGAGGTCGGCCCCCGTGCCGCGTGCTTCCCATGCCCATGTTCAGGCTGAACAAAGCAATCAGCAGGAGCGGCATGAAAACGTTCATGAGCATAATAGTGTTGCGGACCAAGTAATGAAATTCCTTGACGTAAATCGCGGCCACAGGCCCGCCGAACAAACGTGTACCAAAATTGTCTGTGGCGGATGCCCGCTGCTCCGCCGCTGCCGCAACAGTCGCGGTCCCGGCCTCGCGCATTTTTGCCGGTCTGCGTAACACGGGTACCGGAGCGGCGGATTCCCCCAAATCCTCGCCCGTAAATTGCGCGTGCACCCGCGTGGCGAAAAGCCCTGCAAATAGCGCTGCATACACGCACAGCAATCCAATTGTTTCCAGCGCCCCGGTCGAATCACCCGAAGCCGCTTGTTCCAGCGCCACTCCTGCTTCCCCCGGAGGAAGAACCCGCCACAATACGGCCGAATCTGTGATCGCCCGCTGAATTGGGCCTCCCCATCGCTGGACTGCGGGACCTACAAACTGAAAGCTGATGGCGATGAGAATGAACAGCGCCCCCAAGATTTCACGGGTGCGCCGCCTGGCAAGAAATCGTTCGATCCAGGCGAAAAGCATGCGGTTGAAAATCAGATTGATCGCTACGGATGCTCCCAAAGCGAGCACAACCCAGGGCCACAGGCTCGGGCGCGCCAGCGTGACGCCAATTCCCATCGCCAGATGCCAAAAGATTCCAGAAAGCGCCGCCGGATCGGCAAAACCATAGGCCACGTTCATCAGGAAAAATGCCGAAAATCGCAAAGGGAAGCGCAACAGGTTCCGGCCATCGAAACCCGGATTCATCTGCGATGTCAGCACCGGGACGAACTGCCAAAAAAGAAATATGCCCCACAGAATGGCAATCAGAAATTGAAATTCGTTTATGGAAACAAGCTTGTAGGAGCCGACACCAATCGCTACCCCCACGCCCAGGGTCACGAATGTAAACGCCAGGCCCATCACCACGGTGCCCACCAGGTGCATGGTTTCCGATTTGCTGCGCAGACCGTTCCGAAATGTTCTCCAGCGCAGCCCCACCACCAGCCACACTTGCTGACCCAACGACGTGGGCCTCGCGATTGCGTTTGTTTTGTTTACTTCAGCCACGCCAGCTCGTCCTCCGATTTCGGCGCATCGCCTTCCTGGCCTACCACTGCCAGGAAAATTTCCTCCAGCGTAAGTTTTTGCGCCGGCGCGCCGGCGGCCTCCCCTGTGTGGGAGATGGCGGCAACGCCCGCGCGCAATTCATCCAGAGATCCCTGCGCAACAATGCGCCCTTTCTGAATAATGGCCACGTGGCTGCAAAGGCGCTCCACAATTTCCAGAACGTGCGAGGTCAGGAAAATCGTTGCGCCCCGCCCGGTCATATTGTGGAGCATGTTCTTCAGTGTTCCGGCGGCGATGGCGTCCACGCCTTCAAACGGCTCGTCCAAAAACAAAATCCGCGGGCCATGAATCACGGCCGCGGCCAGCGCCAGCTTTTTCTTCATGCCATGCGAGTAGTCCACGATCAAAGTTTTTGAGCGGTCGGCCAGGTCCATGAAATCCAGCAGGTCGGCCGTGCGCTGCGCCGTGGTGGCGCGGTCCAGTCCATACATCCGCCCCACAAAAGTCAGGAATTCATTTCCCGTCAGCCGGTCATAAAGCGCCAGGCCTTCGGGCACCACTCCAATCTGTCGTTTCACTTCCACGGAGTTGCGCTCAAAATCCAGGCCCAGCAATTCAACGCGCCCCGAGGTTGGAGCCAGAAGGCCCGTCAACATGCGGATGGTGGTGGATTTCCCCGCGCCGTTCGGGCCCAGAAAACCGAAGAATTGGCCGGCGTCCACGCGCAGATCCACGCGATCCACGGCCACCAATCCGCCGAAGCTGCGCGAGAGTCCTTCCGTAACAATCGCGGGCTG
Organism: Candidatus Acidiferrales bacterium; assembly: GCA_035308165.1. Lineage (GTDB taxonomy): Bacteria > Acidobacteriota > Terriglobia > Acidiferrales > UBA7541 > DASTCZ01. Next base: position 6,731 of record DATGHC010000052.1, on the reverse strand, counting down.
AGACATCAATCCTCCACTGGGAAGTATGACACGAATGCTAGAAAGCTTGCCGCACGCCCGGCCCCACCTTTTCAGCCATTTTCTTTACTTGGTTTCGGCAGACTTGGGTGAAGCAGATGGAAGCCGGTGCGCTCCTGATATGCGCGCGCAAACGACAGCAACTTAGCGTCGGAGTATAGATTTCCAAGGAAAGTAAGACTCACCGGAGTGCCCGGACCGCCATCGGCATTTTCATTCGCAGGTGGCGGGGCATCCGGTCCGCGAAATCCGTTGGGAAGAATGACTGCTGGATGTCCGGTAAGATTTGTAATTACGATTTGCTGCCCGCCAGTGGGCGCGACGATCACATCCAGATCCGCAAAAAGTTTTCCCATCGCTTCCATCAGCAGCATGCGCGCGCGGTTGGCCTGAATATATTCCACGGCGGGCATGAAGCGCGCCACGCGAAACGTGTTGGGGCGATCGCCGGGGCCTTGATAGGTCAGCAGTTTGTCGCGCCCCGTGCGCGTCATCTCGTCAAAAGCCGCGGCGGCTTCGGCCTGCAACAAAGGCCGCATTGCGTTGACGGGGAACTCCGGCAACTCCACCGGCTTCATCTTCACCCCCATCGCCCGCAGTTGATCGAGCGCGGCCTCCTCGAATTTGTGATCGTAAGCCCGCGCCTCGTGTCCCGCCTTGCGGCGCTGCTCCTGATTCTCCCAGCGCGTTTTCTCTTCCGGCGTCATTTCCTCAATTGCTTTCGGCGGTTTCACGTCGGCAAGCGGGGCCAGCTCGAATTCTTTTTGCAGAACGCCAACGCGCAGCGTGCGCCAATCGAAGCGCGCGTTCCAATTGAACGCCGCAGGTTTGACCACGCGGTCTTTTCCATCCGGCCCGTAAATCTCGGACATCACCATGGCGCAATCTTCCACGGCGCGGCAGATCGGCCCGATCTTGTCCATGGTCCAGGAAAGCGTCATCGCTCCGGTGCGTGGCACAAACCCAAATGTGGGGCGGAGACCGGTGACGCCGCAGCGTGTGGAGGGAGACGAGATGGAGCCGAGCGTTTCCGTGCCGATGCCGAAACCGACGCACCCCGACGCCGTTGCGGAGGATGGCCCGGCGGAAGAGCCACTTGAACCTTGTTCCGGCCGCCACGGATTGCGCGTGATTTCCCCGAACCAATGATCGCCCATGGCCAGTGCGCCGAGCGAGAGCTTGGCAAGCAGAACCGCGCCCGCCTTGTCCAGACGCTGGACCACGGTCGCATCCTCGTCAATTACTTGCTCTTCAAACCCGCCCGCGCCCCAGGTGGTGCGGTATCCCTTCACCGCGAGCAAATCCTTTGCCCCCCAGGGGATTCCGTGCAGGTTGCTGCGAAATTTTCCGGCGGCAATCTCCTTGTCAGCTTCTCTCGCCTGGGTTTTCGCGCGGTCATCCGTCATCGTGATAACGAATTTCAGCAGGGGGTCATAGCGCTTCAGCCGCTCGAGATACATTTCCGTCAGGTTCATCGAGGAAACTTTTCGCGTGCGCAGCAATTCCCCAAGTTGGCGAACGGTATAAAAAGCGACATCCTCGATATTCTTCGGAGCCTTTAGCGCGATACTGGGCGCCGCAGATAGGATCATTGGAGATTTTGCTGTGGAAATTGTGGCGCCCATCGGAAGGGGATCGAAGATAAACGCCGGCTGGACGCTGTTCGGCATGTGAAGCTTGTAAATGGCCTCAAATCCAGTGGTGAGATTGTTCAGGCCATCGAGCATCATTTGCTTGTGTTCATCTGCGATTTGCACGTCGGCGATGCGCGCGGCGTTGTCGATCATATCTTTGGTGATTGAGGGCTTGTCCTGCGCCAGAGTCCACAGCACGCCGGGGAGAAGCGTTCCGGACAGCCCCAGGCCCGAGCAGACGGCGATGAAATGACGGCGGTTCCACACGGAAGCACTTCGTTTAGCTCTCGATGCGATCGTTTTCATGGCGCGCAAAGTCTAATACAAGAAAGGCTGTTCTTGCTTGATTGCGGCAACTTCCTGACCCCAACTGAATCTAATTGAAAAGGAGTAGAATTCTGTTTGAAGTCGGTCATCAAGCGAAGGAGAAATTCATGTTCCGTTCGATTGTAATGGGAGTCATCTTCCTGGGCGCTGTGGTTTATTTGGGTGTGAATCTCTCCAGAAACTCAGCAACTGCGGCGACGGCAATTCCGAACCCGGCCGTTGACGATCCCCTCGCCGGCGCGAAGAGCCAGCAGAGCGTCGTCGTCTCGGGCGGCTGTTTTTGGGGCATTCAGGCGGTGTTCGAGCACGTGAAGGGCGTGACCAGCGCCACGGCTGGATACTCAGGAGGCGCCGCGAATACAGCCGATTACGAGACCGTCAGCGAGGGCAAGTCGGGCCACGCCGAATCGGTGAAAATTGTTTACGATCCCTCGCAGGTTTCTTTTGGCACGCTGCTCAAGGTATTTTTCTCCGTGGCGCACGATCCCACAGAATTGAACCGTCAGGGACCCGACTACGGCAAGCAGTATCGCTCCATCATTTTTTATTCCACCGATGGGCAGCATCACATCGCCCAGGCTTACATCGATCAGCTTAATTCGGCGAAAGTTTTTCATGGGCCGATCGTGACCGAAGTCGTGCCGCTCAAAGCGTTTTATCCCGCGGAAGACTACCATCAGGATTACGCCATCAAGCATCCCGACAATCCCTACATCATGATGAACGATGCGCCGAAGGTGGAAAACCTCCGCAAGCAATGTCCTGATTTGTACCGGAAAAACTAAAGAGTTGGATTATTTTTGCGGCAGATGCTTTTCAATTTCCGCCTTCAAGTTCTGCAGCGCCCGTTTCTGGTAGGTTTCGGCGTCCGGTTTCGTAAAGGCAGCGGTCGCTGTCTGTGCATATTTTTGCGCTGTCATATAATCGCCGCGGCGCAATGCGATTTCTCCTTCCGCCAAATCCACGTTCGCGATTATTCTCTGCTCACGAGAGCCGCGTGGTAACCGGGGCAGGCGTGGCCCCGGAATTCCTGCCAGTGAGCATGGCCATAACCGAGGGCAGCTCAATGCGAAATATTGCGCCGCCACCCGGGCGGTTGCCACACGTAATCCTTCCTTTGTGTTCCTTCACCAGGCCGTAACAAATGGAAAGACCAAGGCCCGTGCCTTTGCCCACAGGCTTCGTGGTGTAGAAAGGATCGAAGGCCAGACCGGGGTCGCGGATTCCAGGGCCAGTGTCGGAAAATTCGATAACAACGCTCCGATGATCCCGAATGGTGCGAACCGTGAGGAGACCGCCGCCTGCTTCCTCCATGGCGTCCACGGCATTGCCAATGATGTTGAAAAAAACCTGCAGGAGTTGGTTGGCATCTCCGCGAATACCGGGCAAGGGCTTTTCCAAATCCAGCTCAAACTTTATGTTTTTGTGGAGCAGGTCGAGACGGCGCAGCTCAACCACGCTGCCAACAATGGAATTGAGATCCAACAAAGTGAGCTCGGTCGGTTGAGGTTGCGCAAAACTGAGGAGCTTGCTGATGACTTCTTTTGTGCGCCGAGCCTGCTCGCGGATTTTTTGCGCGATGTCACGAGCGCGATCGGGAATGGCCGGAAGCTCGAGCAGGACATCGGAGTATCCCAGAATCGCGGTTAAGGGATTATTGATTTCATGCGCCGCGCCGGCCGCGAGCTGGCCCACCGAAGCCAATTTTTCCGCTTGAACGTATTGGCTCTGGATGCGGCGCAGATTTACCAGAGCATCTTTGGAACCGCGCAGAAGTCGCAGACGATCCTCATCCACAAGACGTTGCCGCAAGAATATGAGCGAGCTCAGGACCACCATGGCAGCGAGTGTGGTCAACAGCCGGAAGCGGCGCACCGCGGGGGGAGCGCTGCTCAGCGTTTCCGACCACAACGCCAGCGCCGGCAACGAAAGGGCGGCGGCCATGGCCATTCGCGCCGGCCAGTTATTTTCCGCGGGCATCTCGGAAGATTCTTCTTCCGAAGGAGGATTCACCGCGCTGGCGGGGGGACAAACACGACGCGCAACAATCCCCGCCATACCGAACCACACGAAGGAAGCCACCAGCGGGAGATCATAATAGCTTCCGGAACTGTATGCGCCGCGATCGATCGCGGCGATGATGACCATCGAACTCAGCGCATAGGTTAAGGCCGCGCCCATCAAATGCGCGTACACCCTTCTCCAAGGTCCTGACGTGCGCGCCACTAAATAACCCAGCACGGCGACGAGCGTGAAATTCTCAACACTGTAAAGGCGGTTGTAGCTCAGCCCGTAGCGGACTACGTCCGGCACCACGTATTGCCACGGGATGACGATGAATAAGTAGAGATAAACCCACCAGGAGAGCAGGAGTTGGAAATCCACATGACCGAAGCGAAGGTTGCGGTCGGCTTGCGGCGCGTGCGGACGCAGCGCCAGAGCCCCCAGAAGTGGAACCGTGTGCAGAAAAAAGATTACATCGCCGAGAAACGGATCGGGGACAGGCTGTTGCTGGAGTACTTCAAAATAAGTCCACAGCAACTGGCCGCTGAGCCACATTCCGCAGCCCATTCCCAGCAGCATCCAGAATGAGTTTCGGCGCCAGTCGGGCGAGGCAGCGTTGAGCAGCAGGCCGGCGTTGGCGAATAGCAGAACGATGCACTGCGCCACGTCGGCGAAGGCGGTCAACTGGGAGCCGGGGCGCAGCAATAGAGAGACGGCGCCGTATCCGCCGACGAAGCACAACCAGATGATCGCAAGACCTGTCTTGCCACGCAGAGCAGACATAGAGAGGTGCCCGGGTCATCCTGAAGAACCAATGATGGTCTTCCCAAGGAAAGGGATAAACGGGCTGCGGTTCCATTATGGCGGGTTGGTGGGGGGAAACAATGACCCGTTGGTACTAATAACTGCGCGGAGCGAAGGGAATGATGTGGAAGGGTCCGCTGTAACTGATTGAAGAGAGGGCGGTTAGCTTAGTTGGTTGGGTGACCAACCAAATAAGGAGAAAACGAAATTTTCTGAAAAAGCGGAAAATTGAGATTGGTGTTTTTGGGACTCTCTTAACGGTAGAGGTAACTAATCCTACTCTAACAATTCTAACATGGAATGATTTGAAAGGCCAGAAAAATTATTTCTGCGTGCAAGGATCGAAGAAGGATTTAGAAGCAAGATTAAAGAAAAGTTGGAGAGCGCGAGGCAAAAGTCTTGGCTCTGTGAGGTTCTTGATGGACTGAGGTGGTGCGATGGTTGGTGGAACGACTCCACCGAGAAGTGATTCACCGGGAGATGTCCAGAGCTTCGGTTCTCCACCAACTCCGACATCAATGCGGTGCAGAAAATCATTGCAGGGCACAGGTGTTTCTTGACAACGCCTTCGTTCTTATCGAGGGCCACCCTCAATTCTACGGCCACCCAAGTCTACTCGGTCAAAGGAGGCGACGCCATCATTCAATTAGCCGCATCAAGGGATGCCTTTGATGCCAGCGGCAATCGCCTCGAATGCCGAAACGTAGCGCGTGGATCCGGTAAATTCCATGTATGCGTTTTGGCTAGGAATGATGCAGCTGACCTGCACCCAATCCTTTTCTCTCCTCGCGTCGAATTCAAGACAAGGAATTAGCGTGTTGCCAACTCGCATTGGCAATTCAGACTTGAATGTGTAATTGTCCCCAACCGTTTCTGCGGTCATGAGACTTTTCCATCTTTCCAGGTCGATTGGCACTTTTGCCCGAGACTTAAGCGGAGCGATTACGATTTCGGCAGTGTCGTTCTTTTCAAATCTTGGAGGCATTCGGGTGATGATCACGCCGCTATCCGGAGTGACAGTCCACCAGCTCGAGGGAACGGGTATTTCCAGTTGGCCGAGTAGCACACTGTGATCGTGCCACAAGTGCCAAGCGGTGGCGACAATATAGTTGGGGAAAATTGCGAAAAAGGAAGCCAACGCAAGAAGAAGGACAGCGCTGTAGAGCCATCGGCGCTTTGTACGTCCCCGCTTTGGGCGAGGTCCGGTAGTCGTGCCGACCGCATGGCCTTCACCCCTGAAATGAGCCGGCTGATCAGAATCCGTATTCATTTATACCACCGCGCACGAGCAATCCTGGGATTGGAAGCATGGCCGAACCCGGGGACAGACGGGACGTTACCCTGTTTTTGGCTAAAAGGATTACGCAAAATCTATGTCCAGTTGTGTCTCAACGTTCCTTTTAGCGTGTGGCGGCTTGCCACCTTTTTGGGGCGTCAGGCGCCGAAGCGTAGCACCTTCCAATTGCTTCACGAACTCAGGTGTTCCGAGAGGGCGACCGTTATGCGTGTTCTCACGGATGGCCTGGAGGTCTGCAACCGTCTCACCTGCAAGCAGGAAAACCTGCCAGTCCCTGGAGGTCCACCGCTTCCTCCATTTTTCCATGTCCAGGCCGAGGGCGCTTTCCGCCTGTCCGCAATGGGCGGGGGCGCTCGACCAAGGCCACGATTCCGCAGCCGCGACCAGCAGGAACTGCCGGGCGTTGCCCCTCTGAGTGACATGGTAGGGAATGTTGGCGACAACGACACGAGCCAATCGAGCCACTCTGAGAATTTATCAGAAAACGTCCCGTCTGTCCCCGGGTTTACACAATTCAGCCGCCACCCTCCTGCCGAGGGAATTTGTAAACGACTTGAAAGTCTGCGTGACATGTGCCGGTGTCACTGACCTTGATAGAATACAGCCTGATCTCGGCACTAATGCTGCCTTCAACTGTAGCCCAAAAG